>DASVCR010000065.1:0-139612 GCA_036381515.1 Gammaproteobacteria bacterium | reverse complement strand
GATCAGCTCGGGGCGCGGACGAGCAGCGTCGACTACCGTTCGCTGTTGAAGGAGCTGAAGCGGCGGCCGATCGACTACTTCCGCGATTTCTACGCGGACACGGCGACGTTCGGGTCGCGGTCCGCGATCGAATGCGCGCTTGCGTTCTTCGGGGCCGACCACGTGCTGTTCTCGTCGGACGCGCCGTTCGATCCGGAGCGGGGGCCGATGTATATCCGCGAGACGATCAGGTGCATCGACGCGATGGATCTGTCGGACGAGGACCGGCACAAGATCTATCACGGCAACGCCGAGCGGCTGCTCGGGCTCGCGTGAGCGCCGCGGCGATGTTCGAATCCCTGAAGCCGCTGCCGCCCGACGCGATCCTCGGGATGATGGCGCTCTTTCGCGCCGATCCCGATCCGCGGAAGATCGATCTTTCGGTCGGCGTGTATCAGGACGAGCGCGGCAGGACGCCGATCCTCGAAAGCGTCAAGCGTGCAGAGCGCGAGCTGCTCGAGAGCGAGGACACGAAGACGTATGTCGCGATCGCCGGCAATCCCGGGTTCAACCGCGGCATCGAATCCTTGCTGTTCGGCCCGGGGCATTCGGCCGTCGCCGACGGGCGGGTCGTGACGCTGCAGACGCCGGGCGGCAGCGGCGCGCTTTGCGTCGCCGCCCACCTGGTTCGGCGCGCGAAGCCGGCGGCGAGGGTGCACATCAGCGAGCCCTCGTGGCCGAACCACATCCCGCTGCTGACGCTCTCCGGGCTCGAGATCGCGACGTATCCGTATTACGACCACGGTGCTCACCGCATCGACTTCGGGCGGATGGTCGACGCGGTGGAGAAGATCCCGGCGGGCGATCTTCTGCTGCTGCACGGCTGCTGTCACAACCCGTGCGGCGCGGACCTGAAGCCCGACGAGTGGCACGTGCTCGCCGAGATTTGCGAGCGGCGCGGCATCGTGCCGTTCGTCGATCTCGCGTATCAGGGGTTTGCGGAGGGGATCGACGAGGACGCATACGGCGTGCGCCTGATGAGCGAGCGGGTGCCGGAGGCCGTCGTCGTCTCGAGCTGCTCGAAGAACTTCGGGCTTTACCGCGAGCGGGTCGGCTCGGTCAGCGTCGTCGCCGCAAACGCGGAGAGCGCGAAGGGCGTCGCGAGCCATGCGGCGAACGTAGCGCGCGGGATCTACTCGATGCCGCCCGACCACGGCGCCGCAATCGTCGCGCGAATTCTCGGCGACGCGGAGCTTCGGGCGCTGTGGGAGCGGGAGGTTGGCGAGATCAGGACGCGGTTGAACGAGCTTCGGCTTCTGCTCGTCGACAAGCTCGCCGAGCGGGCGACGCCGATCGATTTCTCGTTCATCGCTAACGAGCGCGGCATGTTCTCGTTTCTCGGCATCGACCGGGAGCGCGTCGTCGCGCTCCGGGAGCGTTTTCACGTGTACATGATCGAGTCGAGCCGCATCAACGTCGCTGGGATCAACGAGGCGAACGTGGATTATGTCGCGGATTCGATCGCGGCCGTGCTGCGGTAGCCCAACGGCGAATGTCCGTTCCGTGACCGCGGTCGCGCTTCGCCGGGTGGAGATTCGCTAGGATACGCCTCGCCCGCGTGCACTGCGGACAATAAAAGTCTTGTGAGCGAGCTAGGCTGCGGTGCACGGCGGGCAGCCTGCCTAATTCCCGACGCGGCGGTTCGGCTTCGTGACGGCGGGCAGAGGGCGCTGCCCCGATCGGCGTGCGGCGGTGCTCGCCGCCCGCACTTCGACTCATCCACGAACCGTTCTCCGAGCCTCGACGCCTGCGGACAGCGGCGATGCCGCCGTGGCAGAATTGCTGTTGGTCTCCATAACGTCTCGGTGTCGAGCGGACTTCCGTGTCGACCGCGATCGCACTTTTCGCAAGCTCTCGCCGGAACGGCGACACCGGGCGCCTGATGGACGAGGGACGGGTACGACGGCGAGCTGTACAAGAGGGACATCGCGGTCTTCGTGGAGCGCATCAGGCGCCATGCTGCGTGATGAACGCGTATCCGCCCGACAAGGCGCCTGCAGGCCGCGGGCGCGACACGGGTCGCGGCAGCCTGTTAGGATTGGAAAAACCGTCCGCGGCATGTGCGCGAAGTCGGGAGGACCTCGGATGTGGCGAGCGATCATCGCAATTGCGGCGGTAGCCCTGATCGTGTCCCCGAAAGGCGTGTCGCAGGAATCGCTGTGCGACCCGTGCGTCGACCCGCCGAGGCCGACGAGACACGACTCCGCGAGCCCGAGCGAGACGAGCGTCGGAACGAGCGAGGACCTGAACCGGCTCGGCGGCACGAGCATCGACGCCGTGCTGAGACAGTTGCCGAAGTTCTTTGCGGAAGAGACGGAGCCCGACGACAAAGACGGCGAGCCGGCGGATTCCGCCGAGCCGGCCGGGGAAGCCGATTCCGAGGTGCCGGACGAGTAGACCGTCGTGGGGGGTCTTGCGTGCACCAGGCGACGTTGCGGGGCGGCCGGATTGCGTCGACCGTGATGCGTTAAGGAGGCTCGAATGTCTGCAGCACGTTTGGCGATCGACGATTGGTCTCGGCTCTGCGCGCCCGTCGACGAGGCAGACGCGCGAGCGATGCTGGAGGGATGGCGGGCCGACGGGGCGAAGCTTGGATTCGGCTATTTCCGGTCCGGTGCCGGCGTCATGCAGACCGGGACCGCGACTTTGCTGCGCGTCTCTCCGCAGCTCCTGACACTCGATACCGGCGGAAGTCGGCTCGTCGTCGTGCTCGACAAAGCGCGTTTCGAGTTTGGGAACCTCGGATTTCTCACTGCGGACTTTCGCGGCCTCCGGGACGTAAGAGGGTTGTCCGTGTTTCTGCACAACAACGACTGGCTGTGCCTGTTTGCCGGTCCCGAAAGCTGCGATCCTTCGCTGCTTGCACGCGCATTCGGAGTGTTGTCGGCCGAGTGAAAGAGTATCGCCGGCCGCGCAGCGGCCGGTGGTGCGAAGACCACATCAGCGAAGGCCGGCAATTCGCATGGCACGGGATACCGCACGAGAACGCGTTTGCGAGCGAGGAGGGAGCATGCGCGGGACGAAGCTACTATCGATTGCGGTCGGGGCGTCGATCACGGCCGGCCTGCTGGCACCGGCCGTAGCGGACGAGTTCACCGATTCCCTCGCCTCCATGCGTCGCGCGATGGTGGGGCACTGGTCAGGGAAAATCAGCGGAACGGATGGGAGCGGCAACGAGTTCGACGTCGATGACGATTTCACGTTCGTCGTCACGAGCGAGGACGGACTGGACTCGGCGACATGGAGCTCGGAGACGCTGGAGATTGCGACGTACGAGACGGATGGCCGCTATCGCGTGCGCTGGTGGAATCGAACGGGAGGGCAGGGCGGAGTCGAGTATCGACTCCGCATCGTCGAAGGGCCGGATGAACAGGGCAATGGCGCCTGGGTGCAGGAGCTGGAGCAGACGGGTCCGGAAGGCACGGTGATGGGGGCGCGGGAGCATTTCAGGCTGAGCGGGGATGCGCTCCGCATGGAGATCGAGGTTCGGCCTGCCGGTTCCGAGGAGCCGTTCGAGACCACCGTCGTCGGAAACTGGTCGAGGGTATCGAACTAGCCGAGCGTATCCTGTCGTGGTGCCTCGTATGAGAACCCAACCGAATCCGCAGACACCGAACGAGCGCCGGAAGCCCGCGACGAAGCGAGCCGAAGACGAGCAGCAGGAAGACGATTACGAGGCAGGGAATAGAACGATGGCTTCCGAAATCTGGGACGACCTCGCGTCCGGGCGTGCGAAATGCCCGATGGACTATCCGCGGCCCGATTACAACGAGTTCGTCTATTTCGTGAAAAGGCTGTCGGCATCATCGTTGTACCTCGAGCGAAACCAGACGTATCGAGGCCACTGCGTCCTGATCTGCGACCTGGGGCACGTTACACGCATCGACCAGCTCTCGGAGGAGCAGTGGGTCGCGATGGCTCGCGATCTTCGAGCGGCCGAGAGTGCGATATATCGAGCGTTTCGGCCCGATCACATGAACGTGGAAAGCCTCGGTAACGTCATGCCGCACCTGCACTGGCATATCGTTCCGCGGTACAAGAACGACGGTCGCTGGGGTGCTCCGATCTGGACGACGTCGTTGGTTGAGATGCCGCGGAAGACGCTCGACGAGAGCGAGTGCTCGGCGCTGGCCTCGAAGATTCGGGAAGCGATGGAGGACGCCGCATAAGGAGGCGACATAACCGTGGAGAAATGCCGTATGAGGCGCGCGATATCCGCGCTCGCAGCTCTGCTCCTTGCGTCTTCGCTTGCCTTTGCACAGAACAACGCCGAGCTGGCACGCATGTTTGCCGAGGATCAGGCCGCTCGTCGCGGTCCCACTATCGATTGGGAGGAGCTGCGCAAGCAGGACGAAGAACGTCGCAAGGCAGTGATGTCGCTTCTCGAGGCGGGCGAAATCCGGACGGCGCAGGACTACTACAACGCGGCGATGATCTTTCATCATGGGGAGCCCGCTGACGACATTCGGCTGGCGCATGCGTTCGCGACGATCTCGTCGACTCTCGGCAGTTCCGCGCCTGCGAGGTGGCTGGTGGCGGCCTCCTGGGATCGGCTGATGGTGCGGTCCGGACAGCCCCAGTGGTACGGCACTCAATACGTCAGGGACGACGAAGGCAAATGGGTCCTGTACGAGGTCGACCCGGACGCCGTTACGGACGAGCAGCGTGCAGAGTGGTCCGTGCCCTCATTGGAAGAGTCTCGAAACAGAGCGGAGCTGATGAACCAAAGCAGATAGAGCGGCCCGACATGGCTCGCCGTTGCCGTCGTCGCTAGGGTTCGGCCCCGCGACTTCCGCGGGGCCGATGGTGTTCGGGGCCGTGAGGCCTCCAGCGCCGCTCGAGGCCTGCGGTGCCCCGAACGCCGCGCGTCGCGACGATCGATGCCGAGGCGCACCCGCGGCTCGCGACCGCCGCGGCGAGCCGGGCTCCCGAGCCGGCGGTCAGCCTGCCGGCTCGATCCTGAGCAGCGCGCCTTCGCGTTCGTCCGTGATCACGTAGAGCAGACCGTCCGGTCCC
The DNA here is from genome assembly GCA_036381515.1 of Gammaproteobacteria bacterium. Lineage (GTDB taxonomy): Bacteria > Pseudomonadota > Gammaproteobacteria > Steroidobacterales > Rariloculaceae > ZC4RG20. The sequence goes on along the minus strand of DASVCR010000065.1, from coordinate 134,557 downwards.
TGGCGCACGTCGCGGATGCGGTGCCGCAGGTCCTCGAGCAGCGACTCGCGCCGAAGCTCTTCCATGTTCTCGTTGAAGACGATCCGCTGCAGACGGCCCGTACCCGGGATTTCACCGTAGCGCACGCCGCCGATGAACAGATTGCCCTTCCACGCGGCAAGCCGATCGCCGGTGTAGAACGTCATGCCGGTCACCGAGATCGACGGCACCCATGAGACGACGGGATCGATCATCCCTTCGCGATGGAACTTGTCGGGCTGGAAGGGCCCCGCATACGAGCGCCCGAGGCTGACGTATGGCCAGCCGTAGTTGCCGCCGGGCACGATGACGTTGACCTCGTCGCCCCCGTTCGGCCCCATCTCGCTCTCCCAGATCTGGTCGTTGTACCAGACGAGGCTCTCCGGCGTGCGGTGGCCGAGGGTGTAGATCTCCGGACGGTAGCCGTCGACGCCGACGAACGGATTGTCGGCGGGAATGGTGCCGTCGTCGTTGTAGCGCAGGATCTTGCCGCTCAGGCCGTTCGTGTCCTGCGCCATCTCTCCGGGCTCGCCCCACGTGCTGACGAGGAGCGTGCCGTCCGGCAGGAAAAGCATGCGCGACACGGTGCTCGCGCCGTCGACGGTGATGATGTCCTCGACATCGGTCAGCGCGCGGCCGTCGAAGACGCCGCGGGCGACCGTCAGGACTCTGCCTCCGCGAGTGCCCGAACCTTCGGCCGCTTTGTTATAGACGAAATAGACGAGATTGTTCCGTTCGAAGTCCGGGTGCAGCTTGATATCGTGCAAACCGCTGATGAAGTTGTCGGTCACGACGGCAGGCATGCCTGGGATCGGATCGGAAAGCTCGCCGTTGCGGAAGTGGCGCAGCCTCCCGGCCCGTTCAGTGATCAGTATCGATTCGTCCGGAAGGAAGGCGAGACTCCACGGGTTCTCGAGGCCGCGGGCGAGCACCGTGACGCGGATCGGCATCTCGGCCGTCTGGTATTCGAGAGGTCCGTCCGGCAGAGGCGGGACGGGGATACCGCGCCCGCGCTGGGCGAGCGCCGAAGTCGCAACGACGGTGACCGCGACCGCGGCCACGGCAAATCCGAGCGGCCTGAGCAACATGTTTTCCCCCGGGTGGCAGGATCGATTTGGTGTCCTTTTCCGCAAGGATACCCGAGCCGGCCGAATCAGGCGACGAGGCGCGCGCCCGGCGGGACCGGCAAACGAGGGCCGCCACTATTCTCGGATACGGGTAGACCTCGCCGCCGTTCTGCACGACAATGCCGGTGCACTCGCGCATCGCCCGCCACTGCGCTTTCGCAGCGTCCGGAACGGCCGCCCGCAATGGGTTCGGTGCCCGGGTCGCGGCCCAGGCCCCGAAGCTGCTTATCCTTACCTAACTCCGCAGGGCGCGCAGTCCTCGCTTGCGCGAACGAGGAGGAGAGTGTGACCCACCGCAGACTCCGCGTTACGGTAAATCGCGTGACACCGCTCTACGCGGGCTTCTTCGACGTCAACCGCTACGAGATCGAGGTCGAGCGGCACGACGGAGGCGTCCAGACGTTGGTCCGCGACGTGATGGAACGCGGCGATTCGGTTGCCGTGCTCGGCTACGACGCGTCCCGGGACGAGGTCGTGCTCGTGAACGAGTTCAGGCCGGGAATTCTCGTCGCCGGGGACTACCCGTTCACGGACAACCTGGCGGCCGGTGTGATCGCGAAAGGCGAGTCGCCGCTCGATGCGGCCGTGCGCGAGATCAAGGAGGAGACGGGCCTCGAGCTGCGCGACCCGCGAGTGATCCACCCGGGGGCTTACGTCAGCTCGGGCGGCACGTCCGAAAGAATCGTCATCGTATTCGGCAGCGTCGACACGGGGGGCGCCGGCGGCGTGCACGGCAACCCCGACGAGCAGGAGGATATTCTGACGGTCGTGCTGCCTGCGGACGAGTTCATCGATCGCGCGCGCCGCGGCGACATCACGGATCTGAAGACGCTCGTCGCCGCCTATTGGCTCGCGCAGCATCGGCAAGAGCGCGCAGCACGGACGTCGTCCTCTCGATAAATCCCCGCCGCGGAGGGCTTGCCGCGACGCCGTTCGGCGGAGCGCGACGAGCGCCGCGATCCGTTCCATTCGCGTCTACGGACGGCGCTCCAGACGAAAGAGCTGCAGCCGCCAGAATCCCGCGGCGCGCTCGCCGCGGTCGCGAACCTCGACGTGCCCGTCGCGAGCGAGCATCCGCTCGACCTCCGCGGGGGACACCATCCCCCGCCAGCCCGGGTGGCGCCACTCGAGCCAGAGATCGACGGCACGCATCCCGAGCGAGCGTCCGCCGGCGAACGTGCACAAGAACATCGTGCCGCCCGGGCGGCAGAGCCGGGCGAGCACGGCGACGTGACCCGGGCGATCGTGCAGGTGGTGAAGCACGTTCAGCGAGCAGACGACGTCGAACGTGCCGTCGTTGAACGGCGGAGCCTCGGCGTCGCCTTCGATCAGCCGCGCGCTCGGCACGCGCCGGCGCGCCTCGGCGAGGAGCGCCGGCGTCAGGTCGAGGCCGACGAGCTCGAGCTCGGGATCACGCGCGGCGATCGCGGCGAGGAACGCGCCGGTCCCGCAGCCGAGATCGAGCACTCGCGCATTCGCGGTGAGCCCGTCGGGCCAGCGGGCGAGCACCCATTCGCGCACGACGGCGTTGAACGTGTGCCAGCGGCGCTCGTAGTCGTCGGCGAGGCGGGCGTAGTCACGGCGGACGGTCTCGATGTAGCGCCGCCGTGAACGATCGGAGACGCTCCGATCGCTGCGTGCCGTCGTCACGCCCCTTCGGTCAGCGCGGCGAAGAACCCGCGCAGACGCCGGGCGTTCGTGCCCGCATCCCCGACGCCCACCCGCGAAACCGAGCGGGCGTCGATCTCCGATCCGCCGTTGGCGGCGCGGATGCGCACGACGATGTCGTCCTTGAAGCGGAACCAGAACGTCGTGTCGGTGGCCTCGATGCGTCCTTCGCCCGGAACGGCCGCGACGATCTCCCAGCCGAGCGCGTCGACGGCCGCGAGGGCCCGCTCGAAGGCCTGGTCGGGCGGCAGCGGCAGCATGACCGTCGTCAGATCCGGATACGCCTCGCGCGTCAGCTGCGCGAGCCGTTCCGGCGTCATGTCGGGCGTGCGGCCGTACTCCGCGGTGTTCGGCGCGTCGGCGCGCAGCGGCAGCACCGCGACGAAGCGCGGCGGGTCCTCGGTATCGGTCGAGATGTCGTGGATCGGGGGCACGGCCTCGTCCGGTCGATACGACTCGGGCACGGCGTACCCGACGAACGCGGCGAGGGCGCCGACGAATGCGAGCGCCGCCGGGCGGTAGCGGTCGGGTGCGCCGATCACGAACGCGAGCACGAGCAGGACGACGCCGATCAGCGCGGCGACGAGCGCGACGACGTGACCCCACGCGTTCGCGTAGTTGAACAGCAGATTGAAGCCGGTCCGGAAATCCCAGGCGCCGAGCCAGACGCCGAGCGGCGCGGCAAGGGCGAGGGCGGCGATCACGAGCCCGGCGATGAGCGCAAGCACGCCCGCTGCGGTCAACCAGCCCGCTCGTCGAACGGGAGCGGCACGTGACGCCGTATCGCTCATTGCGCACCTCGCTGATCGTGTGCCACTAGAATATCGCGATGCGTGTCACTCGATCGACTGCCCGCGTGTCGCCGGGCAAGGCCCCTTTGCGTCCGTGATCCCGCCGCGTTTCCGTCTGCGGCTCCCGCAGCCGTACGGGCGCATGCTCGCGCCCGTCTATGCGCCGTCCCTGCTGATGGCGGTGAGCCAGGAGGCGGCGATGATCCTGCTGCCGCTCTACGCGCTCGAGCAGGGCGCGAACGCGGCGCTCGCCGCGCTGCTCGTGGGCTTGCGCGGCCTCGGGCTTCTCGCGTTCGACCTCCCGGCCGGCGCGCTCGTCGCGCGTTTCGGCGACCGGCCGATCCTGATCTTCGGGCTCGCCGCGATGCTCGCCGGGCTGCTCTCGCTCGCCGCCGCGCCGGGGCTCTGGGCGTTCTTCCCGGCGGCGCTGTTGCTCGGGGCGGGCCACGCGGCGTGGGTGCTCGGCCGGCAGTCGTACATCACGGACGTCTGCGCAAGCGACGAGGTCGGGCGCGCGATCACGGGCATGGCGGGGTTGCAGCGCGTCGGTGCGTTCGTCGGCCCGGCCGCCGGGGGCCTGCTCGCGAGCCTGGCGGGCTACCCGATCGCGTTCCTCGTTGGCGCGCTGTGCGCGGCGGCGGCGACCGGGTTCGTCCTCGCGTACGCCCGCTCGGGGCGGCACGCCGACGAGACCGAGGCGGGCGCGAGCTCGATGCTTGACGGGCTTGCGGCCGTGGTTCGCGAGCATCGACGCGTGCTCGCGACCGCGGGCACGGCGGCCCTCGCGCTGCAGCTGATGCGTGCGACGCGTCAGCTGCTCGTGCCGCTGTTCGGCGAGGCGATCGGGCTCGATCCCGGCTCGATCGGCGTGCTGTACTCGCTGTCGGCGGCGGTCGACATGTCGCTGTTCTATCCGGTCGGCGTGCTGATCGACCGGTGGGGCAGGAAGTGGAGCGCGCTGCCGAGCATGCTGCTGTTCGTGCTCGGGCTCGCGCTGCTGCCGCTCGCGGACGGCTACGTTTCGCTGCTCGGCGCCGTGCTGCTGCTCGGTCTCGCGAACGGGCTCGGCACCGGCGTCGTCATGGTCATCGGCTCGGATCTTGCCGTCGCGAGCGGGCGGCGCGGCGAGTTCCTCGGCGTCTGGCGGCTGATCGGCGACGTCGGCATGAGCGGCGCGCCGCTTCTGACCGGCGCGCTCGTGCAGCTTTCGGGGCTCGCGCTCGCGAGCGGCGTCACCGCGGCGATCGGCCTCGCGGGCGCGCTGATCATGGCGTTCCTCGTCGGCGAGACGCTGCGCCGATAATTGTGTCAGACACCTTTTTCCGTTGGAAAAAGGTGTCTGACACATCGGGCGAAATCGGGGTCAGAGCCCTTTGAAATCGGGGTCAGAGCCCTTTTTTCCAGTTTCTACAACTCGGCGTCGAAGCCTTGGTCCGGAGCCGAGCCCTTTCCGAGCTTTTTGTGGCTGAGCTTTTTGTCGCTGAGCTTTGTTGTCCTGCGGAAAGGGCTCTGCCCGGAATGTCACTAAGCCGTTCTCCGTTCGGAAAAAAGGGCTCTGACGCCGTCTTCGGCGTTCGGAAAAAGGGCTCTGACCCGTTTTCGGCCCCAATCGTGTCAGACACCTTTTTCCGTTGGAAGAAGGTGTCTGACACATCGCGCTACTTCTTCGCGATGCTGATGACCTCGGGCTCCATATAGCCCTTCAAGCCGACGATCGAGTACTGGCGGCCGAGGCCCGACTCCTTCGCGCCGCCGAACGGCACGAACGCGCTCGTCGCGCGATGCTGGTTGACCCAGGCGGTGCCGACCTCGAGGCGCTCGGCGATTGCCTTGCCGCGTTCGAGGTCGTTCGTCCAGACCGACCCCGACAGGCCGTAGCGCGTGTCGTTCGCGCGCCTTATCGCGTCCTCGACGTCCGAGAACTTCAGGATCGGCACGATCGGTCCGAACTGCTCCTCCTGCACGAGGCGGCTCCGCTCGTCGATGTCCGTCACGAGCGTCGGCGGGATGAAGTAGCCTTCGCCGTCAGGGACCTCGCCGCCGCAGAGGATCCGGGCGCCGCTCTTCTTCGTGTCCTCGAGGATCTCGCGCACCTTGTCGTACTGCATCTTGTTCTGGATCGGGCCGAGCTGCGTGTCGGGATCGAGCCCGTTGCCGACCTTCGCTTTGCGCGCCTCCTCGACCAGCGCCTCGCAAAGCGCGTCGTAAATCTTCTCGTGCGCGTAGATCCGCTTGATCGCCATGCAGACCTGGCCGCTGTTCACGAACGACGCGAAGAACACCTTCTTCGCGATCGCCTTCGGATCGACGTCGTCGAGGATGATCGCGGGATCGTTGCCGCCGAGCTCGAGGGTCACGCGCTTCAACGTCGCCGCCGCGGCCGCGGCCACCTTCTTGCCGGTCTCGACCGACCCGGTGAACGAAATCTTGTCGATGCCCGGATGCTCGGTCATCCATTTGCCCAGATCGTCGCCGCCCGCGAGGACGTTCACGACGCCCGCGGGGAAAATCTCCCGCGCGATCTCGCCGAGCTCGAGCGTCGTCAGCGGTGTGTACGGCGATGGCTTCAGCACGACCGTGTTGCCGGTGTAGAGCGCGGACACGAGGGGCCCCAGCGCCAGATTCACCGGCGCGTTCCACGGCGTGATGATGCCGACGACGCCGAGCGGCCGGTACTTGAGCTCGATGCGCCGCTCGGCATCGTCGATCAGCGTCTCGACCGGGATCTCGATCGTGACCATGCCGTCGGACTGCGCCGCGCCGCGATCGATCTCTGCGATCGACTGCGACAGCGGCTTGCCCTGCTCGCGCGTCAGGAGCTCGGCAAGCTCGTTCTGGCGCTCGCGGAGCTTTTTCGTGAACGCGCGGACGAGCTCCGCGCGATCCGTGTACGTCGTGGTCCGCCACGACTCGAACGCAGTCCGCGCGGCCCGCACGGCCTCGTCGAGCTGAGCGCGGCTCGCGGCGGGCGCGTGCGCGAAGACCCTGCCCGTCGCCGGGTTGATCACGTCGAGCCGCCCCTCGCCGGCGACCCGCTCGCCGCCGATCGTGAGCCAAAAATCGGTCCTCGGGGCCGTGTCCGCTTCGACGTGCTGTGCTCTTTCGGCCATGGAGCGCCTACCTCCGGAGATCGGTTGCGTACTCGAGGAGCGCGGCCGCGCGGAACGTCGGCAGACGTTCGCGGCTTGCGGAGGCCGCGCGGTCATGAAGTAGAATCGATCATACTACGATCGATCCCCAGACGGGGCTCCCGCCCGCCCGAGCACGGTTCAGCTCCCCTTGCGCATGCCGCAACGGCGGGCGCGGCGGCTGTTTTACGGACGTACAGCGGTTGAGAACGAGGAGAATGGAATGAAGATCGTCGTCGTCGGGCAGGGCGCATTCGGACGGAAGCATCTCGACGGGCTGAAGAACATCGAGGGCGTCGAGGTGGTGAGCCTCGCGGGCGGAAGCCCCGAGTCGACGGAAAAGGTCGCGAAGGATTACGGCATCCCGCACTGGACGACGAACCTCGACGAGGCGCTCGCGCAGCCCGGCGTCGAGGCGGCGATCATCACGTCGCCGACCCAGATTCACGCGAAGCAGGCGATCCAGACGATGCGTGCCGGCAAGCACGTCGAGATCGAGATCCCGATCGCCGACTCGCTCGCGGACGCCGAGGCGATCGACAAGGTCCAGAAGGAGACGGGGCTCATCGCGATGGCGGGGCACACGCGCCGCTTCAATCCTTCACATCAGTGGGTGCACAACCGCATCAAGGCCGGCGAGCTGAAGCTACAGCACCTCGTCGTGCAGACGTTTTTCTTCCGCCGCAAGAACATCAACCTCGAGGGCAAGCCGCGCAGCTGGACCGATCACCTGCTGTGGCATCACGCGTGCCACACGGTCGATCTCTTCCACTACCAGACGGGCGAGACGCCGTCGAACGTGTTCGCGCTCGAGGGTCCGAAGCACCCCGAGCTCGGCATCGCGATGGACATGAGCATCGGCATGACGACGCCGTCCGGCGCTGTCTGCACGCTGGCGCTGTCGTTCAACAACGAGGGGCCGCAAGGCACGTTCTTCCGCTACATCTGCGACAACGGCACGTACATCGCGCGCTATGACGATCTCTACGACGGCAACGACAAGCAGATCGACCTCACGGGCGTCGCGGTGTCGATGAACGGCATCGAGCTGCAGGACCGCGAGTTCATCGCCGCGATCCGCGAGAAGCGCGAGCCGAACGCGAGCGTCGCGCAGGTGCTGCCGGCGATGCGCACGCTCGACCGCCTCGAGAAGTGCCTCGAGGAGGCTGCGAAGTGAGCAGCGAGGCGCGCGAGATCCCGTTCTGCAGGCCGCCCGATCCGAACACGAAGACGCCGAAGTACAAGGCGCCGCCGAAGGCGTGCGACGCGCACTGCCATATCTTCGGGCCGGGCGACAAGTATCCTTACGCGCCGGATCGCACGTATACGCCGCCGGACGCGCCGCTCGAGCGCTTCATCGAGCTGCAGAAGATACTCGGCCTCGAGCGCGCGGTGCTCGTGAACGCGAGCTGCCACGGCACGGACAACACGGTGATCCTCGACGCGATCGCGCAAAGCGGCGGGCGCTATCGCGGTGTCGCGAACGTCGACCGCTCGATCACGGACGCCGAGCTCGAGCGTCTGCACGACGGCGGCATCCGCGGCATCCGCTTCAACTTCGTCGCGCACCTGGGCGGCACGCCCGACCTCGACGAGTTCGACGAGCTCGTGCACCGGATCGCGCCGCTCGGCTGGCACGTCGTGCTGCACTTCGACGCGAAGGATCTGCTCGAGTTCGAGGGCCTGCTGCGCAAGCTCCCGGTTCCGTTCATCATCGATCACATGGGCCGCGTGCCGACGAAGGACGGGCTCGAGCAGAAGCCGTTCAAGATCCTGCTCGATACGGCCCGCATGGAGAACTGCTGGGTCAAGATCTGCGGCGCGGAGCGGATCTCGTCCGCGGGGCCGCCGTTCCACGACGCGGTGCCGTTCGCGCAGGCGCTGCTCGAGGTCGCGCCGGACCGCATCCTGTGGGGCACGGACTGGCCGCACCCGAACATCAAGAAGCACATGCCGAACGACGGCGATCTCGTCGATCTGATCCCGCTGATGATGCCGGACCCAGCCTTGCAGCAGAAGGTGCTGGTCGACAACCCGCACCGGCTGTACGGATTCACCGGTTAACCCGGCCGCTCGGTTGGCGGACACGCGTCACGACGTGAAATCGGGGTCGGAGCCCCTTTTCGGCGGCACCACGTCGAGGGCGCCCACGGCGGACGGACCGAAGGAGGGGGCCAACCCCGACTTCGCCCGCCTGCTGCGCGGCATCGACGCCGTCACGTTCGATTTCTTCAACACGCTCGCGTTCCATCGCGAGGGTCACGGCCGAGGCCGCGCCGTGATGGACTACCTCGCCGCGCACGGCTTCGAATGCGCGCCGTGGCGCCACGAGATCCTGTACGAGATCTTTGCGGGCTACGAGCGGATCGGCGCGCCGTCCGCGCCCAAGGAGGCGCGGCGCGCGCGACGGATCACGCTCGCGAAGCGCCTGTTCGAACACCTCGAGATCGATGCCGGGGACGACGAGGCCGAGCTGCATGCCGATGCGCTGTGGAAGCTGCTCGGTCCGGACAGCTTCGAGGTCTTCTCCGATGTCACCGCGTCTCTCGGCGCGCTCAGGTCGGAAGGCTTCCCGCTCGCGATCGTCTCCAACTGGCCGTGCGGGCTCGGGCACTTCTGCACGGAGCTCGGCCTCGCCGAATACTTCGATGCGATCCTTTGCTCCGCGGAAGTCGGCGCGGCGAAGCCGGATCCGCGGATCTTCGCCGAGGCGGTCGCGCGGCTTCGCGTCGATCCGGCGCGCGTGCTGCACGTCGGCGACACGCTCGTCGACGATTACGACGGCGCAGCCGCGGCCGGGCTGCGCCCGGTGCTGATCGCGCGGTACGGTGAGCCTTCCGCCGGCCGTGCGCGCGTGATTCGTAGCCTCGGCGAGCTGACCCGAGGGCTGTAGCGTGTGGCTGTGACGTGTCAGACACCTTTTTCGGCCTCGGCCGAAAAAGGTGTCTGACACATCGTCGGGGCCCTTCCCCCAGGCAACCTACACGCCCGCGGCGTCCCCCACTCCGCGATCCTCGAACGCGACGCTCTTGATCAGCGCGTAGACGCGCCGGCCGACGTCGAGCCCGAGCTCGTCGAACGCCTCGCGCGTGATGCGCGAGCGCAGGTGCCGGCCGTCTACGTCGAGCAGCAGCTCGACGTAGACGGGGCCGTAGAAGTCGACGCTCAGGATCTCGGCCTCGAGCACGTTGCGGATGCTGATCGCGCGGGGCTTCTCGGTCGCGATCGCGACGTCGCGCGCAAGGATGCGGAGCCTGATCTTCGTGCCGACGGGCGTGCCCGCGAGCGGCACGCGCAGCCGCTGCCGGCCGAGCACGAGCGACGCCATGCCGGCCCGCGCGTCGTCGACGACGGTCTCGACCAGCGTGCCGGCGTCGAGCCGTCCGGTGACCGGCCACAGGTCGATCCGCTCGAGGATCTCGGCAACCAGGCCGCGGCCGACGACCTGCCCATCGCTCAAGAGCACGACGGACGACGCGAGCCGCGCGACCTCGTCGACGCTGTGCGTCACGTAGAGCACGGGCAGCCCGAACGCTTCCGGCAGCCGCTCGATGTAAGGCAGGATCTCGGCCTTGCGGCGCACGTCGAGCGACGACATCGGCTCGTCCATCAGGAGCAGCCGCGGGCCCGCGAGCAGCGCCCGGCCGATCGCGACCCGCTGCTGCTCGCCGCCGGACAGCGACGCGGGCCTGCGCGAAAGGAGCGGGGCGAGGTCGAGCGCGGCGACGACGTCGTCGAAGCGGATCGCCGCGCGCTCGCGTTCCGCGCGCCGCCCGAAGCCGAAGGCCAGGTTCTTCGCGACGGTCAGGTGCGCGAAGAGCCGCCCGTCCTGGAACACGTAGCCGACGCGCCGCTTGTGCGGCGGCACGTGCACGCCCGACGCCTGCCAGCGCTCGCCGTCGAACGTGACGTCGCCGTCGGCGGCCGTCTCGAGCCCGCTGATGATGCGGAGGAGCGTCGTCTTGCCCGAGCCGCTCGGCCCGAACAGCGCGGTGATGCCGGCGAGATCGATCGTCTCGCGGACCGCGAGCGCGAAGCTGCCGCGCTCGAGCGCGACGTCGAGGACGAGCTCAGCCAACGGCGTATCCGGCGCCGAGCGGGATGCGGCGGTTGATCACGTACACTGCGAGCAGCACGAGGAACGAGAAGACGAGGAGGCCGGCCGACAGCACGTGCGCCTGACCGTATTGGAGCGTCTCGACGTGCTCGTAGACCGCGATCGACACGACGCGGGTCTCGCCCGGAATGCTGCCTCCGACCATCAGCACGACGCCGAACTCGCCGAGCGTGTGCGCGAATACGAGCACGACCGCGGAGACATAGCCGCGCAGCGCCATCGGCGACGCGACGCGGAAGAATGCCTCGAGCGGTGAGGCGCCGAGCGTCGCGGCCGCCTCGAGCGGCGCGCGGCCGATGCGCTCGAACGCGCCCTGTAGCGGCTGCACGGCGAACGGGAACGAGTAGACGATCGATGCGACGACGAGCCCCGTGAACGAGAACGTCAGCGTCGAGTCCGTGAGCTCGACCCACCAGCGGCCGATCGCGCCGCTCGGCCCGAGCAGAATCAGCAGGTAGAAGCCGAGCACCGTCGGCGGCAGCACGAGCGGCAGCGCCGCCACGGCCTCGACCGCGGCGCGCCAGCGCGCGCGTGTGAACGCGAGCCACCACGCGAGCGGCGTCGCGACGACGAGCAGCGCGACGACGGTCGCGCTCGCGAGCTTGAGGCTGAGCCAGACCGGCCCGAGCTCGAGTTCGTCCATGGGGGCTCCGGCTGTGGCGGCGGCCGAATGTAGCCATGCCGGGCGAGACGTTGTCAATGCGGCAGGAATTTGGGGTCAGCGGGAAATTGGGGTCAGAGCCCTTTTTTCGACAAAACGGAGATGCGGGTCAGACGGGACCCGGGGTCACAGACGCGTTGTTCGGCAAAGCGCGGTCAGCGCTGGGTCGTGGTTAGTCGAAAATGGTGTCTGATCTGAATCACTAAAGAGGGACGGCGGAAAAGGGCGCCGGGGTAAGGTCTGCGGGGACAGGGCTGCTGGAAAGGGCTCCTGGAAGAGGCTGGAAAAGTGCTTCTGGAAAAGTGCTTCTCGAAAAGGGCTCCTGGAAAAGTGCTTCTGAAAAAGGGCTGGAAAAGGGCCGGAAAAGGGCTCCTGGAAAAGGCCTGGAAATGGACTTGTGCAAAATGGGCTTGTGGAAAAGGCCTCTGACCCAATTTCCCTCGTCTCGCTTTGCCGCAAAGTCTGAAAACGCTTTGCCGCAAAGTCTGAAAAGGCTCTGATCTAATCCCAATTGCCCTTGCCGCAACGCCTGAAAAAGGGCTCCGACCCCAAAATAATCCCTTCGACCCCAAATACCCTTACCGCAAAGTTCGGAAAAGGGCTCTGACCCCAATTCCCCTCGTCGAAAAAGGTGTCTGACACGAATTTCCACGGAAAAGGTGTCTGACACAATTACGTCGCTTAGACTGAAACGGGCTCTGACCCCAATTTTGGCCCGGAGGGGACGTGATCCGGCGGATTGTCATTGCGATGACCGGCGCGAGCGGCGCGGTCTACGGCGTGCGGCTGCTCGAGACGCTCAAAGAGGTCGACGGCGTCGAGACGCACCTGATCGTCACGCGGGCCGCTGCGCTGACCATCGCCGCGGAGCTCGACATGACGCGCCGCGACGTCGAGCGCCTCGCCGACGTCGTGCACGCGGAGCGGGACGTCGGCGCGAGCATCGCGAGCGGCTCGTTCCGCACGCACGGCATGATCATCGCGCCGTGCTCGATGAAGACGCTCGCCGCCGTCGCGACAGGCGTGACCGACACGCTCGTCTCGCGCGCCGCGGACGTCGCGTTCAAGGAGAGGCGCCGCGTCGTGCTGATGGTCCGCGAAAGCCCGCTGCATCTCGTGCACCTGCGCAACATGGTCACGGTGACCGAGTTGGGCGGAATCGTCTTCCCGCCGATGCCGGCGTTCTACGCGAAGCTCGAGTCGATCGACGCGATGGTCGACCAGAGCATCGGCCGCGTGCTCGATCTCTTCGACATCGAGTCGCCGCGCCTGCGCCGCTGGCCCGGGCTGAAGCTCCACGACGAATGACTCGAGCCGCGCCGCGGCGGTCTTCACGCCGTCACGTGAGCAGGTCGAGCTGATCGCCGCGCCGCGCCGGCGGCGCGAACAGATCCGTGCGGAGCGTCCGCGTTTCCGCGCGGGGCAGGCCGTGCCTGCGGCACGCGACGCGGAACCGTCTCGCGATCAGCTCCGCGTACGCGCCTTCACCGCGCATCCGAGTGCCGAAACGCGGATCGTTGTCGCGCCCGCCGCGCATCTCGTGCACGAGGCTCATCACGTGGGCGGCGCGCTGCGGGTAGTGTGCCTCGAGCCACGCGCGGAACAGCGTCTTGACCTCGTACGGCAGGCGCAGCATCACGTAGCCGGCGCGCTCGGCGCCCGCGTCCGCCGCGGCGGCGACGATCCGCTCGATCTCGTGGTCGGTGATCGCCGGGATGACCGGCGCGATCATCACGCCGGTCGGCACGCCGGCCGAGCGGAGCTCCCGCACCGCGCGCAACCGCGCGGCGGGGCCCGCCGCGCGCGGCTCGAGCGTGCGCTTGACCTCGGCATCGAGCGTCGTGATCGAGACGGTGACCTGCACGAGGTCGTCCGCTGCGAGCTCGGCGAGCAGGTCGACGTCTCGCAGCACGAGCGCGCTCTTCGTGATGATCGCGACCGGATGCCGGAAATCGCGCATGACCTCGAGGATCGATCGCGTGACGCGCAGCTCGCGCTCGATCGGCTGGTACGCGTCGGTGTTCGCGCCGAGCATGATCGGGCTCGGCCGATAGCCCCGCCTGCGGAACGTCTCGGCGAGGCGTGCGGCGGCATCGCGCTTGTAGAACAGCTTCGTCTCGAAATCGAGGCCGGGCGACAGATCGACGTACGCGTGGCTCGGCCGCGCGTAGCAATAGACGCAGCCGTGCTCGCATCCCCGGTACGGGTTGATCGACTGCGTGAACGGCAGGTCCGGCGAATCGTTGCGGCTCACGATCGAGCGCGCGGCCTCCGGCTGCACGACGGTTTCGAGCGGGGGCAGCGGCTCGTCTAGAGACCCCCAGCCGTCGTCGTCCCGCGTGTGCTCGCAGGACGCGAAGCGGCCTTCGAGATTCAGCGTCGCGCCGCGCCCCTTGCGCGGCCGCTCGTGCGGCGGGTGGGTGGGCATACAGTTACTGTACGCCCGATCAGGGAGGTGCGCAACGCGGCTGCGGGCGGATCGGATCGGCGTTTCGCCGGCGTCGTCGCCCGCGCTCGAGACCGCGTCGTCAGTTCGAGCCGCGCTCGGACTCGTCCGCGGTCAGCACGAGCTTGATCCGCTTCCGAGCCGCGTAGAGCCGCGCGAAGCCGAGCGCCGCGTCCCGCGTCATCGGCTGCTTCTCGACGAGCTTCTTCACGCGCTGCGCGAGCCACGAGCGCTTCTCGTTCGGCTTGCAGACGATCCGCTCGATCGTCGCGAGGGTCATCGTGTCCTGCTCGGGGTCGGCAAAGACTCGCACCCGGACATAGTCCGGCTCCGACGGTGCCGGGACCGAGCGTTCGTCCATCACTCTGATGTCCATGTTCGTTCTTGTGCCGGTCGTCGAAATATCCGGCCCTATCGAGCAAATCCCATGCCACCACTTACCGATGCGCGATATTCGCGGCCGCGGCGCCGTTATGTCCAATGCGGGTGACACGGAGCGTCAGTTCCTGACGCGCGTCAATCGTCGCCCTGCATCGAGAGCAGCGTCGGATTGCCGCCGATCGCCATCGTGTTCACGGTATATGTCTGCTCGCTCGCGAACCTCGGCAGGTAATGCGGCCCGCCGGCCTTGGGCCCGGTCCCGGAGAGTCCCACGCCGCCGAACGGCTGGACGCCGACCTGCGCGCCGATGGTGTTGCGGTTCACGTAGACGTTGCCGACGCGGGCCCGCTTCGCGACCGTCCTCGCGACGGAGTCGATCCGGCTGTGCACGCCGAGCGTCAGTCCGTAGCCGGTCGCGTTGATCGCGTCGATCACGTCGTCGAGCCGATGCTCGGCGTAGCGGACGTAATGCAGCACCGGCCCGAACACCTCGCGCGTCAGATCGCCCGCATGGTCGAGCTCGATCAGCGTCGGCGGGAAGAAGGTGCCGTGCTCGTGCTCGGGACCGAGCGGGCACTGGAAGCGGACGCGGTCGCGGAGCGCGTCGACGTGCGCTGCGAGCATCCGCCGCGCGTCCTCGTCGATGACCGGTCCGACGTCGGTCGAGAGGAGCGCCGGATCGCCGATCACGAGCTCGGCCATGTGCCCGCGCAGCATCTCGAGGATGCGCCCGGCGGTATCGTCCTGCAGGCACAGGAGCCTCAGCGCCGAGCAGCGCTGGCCGGCGCTGTCGAACGCCGACACGATCGCGTCGCGCACGACCTGCTCGGGCAGCGCGGAGCTGTCGACGATCATCGCGTTCACGCCGCCGGTCTCCGCGATCAGCGTCGCGAGCGGGCCGTCCCTGCCCGAGAGCATCCGGTCGATCGCGCGGGCCGTCTCGACCGAGCCCGTGAACACGACGCCCGCGACGCGGCCGTCCGGCAGCAGCGCCTCCGCGAGCGCCGGCCCGTCGCCGGGCAGGAACTGCAGCACCTCCCGCGGCAGCCCGGCCGCGGCGAGCAGCTCGACCGCGCGCGCGGCGACGAGCGCGCTCTGCTCGGCCGGCTTCGCAATCACGGTGTTGCCGGCGACGAGCGCGGCCGCGATCTGCCCTGTGAAGATCGCGAGCGGGAAGTTCCAAGGGCTGATGCAGACGAAGACGCCGCGGCCGTCGAGCCTGAGCTCGTTGTGCTCGCCGGTCGGACCCGGCAGCACGACAGGCGCCGTGAAAAGCTTGCGGGCCTCCGCCGCGTAGTAGCGCAGGTAGTCGACCGCCTCGCGGACCTCGGCGACGGCGTCCGCGACCGTCTTGCCGGTCTCGGCGATGCAGCGCGCGATCAGCTCGGGCGCGTCGGCTTCGAATCGGTCGGCCGCGCGCTCGAGCACGGAGGCGCGCACGTCGACCCGCGCGTCGTTCCACTCGCGCCATGCGTCGTGCGCGACGGCGAGCGCGTCGCGCGCGTCGTCCGCGCTCGCCCACGCGACGCGTCCGACGACGCGCCTCCGGTCCGCCGGATCGCGCTGCTCGACGATCCGCCCCGCGCGCCGCTGCCCATCGACGATCGGCGCCGCCTCCCACGTGCCGGGCGCCGTGCGCGCGAGCGACGACGCGAGGCGCTTGAGCTCGAGACCGTCGGCGAGATTGACGCCGCGGGCGTTCGCGCGCTCCCGGCCGAAGATCGCGACCGGCAGCGGAATCCTCGGATGAGGCAGCGCGCCGAGCCGCCGCTCCGTCGCGTCGACCGGATCCGCCGTGACCTGCTCTATCGGCGCGTCGGCCCGCGTCACGCGGTTCACGAAGGACGTGTTCGCGCCGTTCTCGAGGAGCCGCCGCACGAGATAGGGCAGCAGGTCCTCGTGGCTCCCGACCGGCGCATAGACCCGCACCGGGCGATCGAAGTGCGACGACTTCAGGAGCTCGCCGTAGAGCTCCTCGCCCATGCCGTGCAGCCGCTGAAACTCGAAGCGGTCGCGCGCGCCGACGTGCATCAGCCACGCGACGGTATGCGCGTTGTGCGTCGCGAACTGCGGATAGAGGTGCGGGCTCTCGTGCAGCAGCGCGCGTGCGCACGCGAGATAGGAGACGTCGGTGCTCGTCTTGCGCGTGAAGACCGGGTAGCCGGCGAGACCGAGCTGCTGCGCGCGCTTGATCTCGGTATCCCAGTACGCTCCCTTCACGAGACGCACCGGGATCACGCGATGCTTGCCGTGCCCGAGCTCCTCGAGCCAGCGGATCACGGGCCACGCGCGCTTCTGATACGCCTGCACGGCGATGCCGAACGCGCCCGACGTGTGCGCGAGGGTGCGCCGCCTGAACACGCGCTCGAACACCGCGAGCGACAGCTCGAGCCGGTCGGCTTCCTCCGCGTCGATCGTCACCGCGGAGCCCGCGTCGGCCGCGGCAATCACCAGCTCTTCGAGCCTCGCGGCGATCTCGGGCACGGCGCGGCTCGCCTGCGCGTGCTCGTAGCGCGGATGCAGGGCCGAGAGCTTGACCGAGATGCTCGGCGCCGTCGTGACGTCCCCGTCCGCGCTCCCCCGCGCGCGGAGCGCGTCGATCGCATGGTGATACGCGTCGAAGTACCTGTCCGCGTCGGCGGCCGTCAGCGCGGCCTCGCCGAGCATGTCGAACGAGTAGCAGTATTCCGGCGCATCGTCCGCGCGGCGCAGCGCTTCCTCGATCGTCCTGCCGATCACGAACTGGTGGCCGAGGATCCGCATCGCCTGGCGCAGCGCGGCGCGCACGACCTTGTCGCCGACGCGGTCCATCAGGCGGGCGAGCACGCCGTGCAGCGGCTGCCCGGGCAGCTCCTCGGCGCGCACGAGCCTGCCGGTCAGCATCAGTGCCCACGTCGACGCGTTGACGAACAGCGACTCGCTCGCGCCGATGTGCGCGTGCCAGTCGGCGTCGCCGAGCTTCTCCGCGATCAGCTTGTCCGCGGTCTCGTCGTCCGGGATGCGCAGCAGCGCCTCCGCGAGACACATGAGCACGATGCCTTCGGTCGACGAGAGGTCGTACTCGGCGAGGAACGCGTCGAGCCCCTCGCTGCGCTTGCGGCGGATCGATTCGACGAGCGCGCGCGCCTCGCGCATCACGGCGGCGTTCGCCGCCGCAGGGAGCCGCGCATGATCGAGCAGGAACTCGACCGCGCTCGTCTCGTCCGCGAGCCAGAGCTTCGCGATCGGCTCCCCGCCCGAGAGGAGCGGCGGCTCGTCCGCACGGAAGAGCCAATCCCGCGACGGCATCTTCGTCATGCAGCAAGTGTAGCGAGTTCCACCGGCGATGACGCCGATGACGCTCGTCGCCGCGTCTCGGCGCGCGGCACGGGAGTTGCACCGGGCGGTCGCCGCGCGGCTCGCGCGGCGCCGGCCGTCAGCCGAGCGTGTTCGGCCGGCCGATGATGTTCATGAACTCGGCCCGCGTGCGCGGGTCCGAGCGGAAGTGCCCGAGGAGCTGGCTCGTGATCATCGCGACGCCGTGCTTGCGCACGCCGCGCGTCGTCATGCATTGATGCACGCCTTCGACGACGACGCCGACGCCCTTCGGCTTCAGCACGTCCTGAATGCAGTGCGCGATCTGGGCCGTCATCGTCTCCTGGACCTGCAGCCGGCGCGAGAACGCCTCGACGACGCGGGCGAGCTTGCTGATGCCGACGACCTTGCGGTCCGGCAGGTAGCCGATGTGCACCTTGCCGGTGATCGGCGCCATGTGATGCTCGCAGTGCGACTCGA
The DNA here is from genome assembly GCA_036381515.1 of Gammaproteobacteria bacterium. Taxonomy (GTDB): domain Bacteria; phylum Pseudomonadota; class Gammaproteobacteria; order Steroidobacterales; family Rariloculaceae; genus ZC4RG20. Next base: position 116,446 of record DASVCR010000065.1, on the reverse strand, counting down.
AGCTGATGTCGCGCAGGACGACCATCTCGTCGTAGCCGTCGACCTCGTAGAAGGTGCGGCGCAGGAACTCGACCGGGTCGTCGTTGTAGCCGCCGAACCAGTCCTCGTACGCGCTGACGACGCGCGCCGGTGTGCCGCGCAGCCCTTCGCGGTTCGGGTCGTCGCCGATCCAGCGCAGCAGCGTCCGGACCGCCTCTTCGGCTTCTTGTCGGGTGGGCTTGCTCAAGATTCCTTCCTGGGACGTCCAATAGGGCCAGCCCGCCTGCCGTGGCGGGGGACGGCAGTCTAGATCGGCGGGGCAGGGCTCGCAACCGCGGTCTGGTATGCTGCGCGCTCGACATGAGCGTCAGACGCATCATCGAGGCCTTCGACGCGTGGCGCACCCGCGGGGAGACCCTCGTGCTCGCGACCGTCTACGACACGCTCGGCTCGACGTATTCGAAGCCCGGCCACCGCATCCTGATCGCGGCGAACGGCGACTACCAGGGACTCGTCAGCGGCGGTTGTCTCGAGGGCGATCTCGCCGAGCGGGCGGCGAGCGTCGCCGCGACGGGCATGCCGCTCGCCGTGACGTACGACTTGAGGGACGACGCCGACGACCTGTGGGGGCTCGGCGTCGGCTGCAACGGGCTGATCCGCGTGTTCCTGCAGCCGCTCGAGCCCGAGAGCGGCTTCGAGCCGTTCGCATCGATCTCGGCTCGCCTCGTCGGCACCACCGGCGGCGCGGCCGCGACGGTCATCGCGAGCGAGCGCGCGGACGCGCCGGCCGGCGCGACGCTCGTCGTCGACGCCGATCCGTCGGGCCCGACGATCCCGCATGGCCTCGACGCGCACGGCGAGGCCGCCGCCGCGCTCGCGGCCGGCTGCCGCAGCGTGCTCGACTCCGGGCGCGCGGTCCACGCGCACGGGCGCGACGGCTTCGAGGTGCTGTATGCGCCGCTCGTGCCGGTGCCCCGCATCCTCGTGCTCGGCGCGGGCCTCGACGCGGTGCCGGTCGTCGACTTCGCCGCCCAGCTCGGCTGGTTCGTCACGGTCGCGGATCACAGGCCCGCGTATCTCGCTCGCGGAGGCTTCGAACGCGCCGACCGCGTGCTCGAGGTCGATCCGCGCGAGCTGCCGCGGCGGCTCCCGCTCGCGGAGTTCGATGCGGTCCTCGTGATGAGCCACCATCTCGAGACGGACCGCACCTACCTGTCGCATCTCGTCGGCGTCCCGGCGCGCTATCTCGGCGTGCTCGGCCCGCCCGCCCGCCGCGCGCGGCTGCTCGACGCGCTCGGCGAAGCCGGGGAAGCGCTGCGGCCGCGACTCAAGGGCCCGATCGGGCTCGACCTCGGCGCGGACTCGCCGGAGTCGATCGCGTTGTCGATCGTCGCGGAGCTGCAGGCCGTGTTCTCGAAGCGAACGACCCGCTGACCCGCGACGTTCACGCGCGGCACACGATCCGGCCACGGGGAGTGTGAACCGCGTCGCGAGAAGCCTGCCGCTTGCATGCAACGCCGTTCGCGGTACTTCCGCGTCCGGTTCGATCTCGCCGGGCAGAAACAACAAATCTTGGGCCTTCTGAAGGGACAGTGCCGTGCCCGTAAGTTAAGTTAGTGCTCCTGCTGCGGCCGGTGGGAGGGACGGTCGTCGCAGCGACACGACTGCCTTGCGAGTCAGGAATCATAAGGTCATGGATAACACTAAGACGACCGAGGTCTCGGGAGCAGGCGAGCACTACCTCATTGCCCGCAAGCGAAGGCGCCGGCGGAACGTGCTCGTGCTCGTCGGCGTCGTCGCCGTCGCCGCAGGCGGGTGGTACTGGCACCAGTCTCGCGAGACGGTCGTCGAGGACCAGCCCCTGATCGTCACGATCGGCTATGGCGACATCGAGAACACGATCGCGGCGGCCGGCAAGCTCGAGCCGAGCCGCATCGTCGACGTCGGCGCGCAGGTGTCGGGACAGCTTCAGAGGCTGTACGTCGAGGTCGGCGACTACGTCGAGGAGGGAGAGCTGCTCGCCGAGATCGACGCGCGCGTGCAGGCGAACCGCGTCAGGGCGAGCGAGGCGAGCATCGACGCGCTGCGCTCCCAGGTACAGGCGAGACAAGCGGCGCTCGATCTCGCGAGGCAGAACGCCGAGCGTCAGGAGCGGCTGTGGCGGGAGAACGCGACGAGCGAGCTCGAATACCAGAACGCGCGCAACAGCTACATGTCCGCGCAGGCGAGCCTCGAGCAGCTCATCGCGCAGATCCAGCAGAACGAGGCTTCGCTCGAGACGGAAAAGACGCAGCTCGAGTTCACGCAGATCAAGGCGCCGCTCTCGGGGACCGTCGTCGAGGTGCTGCTGACGGAGGGCGTCACGCTGAACGCGAATCAGTCGACGCCGACGATTCTGCGGATCGCCGATCTTTCGACGATGACGGTGAAGACCGAGATCTCCGAGGCGGACATCGGCCGCATCCACGAGGGGATGGACGTGTACTTCACGACGCTCGGCGGCGGTCAGCGGCGCTGGTACGGCAAGCTCGAGCAGATCCTGCCGTCGCCGACCACCGAGAACAACGTCGTGCTCTATCCGGGGCTTTTCGACGTCGACAACACGGACGGCGCGCTGCGCTCGGGCATGACCACGCAGGTCTACTTCGTCACGTCGGCGGCGTACGACGTGCTGACCGTCCCGCTCGGCGCGCTCACGTTCAAGGACGCGCCGGGCCGCGGCGCGGCGGGGCGGGTCGCGGGCGGCGCGGCCGCGCAGGGCGGCATGGCCGGCGGGCGCGCGGGCGGTTTTCCGCAGGGAGGGTTCCCCCAAGGCGGGTTCCCACAAGGCGGGTTCCCACAGGGCGGCTTTCCGCGCGGCGATTTCCCGCGCGGTGAAGGACCGCCGCCCGAGTTTCCCGCGGGCGCGTTCCGAGGCCCCGGCGGCGACGGCGGCCCCGGCGAGCTCGCGGGTCCGCGCGGCGGATTCGGCGGCGCCGCGGCGGGCGGCTTTGCGGGACGCCCGGCCGGCGGCGCCGAGAACGTGCCGCGGGCCGCGACGGTCCGCGTCGTGCACGACGACGGCACGATCGAGGAGCGCGAGATCCTCGTCGGCGTGATGAGCCGCGTATCCGCCGAGGTGATCTCGGGGCTCGAGCCGGGCGACCGAGTGATCGCGGGCATCGTCCAGGCCGAGGCGCCCGACGAACAGTCCCGCAACAACGACAACCGCGATCGCGGTTTCCGCGGTCCGCCGGGAATGCGGTTCTTCTGACCATGAGCAGCTATGCGCTCGACGCGGGGAGCGCCGCGCTTCGCGAGCTCGTCCCGGACGACGCGGCGAGCGTCGCCAGCACGGAAGTCGCGATTCCGCTGATGGAATTGCGCAACCTCTGCCGCACGTTCATCACGGACGGCGGCGTCGAGGTGCGCGCGCTGCGGAACGTCGACCTCAAGATCTACCCGGGCGAGTTCGTCGCGATCGTCGGCCAGTCCGGCTCCGGAAAGTCGACGCTGATGAACATCCTCGGGTGTCTCGATCGGCCGACGAGCGGCGCGTATCTGTTCGCCGGCCGCAACATCCAGACGTTCGATGCGGACGGCCTCGCATGGCTCAGGCGCGAGGCGTTCGGCTTCGTCTTCCAGAGCTACAACCTGCTCGCGACCGAAACGGCCAGGGAGAACGTCGAGGTCCCCGGCATCTATGCCGGCATGCCGGCCGTCGAGCGCGCGATCCGCGCCGAGTCGCTGCTGTCGTCCTTAGGCCTCGGCGATCGGCTCGATCATCGGCCGAACCAGCTGTCCGGCGGTCAGCAGCAGCGCGTATCGATCGCCCGCGCGCTGATGAACGGCGGCAGCGTGATACTTGCCGACGAGCCTACCGGCGCGCTCGACTCGCGCAGCGGCGTCGAGGTCATGGCGCTCCTCGAGGGCCTCGCGCGCGACGGTCACACCGTGATCCTGATCACGCACGATCCGAACGTCGCCGCGCATGCCGATCGCGTGATCGAGCTCCGCGACGGCCAGGTCGTCGGGGATTCCGGGCACCCGGACGGCGCGATCGACCCGAAGCACAACGCGAAGCTTCGCGAGCTCTTCATGAGCCGCAAGGCGTCGTCGATGCTCGCGGGGATGGGCGAGGCGATCCGCATGGCGATGCGCTCGCTGCACGCGAACATCTTCCGCACGTTCCTGACGCTGCTCGGCATCGTGATCGGCGTCGCGTCGGTCGTCACGATGCTCGCGATCGGCGAGGGCGCCGCGCAGGACATCGTCGAGCGGATCAGCTCGATCGGCACGGACGTGCTGCAGCTGCAGCCGGCGCGCGCGGAGGGACAGCGGCGCAACATGCCGTCGACGCTGACGTTCGAGGATGCGGATGCGATCCTCGAAGGCGTGCCGAACGTCGCGTACACGCTGCCCGAGCTGCAAGGGCAGCAGACCGTCCGCTGGGGCAGGCAGGACTACCGCACGAACATCACCGCGACGTCGGAGACGCTGCCCGAGGCGCGCAACTGGCCGCTCGCGCGCGGCGTCTTCTTCACGCGCGAGGACAGCGAGACCTACACGGCCGTCGCCGTGCTCGGAGCGACCGTCGCGGACGAGCTCTTTCCGAACGGCGAGGACCCGCTCGGCGAGTACATCCTGATCCGCAACGTGCCGTTCCAGGTCATCGGCGTGCTGACCCGCAAAGGCGGCTCCGCGAGCATGGGCGGCGGCGATCAGGACGACATGGTCTACGTGCCGCTGAAGACCGGCGCGCTGCGTCTCTTCGGCGAGAAATTCGCGCGGCAGATCTCGGTCGTCGTCGAGGACATCGCGCAGATCAAGAAGACCGAGAGGGACCTGATCGAGTTCATGACCGCGAGGCACGGCGTCGAGGACTTCCGGATCTTCAACGCCGCCGAGCTGCTCGAGACCGTCGAGGCCGCGCAGCAGACGACGACGATGCTGCTCGGCTCGATCGCGGCGATCTCGCTCCTCGTCGGCGGCATCGGCGTGATGAACATCATGCTCGTGTCGGTCACCGAGCGCACGCGCGAGATCGGCGTCCGCATGGCGACCGGCGCGCGGCAGCGCGACATCCTCGCGCAGTTTCTGTCCGAGGCCGTCGTCGTGTCCGCCGTCGGCGGCCTGGTCGGCGTCGCGCTCGGCATCGGCGCCGCGCTGATCGTGCAGGACTTCGCCGGCATCGACGTCGTCTTCAAGAGCTGGCCGATGATCCTCGCGTTCTGCTGCGCCGCCGGAACGGGCCTCGTCTTCGGTTTCGCGCCTGCGCACAAAGCCTCTCGTCTCGATCCGGTAGTGGCGTTGGCCAATGAGTAGATGGATTTCGCGGTGCGCGGCGCTCGGGGCGCCGCTCGTTGTGGCTTGCGGTTGCGCGACGATCGAGCCGCCGCCTCTTCCCGACGACGTCGTCCCGGCCGCATGGCAGGGACCGATCGACGAGGAGGCGGCCGTCTGGCCGGACCTCGACTGGTGGCACAGCTTCGAGAGCCCGGAGCTCAGCCGGCTGATCGAGGACGTGCTCGAGCACAACCTCGACCTCGCGAACAACGAGCGCAACTTGATCGCCGCGCAGATCGCGCTGCGGGAGGCGGGCTTCAGCCTGTGGCCGACGCCGACTGTCTCGCTCGGCACCGGCACGTCGTATACCCGCACGGACATCGGCGGCAACGGCAGCTCGAACAACTCGAGCGGACCGTTCCAGCTCACGGGCTCGGTCTCGTACGGCGGCATCCTGAGCCGGCCGGCCGCGTACCAGAGGGCGGTCGCGGATTACGATTCGCGCATCGCGCAGATCGCGTCGCTCCGGCTGAACACGCTCACGACCGCCGCGTCGACGTACTTTCAGATCCTGCTGATCCGCGACCGCATCGAAGCCGCGGAGCAGAACCTCGCGAACGCCGAGATCGTCTACGCGATCGCGCGCGCACGGGTCGCGAGCGGCATCGCCGTTCCGATCGAGGAGCTGCAGCAGAGCATCGTCGTCGAGCGGGAGCGGACCAACATCGAAAGCCTGCGCCAGAACGAGCTGTCGGCCCGCGCGTCGCTGGCGCTCCTGGTCGGCAGGAGCGTCCACGGCTTCGACGTCGAGGCGGAGTCGCTGCGGGACGTCGTCGTTCCGGCCGTGCAGCCGGGGCTGCCGTCGGAGCTCCTGGTCCGGCGCCCGGACCTCGTGCAGGCCGAGGCGAGCCTGCGCGGCTCCGCGGCGAACGTGACGGCGGTGCGCAGGAACTTCTTCCCGCAGATCTCGTTGACGGCGAGCGAGACGGCGACGAGCCCCGCGCTCGTGAACCTGCTGTCGTCGGCGAACACGTCGCTCAATCTCGGCGCGAACCTGATGCAGACGCTGCTCGACAACGGCCAGCGGCGGCGCAACGTCGAGCAGGCCCGTCTCACGCTGGAGAACAGCCTTGCGAACTACCAGCGCGCCGTCCTCGCGGCGTTCAACGAGATCGAGGTGCAGCTGAACCAGATCGCGCTGCTCGAGCGGCAGAGCGCCGTCGCGCTGCGCAACCTCGAGGCGGCGGAGGAGGCGGAGCGGATCGCGACGCTGCGCTACGAGGAGGGCGTCATCGATTACCAGAGCGTGCTCAATGCGCAGAACACGCTGTTCTCCGCGCGTACCGCGGTGCTCGACAACAAGCTGCAGCGGCTGAACGCGATGCTGAACTTCTACCAGGCGCTCGGCGGCGGCTGGGAGCGGCCGGGCGCCGGCGGATCGGACGAATAGCGGCCGCGCGAGCGGACGCGGCACGGCGCTTGCTCGCGGCCTCCGGGCACGGCCGCGTCGGACGAGTGCGCGCAACGTCTATACTGGGCGCATGCCGTCGAAACCCACGCTTGCCGCCGGCGTCGTCGTCGTGCGCGAGACCGCGGACGGAGCGCGGTTCCTGCTGCTCAGGGCGTACCGCAACTGGGACTGCCCGAAGGGTCTCGTCGAAGCCGGCGAGGAGCCGCTCGATGCGGCGATACGCGAGACCGCCGAGGAAACCGGCATCGACGACCTCGAGTTCCCGTGGGGGCACGACTTCTACGAGACGCCCCCGTACTCGGGCAACAAGGTCGCGCGCTATTACGTCGCGAGGACCCGCCGGGAGCGGCTCGAGCTGCCGGTGAATCCCGACCTCGGCCGCCCCGAGCATCACGAGTACCGTTGGGTCGATCTCGGCGAAGCGCTGCGCCTGACGGTGCCGCGCATCCAGTCGGTCGTCACGTGGGCGGCCGGCAAGGTCGCCTCGGAATACAAGATCGTGTGAGCGCCGATCGGGCGTCGACAGGCTCGCGGCGTTGCCGATCGGCAACGCTCACGCGCGCCCGACGCCGGTCAGCTCGTCACTGAGCGCGCGCAGCTTCGCGCGTGCGTCCTCGTCGTAGGCCTGTGCGTGCGCCCGTGCCTCGCGCAGGCCGTTGAAGAAGAGCCCGGAGCGTCCTTCGAGCGCCGGCGACGTCGCGAGATGCATCACCGCCTCCGCGCCTTCGTCGACCGAGCTGCGCGGCGTCGCCCCCGCCTTCTCGACCATCGTCGTGTCCATCAGCGTCGCCGGATGGAGGCTGTTGACGGTGACGCCCGTGCCGTCGAGCTCGCGCGCGAGATCGATCGTGAACATCACCTGCGCGAGCTTGCTTTGCGCATAGGCGCGCCCCGCGGAGAACCCGCGCTCGAGCATCACGTCGTCGAAGTCGATCGGCTGCTGCGCGAGCGACGACACGTTGACGATGCGCGCCGGCGCGCTGCGCACGATCAGCGGCAGCAGGCGATGCGTCAGCAGGTAGCCCGCGAGGTAGTTGACGGCGAACACGAGCTCGTGGCCGTCGGCGCTCGTGCGGCGCTCGTCGCTGCCGTCGGTCCAGATGCCGGCATTGTTGATCACAAGGTCGAGGCGCTCGTATCGGTCGAGCAGCGTGTCGGCGAGCGCGCGCACCTCGTCGAGCGACGCGAAATCCGCGCGGTAGAACGACGCCGTGCCGCCCGCCGCCTCGACCTCCCGCACGGCGTCGGCCCCGCGTTCGACGTTGCGGCCGTGCACGAGCACCGTCGCGCCGAGCGCGCCGAGCCTGCGGGCGACGGCACGTCCGAGGCCGTCGGTCGATCCGGTCACGAGGGCGATTTTTCCGGTCATGTCGAGCTCCGCGGAACTGTTGCCGGATTGAGACGCTTCGGCCGCGCGCGGCGCCTGGCCGACCGCGGCGCGCGACGCAGCGCCGATCGCTGCGCCGACGCTCGCGATCAGCACCGTCCGTCGCGAGTAGACGCCGTTCGAGTCGTTCATTCGTGTCCTCGCGCTTTCCCCGCGCGGCCGCGGTCGGTACGTCGCATCGTACCAATATCGGCGAATTCGGGCGGCCCGGCTCGCGCAGGACGTGCTTTCCGGCAGTGGCATGGATATTGCTCGATACCCTCGGGACGCTCGAGCCGAAACGAGTCGACAGCGAAGGACTGACTGAAGGAGACGCCATGCGAAAGACACTGACATTGATTTCCCTCGGCCTGGCCGGGTGGATTCTCGCGGGCTGCGAGCAGCAGTAGGACGGCGGATTGGAGCCAGCGGACGATCTCGGATCGCCGCCGGCGACGGAGCCGGACGTTCAGATCGGTCGGGGCGAGCCCGTCGACGAGCCCGAGCCCGCGTCGCCCGGCTCGGTCGAGCGCGAGATCGAACCGTCGATCATCAACGAGGACGAGCCGGACGCCGGCAGCAGCACCGATCCGCTTGCGCCGGAGTCGCAGCCCGAGCCGGGGCAGGAGCCGATAACCCCGCCGCCGCAGAACTAGCGGAAGGGCGCGGCTGCCGCGCTGTCGGAGCTCGCGACGGCGCGGCGTTTCTCTGTGTGCTTGCGTCGGGTCGAATTCCGTCCCTTCCGGCGCTCGTTGGCGGACGCCCGTCCGCGCGAACCGTTCCCGACGCCGCCTCTTGCATGCCCGCTGCCGTCTCGCGCGTCGGCACGCGCCGACGATCCGCGTAGCCGCGCCGCGCGAGGCCCGCTAGACTCGAAACCGTAACCGGCGGAGGAACGGAGAACGGTGACGGGGAACGGCAACACGTCCGGCCTCGCCGGCGTCGTCGCCGGCCGCACGGCGATCTGCACGGTCGGCGCGGACGGCGAGAGCCTGAGGTACCGCGGGTACGACGTCGGCGATCTCGCCGAGCGCGGCAGCTTCGAGGAGGTCGCGTGGCTCCTGCTCTGCGGCGAGCTGCCGGACGACGACGCCCTCCGGCGCTTTCGGGCACGGCTCGCGTCGCTGCGGACGCTGCCGGCGCCGCTTCGCGCCGCCCTCGAAGCGATGCCGCCGAGCTCGCATCCGATGGACGTGCTGCGGAGCGGGTGCTCGCTGCTCGGCCAGCTCGAGCCCGAAACGGATTTCGGCGACCAGCTCGACATCGCGACGCGGCTCCTCGCCGCGCTGCCGTCGATGCTGCTCTACTGGCACCGGTTCCAGGCGGACGGCGCACGGATCGATCCCGCCACCGACGACGAATCGATCGCCGGCCACTTCCTGCACCTGCTGCACGGCCGAAGGCCCGGCGACGCCGAGCGCGAGATGCTCGATACGTCGCTGACGCTCTATGCCGAGCACGAGTTCAACGCGTCGACGTTCACCGCGCGGGTCGTCGCGTCGACGATGTCGGACCTCTACTCGGCCGTGACCGCCGCGATCGGCGCGCTGCGCGGGCCGCTGCACGGCGGCGCGAACGAGGCGGCGATGGAGCTGATCGAGCGGTTCGCGACGCCCGAGGAGGCGCAGGCCGAGGTTCGCCGCATGCTCGCGCGCCGCGAGCGGATCATGGGCTTCGGGCACCGCGTGTATCGCAACGCGGATCCGCGCAACGCGTTCAACAAGGCGATGGCGCGGCGCCTCGCCGAGAACGCCGCTCGCCCCGAGCTCTTTCGCGTCGCCGAGGCGATCGAGCGCGTGATGTGGGAGGAGAAGAAGCTTTTCGCGAACGCCGACTTCTACTCGGCGCTGACCTATCACTACCTCGGCATTCCGACGCGGCTCTTCACGCCGATCTTCGTCTGTGCGCGCGTGAGCGGGTGGTGCGCGCACGTCTTCGAGCAGCGCGCCGACAACAGGCTGATCAGGCCGAGCGCGGAGTACGTCGGGCCCGGTCCGCGCGCGTACGTGCCGCTCGCGGACCGGCGCCCGTCCTGACCCTCGTCCGTCACTTCCTCACGACATACCAGTTGTTCTGGATGTCGTGCGCGAGTCGATGCGTCTCGACCGTGCGGAAGCCGGCGCGCGAAAGATACTCCCGAGCCTTCGGCTCGCCCCACATCGCGCCGAGACCTTCGCCGCCCTGCGCGAGCGACACCGTCATGCAGTGCATGCACGAGACCGTATAGAGCAGCGTGCCGAGCGGATGGTCGGCGTCCGTGTGGTGGTGGCCCGAGCCGCGGATGTCCTGCATCAGGTAGACGCCGTCGTCCTTGAGCGTCCGGTAGATGCCCCTCAGCACGTTCAGCGGCCGCGCCTGATCGTGGATCGCGTCGAATGTCGTGACGAGGTCGTAGGCCGCGGGCTCCGCCCAACGGTCGAAGTCGCTCAGGTCGCGGACGACGTACTCGACGTTGTCGAGTCCCGCCTTCTGCGCGTTCGCGAACGCGACGGCCTCGCTCGAGAGATCGATGCCCTTGAACCGGCTCCGCGGGAAGAGCTCTGCGAGGCGCTTCAGCACGAGGCCGCGGCCGCAGCCCAGGTCGAGCACGGTGATGCCTTGCTCGAGGCGCGCCACGAGCCCCGGCACGAGCGGCAGGATGTGCGTCTCGAGCGACGAGAGCACGCTCTGGCCGCTGTCCTCGGCCATGACCTCGTGGAAGCGCGGGTACTTCTCGTACGGCACGCCGCCGCCGTTCCGGAAGCACTCGACGATGTCCGTCTCGACGCTCGCGAGGGTGCCGATGTACTGCGCGAACACGCCGATGTTGTCGGCCCCGGCGGCGCGGGTGAGCGACGCCGCGTGCTCGCGCGGCAGCGCGTAGCGGCCGCTTTGCGGCGCGTACTCGACGATCCCCGACGTGACCATCGCGCCGAGCCACTCGCGCACGTAGCGCTCGTCGAGGCCGGCGCGCGCGGCGATCTCGGCGGACGTCGACGGCGCCATCGTCGACATCGTGTCGAAGAGGCCGGTTCGATGGCCGATCGAGATCATCAGGCACAACGCGCCGTCGTTCAGCGTCTTGAGCAGGCGCTCCGCGAACTGCGCCGCGGCGGCCGCATCGGGCTCGAGATTCACTGCCGGTTCGTTCATGACGTCGTCCTCCTCATGAGATGGTTCGAGGACCGGCAGCCTAGTCGGAGCCGGACGGCTGCGTTAGAGTCATTCGTGGCAATAACCTGTCATTCGTGCCATGCCCGAGTCCGGAAAGCTCGTCGTCGCGCTCCTCGCCGTGCCCGAGTCGACGGCCTCGACGCTCTACGGGATGTTCGAGGTGCTCGAGTCGGCCGGCCGGGACTGGAGCCTGGTCACCGAGGGCAGGCCCGGCGAGTCGAGGATCCGCCCGCTGATCGTGTCCGCCGACGGCCGCGAGCTCGATACCGGCAACGGCCTGCGCGTCGCGCCGACGTGCTCGATCGAGCGCTGTCCCCGGCCGGACGTCGTCGCGATCCCCGATCTCGCGGTGCTGCCGAACGAAGACGTGGCCGGGCGCTACGTCCGCGAGATCGACTGGCTCGTCGAGCTCGATCGGACCGGGATCACGTTTGCGACCGCGTGCACGGGCGCGCTGCTGCTCGCCGAGGCGGGGCTCCTCGACGGGCTCGACGTGACGACGCACTGGGCCTTCTGCGACGCCCTCGCGGCGCGGTATCCGCGGGTGCGCGTGCACCCGAACCGCGCGCTCGTGATCTCCGGCGGGGGACGCTTCGTGATGGCGGGCGGCGGCACGTCGTGGCACGACCTCGCGCTCTTTCTGATCGCGCGGTTCGTCGGGGCCGAGGAGGCGATGCGGGTCGCCCGGCTGCACCTGCTCGACTGGCACCACATCGGCCAGCAGCCGTTCGCGATGCTCGCGCGCCGGCGGCAGACGGAGGACGCGGTGATCGCGCGGTGCCAGGAATGGGTCGCGAAGCATTACGACCAGGAGGCGCCGGTCGCGGCCATGGCCCGGCTCAGCGGGCTCGCCGAGCGGTCGTTCAAGCGGCGCTTCACGCGGGCGACCGGCATGTCCCCGCTCGAGTACGTGCACGCCCTCAGGCTCGAGGAGGCGAAGCAGCTGCTCGAGACGACGGCCCGTCCGGTGGACGCGATCGCGGGCGAGGTCGGCTACGGTGACGCGAGCTTCTTCTCGCGGCTGTTCCGGCGGAAGGTGGGGCTGACGCCGGCGCAGTATCGCCGCAGATTCAAAGCGTTGCGGCTGGCCCTCGAGCAGGACGAGCAGAGCGCCGGGCACCGGCCGGCGGCCGCTCCGATCCGGCGCGCCGGCTGATCCGGCCGGAAACTTGCACCGGATCGCCTGCGAGTCGCTTGTGTTCGCGCGGCCGGGATGAAATATTGCCGCTGCGCGACCCGCCGCGGAGTTCGTTGAGGAAGGGGATCATGTACACGAAACCGGAGTCGCCGCAGCCGATCGGCGGCGTGCTCGATAGCGGATTCTCGCTGTACCGCTATTCGCTCAAAGGCACGTTCGTTTTCGCGTTCCTCGGTGCCCTCGTGTCGGCGCCGGCCGGGCGCATCGTGCAGCCGACGCCGGGCGAGCCGATCGATTTCGCGCTGCTCGCGATCGTGATGTGCGTGTCGGTCGCGCTGTCGCTGCTGCTCTGGACGCCGGTCATCGCAAAGATCCACGCGGTCCAGCACGGCGAGTCGCTGACGGCGGGCGAGGCTTTGGCGGTGAGCCTGCGCCGGTTCCCGGTCGTGCTGGGCGTCGTTGTGTTGCTCAGCCTCGCGGTCGGCCTCGGCTTCCTGCTCGTGATCCCGGGGCTCTACCTCGCCGTCAAGTTCGTGTTCGCGCCGATCGCTGCCGTCACCGAGTCGAAGGGCGTCCTCGACAGCTTCCGTTACAGCTCCGAGCTCGTGCGCGGCCGCTGGTGGCGCACTGCGGTCCTGCTGACGATCGTCAGCGTCGTCGCGCTCGTGCTCTACATGCTGGTCGGCGTCGTTGCCGGCCTGTTCGTCGCGATCGGCGGCGGCGTTGCCGACATCGAGCAGATGCAGCGGCTGCCGTGGCAGATCGACTTCATCGTGACGCCGCTCTTCGGCGGACTCCTGACGCCCTTGTTCTACTCGCTCTTGATGGCCATCTACGCCGATTGCAAGCTGCGCAACGAGGGCGCCGACATCGCGGAGCGGATCGCCGCGGCCGAAGCGTGAGTCGAGCCGGCGTCGTCCTCGTTCTCGCCGCCGTCCCGCTGCTCGCGTTCGCCGCGGACGCGAACGCGCAGAGTGGCTTCGGCGGCGACACCGACGTTGCCGATTGCGCCGCGCGGCTGCGGGCCGGCGACGGGACCGGCGGCGAGGGCGGCGCGCCGCGGCTCGTGGATGTCTGCGCGGATCTCGCCCGCGAGATCGAGGCCGGGAAGTGGGCGCCGGCGCTCGGCAGGACCCCGGCCGGCGCGTTGACCGCGAGGCCGTTCGAGGACCTCGTCGACCTGATCGCGCACTACGAGCGCGTGCCCGACAGGACCGATCTCGAGGTCGACGAGCTCGAGGCGCTGGTCGATTCGCTGCGGCCGTTCGAGCCGGTCGCCGAGCTCTCGCTGTGGGAGCGGATCCGCGAGTGGCTCCGGGAGCGGCTCGGCCTCGACGATGCGGGCGGCGCCGGAGGCGTGCTCGAGTGGCTGCGCAACCTGTCGATCCCGGGGGAGTGGGTCCGTGCGCTCGTCTACCTGCTCGGCTTCGCGATCGTGATCGCCGCGCTGATCGTGGCGGCGAACGAGCTCAGGATCAGCGGCGTGCTCCGCGGCGGGCGCGACCGCAGGCGCGGGCGGGCGGCGGGGGGCGTGCCGCCGTGGGCGACGCGTGTTCCCGTCACGTTCGACGGCGTGAAGCGCGCGCCCGCGGTGCGCCAGCCCGCGCTGCTGCTCGCGCTGGTCGTCGAGCGGCTCAAGGAGCGCTTCGGGGACCGGGTTCGCGACAGCCTCACGCACCGTGAGCTCGTCGCCGCCGCGGCAAGGCTCGGCGTTCGCCGTCGCGACGAGCTCGAGGCCGTCGTCGTCGCCGCGGAGCGGGTCACGTTCGCGGATTGGCACCCGGGGCCGGCGGACGTCGAGCCCGTGATCGCACACGGCAAGGCCGTGCTCGACGAGCTCGACGCGGGACGGCCGCCGGGAACGGCGAGCGGGCGATGAAGGACCGGCTGATCACCGCCGCCGGCGCGCTCGTCGCGCTGCTGATCCTCTACACGATGTTCGTCCAGCGCGGCGAAGCGCCGGTGACTCGGCCGCTCAGCATCGAGACCGGCCGCAACGGCTACGCGGCGATCAGCCGCTGGCTCGAAGCGTCGGGTGTCCGCGTCGTGAGCCTGCGGGAGCGGTACGACAGGCTGATCGCTCTCGAGCCCGACGAGGCGCTCGATCTGCCGAGGCGCGGCAACCTGCTGATCACGACGATGCCGCACCGTTTGCCCGTCCGCTCGCGCGAGCATGGCAGCCTGCACGCGTGGATCCGCAGCGGCAACACGCTGCTGATTCTGGCCGCGCTCGACGACACGCCCGAGTGGGCGTCCGTGAACGCGTCGCTGGAGTTCCTCGAGGACCTGCAGACGATCAGCGGCGTCACCTTCGCGCAGCATCAGGTCGAGCGGCCGCGCGCGCTCACGCTTCAGCGGAGGCCGATCGCCCCCCGCAGCGCCGTGGAGCTCGACCCGGTCGCCGGCCATCCGCTGATGGAAGGCGTCGAGCGGCTGCGCGCCTACTCGGACGGCGAGAGCGCGCTGTGGGATTCGCACGTGCCGGGGTCGGAGCCGCTGCTGCTGTTGAGGCTCGCACGAGAGCGCTCGTCCGGGCTCGACGCCGCGTGGGAACGGCGGCTCGGCAACGGGCACATCATCCTCGTCGCGAGCGGCTCGATGTTGACGAATCACGTCGTCGCCGAGTCCGACGCCGGACGCTTCCTCGCGAACGTGGTGCGTCATCACGTTCGCGGCGACGGCGCCGTGATCTTCGACGACATGCATCAGGGTCTTTCCGTGATCTACGATGCCGCGGCGTTCTTCGGCGACCCGCGCCTGCATCGGACGCTATGGTTCCTGATCGGCGCGTGGCTCGTGTACGTGCTCGGCTCGAGCAACCGGTTCGCGCCGCCCGCGGCGCGGCCGAGCGGGCCGCGGCAGCGCGACTTCCTCGAGGCCGTCGGCGGCTTCATGGCGCGCCGGCTCGACGCGCGCGATGCCGGAAAGATGCTGTTCGACGCATGGTTCGAAGAGCTGAAGCGTGCACGCGGGCTGCGCGGAGACGCGCCGCCATGGGAGGCGCTGGAGGCGACTCCGACGCTCGATGCCGGAACGTACGAGCGGCTGCGCCGCTATCATGACGCGCTTTCGGGCGGGAAGGCCGTGGACCTCGTGCGGCTGCACAACATGTTGAGGAAGGCGAGAGAGGCGATCGGATGACGGAGCAGGCGAGGGCGCTCGAGGACTTCCTGCAGCACGAGCTCGGGAAGGTCGTGTACGGCGTCGAGGACGTGATCCACGCGATGACGATCGCATTGATCGGACGCGGCCACGTGCTCCTCGAAGGGCCGCCGGGGCTCGGCAAGACCCTGCTCAGCAACACGTTCGCCCGTGTGCTCGGCGGCGTCTTCAAGCGCGTGCAGGGCACGGCGGACCTGATGCCGACGGACCTGACCGGCGTGCACGTCTTCAACGCCGACACGCGGCGCTTCGAGTTCCGCGAGGGGCCGCTCTTCGCCGACGTCGTGCTCGTCGACGAGATCAACCGCGCCGGGCCGAAGACTCAATCGGCGCTGCTCGAGGCGATGGAGGAGCGGTTCGTGACCGTTGACGGCGAGCGCTTCCCGCTGCCCGACGATTTTCTCGTGGTCGCGACGCAGAATCCGCGGGAGTTCGAGGGCACGTATCCTCTGCCCGAGTCTCAGCTCGATCGTTTCATGCTGAGCGTGCAGATGACGTACCCCGCGCGTGCCGAGGAGGCGCGAATCCTCGCGGAGTACGCGCTGCCCGGTGAGGACCCGCGGCGGGCCGCGGACGTCGCGTCGCTCTCGCACGACGTGTTGGCCCGCGCAAGGGAGGAGCTCGAGTCCGTGCACGTCTCGGAAGCGTTGACCGGCTACATACTCGACCTCGTCGCCGCGACGAGGCAGAGCGCAAGCATCGCGCTCGGACTGTCGAGCCGGGCCGCGGTCGCGCTCGCGCGCTGCGCGCGGATCGAGGCGGCGCTCCGCGGCGGCGACTTCGTGATTCCCGACGACGTGAAGCGGGTTGCCGGCTGGGTGATCCCGCACCGCATCGCGCTGACGCCGGACGCCGTGCTCGAGGGGCTGTCGGCAAGCGCGGAGCTCGAGCGCATCCTCGACGCTGTCGCCGTTCCCCGCGAAGCCTAAGTGAACCTGACGCCGCTCGCCGTCATCGCGCTCGTTGCGGCCGCGCTGCTCGGCGTTGCGGGCGCGTGGAGCGAGAGCGTCGGCGCGTTCCCGTGGTGGCGCCTCGTCG
The DNA here is from genome assembly GCA_036381515.1 of Gammaproteobacteria bacterium. Classification (GTDB taxonomy): domain Bacteria; phylum Pseudomonadota; class Gammaproteobacteria; order Steroidobacterales; family Rariloculaceae; genus ZC4RG20. Next base: position 99,874 of record DASVCR010000065.1, on the reverse strand, counting down.
TCGTGCTGCTCGTCGCGGGCCTCACGTACGAGTTCGTCGCCGTGCGCCGGCGCGGCGTCTCCGCCGCGTGGCGCTCGGCGGAGCGGCTGTTTCTCGGCCGCGTCGAGACGCTCGAGCTCGAGCTCCGCAATCCGTCGCCGCGCGCGCTGACGCTGCGCACGTTGCCGGTCCTGCCGGACGGGGTCGTCGAGGCGGACGAAGCGGCGACGCCGGACCTCGAAAACCTCACGACGCCGCCGCCCGACGAGGCGCGCGAGCTGCGTCTGCCGGCCCGCGGCAGCGCTCGGACCGAGGTCGCGGTCAGGGCGGTCGAGCTCGGCTCGCACGGCTGGCCGCCGCTCCCGGTGCGCGTGCTCGGTCCGCTCGGCCTCGCATGGTGGTCGCGCGAGGTCGCGACGAACGCGCGCAGCACCGTGCTGCCGGACACGCTGGGGCGCCGCGCGGCGATCACCGGCTCGGCCGAGGCGGGCTCGGCGCCGCAATCGAGGCTCGGCGGGGGCCACGAGCTGTATCAGCTCCGCGAATATCGCAGCGGCGATCCGCGCCACACGATCGACTGGAAGGCGACGGCGCGCACGTCCCGGCTGATCACGCGCGTGTTCAGCGAGGACCAGCATCTCGAGATCATGATCCTGCTCGACGCGGGCCGGACGAGCCGCACCGAGTTCGACGGCATGAGCCAGCTCGGCCACTACGTGAACCTCGCGGCGCGTTTCGCGGAGTACTGCGCCGCGGGCGACGACCGCGTCGGCCTCGTCGTGTTCTCGGACCGGCCGCTGCGTGTCGTCCCGCCGAGCCGCGGCCAGGCAGGCGTACTCGACATCCGCCGCGCGCTCGCCGGTCTCGAGCCTCATCCGATCGAGTCCGACGCGCTCGAGGCGGCGCTGCGCGTCCGCCGGCTCGTCAGGCACCGCTGCCTGACGATCGTGCTCACGGATCTGTACGAGTCGACGTCGACGGGCAGGCTTGCGCAGGCCGCGAGGCTGCTCGCGCCGAAGCATCTGCCGATGATGATCGGGCTCCTCGGCGCCGAGGTCGCGACGCTCGCTCATGGCGAGGCGCGCGACTGGCTCGATCCGTACCGAGGGCTTGCGGCGTGGGCCTACGCGCGGCAGGTCCGCGCGAACATCGCACGGCTCGGCGCGCTCGGCGCGCTCGCGATGACGGCGCGTCCCGAAGAGCTCGACCGCAAGGTGCTCAACCAGTATCGCCTGCTGCGCGCGCAGCACCGCGTCTGAACGACGCAGCTTCCGCCGGCCTACTCATGGAACGGCGCGCCCTCGAGGAGAGCAATCTGTGCTATCCGCGTCTCGAGCGGCGCGTGGCCCACATAGCCTCGCTCACGGAACGTCGAACGTCGGTGGTGGCCTCACTCAAGAAACGTTTGGTGTCGGCGGTGGTCATGGGCTGCGCACCATGCGCGTCTCGAAAGCCGCGGCGCCCGCCGGCCTCATTCATGGAACGGCACGCCCTCGAGGAGGGCGCTGTGTGATATGCGCGTCTTGGGGAGCGTGCGAGCCAGGGATGGCGAGCCCGCAGCCGCCATGGAAGGCTTCACGGCGGTCCCCAAGACGCGCATATCACACAGCGCCCGACCGCCACCGACGCTCAACGTTCCATGAATGAGGCCGCCACCGACGCTCAACGTTCCATGAATGAAAGCCGCCACCGACGTTCGACGTTCCACGAATGAAGGCCGCAACCGGCGCCCAACGTGCCATGAATGAGACCACGGCCGACACGACGACGAGGCCCGCTGCTCGACGCTTGCGGCCGGCTGGTCGACGAACGAGGCCGACTATTCCGCGCGCCGGGGCAGGCGGCCGAGGGCGCCGCTCAGCACGATGACGAAAACGGCGAGGTAGCCGAGGCCGATCGAGAGGCGGAGCGCGAGGGAGTAGGCCGGATCGGGCGATATGTAGCCCTCGATGAGCCCGGCGCCGACGAGAAACGCGCAGCAGACGACCATCAGCTTCCCCGCCCGCAACGACGCGCACTGAAACGCCTGCACGCGCGTTTCGCGCCCGGGCCGCGCGAGCGCCTCGCCGAGCGAGACGCCGCACGCGCCCGCGACCATGATCACGCTGAGCTCGACGAAGCCGTGAGCGGCGACGAACTCGAAGAGGCGCTCGGCGAGACCGTGCTGCGCGGTATACGAGAAGACCGCGCCGAGCAGCATGCCGTTCAGGCCGATGATGTACGCGGTGCCGAGGCCGTAGAAGATGCCGACGACGAGCGCGAACAGCGAGACGGAGATGTTGTTCGTGAAGATCTGCACCGCGAGCAGCGACGACGGCGCGACGTTCAGCAGGCCCTCCGTCCACAGCCTGCCGGACTGCACCTGCTCGATCATCGCCTCCGACGCGAAGAGGCCGACGAGCTCCGGATACTGATTGATCAGCCACGCACCGGCCGATGCGCTCGCGAAGAACAGCGCGGTGACCCAGACGATGTGCCAGCGCAAGGACTGGGCGATCTCGGCCGCGTCGCTGACGAACAGCCTGGCGAGATCCCTTCGCCAGTCGCCGGGCGAGCGAAAGATCGAGCGATGGAGCTCGAGATAAATCTGCTCGAGCCTGCGCGTCAGCGGTCCGCGCGGCGCCTCGCGGCGCGCGATCGCGAGATCGCGTGCGATCTCGGGATACGCGGAAATGACCTTGACGACGTCCTCGGGCGCGGCGGCGCGCCCCCGCTCGACGGCGTCGAGCCTGACCGCGACGTCGCGCCATACCGGGAGGCGGTCCTCGAGCCACCTCGACGTCTTGTCGACCATCGCCGCGCCGCCTACTTCAGGAGCTGCTCGAGCCGCTCGCGCAACGCGTCGTCGCCGAGACCCTCGGGCACCGGTCCTTCGCGCTCGAGCAGCCGCCGCGCGAGCGCGGCCCGGGCGTCCTGCCGCAGCTCCGGCCAACGCGCGAGCAGGTCGCGCACGAGCTCCGCGCGCTCGAGGCCGAGGCGCTCGATCCCGCGGCTCGTCGGCGCGTCGTCGAATGCGGTCGCGTCGGTGTCGTCGTAGACGAGCAGCGTGCCCGCGGCGATGTCGCCGACGCGCACGCACTGCTTCGTGAGCATCGTCGCGACGAGGCCGACGAGGTACAGGAACGGCAACGAGTCGATCAGTCGGAACAGGTTGCGGACGAGGAGGGGGCCGACCCCCGGCACGCCCCCGTCGCGCTTCACGATGCGCACGCCCGCCATTCGCTTGCCCGGCGTGCGCCCCCGCATCAGCACCTCGAGCACGGGATGGTAGAGCACGTAGAGCATGGCGGCGGGCAGCACGACGATGAGCAGGAAGTCGGACGGGCTCGCCTCGAGCGCCGCGACGGCGTCGATGCCGCCGAAACTGAATCCGCTGACGATGATCCACGCGAGCGCGACGAGCACGCGGATATGCCAGTCGATGACGAACGCGTAGCTTCGCCCGCCGGGCCCCGCGATCCGGAGCTCGACGTCGATGCCGGTCACGCTTGGAATCTTCAGGGTTCCGTCCATCTCGAACGCGCAGCCCGCGCCGTGTCCGCGAGCCCCGAGTATAGTCGCCGCGCGGGCGGCGAGCGACGCGATGCGTGCCGGCCGCGATGACCGGGGCCCGGCCGATCCAGTACATTGGAACGGCTACTCGTTCGTATTGGGGCAAGGAAGCGGATTGGATCCGCAACGTGGGTTTCGCGGCCGAACGCGCAGGATCCGCGCGGGGCTCAAAGCCATTCTGCGGCGACCGCACGCGGCGCTCGCCGTGATCTCCGCTGCCGCCGGCTGCGCCGGCATCCCGGAGTCGCCGAGGACGGCGTATGCGGTGCCGCCGGCCGCGCTCGAGCCGCGCGAAGGCGCCGCCGACGATTTGCCGTCCTTCGCGATCGCCGCGAGCGCGCCCGGCGTGCCGCAGGGCTCGCTCCCGGCGCGCGTGGACGACGCGCTCGCCGCAGGCCGGCTCGGGCTCTTCCCGGTCGAGCGGTTCGAGCTCGCGGCCGGAGACTGCGGCGACTGCGGCGTCCCGGCCGCGGCGCTCTGGTGGTTTCGCGACGAGGTGATCGCGGTGCCGAAGGTATCGGCCCGCGCGAGCGGGCCCGCGGAGCCCGCGCCTCCGGCGATCGTGTGGCTCGGCGCGCCGCAGCGCATCGTCGGGGCGAGGCTTTCCGACGACGCGCGCGAGATCCGCGTCGGCGGCCGCTCGATCCCGTTCGCGCTGACGCCGCCGATCGCGACGAATGCCGCGTATGCGGACGCATCGACCGCGCGGTTCTTCGCCGGCCGCTCATTGACGATCAGGGGAACCGAGGTCGAAGGTTCCACGGGCTCCGTATTCGTTGCACGCACGATCTTTCCCGAGAACGAGAGGATCGACCTCACGGTGCTCCGCAGCGCGCCGCTTCGCCGGAACGAGCTGCTCGGGACGCTGCTCGAGGCGCAGACGGACGCGCGCTACCGGCTGCTCTACGCGCGCAGCGAACCCACGGGCTGGGGAGGGCTGCCGGTCGTGGCCTTCGTGCTGACCGGTGCGCAGGGCGACGACGACGGCTCGCGCGCCGGGCACCTCGCCATCGCGACCGGCGTGCTCGGCGAGCGCGGCGAGTGGGACGAGTGGCTCGTCACGAACTTCTATCCGCTGCTCGAAGGCAATGCGAAAGGGATCATCCCGGCATCGCTGCCGATCGACAATTACTTGTACGATCTGAACAGCGGCCAGCTGTACTACCGGCCGGGCTACATGCTCGTCGCCGTGCTCGCACGGCCCCGCGCGGCCGTCGCCGTGCAGCGGGCCCTCGAGAACACGCTGCACGCGCTCCATTGCGGCAGCATCGAGTTCGACCGCGCGCGCCGCAACAGCACCGCGATGACGATCGACCCGCTGCGCGAGCTCGGCTGGCGAATCCCGACCGTCGGACCGACGAGCCGGATCGTCGGCATCGCCGCCGCCCCCGTCGCGACGATCGTCAGGTGGAGCTTTCGCACCGGCGGCAGCGCGTACGCGACGTTCGCCGCCGAGCGGACACGCCTTCTGCCGCGCGTCGCCTTCGAGGTCGCCGGTCACGACCTGCTGCACCTCGCGGCGCTCGACGGGGACGACGAAGCCGACCTGACGGAATTCGAGCGCATGCTCGCCGAGGACGTCGAAGGCGTGCTGTTCGTGCGCCTTGCGCAGGTGCCGTCGGCGCGGCGCTTCGGCACGTATCCGGTGCCGTCGCTCTGGGCGTACGGCGCCGGGCTCTTGTCGGACCCCGGCGACTACGAAGGGGCGCCCGATGCGGAGGACCGCGAGTTTCCCGACGCGCTGCGCGGCACGTGTGGAGCCCCAGGCTCTTGAGCGTGCCGGCCGTGCACCGGATCAGCGTCGGGTCGTACAACATCCATAGCTGCGTGGGGCTCGATCGGCGCCGCTCGCCGGCGCGGATCGGCAGCGTGCTCGCGGAGCTTGCCTGCGACATCTATGCGCTGCAGGAGGTGCACAACGACGCGGCACGTGACGGCGCGAGGCAGCTCGACTACCTCGCGGAACGGCTCGAGATGACGGCCGTGCCGGGTCTGCGGATCGTGCGCCGGCGCGCGGAGTACGGCAACGCGATCCTGACGCGCTTCCCGGTCGTCGGCGTCGTGCGGCACGACCTGAGCCTGCCGCGGCTCGAGCCGCGCGGCGCTCTCGAGGTCGAGCTCGACGCGGGCGACGGCCGGCTCAGGGTCATCGCGACGCACCTCGGCTTGAGCCGCAAGGAGCGGCGCGTGCAGTGGCAGCGTCTGCTCGAGGCGGTGCGCACGGCGCCGCCGGAGCTGCCCGTCGTCCTCGTCGGCGACATGAACGAGTGGTACCCGCGCTCGGTGATGCTGCGGGACGCGCACCGCATCCTCGGCGAGGCGCTCGCGCCGGCCGAGTTCCCGTCGTTCGCGCCGTTCCTGTCGCTGACGCGGATATGGGTGCGGCCGGCGAGCGCGATCGTATCGATCGAAGTGCTCCGGCGCGGTGCGGCGCGGGTCGCGTCGGACCATCTGCCGGTCAAGGCCGTCGTCGACGTTCGCGAGCTGCTTCGAGGCACGGACTCGGACGGGCGGGCCCCCATCCTGCGCGGCGGCTGAGCTACGCCGATTCCCTGTCGCGCTGCCGCGCGGCCCGCTCGCGCAACGGATCGTCCTCGGCGAGCGTCACCGGCCCGACCGGGTCGTAGTAGCGCCGCCGTCCGGTCGAGAAGATATCCCAGACCGCGAGGAACAGCGCGGCGATGACCGGACCGAGCAGCAGCCCGTTGATGCCGAAGAGCGCGAGACCGCCGAGCGTCGAGATCAGCACCACGTAGTCCGGAATGCGTGTGTCCTTGCCGACGAGGATCGGCCGGAGCACGTTGTCGATCACGCCGATCACGAGCGCGCCGTAGGCGAGCAGCACGAGGCCTTGCCACACCTCGCCGGTCGCGAGCAGGTAGATCGCGACCGGTCCCCAGACGATCGGCGACCCGACCGCGGGCAGCAGCGACAGGATCCCCATCACGACGCCCCAGAGGGCCGCCGCCGGGATGCCGAGCAGCCAGAAGATCAGCCCGCCGAGGAAACCCTGCACGACGGCGACCGCGAGCGTGCCCTTGATCATCGCGCGAATCACCATCGTGAACTTCTCGGCGAGCGCGCGGCGCTGCTCGGGCCGCAGCGGAACCGCGTCGTTCAGGCGCCGTGCGAGCGCGTCGCCGTCGCGGAGCAAGAAGAACAGCAGATACAGCATCACGAACAGCCCGATCACGAAGATGAACGCGTTCTGGCCGAGCAGCACGAGCTGCTCCGCGAGCAGCTGGCTCGCGGCGCGGAGCCCAGCCGCGAGCGGCTCCTCGAGGTCGAGGTCCGTGATGCCGACGCTGCCGAGGAGCCCCCGGACCCAGCCGGGCGCCGCCGCGGCAATCTGCGCGAGATAGCTCTGGAAATCGACGTTGCCCGCCTGCAACCGCTCGTACACGCCGGCCGCCTGGCGCACGAGCAGCACGCCGACGAGCATCAGCGGCACGATCACGATCGCGACGATGATCAGCAGCGTCGTGACGGCGGCGAGGTTCGCGCGGCCGTGAAGGCGCTCGCGGATCTTTCGATAGAGCGGGGCGAACAGGATCGCGATCGCGGCGCCCCAGAGCACCGCGCCGTAGAACGGCCACAGCACCCAGATGAACGCTGCCGTGACGGCGGCGACCAGCAGCAGGAATGCTCTGTCCTCGAGCGTCGCCAACGGTAGCTACCTCCGCGCGTCGGGCTCACGCCGTTCGACCTGCCGTGGGGACGCCCAACGCTGACCCCGGCGCGGCGCGCTCGCGGCGCTGCCTGCGGCCGGCGCCGCCGGGGCGAGCCCGGCGGCACTCGGAAACAGGCGTCGTGCGGCTTCGCGCAGAGCATACCTCGCCCTAATGCGCGGAGATACGCCCCGGGTGCGCGGCTACTGCGCGAGGGGGCGGGCGGTTACTGCGGCGGGCGGCTTCGGCACCTTCGGCCCGCCGGTCTCCGGCGCGAAGCGAAGGGCCCCGATGTCGATCGGGTCGTTGTGCGGCTCGGCGTTGAAATCCCGGTCGAATGCGTTCTTCGCCGTCGCGAGCGACAGGATGCTGCTGTCGCCGGCGCCGATCGTGCTGCTCGACGCCATCGGCAGAAAGTCCTTCCACGTGACGGCGTCGACCTTGTCCAGAGCGCGCCACCCGCTCATGCGCGCGAGCGTCAGGCCCTCGTACACGTTTGACGAATGCGAGAAGTCGCCGCCGGGGTCGCCCTGGCTGAAGTAGTTGTTCCTCGCCGTCATCCCGTGCAGGCTCGACCCGGCGACGTCGCGCGTGCCGTCCGAGAGGCTCAACAGGATGTTGTTGACGAACTTGCCGTTCGGCTTCGGCCGGCGTCCGGCGTCGAACTGAACGTTGTTGTCGACGAGGGTGTTGTTGTACACCTCGGCCTTGTCGAAGCTGCTCTCCGGCAGATTGCCCCAGAACGCGATGCCCTGGTTCGTGTACGCGACGAGGTTCGCGTAGACCTTCGTCTCCGTGGCCTGCACGTCGAGCGGCGTGTTCCCGCCGTAGCCCGCGTAGTGGTACTTCTCGTTGTTGATCACGATGCCGCTGCCGACCGTTTTACCGTCGCCGCGCCAGTGGGCCGAGTCGGTCGTGCCGAGCACGATGTTGCGCCGTATCGTGACCCGCGGAGACGAGTCGGCGTAGATCCCGACCGCTCGCGCGCCGAAGACGAGATTCCCTTCGATCAGCGAGTCGTGGCTGTTCTGGTTCGCGTTGATGCCCTCGCCGTACACGTTCTCGACGGTGTTGCCCCGAACCGTCATCCGCGGCGACTTGACGCCGGCGATCGCGGAGCCCCAGGCCGAAGCGCCCTCGAGGTAGGCGCGGTTCGAATCGGCGATGTGATTGTTCTCGATCAGGATGTCCGTCGACTCGTTGAGCTTGATGCCGCTGTCGTACGTTTGGCGCGTCTCGACGCCGACCACGGCGCCGAAGCTCGCCTCGCGAAAGCTGACGCCTCGTCCCTCGGAATTGATCAGACGAAAGTTCTCGACGCGCACGTAGTCGCCGGTGATCTCGATCAGCCCGACGTGTCGCGATTGCGGTAGGCGGTCCTCGCCGTCGATCGTCGGCCGCTCTCCCTTGACGCCGCGCTTCGCGACGCCGTTCTCGACGTAGTAGGCACCGATCACGAGGGGCGCCGACTTCGAGCCGGACCACTTGACGACGAGCTGATCCGCCCACTTGTTGCCCGACAGGAACAGGATCTCGTCGCCCGGGCCGAACGAGCCTGCGTTGACCTTGTCGATCGACGCCCACGCTTCCGCGTGGCTCTTTCCGTTCGCCGAATCGTTGCCTCCGTTGCGGACGTAATACGTAGCGCTTTCGGCGGCCGCGCTGGCGCCGAGCACGGCGCAAAGAAGCACAAAACGCATCGAACGGATCGGCATCGGCACTCCCTCTCTGTCGCTCCTTTCATGTCGTCTGTCGTCGGCGAGCGCCGCCAATAGTCATGACTCTAGCCGGCGCAGACCGCGTCTGCACTCGGTTCTTCTCGCGATCGCAGGATGACGGCGAAGGGTCGTCGCGCGGATGTGACTCGAGTTCTAACCGCTGCGACGGTGCGACACCGAAGAGTTGTGCGACCCGGCGATCATGGCGTAGCTCGCTTTAGACCCGTGGCTTTGCGTCCCCGTCTTTCGGCGGGTTTGCCCTGAACGCCGGCAGTCTGAGTGACCCCGATCTGACGTGTCAACCTGTCGCGCCGAGGGAACAAGAGGCGCGACGCGCATGCGTGCGTGGAACGCGAAAGCGCGCCGTCGCGATTCGGCCGATCGCGGCGGAGCGGAATCGGCGCGAAGGTTCGCGTCGACGAGAGTCGGCGCGCCGCCCGTGAGAATGTCCTGAAGGGAGTGCAGTCGCGTGCGCCGACGAACGCGGTGCAGCCGCATGCGTCAACGGCTGCGCACCGTGAGGCCGCCGGGACTCTTCGGGACCTTGAGCGCGCCGAACCGGACCGCGCCGATGTCGATCGGCTGGTTGTGCGGCTTCGCGTTGAAGTCGTGATCGAACTCGTCCTTCGCGGAGGCACGGGCGAGGATGCCGCTGTCCCCGGCGCCCGCCACCGCCTGACCCTTGGGCGCGAAGTCCGCCCAGCCGACGGCCATCAGATCCTCGATCTCGCGCCAGCCCTGCATGCGCACGAGCTCGAGCCCGCTGTAGCGGTTGCCGGGATGAGAGAAGTCGCCGCCGGGGTCGCCCTGGCTCAGGTAGTTGTTGCTCGCCGACATGCCCTGGAGGTCCGCTCGGGCGACGTCGCGCGTTCCGGCGCTCAGGCTGAGCAGGATGTTGTTCGCGAAGCTCGAGCCCGGCTTCGGCTGCGTGCCGGGGTCGAACTGCACCGTGTTGTCGACGAGCGTGTTGTTGTACACCTCCGCGCCGTCGAAGTGCGATTCCGGCATGTTGCCCCAGAACGCGATGCCTTGCTGCGTGTACGCGACCAGGTTCGCGTAGATCTTGACGCCGCTCGACTGGACGTCCGTGCTCATGTCGCCGCCGTAACCGTTGTAGTGATACTTCTCGTTGTTCACGACGATGCCGCTGCCGACGTTCTCGCCCGAGCGCCAGAAGGCGGGATCAGAGATGCCGAGCACCATGTTCCGCCTGATCGTGACGTCCCTCGACGCGTCGACGTAGATGCCGAGGGCTCTCGCGCCGAACACGCGGTTGTCTTCGATCAGCGACTCGTGGCTGCCGTGGTTCGCATTGATGCCTTCCCCATACACTTTCGCGACCGTGCAGCCGCGCACGGTCAGCCGCGGAGACTCGACACCGACGACCGCCGAGCCCCATGCCGACTCGCCGTCGAGAAAGGCGCGGTTTGAGTCCGTGACGAAGCAGTTCTCGATCAGCACGTCGTGGGACGCGTTCAGCTTGATCCCGCTGTCGTACGTGCCGCGCGTCGTGACGTTGCTCACCTCGGCGAAATTGGCGCCGCGCAGGCTGACGCCGCGCCCTGCGGAATCGACGAGCGCGAGGTTTTCGATCCGCACGTAGTCGCCGGTGACCTCGATCAGCCCCTGATGACGGTTGTCCGGCAGCCGCTTCGCGCCGCTGATCGTCGGTCTGTTTCCGTTCACGCCCCGGGTCTCTACTCCGTCCTGCAGGTAATAGGCGCCGATCACCGTGTATGCGGACGGGCTGCCGGACCAGTCGACGCGAAGCTCCTCGCCTTTCCACGTGTCGCCCGAGCGCAGGAGGATCTGATCGCCCGGGGAGAACGTCTGCGACGCAACCCTTTGAAGCGTCGCCCACGCCGTCGCGTGGCTCCGCCCGTCGGCGGAATCGTCCCCGCCGTTACGCACGTAGAAGGTTGCCGCGTGGCCCTCGCAGAAGGCGGCCAGCGCAAGGCAAAGGAGCAACGGGCGAATCGATCGGATCGGCATTTGCTTCGGGCTCCTGACAATCGGATGAATCGAAGACAGGGAGGTGCGGGGCGCACCATGAACGTCTCCCCAAGCGGGTGAGACGGGCCGCAGACAGCGCGGCCTTCCGAATCGACGAATTTCAGCCCGGGCCTCGGACGGGCTCGGGGCGCCCGTGCGATGCGCCGTGGCCCGGAGGCGGGCGAGTCTGGGGAGGCGTCCGGAACGGGTCAACCTGTCGCGGAATGACTACGCCCGCCGCGGAATCCCGCGAGGCGGTCCCGCCGATTGGGAAGCCTTCCAGATTCTGCTCGCCGGTCCGGCCGGGCAACCACGGAACCGAGACGACGATCATCTCAATCGTGGCATAGAGCTTGCACCCGAGGTGGTCGGGGAAAACAAGAACAGTCGAGCTGCTGATGAACTTTCTCGTCGGCGCGATGTTCGTCTCCGTATTCGGCGCCGGATTCCTGGTCCGAAACGCGGATGTCGTTCACCCCTACTTCACGCTGCTTCCGGAGCTGATGACGGCGGTATGCCTGCTCGTCGTGATCGGGCGGGTGCTCGGGGGCAAGGACATCACGCTCGACTGGCGCTACGTGGTGTTCTTCGCGCTCTTCTTCTTCGTGCTGCTCTTCGGCTTCCTCGTGCAGTCGATGTCGGCCGGCGCCGTCATCTCGGGCCTGCGCGGCTACGTGAAGTTCATCCCGTTCTTCCTGCTTCCGATCGTCTACCCGTTCACGCCTCGCCAGCTCAAGGGGCAGCTCGCGGTGCTCCTGACGATCCTGCTGCTGCAAAGTCCGCTCGCCGTCTACCAGCGCTTCGTCGAGTTCGGCGACCGGATGCACACGGGCGATCCGGTCCGAGGCATGGCGACGTCGTCGAGCTCGCTCAGCATGCTGATGGTCTGCGTGATCGTGCTGCTCGTATCCGCGTACTACCGCCGCAGGATCCGCCTGCCGTTCCTGCTCGCGGCGACCGCGGTGTTCTTCCTGCCGACGACCCTGAACGAGACCAAGGGCACGCTCGTGATGCTGCCGGTCGCGCTGCTGCTGCCGGCGTTCCTGATGCCGAGCGGCAGCAAGCCGATGCGCAGGGTCATAGCCGTCGCGATCGTGGGGGCCGTCGCCGGCCTCGCGTTCGTCACCGCTTACGACTACTTCATCCAGTACCGCGAGCACGGCAAGCCCCTGGAGACGTTCTTCACCGAAGGCCACGTCCGCCACTACCTGTACACCGGCGCGGATCCCACCGACGAGCGCGCGATCGGGCGCTTCGACAGCATCTCGCTCGCCGTCGAGACGATCTCGCGGGATCCGATCACGCTCGCTTTCGGGCTCGGGGCCGGCAACGTGTCGCCGTCGTCGCTGCCGGGCTTCGAGGGCGAGTACGCGCACTACTTCGAGCGCTACGGCGTCGCGCTGACGCAAATCACGAACTTCCTGTGGGAGGTCGGCTTCGTCGGGCTCGCCGCGTATCTGTTGATGTACCTGCTCGTGTTCCAGGACGCGCTCGTCCTTGCGCGCCGCGACGCATCTTTCGGCCTGCTCGGGCAGGTCTGGGGGACCGTCACGGTCCTGATGGGGATGGCGCTCTTCTACAAGAGCGTGTTCTCGATGAACGAGATCGGCTACCTCTTCTGGTTCTATTCCGGAGTGGTTGCGAGCAAGGCCTGCGCGTGGCGCAGGTTGGCCGCTCGGCGGCGAAGCGGCCTCGTTCGGCCAGGGCTTCGCGCGTACCGCGAAGCGGAAGCATAGCGATGGCGCGCTCGCTCGACGGCCCGTCGGATCATGGACTCTCGATCCCGATCGAAGCGCCCGAGCGCGGGCGCACGCTGGAGCGGCCGCTGCGCGTGATGGTCCTCGGCCTGCGCGGCATCGTCGACGTGCAGGGCGGGATCGAGACGCATGCCCGCAACCTCTATCCGCTCCTGGTCAGGCTCGGGTGCGAGGTGGAGATCCTGCAGCGGTCCGCGTACTTCCGCGGTAGGCGGCTCAGGCGCCGGTGCGGCGTTCGGCTGAGCTACCTGTGGGCGCCGCCGATCACGGCCGTGGAGACCGCCGTCCACACGTTGCTCGGCGTGCTCTATGCGGCGATCAAGCGGCCGGACATCCTGCACCTGCATGCCGTCGGGCCGGCGTTCCTCACGCCGCTCGCGCGCCTCCTCGGTCTGCGCGTCGTCGTCACGCACCACGGGGCCGACTATCTGCGGGAGAAGTGGGGACCGATCGCGCGCCGGCTGCTCGAGGCCGGCGAGTGGGCGGGCATGCGCGGCGCGAACGGGCGCATCGTCGTATCGAAGGTGCTGCAGGAGCGCATGCGCGAGAAGTACGGCGTCGGCGCGGCGCTGATTCCGAACGGCGCGCCTCGGGCCGGGCGGGTCGCGACGACGGACACAGTGAGCCGCTTCGGCCTGCGCCCGCGGCGCTACGTGCTCTACGTCGCCCGGATGGACCGGGGCAAACGGCAGCTCGATCTCGTCGACGCGTTCGAGGCGGCCCGCCCGGAGGGCTGGAAGCTCGCGCTCGTCGGGGAGGTGAACGCCCGCGACGCCTACACGCGCCACGTGATCGAGCGGGCGCGGCGCAATCCGGACATCGTGCTCACCGGATTCCAGCGCGGCAGGGCGTTGCGCGAGCTCTACAGCCATTGCGCGGTGTTCGTGCTGCCGTCTTCCGCGGAGGGACATCCGATCGCGCTGCTCGAGGCGCTGAGCTACGGCGCGCCCGTGCTGTCGACCGCGATACCGGAGAACATGGCGATCCCGATCCCGCCTGAATGCTTTTTCCCCGTCGGCGATACGCAGGCGCTCGCACAGCGGATCGCGTCGATCGCGCGCGGGGATGGGCCCGCGGAAGCGGGCACGCTGCAGCAGCTCGTCAGGACGCGTTACAGCTGGCGGCGGGCGGCGCAGCTCACGCGCGCCGTCTACGACGACGTGCTGTCGGGCGGCTGACGCCAGGCGATGGCAACCGAGCCGGGCGCGACGGAGGCGGCGCCGCAGGCGGCCCGCAGGTCGAGCTCGCGCAGCATGCTCGCGGTGAACGCGCTCGTGCTCGCGTCACTCGGCGCGAGCTTCGCGAGCCACGTCGCCATTGCCGCGTTCTTCGGGCTCTCGAGGCAGGTCGACGCGTACTACGCCGCGCTCGTGCTGCCGAACCTGTTCGTGCTGCTCTGCATCGACTACATCGGCAAGAACTTTCTGCCGATCTTCGCGAGCGCGCGGCGGGACGGCTTCGCCCGGGCGTCGGAGCTGACGTCGTCGATCGTCACGATCGTCGCGATCCTCGCTGCGCTGGTCGCCCTCGTGCTGGTGATCGCGGGCCGTCCGCTGCTGCGCGCGCTGCTGCCGGGCTTCTCCGCGGGCGATGTCGAGATCGCGTCGCGCTACCTTTCGATCATGGCGCCGACGGTCGTGCTGACGGCCGTCACGAGCTTCCACCAGTACGTCTGCCAGCACGACGAGGACTACACCGCGATCACGGCGATCAAGATGGCGGTACCGCTCGCGAGCTTCGCGGCGATCCTGACGGCCGGCCCCTTCGTCGGAGCGTACGCGCTGCCGATCGGATTCACGCTCGGGCATCTCGTCACGGCCGTGCTGATGGCGCGCCGCGCGCGCTACGACTACTCGCCGCGGATCGGGTTCCGCGAGGAGTGGGAGAGGAAGATCTTCACGAACTCGGCGATCGTGATGGGCAGCGGGTTCGTGGCACGTACCCGCGGGCTCGTCGCGACTTACCTGTCGTCGCAGCTCGGCAGCGGCGCCGTCGCCGCGCTCGCGCTCGGGCAGCGGCTCGTCGATCCGATCCATCGAACCGCGTTCATCGGCATCAAGATGATGATGTTCACGCGCGTCGCGCGTCTCCACGCCGAGAGCGACACCGGCGAGATCGCGCGGCTCTATTCGCGCGGCCTGAGCGCGAGCTTCCTGGTGCTCGCGCCGCTCCTGTGGTGGATGGCGCTCGACGCGGAAGCGATCGTCAGGGTCGTGTTCGAGCGGGGTGCATTCGACGCGGGGATGACGGCGCTCGTCGTGCTCGCGTTGATCGGGTTCGCGCCGTCGGTGGTCTTCGTCGGCATGAATACGCTGCTGTCGAACGCGTTCTACGCGATGGGCCGCGTGCTCGTTCCGGCGATCGTGATGCCGGTCGGCACCGTGGTCTATCTGCTCGTCGCGCCGGCGGTCTATCGCCCGCTCGGGGTGCTCGGCCTCGCGCTGTCGGCGAGCCTCGTCGCCGTCGTCGTTTTCGCGCTCCTGCTTCATCGGCTCGCGCGGCGGGTGCCCGCGCTCCGCGCATCGGGGGTTCTGCGCAGGCTCTCGATCCACGCGGCGTTGTCCGGGGCGGCGGCGACGGCCGCGCAGGCGGTGCCTCGAACCGGCGCCGGGGAAGCCGTCGATGCGGTGCTCGCCCTCGTGCTCGGCAGCGCGCTTTATTTCGGCGTGCTAATGCTCCTCAGGGACCGCACGCTCGCCGACGTCCGCGTCTATCTTAGTCGGGCATTCCCGAGCCGCGCGCCGGCGGCGCGGAGACGCTGACGGGGGCGCGCCCGCTCCCGGGCAGCGGCGCCTCGAGCAGCGACGCGCGGCTCAGCGCGTCGCGCAGGCGCGCGTAGTTGCGCACGTGCCGCTCGATCGGGATGCCGGCGGACTGGCGCCCGAGCACGCGCTCGGGCGGCATGATCTGCGGCTCGAGACCGAGGAAGCGGTGCGCCCTCGCCGTCACGGCGTCGAGGTCGCGGGCGAGGTCTTCGTAGCGGATCAGGCAATACGGGTTCGTGCGCGCGAGCTCGCTCAGCTTCTCGTCGAGCCAGACTTTCATCTGGACGCGCTTGATCGCGGCGCGGACCGGGATCTCGACGGAGACGTCCTCGGGATAACGATTGCCCGCGCCGAACGAGCGGAGCTTCGTCGCGACGAACTTCGACCGCAGCCACGCGAGGTTGTCCGTCCGAACGATGTGCAGCACGTGGATGTCCGGCTCGCTGCGCCACCAGCGGAGCGTCTCGTAGAAGCGGTCGAGGAACAGCGTCGCGCCGGCTGCAGGCGTGACGAGCCACTTGTCGTTCGTGCGGAAGATGCCTTTGTAGCCGAGCCATGCCGTCGCGACGGAGACGGCCGCCTCGATGTGCGCGCGCTCCCTCGCGGCGAGAAGGCTGAAGTCGCCGCGCAAGCCGCGCCGGCAGGCTTCGACGCGCCTCGACCACGGGACCTTGAACGCCCATTCCCAGCCGGCGGCGACGTTGTCGTGGTAGCCGAGCGCGCGTCCGAGCGTGGCGCTGCCCGTTCGTCCGGTCCCCGTGACGACGAATCTGTTCATCCTCGGAACCAGCCCTGCGCGACGAAACTCCCCGGACGAGCAAGAACCGTGCCGCGACGTGAGCGGCAGCAGGGAGCACGGTCCGTCGCATCGATCCGATGCTTCGTCGGGTATCGGGGAGTCCCGATGTAGTATGGCCGCTCCTCGATTCGGAGGCTCGGATTCGCCATGACTCATTCCGTCGACGACGATCTCGCGCTCGCGCTCCGCCTCGCGGATGTCGCGCGAACGATCTCCCTTGCACGCTTCCGCGGCGAGCTTCGCAGCTGGAGGAAGGCCGACGGCAGCCTCGTCACCGAGGTGGACGAAGCCGTCGAGGACGCGGTGCGCGCCGCGCTCGGCAGCGAGCGGCCGGGCGACGCGATGCTCGGCGAGGAGCGGGGACAAACGGGATCGGGGCCGCGGCGCTGGATCGTCGACGCGATCGACGGCACGCAGAGCTTCGCGTCCGGCACGACGCAATGGGCGACGCTGATTGCGCTCGAGACGGACGGCGAGGTCGTGCTCGGCGTGTGCGATCACCCGCCGCTCGGCCGCCGCTACTGGGCGGCGAAGGGCCGCGGCGCGTTCATGGCCGACGGCGGCGCCGCACCCGTGCGGCTCCGCGTGTCGGCCACGGCGTCGCTCGACGACGCGTGCACGTTCATCCCGCCTCCGGAGTGGGTGCGCGACGCGCACGCGAGAGAGGTTGCCGCGGCGCTCGGCCGCGCCGCGCGGCCCGAGCGCGTCGACGACCATCCCGCGATGCTCGTCGCCCGCGGCGACTGCGACCTCGCCGTCTTCTTCGTCTGCGGCCCGTGGGACGTCGCCGCGCCGTCGATCGTCGTGCGCGAGGCCGGCGGCGCGTTCAGCGACCTGGCCGGCAACCCGAGCCTCGGCGGCACCGCGCTGTTCTCGAACGGCGTCCTGCATGCCGCCGCGCTGCGGATCACGGCGCCGCGCACGTAACGTCCGAAGGCCCGACGGATTCCGCCGGGCGGGCCGGACGGCTCGCCGCAGGGTGTCTCTTCCTGCCAACGGTAGAAGCCTAGACACTAGTTTGCGGGCAACTAGAATGTCGGCTTCCAAACCACAACAAGGACGGAGCTCATGGTACCAGTACTCGAAGTACCAGCAGCCTCGAAGATGAGGCCATCCAAGCTTTCGGAGGGGGTAAGACGATCGATCACGGCGGGGCGGCGCGCGGGCCGTCTCGAGAAGGGCGCCCTGGCGCTCGCGCTGACGGCCGGGGCGATCGGTGCGGCGCACGGACAGGACGTCGTCGAGGAAATTCAGGTCACGGGCACGCGCATCACGCGCACGACGATGGATACGCCGACGCCGGTCACGTCGATCAGCGGCGACGAGCTGTCCTACGTCGCGCCGAACAACCTGATCGAAGGCCTGAGCCAGCTGCCGCAGTTCTACGCGAACCAGAATCCGGAGCAGGTGAACGGCGGCCAGAACTCCGGCGGGTCGAACGTGAACCTGCGCGGGGCGGGGTCGAACCGCACGCTCACTCTGCTCGACGGCCGCCGCATCGTGCCGAGCAACCGCTTCGGCACCGTCGACGTCGGCATGTTCCCGGAGGACCTCGTGCGCAGCGTCGAGACGGTCACGGGCGGCGCGTCGGCGAGCTACGGCACGGACGCCGTCGCCGGCGTCGTCAACTTCATCCTCGACACGGATTTCGAGGGCTTCAAGACGCGCGCGCAGACCGGCGTGACCGAGCTCGGTGACGGCCGGACGTGGGAGGCCGGCTTCGCGTTCGGCACGTCGCTCACGGATCGCCTGCACCTGATCGGCTCCGTGTCGCGCTTCGATCAGGACAACATCAGCGACTTCGAGGCGCTCAAGGATCGCGATTACATCCAGCAGATCGCCCGCGTGACGAATCCCGATCCGAACGGGCCGACCGAGATCATTCGCCGCTACGTGAGCCCGACGAACTTCTCGAACTCGGGCATCCTGATTCCGCCGTCGGGCTCGTCGATGCAGCGGCTCGTGATGCAGCCCGACGGCACGGGCGTGCCGCTCAACTTCAGCGGCGTCGGCGTGCTCGACAGCGGCTGCCAGTGCCACGCCGAGGAGACGCAGACCTGGGGCGTGAATGGCGACGACGAGATCCAGAACGCGTACGAGCGCGACAACGTGTTCCTGCATCTCGACTACGACCTCGGCGAGAACACGAACGTGTTCTTCCAGGCGCTCTACGGCGAGAACAGCGCATCCGACCGCCGCGAGAGCATCTCGCTGCTCTACGGTTGGCAGGGGCGCATCTATGCGGACAACTACTTCCTCGACCAGAGCGTCAGGGATCTGATCAACGCCGAAGGGTCCCCGCCGGATGCGAGCGGCGTTCGCTACGTCGGCTACGGCTACTTCCCGCCGAACAATCCGGGCACGCCGCTCGGCGACTCGCGTCAGGAAACGAACAACGAGCTGCTCTCGACGACGATCGGCTTCACGAAGGACTTCTCGGGCAGCGGTCCGTTCGGCGGCTGGTCGCTCGAAGGCTACTACCAGTACGGCGAGAACGTTCAGGACTTCGTCACCGTGAACGGCGTGCGGGTCGACCGGCTGCAGCTCGCGATGGACGCGATCGAGGGTCCGGACGGCAACCCGATCTGCCGCGTGAACCACCCCGACTTTACCGGGCCGATCGACCAGGGCGGCAACGGCGGCGTGTTCAGCGACTGCGTGCCGATCAATACGTTCGGCGGCGTCGCGAACATCACGGCCGAGGCGGCCGACTACATCATGGACCGCGACAACAAGGTCGCGCGCCAGTGGACCGACCAGCACGTCGCGGAGATCGTGCTGACCGGCGACCTCGCGGAAGGGTTCGGTGCCGGTCCGATCGGGGCGGCATTCGGCGCGTCGTGGCGCAAGGAGGAGCTCGACCAGCGCACGCTCGATCCGTCCGACGAGTATCCCGCCTTGGTCGACGGCACGCTGCTCTCCGACCTCGGCCTCCTGCCGCCGGGCATCCGCGGCATCGTGCCCGAGGGCGGCGGCTGCGCGGCCGCTTTCGGCGTGCCGGGGCTCAGGTTCGTGCCGAACGGCTACTGCGGCGACAACAACTCGAGCTCGGTGCTCTTCAGCAGCCTGCGCGAGATCTCCGGCGGCTACGACGTGCGCGAGGCGTTCGGCGAGCTGAACATCCCGATCCTGAGCGGCGCGAACCTCGCCGAGTACCTCGAGGTGTCGACGGCGGCGCGCTGGGCCGACTACTCGGGCAGCGGCGACATCTGGGCGTGGAAGCTCGGCCTCAACTGGGCGGTCAACGATCTGGTCCGCTTCCGTGCGACGCGGTCGCGCGACGTGCGCGCGGCGACGCTGCGCGAGCGCTTCGACCAGACGCGCGGCGGCATCAACGTGCGTAACCCTTGGAACAACAACAACACGGTGAACGCCGCGTCGCTGTCGGGCGGCAACCCGAACGTCGATCCGGAGGAGGCCGATACGATCACCGCGGGCGTCGTGTTCACGCCGGCCGCGATCGACAACTTCTCGACGTCGTTCGACTGGTTCCAGATCGACATCAACGATGCGATCGCGCAGCTCTCCGCGCAGGACATCGTCACCGGCTGCTACAACGGCGACCTGTCGCTCTGCCAGTACGTGATCTCCGGCTCGAGCCCGGTCACGAACCCGGCGACGACCGATCCGATCCCGATCGATCGCGTCGAGTCACTGTTCATCAACCTGAACAGCCAGCGGATCCGCGGCCTCGATCTCGAGATGACCTATCGGGCGGACCTCGACCTGCTCGGCGGCTCGTCGCTCGGCTGGCGGTTCCTCGCGAGCAGGCTGATGGAGAACTCGATCCAGACCGCGGGCTCGCCGCATCGGGACGACCGCGCGGGGCAGATCGGCGGCTTCAACATGCCGAAGAACAGGATCACGACGAGCCTGACGTACATGTTCGGCCGCTACACGCTGTTCCTGCAGGCACGATGGATCGACGGCGGCGTGCTCGATCGGACGTACCTCGAGAGCCAGACGCCGATCCCGGCGTCGCTGCGGCCGGAAGGGTCGAATCTCGCGCTCTGCAACAACGGCGCGACGATCTGCACGATCGACGACAACACCTTGCCGTCGACGACGTACGTCGACCTGCGGTTCGGAGCGACCCTGGGTGAGACCGAGCAGCTCGAGGTGTTCGCGAACATCAACAATCTGTTCGATCGGGATCCGGTCATCGCGCCGGGCGGCATCGGTCGAACCGGTGTCGGGCTCGGCATCAACACGGGTCTTTACGACATCCTCGGGCGGCGGATGACGGTCGGTGTGAACTACACCTTCTGACCCGAAGCCGACGCGGCGGCCCCGGCCGGCGCCGCCCTTCTCGGTCGGCGGCGCCGCCCGCCGCGGCGCCGCCGACCGGCCGTTCGAGCGCTGACACGGTCCGCGCCGCGGGCCAGCGCCCGCGCTGCCGCGGCAGCGTCGCGGTAACCTCGCCTTCCATGCAAATGGAGTGATCGCCCGGTCCCGTGTGCCGGCGCGGCGTTCCTGACGAGCGGTCCAAGTTCCCTGTCTGCTTTCCAATCTTTGCAAGGCCGTCGGCCCGCGGGTCGAGCGCCGCCGCCCGCGGCGACACGGGCACGGGACTTGCTTCGGCAGCAGGGCCGGCTCGGGGCTCCGGCCGCTCGCCACGGGACAACAACATGAATCGCGAAGATCGGGCGCTCTTCCTGCCCGCCGCCGATCGCGAGAACGTCGCAGATCTCGAGAACACCGCGTATCTCGAGAAGGCCGACGATCGCGAGAACGCTGCCGGGCGCCGCGAGAGCGATGGAGCGGCGATGGCGTCCGTGCTCGAGCACGTGCCGTGCGAGCTGTGCGGCGGCACGGTCCTGAACACGCGCTTCACCGCCAAGGAGACGCGGAGCTGGTGGATCGCGAAGTGCAAGGACGACCCGCGCCTCGATCCGGACTTCGAGTTCCCGATCGTCGAGTGCGCAGAGTGCCGGCACGTGTTCGTGAGCCCGAGGCTGAACGCCGAGGTGAACGGCGAGCTCTATGCGCGGTACTGGCGGGAGACGGGCCCGAAGCCCGCGCGCGCGAGCGAGTACGCGGACTACGTCTGCCGTCAGCTCGCCGCGCTCGGCCGCAAGGGCACGCTGCTCGATTTCGGCTGCGGCTGGGGCACGCAGCTCGAGGCGGCCGTGCGCAACGGCTGGCAGGCGGTCGGCCTCGAGGTCGATCCGCGCAAGATCGACTACTGCCGCGAGCACGGCCTGCACGCGGTGCTCGGCGATCTCCGCGATCGCCCGTTCCCGGAGGCGAGCTTCGATGCGGCGGTCGCGGAGCAGGTGTTCGAGCACCTCTACTCGCCGATCGAGTACATGCGCGAGCTTCATCGCGTGCTGAAGCCGGGCGGGCTCCTTTACGTCGCGGTGCCGAATCTCGGCGGCATCGACGCGCGATCGAAGGGCCCACGCTGGGACATGGTGCACCCCGCGAGCCACGTCAGGTACTTCGATCGGGCGAGCCTCGCGGATCTGCTGTCGCGGTGCGGCTTCGACGTGCTCCGTCCGGCGTACGTGCGCCGCTTCGGCCGCGCGCCGATCCGCAACGCCGCGCACGCCGTGAAAACCTTCCTAGAGCGGAACCTGCGCTATTACCCGCTCGGCCTGGCCCTGGTCGGCAGAAAGCCGCACGAGCGTCGCCTGCCGACATGACGGAGCGCACCCTCGACAGCGAGCCGCAACTCGGCGCCGCCGGCGGGCGCGGCCGCGTCGCCGGGCGACGGGGCCGCGCGCGGCCGTCGAGGCACGCGAAGCCGCGCGTGTGCGTGCTCCTGCCGGTGCATTGGAGCGCGATCATGGGCGGCTCACAGTATCAGGCGAAGCTCCTGATCGAGCGGCTGCTCGAGCGGTACGACGTCGACGTCCACTACCTGACCGTCGACTGCGAGCCGGATCACCGTCCCGACGGCTACGCGCTGCACCGCTTCTCGAGCCGCGACGGCGTGCGCCGGCACGGCTACTTCTTCGACGCGCTGCGGCTCTATCGAGCGCTGCGCGCGCTGCGCCCGGACGTCGTGTATCAGCAGGTCGGCTGCGCGCATACCGGCATCGCGGCGTGGTACGCGTCGCGAAACGGCGTGCCGATGGTGTGGCGCGTGTCGAGCGACCGCTCGGTGACGCCGGAGCGCATTCCGTGGTGGAGGCTGCATCGCCGGATCGAAAGGGCGTTTCTCGAGTACGGGATTCGCAAGGCCGACGTGATCCTCGCGCAGACGAAAGCGCAGCAGTCGCGGCTCGCCGCGCACTACGGCAGGGCGGACGCCGAGGTCGTGCCGAACTTCCACCCGGGGGCGCCGCCGCCGCAGCGCGGTCGGCGCCGCGGCAGCGTCGTCTGGATCGCGAATCTGAAGCCGCTGAAGAACCCGCATGCGTTCGTGCGGCTCGCGGCCGCCTTCGGCGCCGACGCGCCGGTCCGCTTCGTGATGATCGGCGCAGCGATGCGGAACGATGCGTGGACGCGCGATCTGCTGCGCGCGATCGACGCGGTGCCGAATCTCGAGTATCTCGGCGCGCGCACCCAGGACGAGGTCGGCGAGGTGCTCGCCGACGCGCGCGTCCTCGTGAACACGAGCGACTACGAGGGCTTCTCGAATACGTTCATCCAGGCGTGGATGCTCGAGGTCCCCGTCGTCAGCCTGCGCGTCGATCCGGACGGCGTGCTCCGCGACCAGCATCTCGGGTTTCTCTCCGGCACGGAGGACCGGCTGCGGCGCGACGTGCGGCGCCTCGTCGAGGACGAGGAGCTCAGCATCGAGATCGGCAGACGGTGCCGGGAGCATGCGCTCCGCCATCACTCGATGCGGAACGCCGATCGGATCGCGGCGCTCCTCGGCCTTCCGCCGAAGCCGCTCGTCGGGTCCGAGGTCGACGGGCCCGCCGGCCCGGATCCGAACGAGCCGAAGCGCCCGCGCGCGCCCGCGGCCGCGATGCCGCGACCGTTCGCTCATGCGCCCGACGCTCCTCTCCGTCAATAACTACCACTATCCGCGCGGCGGCGCGGACATCGTGTTCCTCCGCCACAACGAGATGCTCGCCGAGCTCGGCTGGACCGTCGTGCCGTTCTGCATGCGCCATCCGAGCAACCGGCCGACGTCGTGGGACGCGCACTTCGTCGACGAGATCGAGCTCGGGCGGGACTATCCGCTCGGCGAGAAGCTTCGCAAGGGGCTGAAGGGCGTCTACTCGTTCGAGGCGCGGGCGAAGATCGGCGAGCTGATCCGCCTCGCGTCGCCGGACGTCTGTCATGCGCACAACGTCTATCATCACCTGTCGCCGTCGGTGCTCGCCGCGGTGAAGCAGAGCGGGATCCCGCTCGTGATGACGCTGCATGACCTGAAGCTCGCGTGCCCGGCCTACTCGATGCTGAGCCATGGGCGCATCTGCGAGCGCTGCCGGAACGGCGGCCTGTTCCACGTCGCGCTGCGGCGCTGCATGAAAGGCAGCCTGCCGCTCAGTCTTCTCGTGATGGCGGAAAGCTATCTGCATCGGCTGCTGAACAGCTACGTCGGCACGGTGGATCGGTTCGTCGTGCCGAGCCGGTTCTACTTGCGGAAGCTCGCGGAGTGGGGCTTTCACGGCGAGCAGTTTCGCTACGTTCCGAACTTCGTCGATGCGTCGCGGACGCGGCCGGCGTTCGATCCCGGGCGGCGCTTCGTCTACTTCGGCCGGCTGTCGCGGGAGAAGGGGCTCGACACGCTCGTGCGCGCGGCCGCGCGCGCCCGCGTCGGCGCCGATCTGATCGGGACTGGACCGGAGCTCGACCGGCTCGAGGCGCTCGCGGCGCACATCGGCGCGGACGTGCGATTCCTGGGCTTCCTGAGCGGCCGCGAGCTCGAGAGCGCGATCGCCGATGCCCGCGCCGTCGTCGTGCCGTCCGAGTGGTACGAGAACGCGCCGCTGTCGGTGCTCGAAGCGTACGCGCTCGGCAAGCCCGTCATCGCGTCGCGGATCGGCGGTCTGCCGGAGCTCGTCGAGCACGACGAGACCGGCTGGCTCTTCGAGGCCGGCGACGCCGACGCGCTCGGCCTGATGCTCTCGCACGTGCGCGCGCTGCCCGACCAAGCGCTCCGCGTGGCGGGCGAGCGCGCGCGCGCGAAGGTCGCGACGGATTTCTCGCCGCACCGCTATCTCGAGCGCGTGGCCGGGCTCTACGCGGAGCTCGGCGTGCGGTGCGGTTGAAGGCCGCCGCGCGCGATCACGTCGAGCCACACGCGCTCGACGTCGTCGGCGATCCGCGCGTAGGTTCTTTCGCGCTCGACGTACGCGCGGCCGCGCCGGCCCATCGCTGCGCGCTCGTCCGGCGTGCGCGCGACGAGCCAGCGCACGGCGCGCGCGAAGTGCCGCGCGCCCCACGGCACGCACACGCCGGCCTTCGTCTCCCGCAGGATCGCCCGCTGTTCCGGATGATCGTTCGCGACGACCGGGATGCCGAGCGCGAGGTACTCGATCAGCTTCGTCGGCGAGCCGACGTCGAGGAGCGGCGAGCGCGGGATCGGCGACAGGCAAACGTGCGCCTTCGACAGGCGTCGCAGCGCGTCGGGCTGAGGCAGGCGTCCCGTGATCTCGACGCAGGCGGTCACGCCGAGCTCCGCCGCGCGCAGCTCGAGCATCCGCCGGTCGGCCGGATTCGGCGCATCGCCGACGATCAGCAGCCGGGCGTTCATGCCGCCGGTGCGGAGCGTCGCGAGCATCTCGACGAGCACGTCGAGGCGCCGCATCGCGTTCAGCGTGCCGAGATAGCCGAGCGTCACGCAGTTCGGGTCGGTCCGTTCCGTTTCAGGACCGGCGAGTGCGATGCCGTCGACGTCGAAGCCCGTGAGGATCGGGGACACCTTCTCCGGAGACGCGCCGCGCGCGCACACGTCCCGCCGCATCCGCTCCGATTGCACGAACACATGGTCGCTACGCGGCAGGATCACGCGGCGCAGCAGCCATCGGGTCAGCACGCCGCGGATTGCGGCGAGCCGGCCGAACATCGCGGTCCCGGACCGCGCCGTGGCGATATCGGTCTCGGGATACGGGAACGTCAGCCAGAAAAAGAACCGCACGCCCCGCATCCGTGCGAGCAGCGCGGCGAGCGACGCGGTCACGAACTTGTCGCTGACGAGCACGCCGTCGTATCGCGCGGCATCGACGGTCCTGAGAAAACGCAGATCGTGCGCGAGGTCGAGCCCCACCTTGCGGAGCCGGTGCAGCACGCCCGGCCTCGAGTCGACCGGTCCGACCCACACGGTCCGCCCGTGCCAGTCGTGCGGGCCGACGCGGACGCGCTCGTCGGCCGCCTGCATGACGAGATCGATCGCGTGTCCGCGCGACACCAGCTCCCGGCCGAACAGCACGTTGATCCTGACGCGGTCCGTCGGATAACCCTCGCGCGGAAAGAACAGGAGCCGCATCGCCTGCTTCGGCACGGCGCCGCTCCGCTTCAGGCCCCGTTCCAGATCGAAAGATCGCGGCCGAGGAGCGCGGCGAGCTTCGCGTTCTCCGCGGCAAGCTCCGCGCGCAGGCTCGAGACGAGCGCGGGATCGGGCGCGGGCGCGGTGCGCCGGGTGTTCGCGCTCCGGAGCCGCGCGTCCGCGCGCGCCTTCTTCAGCGCGTCGACGATCGCCCCGCCGCCGACCGCCCGCAGCGCGGACGCGGCGGCGCTCGCGCCGCGCTCGACGAGCCGGCTGCGCGGGATGCGGCCCGCATTGATTTTCTCGTCGAGCCCGCGCGGCACGAACGACGGCGATACGCCGACGAACGCGTACAGGTCGCGCACGGCCTGCGCCGGATCGCGGAACATCTCCTCGAAGATCACGACGTGCAGGCTCGCGCGCGGGAACCATTCGAGCCACCTCGAGAGCTGCGTGAAGTACATCGACTGCTCGAGGTAGCTCGGATTGCTCGCGATCGCGTGCTCGAGCGGAAGGTCCTCCGCGATGCGCCCGAGTCGGATCTCGTGCCGGTGATGAGAGATCAGGCGCTCGACCGGATCGCGCAGCGACAGGAGAAGGCGCATCTCCGGGTTGTAGCGGTACACGCGCTCGGGCGCGTCCTTGGAGTAGAAATAGCTCGTCGAGAACTCGCCGCGGCGCTTCGCGCCCGCGCCGTCGAAGTGCCGCTCGTACCACAGGTAGCCGCGATCGTAGTGCGCGTTGAAGAAACGCAGGTCCTTGTCGTGCGCGTGCGCCATGAAGACGTCGGGATGCGCGGCGAGCATCCGGTGGAGCCACGTCGTGCCCGCCTTCTGCACCCCGATGCCGACGAAGTCGACCCGAGGCGCGCGCGCCGCGGCTCGCGGCACGTCCGGCGGGACGGTTCTGCGCGCGCTAGCCATACGCGACGGCGGGCTGCGGCGCCGCGGCCGCGATGCGGAGCACGTCTCCGAACGGCATCACGTCGACCTGCGCGTCGTCGACGAGCCAGTGGAAGAGCTCCTCGAGCGCAGTCAGGCGGCCGGGGGCCGACTCGACCCACGGATGGAAGCCGATCGCGACGTGCGAGCGGCGGCCGCGCGCGGCCTGCACCTGTCCGCGCCAGCGCTCGAGCATCTGCGCGGGCGCGCAGCCCTCGGACTCGTACTGCCAGTCGTCGCCGGCGACCGGGAAGCGCCACAGCGTCAGGTCCCGGCTCGTGCGGATTCGATACGGGTAGGGCTCGGCGCCGTTCTCGGCGTTCCACGCGTAACCGGTCGACAGGAGCGCGTCGAGCACGCGCTCGTTCCAGGCCGACTGCGGGCTGCGGTGCCCGACGACGGCGACGCCGAGCGCGTCGAACGTGTCGCGCGTCCGGCGCAGATGGTCGACGAGCGCGCTGCCCGGAAGCCGCGTCAGGATCGAATGATCGTAGGAGTGGCTCGCGATCTCGTGGCCGGCGTCGCGCACGGACTCGATCAGCGACGGCGCATCGAGCGCGAAACGGGCGACGACGTTGTACGTCGAGCGGATCGCGTAGCGCGCCTCGATCTCGAGAATGCGGCCGACGCAGTCGAGCTCACGCCGCGTCGCGCCGCGCCGCGCATAGTCGCCTTCGACGTCGTAGAAGATCGTCACGATCGGCCGGCCGCGTCCCGCGAGCGCATCGGCCTGACGCGCGCAGCGCCTGCCGCTCGAGAGCCCGCGGAGCTTTCGCCGCACCCTGTCGACGCCCAGCGCCCAGATATTCGCGTCCATCGCCGCTCGGATCCCCGTCGGGCCGTCTTGTGCGTTCTCGTGTGACGGCTCCCGGCGCACGGATGCAAGCGACATGCCATGCGGATCCCCGCAGGTGCTTCGGGTCCGACGAGCGCGGGCACGTACAATTCGTCGAAGGATCGGCTGCTTCGTCAGGGAGGCCAATGCAATGCGGGCCATGGTGCTCGAACAGCCCGGCCGCGCTCTCGAGCCGCGCTCGGTTCCGGTTCCGGAGCCGGGCGAGCGCGAGCTGCTGGTCAGGGTCGAGGCGTGCGCCGTCTGCCGCACGGATCTGCACATCGTCGACGGCGAGCTGCCGAATCCCGCGCTGCCGCTCGTCCCCGGTCACGAGATCGTCGGACGCGTAGAAGCAATCGGCGCGGGCGCGACCCGGTACCGGATCGGCGAGCGCGTCGGCGTGCCATGGCTCGGGCGAACGTGCGGGCGCTGCCGCTATTGCAGGACCGGGCGAGAGAATCTTTGTCCGGAGGCGCGCTTCACCGGCTATCAGCTTCCGGGCGGCTACGCCGAATACACCGTCGCGCACGAGGATTTCTGCTTCCCGATCCCGGCCGCCTACGACGCGGTGTCCGCGGCGCCGCTGCTGTGCGCGGGGCTGATCGGCTATCGCACGCTGTCGAAGGCAGGCGACGTCGAGCGGCTCGGCGTGTACGGCTTCGGCGCGGCCGCGCACATCGTCGCGCAGGTCGCCCGTCACCGCGGCATCGAGCTCTACGCGTTCACGCGGCCCGGAGACGCCGAGGCGCAGGCGTTCGCGCGCGAGCTCGGCGCGGTCTGGGCGGGCGGGTCCGACGAGCGGCCGGACGAGCCGCTCGATGCGGCGCTGATCTTCGCTCCCGCGGGCGAGCTCCTGCCCGCGGCGCTCGCGGCCGTGGCGCCGGGCGGGCGCGTCGTCTGCGGCGGCATTTACATGAGCGACATTCCGTCGTTTCCGTATGCGCTCTTGTGGGGCGAGCGTTGCGTCTGCTCGGTGGCCAACCTGACGCGCGCGGACGGCGACGCGTTCATGGCGCTCGCGCCGCACGTGCCCGTGCGCACGACGACGACGGTCTATCGGCTCGAGGACGCGAATGCCGCGCTCGCCGACCTGCGCGCCGGCCGCTTCACCGGTGCCGCCGTGCTCGTGCCGTGAAGGACGCGCCGCGGCCTGAACTATACTGCTCCGGCCGACGAAGCGGCGGATCGACGGATCGATGGAGGAGCTCGGACAGTGACGCCTTGGGCACGCCGCCTACTCATTGCCAACGTGGCCATGTACCTCGTGCAAACCGTCGCGCAGCAGGCGCCGGCGCTCGCCGCGTTCGTGAATTCGCTCGTGCTCGTGCCCGCCTTCATCCCGGAGCGGCCGTGGACGATCGTGTCGTATGCGTTCCTGCACGCCGACGTCCTGCACCTCCTGTTCAACATGATCGGGCTCTTCTTCTTCGGGCCGCGGCTCGAGAGCGTGCTCGGCAGCGGGCGCTTTCTCGGGCTCTATTTCACGAGCGCCGTCGTCGCCGCGCTTGCGTCGGTGTTCTTCGAGCCGTTCGCGCCGGTCGTCGGCGCTTCGGGCGCCGTCTTCGGCGTGCTGGTCGGCTTCGCGAAGTTCTGGCCGCGCGACCGGATCTACTTTTGGGGCGTCATCCCCATCGAGGCCCGCTGGTTCATCGTGCTGCTCGCGGCGTATTCGATCCTCGGCGGGCTCACGAGGGGCGGCGGCATCGCGCACTTCGCGCATCTCGGCGGCCTCGCGGGCGGCTGGATCTATCTGAAGGTGCTCGAATACCGGTCTCCGGCCCGGCGGTTTCGCAAGAAGGCCGCGCCGAGCTTCCCCCGCGCGACGCGCTCGGACATCGAGCGCTGGCGCAGCATCCCGCGTGAGTCATTGCACCCAGTGAATCGGGAGGAGCTCGATAGGATCATGAGGAAGGTCGAAGAGCACGGCCCGCAGAGTCTCGACGTCAGGGAGCGGGAGTACCTCGAGCGGCTGAGCCCGGGCGAGTGACGGGCCGAAAATCGTGTCAGACACCTTTTTCCCCGAAAAAGGTGTCTGACACGATTTTCCACCGGCGAGGAGGACCGTCATGCTGCAGGGCAAGGTTGCGATCGTCACGGGCGCGGGCAGCGGCATCGGCCGCGCGATCGCGGAGAAGCTCGCAGGCGCCGGCGCGCGCGTCGTCGTGTCCGACGTCGACGAGGAGGGCGGTGTCGAGACCGTGCGCCGTCTCGCGGCGAGCGGCGGCGAGGCGTTCTTCTTTCGCGCGGACGTGTCGCGCGCCGCGGACGACGAGGCGCTCGTCGCCGAGGCGACGAAGCGCTACGGCGCGCTCCACATCGCGGTCAACAACGCAGGCATAGGCGGTCCTTCGGCGCCGGTCGGCGAGTATCCGATCGACGGTTGGGACAAGGTGATCGCGATCAACCTTTCCGGCGTTTTCTACGGCATGCGGTACCAGATCCCGGCGATCAAGGCCGCGGGCGGCGGCGCGATCGTCAACATCGCGTCGATTCTCGGTCAGGTCGGATTCCGCAACTCGCCTGCGTACGTCGCCGCGAAGCACGGCCTCGTCGGGCTCACGCGGAACGCGGCGCTCGAGCACGCGCCGGACAACATCCGCGTCAACGCGGTCGGGCCGGGCTTCATCAAGACGCCGCTGATCGAGAAGAACCTCGACGCGGCGATGCTCGACGCGATCACGCGGATGCATCCGATCGGCCGGCTCGGCGAGCCGCACGAGGTCGCGGAGCTCGTGCTGTGGCTCGCGTCGGACAAGGCGTCGTTCGTGACGGGCGCGTACTACGCGATCGACGGAGGCTATCTCGCGCAGTAGCACGCCGCTCGGCCGCCTCGACGCGCGCCGCTCGGCCTCGACGCGTGCCGCGGACGCGCCGCGACGCAGTCACCGGAACTCGACGTGCTCGTGGCGCAGGCTCGCGTCGGGTATGCCGGCGGCGCGGACCCGCTCGCGGACCGCGTCGAGGAGCCCCGCGGGTCCGCAGAAGCTGACGACGACGTCGGCCGGATCGCCGGCCGCCGCGATCCGGCCGAGACGCTCGACGAACTCCGGGCTCGAAGGCTCGCCCGCGACCGGCACGCACGCC
The DNA here is from genome assembly GCA_036381515.1 of Gammaproteobacteria bacterium. Taxonomy (GTDB): domain Bacteria; phylum Pseudomonadota; class Gammaproteobacteria; order Steroidobacterales; family Rariloculaceae; genus ZC4RG20. The sequence goes on along the minus strand of DASVCR010000065.1, from coordinate 69,396 downwards.
GCGCCGCGCTCTTCCGCGAGCCCGCGGATGATTTCGCCGCTGGGGAACTCCCGTCCCGGCGTGAAGAAGTAGAACAACGTGACGTCGCCGAAACGTTCGGCATTCGGGTCCGTGAGCCACGAGATGAACGGCGTGATGCCGACGCCTCCCGCGATCCAGACCTCACGCGCGGCGGGCCGGCGCTCGAAGCGTCCGTACGGCCCGTAGATCTCCGCGTGCATGCCGGGCACGGTGCGCGCGACGAGCTCCCGCGTGTAGTCGCCGAGCGCGCGGATCACGAAGTGCACGCGGCCGTCGCCGTCGCCGCCGGCGGCGATCGTGAACGGATGCGGCTCGCGGAGCCCGTCCTCCTTCATCCTGAGGAAGCCGAATTGGCCGGGCTTGAACGCGATCGGACGTTGCACGGGCTCGAGCTCGAGATGCATCGCCGACGGACCGGGCGAGACGCCGACGACGCGGTAGCGGCCGTGCCGCGCGACGAACGGGTAGAGCAGCAGCTTGTATCCGGCGCCCGCTACGCCGAGCGCCGACATCGCGGCGAGCCAGATTCCGGCCGGCTCGGCGAGCGCGATCGGCGAGCGGAAGCTCAACCAGTGCAGGATCACGATCAGGAACAGCGGGCCGGACAGCTTGTGCCACCAGCGCCAGACGCCGTACCGGATCTTGCGGTTCAATGCGAGGAGGACGATCAGCATCAGCGCGAGGAACGAGAGCTGCCTGACGAGGCGCGTGACGAACCGCGGGAGCTCGACGATCGGCATCGTGATCCACGCATCGTGCTCGGCCGCGAACGCGAAGTGGAACGACGCGAAGCCGAGCGCCCAGATGCCGAGCCATTTGTGCGCGATATACACGCGATCGAGCCCGCCGAAGAGCGACTCGACGAACCCGAAGCGCCCGCCGAGCAGCGCCGCCGCGCCCATCAGCGACAGTGCCGTGACGCCCGCGGCGAGACTCAGCGCCTCGAGCGTGAAGCGGGTGTCGCGCGTGACCTCGTGCATCGTCACGGCGAGGCTCACGGCGGCGATCAGGCCGATCGCGTGCCAGGTCTTGAAGTGCAACGTCGCGCCCTAATCGAGGACCAAGGCCTCTTTGAGCTCGCGCGCGGTCATGCCGCGCACGTAGACGTTCGTGCCCGCGTCGAAACGCTTCGCCGTCTCGAGTGGCCCGACGACGACCGGATCGAATCCCGCGTCGCGGACCAGTCGCTCCGTCACCGCGACGGCCTCGGGATCGTCGCCCGCGATCGGCACGCCGATCCGCTCGCCTTCTCGATGCGACTGGTCCCTGATCATCACGAAGCTGATCGCGTTGAACGCGCGCACGAGACGCACGCCGGGCAGGTACTCGGCGGATGCGACGCCGGTGCCCTTCTCGAGGGCTTCGCGCGCCATCGGCCCGTCGCGATCCTCGCGCGGATTGCCGAGATCGATCACGATCTTGCCCTGCAGCAGGGGGCCGTAATCGCGGCCGATCTGAGGCATCGCGCCGTACGGCACCGCGATGATCACGACGTCGCCGAACTCGGCGGCTTCGCGCGGCGTGCCGGCCCGGGCGCGCCCTCCGGCCTGCTCGACGAGCGGCGCCAGCTCGCTCGGCGTGCGCGACGAGAAGAAGACCTCGTGCCCGGCTTCGGCCAGACGCAAACCGAGCGCGCCGCCCATGCGGCCGGCGCCGATCAGGCCGATGCGGAGCGGGTCGTCCGTCTGCGCGTGCGCAACCGTTCCGGCGGCGAAACAAGCGGCGATCGCCGTCGCCGCGGCCGCGGCGGTCAACCGAGCGAAGGTCCTGCGCGTCAGTGTTCTTTTCTTCATGAGCGTGCCCCTCCCCGCGCACCGGCGCGGCCACCGACATCATAAGCCCGCGCGCCGGATCTCGCCTCTCGGCGGCGACTCGGCGTTTGCGGCTGGCTTTCCGCGGCCCGCGCGCTATCTTGGTAGCGGACGGCGCGACGCGCCGGACGTGAAAACGACCGGGGAGCGTAGATGAGCACGACGAAATACACGGCCGACCACGAATGGGTGCGGGTCGACGATGACGACACCGTGACGATCGGCATCACCGATTACGCGCAGGAGCAGCTCGGCGACATCGTGTTCGTGCAGCTCCCAAACGTCGGCAGCCGGCTGGGACGAGGCGACGAGGCCGTCGTCATCGAGTCCGTGAAGGCCGCGGCCGATATCAAGATGCCGCTCGCGGGCGAGATCGTCGCGGTCAACGAGGCGCTGACGTCGGCGCCGGAGACGGTCAATACCGATCCGACGGGCGCGGGCTGGTTCCTGCGCGTGAGGCCCGACGACCGCAGCGAGCTCGACGGCCTGCTCGACGAGGCCGCGTACGCGAAGCTCACGCAGTCGTAGCGGCGGGCCGAACGACATGGACGCCGTCCGGGAAGACCACCGCATCGCGCTCGAGCCCGCGCGCTTCGCGGACCGCCACATCGGGCCGAGCGACGCGCAGATCCGCGCGATGCTCGGGACGCTCGGGCTCGACAGCCTCGACGCGCTCGTCGACGAGGCCCTGCCGCGCGACATCCGCACGCGCGGGCCGCTCGAGCTGCCGGAGGGCGTGAGCGAGGCGGAGGTCCTCGCGGAGCTTCGCGACATCGCGGCCGCGAATCAGGTCTTCAGGTCGTTCATCGGCCTCGGCTATTACGGCACGCATCTGCCGCCGGTGATCCAGCGGAACGTGCTCGAGAACCCCGCGTGGTACACCGCGTACACGCCGTATCAGCCGGAGATCTCGCAGGGGCGGCTCGAGGCGCTCTTCGTCTTCCAGACGATGGTCAGCGACCTCACGGGCCTGCCGGTCGCGAACGCGTCGCTGCTCGACGAGGCGACGGCCGCGGCCGAGGCGATGACGCTCTGCCGTCGCGTCAGCAAGTCGCAGAGCATGCGCTTCTTCGTGTCGCAGGACGTGCTGCCGCAGACGATCGACGTGCTCGCGACGCGCGCACGACCGCTCGGCTACGAGCTCGTGATCGGCGATCCGGCGCGGGATCTCGACGGGCTCGATTGCTTCGGTGCGCTCTTCCAGTATCCGGGCGCGAACGGCGACGTGCACGATCTCCGCGATGCGATCACGAGCGTGCACGCGCGGGGCGGCCTCGCCGTCGTCGCCGCGGATCTGCTCGCGATGACGCTCCTCGCGCCGCCCGGGGAGCTCGGCGCGGACGTCGCGGTGGGCTCGACGCAGCGCTTCGGCGTGCCGCTCGGCTTCGGCGGTCCGCACGCCGCGTACATCGCGGCGCGCGCGGAGCTCACGCGGCAGCTGCCGGGGCGGCTCGTCGGCCTGTCGATCGACCGGCGCGGCGAGCCCGCGTACCGGCTCGCGATCCAGACGCGCGAGCAGCACATCCGCCGCGAGAAGGCGACGAGCAACATCTGCACGGCGCAGGTGCTGCTCGCGGTGATCGCCGCGCTCTACGCGTGCTATCACGGGCCGCACGGCCTGCGCCGGATCGCCGCGCGGACGAGCCGGCTCGCGGGCGTCCTCGCGGCCGGGCTGCGCGACCTGGGCTTTGCGATCGAGAACGAAACCGCGTTCGACACGCTGACGGTCGGGGTCGCGGGCCGAGCCCGCGAGATCCACGCTGCGGCACGGCGGCGCCGCATGAACCTGCGCGAGATCGACGCCGACCGGGTCGGCATCTCGCTCGACGAGACCGCGACCCGCGCCGACGTCGAGGCGCTGTGGCAAATCTTCGCCGAGGTCGCGCCCGGCGCAGGGGCGTCGCAGCGTGTCCCTCCGTTCGATCAGGTCGAGGCGACCGCGCCCGATCTCGTGCCGCGCGGCCTCGCGCGAAGCTCCTCGTACCTGACGCATCCCGTCTTCAACCGCTACCACTCCGAGACGGCGATGCTGCGGTATCTCCGCCGCCTCGCGGACAAGGATCTGGCGCTCGACCGCACGATGATCCCGCTCGGCTCGTGCACGATGAAGCTGAACGCGGCTGCGGAGATGTTCCCGATCAGCTGGCCCGGCTTCAACGCGATCCATCCGTTCGCGCCGCCCGAGCAGACCGAGGGCTACCGCCGCCTGATCGGCGACCTCGAACAAATGCTCGCGGCGTGCACCGGCTACGACGCGGTGTCGCTGCAGCCGAACGCGGGCTCGCAGGGCGAGTACGCGGCGCTCCTCGCGATCCGCGCGTATCACGCGAGCCGCGGCGAGGGGCATCGCGACGTCTGCCTGATCCCGAGCTCCGCGCACGGCACGAACCCCGCGAGCGCGCGGCTCGCGGGCCTCGAGGTCGTCGTCGTCGAGTGCGACGAGGACGGCAACGTCGACGTCGAGGATCTGCGCGCGAAGGCGAACGAGCATGCGTCGCGCGTCGCCGCGTTCATGCTGACGTACCCGTCGACGCACGGCGTGTTCGAGAGCGCCGTGCGCGAGCTCTGCGACATCGTGCACGCGGTCGGCGGGCAGGTGTTCATCGACGGCGCGAACCTGAACGCGATGGTCGGTCTCGCGAAGCTCGCGGAGATCGGCGGCGATGCGTCGCACCTGAACCTGCACAAGACGTTCTGCATTCCGCACGGCGGCGGCGGACCGGGCGTCGGGCCGGTCGCGGTGAAGGCGCATCTCGCGCCGTTCCTGCCGGGGCATCGCGTCACGGGTCTGACGGGCGGCGGTCCGGTGTCCGCGGCGCCGTACGGCAGCGCGAGCATCCTGCCGATCAGCTGGGCGTACATCCGGCTGATGGGCGCCGAAGGCTTGCGCAAGGCGACGCAGGTCGCGATCCTGAACGCGAACTACGTCGCGCGGCGGCTCGCGCCGCACTATCCCGTGCTCTACACCGGCCAGAACGGCATGGTCGCGCACGAGTGCGTGCTCGATCTCCGGCCGCTCAAGCAGCGCACCGGCATCACGGTCGACGACGTCGCGAAGCGGCTCGTCGATTACGGGTTCCATGCGCCGACGATGTCGTTCCCGGTCGCGGGGACGCTGATGATCGAGCCGACCGAGAGCGAGTCGCTCGAGGAGCTCGACCGGTTCTGCGACGCGATGATCGGGATCCGCGAGGAGATCGAGGCGGTCGCGGCCGGTGCGATGAAGCCCGACGACAATCCGCTCGTGAACGCGCCGCACACGGCCGCGGATCTCGTCGACGAATGGCAGCGCGGCTACTCGCGCGAGCAGGCCGTGTTCCCGCTGCCGGACGTGCGGCGCGCGAAGTACTGGCCGCCGGTCGGCCGCGTCGACAACGCGTACGGCGACCGGAACTTCGTCTGCACGTGTCCGCCGATCGAAGCGTTTGCGTCGGATGATTCGCAAGGAGGTTCGCCGCCATGACGGTGCCGCTCGTCGTCACGCTGAACGGCGTGGACCGGCCGGGCGTCGTCGCGCGCGTCGCCGAGCGTGCGCGCGCGCACGGCGGGAGCTGGCAGCAGAGCCGCTTCGCGCATCTCGCGGGGCGCTTCGCGGGCGTCGTGCGGCTCGACGCCGCCGACGAGTCGCTCGTCGCGCTCGAGCGCGCGCTCCGCGAGCTCGACGGCGACGATCTGCACGTGACGGTCGAGCGCGGCGAGGTCGCGCCGCCGGCGGCGGGGCCGCGCCTCACGCTCGAGCTGGTCGGTCAGGACCGGCCCGGCATCGTGCGCGACGTCTCAGCGGTGCTCGCGCGTCACGGCGTCAACATCGACGAGCTCGAGACGGAGGTCGAGAGCGCGTCGATGTCCGCGGAGCTTTTGTTCCGCGCGCGCGCGTCGCTCGTGCTGCCGGAAGGCGCCGACGTCGACGCGCTCCAGGCGGATCTCGAGCGGCTTGCGAACGAGCTGATGGTCGACGTGCACGTCGACGCCGGGCGAGGCGGGGCCGAATGACGGAAGCCCGCACGCCGCTTGACGTGCTCCACCGCGAGCTCGGCGCGCGGATGGTCACGTTCGCCGGGTACGCGCTGCCGGTGAGCTACGCGTCCGGCATCGTCCGCGAGCACGAGCACACGCGCGAGCGCGCGAGCGTGTTCGACGTGTCGCACATGGGCCAGATCCTCGTGACCGGCGCCGACGCCGCCGCGGCGCTCGAGGCGCTGATGCCGGCGGATCTCGTCGATCTGCCCGAAGGGCGGCAGCGCTATGCGATGCTGACGAGCGAGACGGGCGGCGTGCTCGACGATCTGATGGCGGCGCGGCTCGACGACGGTTTCCTGCTCGTCGTGAACGCCGCGCGCAAGGCGGGCGACCTCGCGCGAATCGATGCGCACGTGCAAGAGGCCGGATACGGCGATTGCCGCGTAGGAATGCTCTCGGACCGCGCGCTGCTCGCGCTGCAGGGTCCGAAGGCCGCGGACGTGCTCGAGCCGCTCGCGCCCGGCGCGGCGTCGCTCGAGTTCATGGCCGTGTGCCGGCTCGTCGTCGCGGGCACGGAGTGCATCGTCAGCCGGTCCGGCTACACCGGCGAGGACGGCTTCGAGATCTCGGTGCCGGCGAGCGACGCGGAGGCGCTCGCGCGCGCGCTGCTCGCGCATCCGGATGCGGCGGCTGCCGGGCTCGGCGCCCGCGACACGCTGCGGCTCGAGGCGGGGCTCTGTCTCTACGGCAACGATCTCGACGAGACGACGACGCCGATCGAAGCGGATCTCGCGTGGACGATCGCGCGTGCACGGCGTCCGGGCGGCAAGCGGGCCGGAGGCTATCCCGGCGCGGACGCGCTCGAGCGGCAGCTTCGCGACGGCGCGCCGCGGCGCCGGGTCGGGCTCGCGGCGGAATCGCGGGTCCCGGTCCGCGCCGGAAGCGAGCTCGCGGACGCCGACGGCCGGCCCGTCGGCCGCGTCACGAGCGGCGGCTTCGCGCCGACGTTGAAGCGCCCGATCGCGATGGGCTACGTCGACGCCGGCGTCGCGTCGCTCGGTCGGGAGCTCGTCGCGACCGTGCGCGGGCAGCCGATCCCGATGCGCGTCGTGCCGCTGCCGTTCGTGCCGCATCGCTATCGGACTTGAGCGAAAAATCGTGTCAGACACCTTTTTCGCCAGACCGCTGGAACCTTGCGAGGACAGTGGCGAAAAAGGTGTCTGACACGATTTTTCACGTTGCGGGAACGGAAAAAGGTGTCTGACACAACTTTTCGTGATGCTTCGAGGCGCAAGGTCGACGCCGATGTCGACCGCTACGCGAGGAACCTCCGCGACGAGCTCGACGGCTCGGCGCTCTATGCCGCGCTCGCTGCGGCCGAGACCGATCCCGTCCGCAAGGATCTTTTCATGCAGCTGTCGCGTGCGGAGGCGGAGCACGCCGAGACGTGGCGCGCGAAGCTCGAGGCGGCCGGCGTCGATCCCGAGCGCTTCGTGCCGAGCTTCAGGACGCGCGTCCTCGCGCGGCTCGCGAAGCGCTTCGGTCCGCATTTCGTGCTGCCCGCCGTCGCGTCGACGGAATTCGCCGACCGCGACAAGTACGCAAATCAGGCCGATGCCGCGCACCTGTCGGCCGAGGAGCGGGGTCATGCCGCGGTGATCCGCGCGGCCGCTCGGGGCGGCGGCCTCGTCGGCGCGGACATCGCCCGGGCGGAGCCGTGGCATCGCCGCGGCTCGGGCAACGAGCTGCGGGCCGCGGTGCTCGGCGCGAACGATGGCCTCGTCTCGAACCTGTCGCTCGTGATGGGCGTCGCGGGCGCCGGCGCCCCGTCGGCGACGATCCTGCTGACGGGTCTCGCGGGCCTCGTCGCCGGCGCGTTGTCGATGGCGCTCGGCGAATGGCTGTCCGTGACGAATTCGCGCGAGCTCGCGCGGTCGCAGCTCGAGCGCGAGAGGCGCGAGATCGAGGAGACGCCGGACGCGGAGCGCAAGGAGCTTGCGCTGATCCTGCAGGCGAAGGGCCTCGCGCGAGAGGACGCGCAGCGCGCCGCGGCCGAGATCATGCGCGACAAGGACAAGGCGCTCGACACGCTCGCCCGCGAGGAGCTCGGCATCGATCCCGGCGAGCTCGGCGGGAATCCGTGGAGCGCTGCGGCCTTCTCGTTCGCGCTCTTCGCGCTCGGCGCGATCTTCCCCGTGCTGCCGTTCTTCTTCGTCGCGGGCGCCGCCGGCATCGCTCTCAGCCTCGCCTCGAGCATCGCGGCGTCCGCCGCGATCGGCGTCGCGACGTCGCTGTTCAGCGGGCGTGGGCCCGTCTATTCCGCGGTTCGGCAGGTGCTGATCGGCGCGGCGGCAGCGGGCATCACCTATGCGGCCGGTGCGGCGATCGGCGTGTCGCTGAGCTGACCGATGTCTGAAAATTGTGTCAGACACCTTTTTTCGCCACCGTCGTTGCAACGCTCGGGCGACCTGGCGAAAAAAGGTGTCTGACACAATTTTCCGAAGCGACGCGACACGGATGAGCGAACCAGCCGCCCCGCCCGCACGGAAGCCGCCGTACCTTCGCGACGTCGACGACGTGCTTGCCGAGCTCGGCACGGACCCGGAGACGGGGCTCGACGACGACGAAGCGCGTGCCCGCCGCGCGCGCTTCGGTCCGAACCGCCTGATCGAGACGCGGCGCACGCCGGGCTGGAAGCGCTTCCTCGAGCAGTTCACAGACGTCCTCGTGATCCTGCTGCTCGTCGCGGCGGCGATCTCGGCGGTGCTGTGGCTCGTCGAGCGCGACTCCGCGCTGCCGTACGAGGCGCTCGCGATCTTCGCGATCGTGCTGCTCAACGCGTTCATGGGCTACGTGCAGCAGGCGCGCGCGGAGCAGTCGCTCGCGGCGCTGCGCAGGATGTCGGCCGCGACGGCGACCGTGCTGCGCGGCGGCGAGCGGCGCAGCATTCCGGCGACCGAGCTCGTCCCGGGCGACATCGTCCTGCTCGAGGAGGGCGATACGATCCCGGCGGACGGCCGTCTGATCCAGTCGACGTCGCTGACCGTGTCGGAGGCCGCGCTGACCGGAGAGAGCGAGGCCGTCGAGAAGGATACGGCGCCGCTCGCAGCCGAGGCCGTCGTCGGCGACCGCCGCAACATGGTGTGGAGCGGCACGGCGGTGACGTACGGGCGCGGACGCGCGGTCGTCACGGCGACCGGCATGCAGACCGAGATGGGCCGCATCGCGGGGCTCCTGAAGGAGACGCCCGAAGAGGAGACGCCGCTGCAGGCCGAGCTCGACCGCGTCGGCAAGCTGCTCGGCGGGATCGTCGTCGTGATCGCGCTCGTGATGATCGGCACGATCCTGCTCGTCACCGACGTGGACGGCTTCTCCGGCGTCTTCGACGTGCTGATCCTCGGCGTCGCGCTCGCGGTCGCGGCGGTGCCCGAGGGGCTGCCCGCGATCGTGACCGCCGTGCTGTCGCTCGGCGTGCAGCGGATGGCGAAGCGCAACGCGATCGTGCGCCGTCTCGCGGCCGTCGAGACGCTCGGCTCCGCGGACGTGATCGCGTCCGACAAGACCGGCACGTTGACCCGCAACGAGATGACCGCGCGGGCGATCGTCACGGCGAGCGGCCGGGTCGAGTTGACCGGCACGGGCTATGCGCCCGACGGCGACGTTCGTCGGCACGACGGCGGTGAGCTCGAAGGCCCGCTCCGCGCCGAGCTGATGCGCGCGCTGACCATCGCGGAGCGCGCGAACAACGCGGCGCTCGCACGGGGCGACGAGGGGACGTGGGTCGTGCACGGCGATCCGACCGAAGGCGCGCTGATCGTCGCCGCGCGCAAGGCGGGGCTTCTTGCCGATGCGCTCGACGCGGACTGGCCGCGGCTCGCGGAGATCCCGTTCTCGTCCGAGCGGAAGCTCATGAGCACCGTGCATCGCGACGCGCGCAGCGGCGGACTCGTGCTGATGACGAAGGGCGCGCCCGACGTGCTGCTCGGCCGCTGCGCGGCCGAGCTCGTCGGCGCGTCGGCGCGCGAGCTGACGGACCGGCGCCGCGCCGAGATCCTCGCGACGAACGAGGCGCTCGCCGGCGAGGCGCTGCGCACGCTCGGTGTCGCGTTCCGCGAGCTGCCGGAAACGGCGTGCAACGGCGATCGCGTGAACGCGGACGTCGAGCGGGACCTCGTCTTCGTCGGGCTCGTCGGCATGATCGATCCGCCGCGCGCGGAGGCGAAGGAAGCGGCCGCGCGCGCGAAGCAGGCGGGGATCCGCTCGATCATGATCACCGGCGATCATCCGCGCACCGCGGCCGTGATCGCGCGCGAGCTCGGCATTTCGAGCAGCGGCCGCGCGGTGACCGGCGCCGAGCTCGAGAGGATGACGGACGACGAGCTCGATCGGGTCGTGCAGGAGGTCTCCGTCTACGCGCGGGTGAATCCCGAGCACAAGCTGCGCATCGTCGCCGCGCTGCAGCGGCAGGGGCTGACCGTCGCGATGACCGGCGACGGCGTGAACGACGCGCCGGCGCTCAAGGCCGCCGACATCGGCGTCGCGATGGGCATCACGGGCACGGACGTCTCGAAGCAGGCAGGCGACATGGTGCTCGCGGACGACAACTTCGCGACGATCGTCGCGGCCGTCGAGGAGGGGCGCGCGATCTTCGCGAACATCCGCAAGTTCCTGCGCTATCTGCTGTCGTCGAACGTCGGCGAGATCATGACGATGTTCTTCGGCGTGCTGTTCGCGGACGCGCTCGGGCTGACCGCGGCCGCCGCGGACGGCGCGCTCGTGCTGCCGCTGCTCGCGACGCAGATCCTGTGGGTCAACCTCGTCACCGACGGCGCGCCGGCGCTCGCGCTCGGCCTCGACCCGCCGCACGAGCGGACGATGGCGAGGCCGCCGCGGCCGCGCGGCGAGGGCGTGATCACGGCGCGGATGTGGCGCGGCATCTTCGGCGTCGGTGCGATCTTCGCGCTCGGCACGCTGTTCGTGCTCGACGCGAGCCTGCCGGGCGGCTTCGTCGACGGCGAAGGGGAGCTCGGCTATGGGCAGACGATGGCGTTCAACACGATCGTGCTGTTGTCGCTCTTCAACGTGTTCAATGCACGCTCGGACGAGCGCAGCGCGTTCCGCGACCTCGCCGCGAACGGCTGGCTCTGGGGCGCGGTGCTGTTGTCGGTCGTGGCGCAGCTCGCCGTGATCTACGTGCCGTTCCTGCAGCGCGCGTTCTCGACGGTCGCGCTCGATCTGGGCGACTGGCTCTTGTGCACGGCGGTCGCGAGCTCCGTCCTGTGGCTGCGCGAGCTCGGCAAGCTCGTCGCGCGGCTCGCGGCGAGCGGGCGCCGCGTCGAAGGTCGTGTCGTTGCCGGCCGCTGACGTCGACGTCTTCTGGCTCGGCGTCGTCACGAGCCTGCTCGCGGGGCTCGGCACGAGCGTCGGCGCGCTCGCGGTGTTCTTCATCAGGCGGCCGACCGCGCGCACGATGATCGGGCTCGTCAGCGCCGCGGCCGGCGTGATGCTCGCCGCGTCGTTCTTCTCGCTGCTCGAGCCCGCGTTCGCGTACGCCGAAAGCAGCCGGTTCTTCCGGATCGGCACGGGCGAGTTGACGGTCGTGCTCGGCGTCTTCGCGGGCGCGGGCGGTTTGTACCTCGTGCACCGCTATTCGCCGCACGAGCACTTCGAGCGCGGACGCGAAGGGCCCGAGGACACGCAGTTCAGCCGGCTGTGGCTCTTCGTGATCGCGATCGCGCTGCACAACTTTCCGGAGGGGATGGCCGTCGGCGTCGGCTTCGCGGGCGGCAACGTGCCGAACGGCATCGCGCTCGGCCTCGGCATCGGCCTGCAGAACATCCCGGAAGGGCTCGCGGTCGCGGTGTCGCTGCTCGCGATCGGCTACGGGCGCGGCGTCGCGTTCGCGGTCGGCAGCCTGACGGGGCTCGTCGAGCCCGTCGCCGGCGTCATCGGTGCGGCCGCGCTGTCGCTCGCCGAGCCCGCGATGCCGGTGATCCTCGGGATCGCCGCGGGCGCAATGCTCTTCATCATCAGCGACGAGATCATCCCGGAGACGCATCGCGGCCCGCACGAGGATCTTGCGACGTTCGCGCTGCTCGGCGGCGTCGTCGTGATGATGCTGATGCAGGTCGCGCTCGACGCCTGAAAAATCGTGTCAGGAAAATCGTGTCAGACACCTTTTTCGCCTGCGCGGTCGCGAGCCCGTGCGCGATCCGACGAAAAAGGTGTCTGACACGATTTTTCGCCCGGGGTCAGAGCCCTTTTTTCGTCAGTCGTGGCAGAACTCCCGCAGGGCATCGGCGAAAAAAGGGCTCTGACCCCAATTTCCCTCCGATCGGCACAGGGCTTGCAGCCGCGGGTCCATGCACGCCCGCCGAAGCCGCATCGCCGCGAGCGCGGCGGCGCTCGTCGCGGGGTGCGGCGGCGAGGCGCCGCAGGCGCCGATAGCGCCGCCGCCGCCCGAGGTGAGCTTCGTCGTCGCCGAGCCTCGCCCGATCCAGGACGTCGAGGAGGTGCCGGGCCGCGTGCAGGCGTACCGCACGGCCGACGTGCGCGCCCGCGTCGACGGCATCGTCGAGCGGCGGCTCTACGACGAGGGCTCGAACGTCGAAGAGGGCCAGGAGCTCTTCCTGATCGACCCGCGCGAGATGCGCGCCGCCGTGAACGCGGCCCGGGCCGCGGTCGCCCGCGCCGAAGCGGAGGTCGAGAACGCGCGGCAGGAGGTCGAGCGTTTCGACGACCTGCTCGCCGATCGCGCCGTCAGCGAGCAGGAGTACGACGCAGCCGTCGCGCGGCTGCGCACGGCCGAGGCCGGCGTCGCAGAGGCCCGCGCCGAGCTCGAGCGTGCGGAGCTCGACCTGAGCTTCACGACCGTCACGGCGCCGATCTCGGGCCGCGCCGGACGCGCGCAGGTGACCGAGGGCGCGCTCGTCAGCGCCGCGGAGGCGACGCTCCTGACGCGGATCGAGCAGCTCGATCCGATCTACGTGAACTTCTCCGCATCGAGCGGCGAGCTGCTCGAGGTGCGGCGGCAGATCGCCGAGGGTGCGCTCCGCGTGCCGGAGCTGACGAGCGTCAGGGTCACGCTGATCCTCGAGGACGGCAGCGTGTACCCGCACGAGGGCCGCGTCGATTTCCTCGACCTGTCGATCGACGTCGAGACCGGCACCGCTGCGCTGCGCGCCGAGTTTCCGAACCCGGACTGGCTGCTCCTGCCCGGCCAGTTCGTTCGCGCGCGCGTCGTCGTCGGCGTCCGTCCGGACGTGACGCTGGTCCCGCAGCGCGCGGTGCTCTTCTCCGAGCAAGGCGCGAGCGTGATGGTCGTCGGCCCGGAGGATCAGGCGCTGCCGCGGCTGGTCGAGCTCGGCGAGATGCGCGACGGCCAGTGGGCCGTGCTCGCGGGGCTCGAAGCCGGCGACCGCGTGATCGTCGACGGCCTGCAGCGCGTGCAGCCGGGACAACGCGTCGTCGCCGAGCCCGCGGCCGACGTCGCGGCCGTCGATCCTCGACGGGACGCGGACGCGGCCGACGCCGGCCCGCAGCGCGCCGCGCCATGACGCCGCATTTCTTCATCGACCGTCCGGTGTTTGCGTGGGTCATTGCGCTCACGATCCTGCTCGCCGGCGTCCTCGCGCTGCGCGCGCTGCCGATCGAGCAGTACCCGTCGATCGCGCCGCCGTCGCTGACGATCGAGGTGACGTACCCGGGCGCCGACGCGTCCGTGCTCGAGACGAACGTCACGCAGGTCATCGAGCAGGAGCTGAACGGCGTCGAAGGCTTCCTCTACATGTCGTCGACGAGCCGCTCGAGCGGCACGGCGTCGATCGACGTCACGTTCGAGGCCGGCACGGACATCGACGTCGCGCAGATGGACGTGCAGAACCGGTTGCGCGCGGTCGAGCCGCGGCTGCCGGAGGAGGTGCGCCGGCAGGGCATCCAGGTGCTCCAGGCGTCGTCGACCTTCCTGATGATCGCCGCGCTGACGTCGCGGAGCGGCGCGACGGATACGCTCGAGCTCGGCAATTTCGCGTCGACGAGGGTCATCGACGAGCTGCGGCGGGTGAGGGGCGTCGGCGAAGTGTTCCTGTTCTCGTCGCCGTATGCGATGCGGATCTGGCTCGATCCCGATCGCCTCGCGAGCTATCGGCTATCTGCGTCGGACGTGCTCGCCGCGGTGCAGGAGCAGAACAGCCAGGCGGCCGGCGGTGCGCTCGGCAACCTGCCGCTCGCCGAGAACGCGGAGCTCAACGCGACGATCCAGACGCAGGGCCGCTTCTCGACGCCCGAGGAATTCGCATCGATCATCCTGCGCGCAAACGAGGACGGGTCCGCGATCCGGCTCCGCGACGTCGCCGACGTCGAGCTCGGCGCCGAGAGCTATCTCTTCAGCATGGAGCTCGACGGCCGGCCGGCCGCCGGCATGGCGGTGCAGCTCGCGACCGGCGCGAACGCGCTCGCGACGGCGGAGCGCGTCACGGCGCGGATGAACGAGCTCGCCGCCGGCTTCCCCGACGACATCGACTGGACGATCGCATACGACACGACGCCGTTCATCCGCATCTCGATCGATGAGGTGCTCAAAACCCTCGCCGAGGCGATGGTGCTGATCGTGCTCGTGATGTTCCTGTTCCTGCAGAGCTGGCGCACGACGTTGATCCCGGCGATCGTCGTGCCGATCGCGCTCGCGGGCGGCGCCGTGGGTCTCTGGGCGTTCGGCTTCTCGATCAACGTGCTGACCTTGTTCGCGATGGTGCTCGCGATCGGCATCCTCGTCGACGACGCGATCGTCGTCGTCGAGAACGTCGAGCGCATCATGACCGAGGAACGGCTGCCGCCTCGCGCGGCGACCGTGAAGGCGATGGGGCAGATCACGGCGGCGATCATCGGCATCACGCTCGTGCTGACGTCGGTCTTCGTGCCGATGGCGTTCTTCCCCGGCTCGACCGGCGGCATCTACCGCCAGTTCTCGCTGACGCTCGTGACGTCGATCGCGTTCTCCGCGCTGCTCGCGCTGACGCTGACGCCGGCGCTCTGCGCGTCGCTGCTCCGGCCCGCCGCGCACGGCGCGGATGCGGCGTCGGTCGAGCGCGGGTGGCGCCGGCCGCTCGCGCGCTTCTTCGCCGCGTTCAACGCGGGCTTCAGGCGCACGACCGACCGCTATCAGTCCACGGTCGGCTGGCTGCTCGTGCGTCCGCTGCGCTTTCTCGCCGCGTTCGCCGTGCTCGCGGTCGTCGCGGGCGCGCTGTTCGTGAGGATGCCGAGCAGCTTCGTGCCGCTCGAGGATCAGGGCGTGCTGCTCACGATCATGCAGGCGCCGCCCGGCGCGACGATGGAGCGGACCGAGCGCGCGATCGACCAGGTCATCGCGTATTACCGGGATGACCCGAACGTCGCGGCGACCGCGCTCGTGCGCGGCTTCAGTTTCTTCGGCCAGGGCCAGGCGAACGCGATGGCTTTCATTACGCTCGCGCCTTGGGCGGAGCGCGGTGCGGCGGGCCGTGCCGACGGGCTCGTCGCGCGGGCGAACGCCGCGCTGTCCACGATCAAGGAGGCGCTCGTCTTCGTGCTGAATCCGCCGCCGATCCCGGAGCTCGGCGAGTCGAGCGGCTTCGCGTTCATGCTGCAGGATCGCGGCGGTCACGGCCACGCGGCGCTCGTCGCCGCGCGCGATCGGCTGCTCGGCCTCGCCGCGCAAAGCCCGCTGCTCGCGCAGGTCCGGCCCGAGGGGCAGCCCGACGCGCCGCAGCTTCGCGTCGCCATCGACCGCATCACGGCGCGTGCGCTCGGCCTCTCGATCGCCGACGTGAACTCGACGCTCTCGATCGCGATGGGCGGCGCGTACGCGAACGACTTCAGCCGCGAAGGGCGCATCCTGCGCGTGCTCGTCGAGGCGACGGCCGCCGAGCGCATGACGCCGAGCGACGTGCTCGACCTCGAGGTGCGGAACTCGGCCGGCGCGATGGTGCCGTTCGGCGCGTTCACGACCGTCGAATGGACGTCGGGTCCGACCGAGCTCCGGCGCTACAACGGCTATCCCGCGATGACGATCTCGGGCGCGCCCGCGCCCGGCCGCTCGACGGGCGAGGCGATGGACGAGATGGAGCGCCTCGCCGCGATGCTGCCCGAAGGCTTTGCGTTCGAGTGGACCGGCATCTCGTACGAGGAGCGGCAGGCCGCGGGTCAGGTCGGCGCGCTGCTCGGGCTGTCCGTAGTCGTCGTGTTCCTCGTGCTCGCGGCGCTCTACGAGAGCTGGTCGGTCCCGGCCGCGGTGCTGCTCGTCGTGCCGCTCGGCGTGCTCGGCGCGGTGCTCTTCTCGATGGCCCGCGGGCTGCCCGCGGACGTCTACTTCAACATCGGCCTGATCACGATCATCGGGCTCTCCGCGCGCAACGCGATCCTGATCGTGCAGTTCGCGCTCGAGGAGGAGGCGGCCGGCAAGCCGCCGCTCGACGCGACGCTCGCGGCCGTGCGGTTGAGGCTGCGGCCGATCCTGATGACGTCGCTCACGTTCGTCTTCGCGATGGTCCCGCTCGTGACGTCGTCGGGCGCCGGCGCGGCGAGCCGCATCGCGGTCGGGACCGGCGTCATGGGCGGCATGATCGCCGCGACGCTGCTCGGCGTCTTCTTCACGCCGCTCTTCTACGCGGCGATCCGCCGCTGGCTCGCGCGCAGACCCGGCGCCGCGCGCCGGGACGCCGACGTGCGGCGTGCGCCGGCTTCCGGCTGACGCGGCCTCGGCCGCGCGCGTCGATCCCGGGCCTCCGCGTGGCACACGCCTTGCACCCGCACGCCGCATGACGAGCGTCCGACGCAGGATTGCCGCCGCGGCCGCGCTCGCACTTGCGGGCTGCGAGCTTGCGCCGCCCCACGTGCGTCCGGACCTGCCGACGGCCGCGGGCTTTCCGGCCGAGTACGTCGACGACCCGCTCGACGGCGTGCGCGCGCCGGAGGTCGACTTCAGGACGTTCATCGACGACGCCCGGCTCGAGGCGCTGATCGCGGCCGCGCTCGAGCGCAATCGCGACCTCACGATCGCGGTCGCGCGGATCGAAGAGGCGCGGGGCACGTTTCGGGTGCAGCGCTCGGAGCGCGTGCCGACGCTCGGCGCGAGCGCCGACTCCACGCGCTCGAGAATCGTCGCGGGCGGCGCCGTCGGCGGCTTCCCGTCCGGATCGGGCGGCACGATCGAGAGCCGTGCGGTCGGGCTCGGCGTGTCTGCGTTCGAGCTCGACTTCTGGGGACGCGTGCGCGACCTCACGGACGCGGCGCTCGCCGAGTATCTCGCGTCGACGGCGGCGGCGCGCGCCGTCGCGCTGTCGCTGATCGGGGAGGTCGCGGACGCGTACCTCGCGCTGCTCGAGGCAGACGCGCGGATCGGCCTCGCCGAGGCGACGGTCGCGAGCCGCCGCGAGGAGCTCGAGATCGCGGAGCGCCGCCTCGACGCGGGCGCGGTCTCCGCGCTCGAGGTCGCGCAGGTCGAGACGCTGCTGACGCAGGCCGAGACCGAGCTCGCCGCGCTCAAGCTGCAGCGCGCGCAGGCGAGCAACGCGCTGACCGTGCTCGTCGGCGGGCCGCTCGATGCAGAGCTGCCCGAGCCCGCGCCGCTCGGCGAGCAGGCGAGCGACGTGCCGCTCGCCGCGGGGCTCCCGTCGGAGCTGCTCGCCGCGCGTCCCGACGTCATCGCGGCCGAGCAGCGGCTCATTGCCGCCCGCGCGAACATCGGCGCCGCGCGCGCGGCGTTCTTCCCATCGATCTCGCTGACCGGCACGTCGGGCTACTCGTCGAGCGAGCTCGACGGGCTGTTCAGCCAGGACGGGCGCACGTGGACGTTCGGCCCGTCGCTGACGCTGCCGCTCTTCGACCTCGGGCGCAGGCGCGCGAACGTGACGATCGCCGAAGCGCGCGAGGACGTCGCGGTCGCCGACTACGAGCGGACGATCCAGACGGCGTTCCGCGAGGTCGCGGACGCGCTCGCCGGCCGCCGCTATCTCGCCGAGCAGGTCGATGCGCAGCGGCGCGCGACCGAGGCGCAGCGCGAGCTCGCGGAGCTGGCGCGCCGGCGCTACGACGCGGGCGTCGTCAGCTACCTCGAGGTCCTCGATGCGGAGCGCAACCTGTTCGACGCGGAGCAGGCCCTGCTGCAGGTTCGGCGCGCCGAAGCGGCGAACCTGATCGCGCTCTACGTCGCGCTCGGAGGCGGCGTCACGGCCGAGTGAAGGGGGCAGGTCGGAGCCCCGTCGTTCCGCGGGCGAGCGCTTCTCGCTGCGAGCAGCACCGTGTCGGTCGGATCGGACGCAAATTCGTGGCGGAATGTCGCGGTCGTTCCTTAGACTGCACACATGGAGCCTCACGATCCGCGCCCGGTCATCGCCGACGCGAGTCCGCTGATCGCGCTCGCCGCCGCGAAGCGCTTCGATGTGCTGCGTCGACTTTACGGACGCGTCGTCGTCACCCGCGCCGTGCTCGACGAGGTCATGGCCGGCGGCAACAAACCCGGCGCGCGCGAGCTTTCGGCAGCGATGCGGGAAGGATGGATTCGCGGCACGCCGACGCCGAGCGACACGTGGGCGTTTCTCGACCTCGGCATCGGCGAGGCGAGCACGATCGCGCTGGCGCTGCGCCATCCGGGCGCGCTCGTGCTCATGGACGACGTGCCGGGTCGCGAGCGCGCGGCGCTGCACGGCATCGAGACGGTCGATTCGGCCGCGGTCCTGCAGGACGCCGAACGCGAAGGCCTGGTCTGACGGCTTCGTGCGCGCCTTTTCGCGCGTGCGGACGGCCGCGCAGCGCTCAGTCCTCGGCCCGTCCGCGCCGCTCGCGCCGCTCGGCCTGCCGCCGCAGCGCCCGCTCGCGCAGCCGATCGAGCCGCTCCTGCTGCGCCTCCGGATCCGGCTCGCGGGCCTCGGGCAGCTTGCAGTCGAGCACCGCCCAGTCGAGATCGCGCTGATAGTCGAGCTCGTTCATGACGCGGGTCGCGGCCTGGATGAAGTAGAGGCTGATGCCGAGCTCGCTCTCGAGCCGCCGCAGCTCGAGGTCTTCGATGCGTGAGCCCGGCCGCAGCGCACCGGTCAGCTGGCACGTGAAGCCCGCCTCGTGCCCGCTCGACGAGAAGTCGCGCAGCGACCGTTTGGGCTCGGCGACCTCGCCCCATTGCCACCTGAAGTCGCCGTTCGGCAGGTTCACGGGATAGAACTGAGCGGCGGCGTCCCCGTGCCATAGCGCGGCGGCACACGCCGCGGCCGCGATCGTCGATGCCCGGTCAACCATCTCGCTAGCTCCGCGTCGACCTTCGAGCCGATTATGCCGCACTCCACGGTATCGGCGCCGCGCCGGCCGCGCAAGACGTGTCCGAGCGGCGGTACGGTTCTTGCTGTGCGGTCGGTCGAGCACGGACGAAGGGGAAAATCGTGTCAGACACCTTTTTCGCCGAGAAAAGGCGTCTGACACGATTTTTCCGGGCCGACCAATGACCGGCGACGCGCCTCTCGTCCACCTCTCGCCTCGCGACTACGACGCGGTGCTGTTCGATCTCGACGGCGTGCTGACGCGCACGGCGGCCGTGCACGCGGCCGCGTGGAAGCGGCTGTTCGACGATGTCCTCAAACGCCGCGCGGAACGGACCGGGGAGCCGTTCGTGCCGTTCGACGCGGTCGACGACTACGTCGAGCACGTCGACGGCAAGCCGCGACACGAAGGCGTCGCCGCGTTTCTCGAAGCGCGCGGCATCGACGTACCGGAGGGCGCGCCGGACGACCCCGAGGACGCGGAGACGCGCTACGGCCTCGGCCGGCGCAAGGACCGCTACTTTCTCGAGCAGCTCGCGCGGCGCGGCGTCGAGACGTTCCGCTCGTCGATCGAGCTCGTGCGGACGCTGCGCGACCACGATGTGAAGACGGCCGTCGTCTCGTCGAGCCGGAACTGCAAGGCCGTGCTCGACGCCGCGGGGATCGGCGAGCTGTTCGACGCGCGCGTCGACGGGCTCGACCTCGAGCGGCACGGGCTCGAGGGTAAGCCCGCGCCCGACGCGTTTCTCGAAGCAGCACGCCGCCTCGACGTCGAGCCCGAGCGGGCCGTCGTCGTCGAGGACGCGCTCGCCGGCGTCGCCGCGGGCCGCGCGGGCGGCTTCGGGCTCGTCGTCGGCGTCGACCGCGCCGGCCGCTCGCAGGCGCTGCGCGACGCGGGCGCGGACGCGGTCGTCCACGATCTCTGCCAGGTCCAGGTCGCGGTCGAGCCGCCGTCGGCGTGGTCGCTCGTCTACGAGCAGTTCGATCCGGCGCACGAGGGGACGCGCGAGGCGCTCTGCGCGCTCGGCAACGGCTACTTCGCGACGCGGGCCGCGGCGCCGTGGGCCCGCGCCGACGGCGTGCACTATCCGGGCACGTACATCGCCGGCGGCTACAACCGCCTGCGGACCGACGTCGCCGGCCGAACCGTCGAGAACGAGGATCTCGTGAACTTCCCGAACTGGCTGCCGCTGACGTTCAGGATCGGCGGCGGCGACTGGTTCGACCTCGGGCGCGTGCGCATCCTCGAGTATCGGCAGGAGCTCGATCTTCGCCGCGGCATGCTGCTGCGTCGCGTCCGCTTCGAGGACGATTCGGGCCGCCGCTCGACGCTCGCCGAGCGCCGGATCGTGTCGATGGCCGACATGCACCTCGCCGCGCTCGAGCTCGCGCTGACGGCCGAGAACTGGTCGGCGGACGTCACGGTCTGCCCAGGCATAGACGGGCGCGTCGTGAACGACGGCGCCGAGCTCTACCGGCCGTTCAACAACCGGCATCTCGAGCCCGTGTCACGCGGCGCGGCCGGCGAAGAGGGCGTCTGCCTCGCCGTCCGCACGCGCCAGTCGGATCTGCGCGTCGCGATCGCCGCGCGCACGCGCGCGTTCGTCGACGGCGAGCGGCGCGCCGCGCCGCCGCGCAGGATCGAGGAGCGGCGATACGTCGCGGAGCAGCTCGACGTCGCGCTTCGCGAAGGCGAGACGCTCGTCGTCGAGAAGGTCGTAACGCTTTACACGTCGCGCGATGCGGCGATCTCCGAGTGCCGGCTCGCCGCGTGCAAGGCGATCCGGCGCGCGGGCGGATTCGAGGCGCTCGCGGCCGCGCACGCGCTCGCGTGGAAGCAGCTCTGGCGGCGCTACGACGTGCACCTGCGCGCGGCGAAGCCCGGGTTCCCGCTCAACGTGCCGATGCTCTTGAGGCTCAACGTCTTCCATCTGCTGCAGGCGGCGTCGCTCCACTCGATCGGGCTCGACATCGGCGTGCCGGCGCGCGGCTGGACCGGGGAGCACTACCAGGGGCACGTGTTCTGGGACGAGCTCTTCATCTTCCCGACGCTGAACCTGCGCACGCCCGAGATCACGCGATCGCTTTTGATGTACCGCTATCGCCGGCTGCCGGAGGCCCGCGCCGCCGCGCGCGGGGCCGGCTACGCCGGCGCGATGTTTCCGTGGCAGAGCGGCAGCGACGGTCGGGAGGAGACCCAGAAGATGAACCTGAATCCGCGGTCGCGGCGCTGGGTCCCGGACAACACGTATCTGCAGCGGCACGTCGGCAGCGCAATCGCGTACAACGTCTGGCAGTACTACCAGGTCACGCAGGACATCGAGTTCATGCAGTTCCACGGGGCGGAGCTGATCCTCGAGATCGCGCGCTTCTGGGCGAGCATCGCGCGCTTCGAGCCGAAGCGTGGGCGCTACGAGATCCACGGCGTGATGGGACCGGACGAGTTCCACGACGCGTATCCCGGCGCGGCGGAGCCGGGCCTGCGCAACAACGCGTACACGAACGTGATGGCCATCTGGGTGCTGCGCCGTGCGCTCGACGTGCTCGAGCTTCTGCCGGACGTGAGGCGCAACGAGCTCCGCGCGCAGCTCGAGCTTTCCGGCGACGAGGTCGAACGCTGGGCGGACATCGCTCGGCGGATGTTCGTGCCGTTCCACGACGGCCTGATCAGCCAGTTCGAAGGCTACGAGTCGCTCGACGAGCTCGACTGGGAGCGCTACCGCATGCGCTACGGGGACGTGGGCCGGCTCGAGCTGATCCTCGAGGCGGAGGGCGACAGCGCGAACCGCTACAAGGTGTCGAAGCAGGCCGACGTGCTGATGCTCTTTTATCTCTTCTCGTCCGAGGAGCTCGGCGAGCTGCTCGAAGGCGCGGGCTACGCGTTCGATCCGGCGACGATTCCGGAGAACGTCGCGTACTACGACGCGCGCTCGTCGCACGGCTCGACGCTGTCGCGCGTCGTGCATGCATGGGTGCTCGCACGCTCGAACCGGCCGCGCGCGATGACCTACTTCGCGGAGGCGCTGCAGAGCGACGTCGCCGACATCCAGCGGGGGACGACGCGAGAGGGCATCCATCTCGGCGCGATGGCCGGCACCGTCGACCTGCTGCAGCGCGTGTCGACCGGCATCGAGGTCGCAGGCGACGTGCTGCGCCTGAACCCATCGCTGCCGGAGGAGCTCGAGCGGCTCGATCTGCGGCTCCGCTACCGCGGGCATACGCTCGACCTGCGGCTGACGCGCGATGCGTTGACCGTGCGGAGCCGCGACCGCAACGCGCCGCCGATCCGGCTCGGGTTTCGGGACACCGTGCAGGATTTCGCCGGCGGGACGACGAGGACGTTCGAGATCCGGGCGCCGGGCGGGCCGTGACGCGTCCGGCGCCGCCGCGCTCAGGACGACGCCGGGTCGGTCGCGAGACGACTGTGCGACCGGGCGTAGGCGAAGTAGACGACGAGGCCGAGCGCCATCCACACGAAGAAGCGCGCCCACGTGACCGCGGGCAGCGAAGCCATCAGGTACACGCACGCGACGACGCCGAGGACGGGAATGGTGGGACCGCCCGGCACACGAAACGGCCTGTGCAGCTCGGGGCGGCGGACGCGCATCCCGAGGACGCCCGCGCAGACGAGCGCGAACGCGGCGAGCGTGCCGATGTTCACAAGCTCGGCGATCGCGCCGAGCGGCACGAAGCCTGCGATGGCCGCCATCACGCCGCCGGCCAACCCGATCACCTTCACGGGCGTGCGCGTGCGCGGGTGGACCTCGCCGAAGGGCGCGGGCAGGAGACCGTCCCTCGACATCGCGTAGAAGATGCGCGTCTGCGCGTAGTAGAGCACGAGCATCACTGACGTGAGGCCTGCGATCGCACCGGCCGCGACGATCGGCGCCGCCCACGTGACGCCCGCGTTCCGCAACGCGGTCGAGACCGGCGACGCGACGTTGAGGCTCGTATAAGGCGCGACCAGCGTCAGGAGGGCCGCGACGATCACGTACAGCAGCGTGCAGACCGCGAGCGAGCCGATGATGCCGCGCGGCAGGCCGCGCTGCGGATCGACGCATTCGTCGGCCGCCGTGGAGACCGCGTCGAAGCCGATGAACGCGAAGAAGACGAGCGCCGCTCCGGCCATGATCCCGCTCCAGCCGAACGGCGCGAACGTGGCCCAGTTGGCCGGCTCGACGTGCCCGGCGGCGGCCGCGACGAACACCGCGATCGCGAGGAGCTTCACGAGCACGATCGCCGCGTTGAAACGCGCGCTCGCGCGCACGCCGATCGCAAGCGTCGCGCCGAGGACCGCGATCACGAGGACGGCGCCGAGGTCGACCACGCCGCCTTCGTGCGGGCCGTGCCGGAGCGCCGCCGGCAGCTCGAGGCCGACGGCCGCGAGCACGTCGTTCACGTACCCCGACCAGCCGACCGCGACGGCGGATACCGCGACGGTGTACTCGAGGATCAGGTCCCAGCCGATCAGCCACGCCGCGAGCTCGCCGAAGCCCGCGTACGCATAGCCGTAGGCGCTGCCCGAGCCGCCGATCGCCGCGGCCAGCTCCGCATACGACAGCGCCGCGAACGTGCAGGCGAGGCCGGCGACGATGAACGACACGACGATGGCCGGTCCCGCGAGCGTCGCGGCCGCGACGCCCGTCAGCACGAAGATGCCGGCCCCGATGATCGCGCCGATGCCGAGGAGCACGAGGTCGCTCGTGCCGAGCGTGCGCGCGAGCCCGCTGTCCGCGTGGACCGTCGATACCGGCTTGGTGCGCCAGAGGCTCATGCGTCCCCCGCCGCGGCCGATGCGCGCGGTGAAAGGAAGTGCGTAAAGCCCGTCGTCATCGTCGTAAGTCACTCAGCCGACAAGTGATGCCTGCGGCCCGCGAGGGTAGCCTGACGCGGGCGGCATAGTAAATCCATGAGCCGCGCCCCGGCTCGGCATAGGAATCCCGTAGGCCTCGACACGGAGTCGGAACGACGGCCGCCGGCGTCGGCCGCGCGAGCCGTTCGGCGTGCCGGACCCGGCGCCCCGAATTGAAGAAACTTCCGATTCCTGGAATGCCGCGGGACGTACGGCTCCGCTATGATGGCGCAGCCGTAAGCCTGCCCGGGGGAGGGGATGGGGCACCGGATCGGAGCGTGGGCCGTGTTGCTCGGCGTCGTGTCGCTCGGCGCAGAGCCGGCTCGCGCGCAGGTCGATTTCACCGGCGTCTGGTCGCCGAGGATCGCGGACGAGGATCTGCCGGAGCGCGGCGCCGGGCCTTCACTCGTCGATTTCGTCGGTCTGCCGATCAACGACCACGCGCGGCAGTGGGGGCTTGCCTATCGTCCAGGCCGGTTGTCGCTGCCGGAGCATCAGTGCCAGGTGCACGTCGTGCACTACATCTACCGCGGCCCGCTCGCCGTCCGGATCTGGGAGGAGCGCGATCCGGTCACGCACGAGCTGATCGCGATCCATCAGTACATCAACACGTACGAGCAGAAGCGGACGATCTGGATGGACGGGCGTCCGCATCCGTCGCCGAACGCACCGCACACGTGGATGGGCTTCTCGACCGGCAAATGGGAAGGCGACATGCTGACCGTGACGACGACGCACGTGAAGCAGGGCTGGTACCGCCGCGAGAACCTGCCGTCGAGCGACGAGGTAACCGTCGTCGAGCACTTCATCCGCCACGGCGACGTGCTGACGCACATCAGCGTCACGGACGACCCCGTCTATCTCGAGGAGCCGCTCGTCAAGAGCGAAGAGTTCACGCTGAACCCGAACCCGAACACGTTCACGCCGTTCTGGCCGTGCGAATACGTCGAGGAGGGGCAGTGGGAGCGCGGTGTCGTGCCGCATTACCTGCCCGGGCAGAATCCGTTCGTCGCCGAGTACGCCGCGCGGCACGCGCTGCCGCAGGCGGCGACGCTCGGCGGCGCGGCGACGATGTATCCCGAGTTCCGCAAAGCGCTCGCGACGCTGCCGGTCGCGGTCTACGAGCCGGCCGAATGACGGAGCGACGCGCCGATGACCGCGGGCATGCACCGGCGATGGACCGGACGATGAGACGTGATCCCGGCGCGGGCTCTCGTCCGCTCGGCCGACGTGCGCGCGTCGCGCTCGCGCTCGTCGCGGCCGGGCTTGCGGCCGGTGCCGCCGCGCAGGAGGTCCGCACGGCCCGGCAGACGCCGTTCCCGGCGAACCCGGACTTCGCCGCGCTCGACGTCGAGACGCTGCACGTGCAGGGCAACGTGTACCTGATCGCCGGCGCCGGAGCGAACATCGCCGTGCAGGTCGGCGACGACGGCGTCGTGATGGTCGACACGGGCTACGCGCAGATGGCCGACGACGTGCTCGCGGCCGTCGCCGCGCTCACGGACAGGCCGATCCGCACGATCGTCAACACGACGCTCGCGGACGATCACACGGGCGCGAACGCCCAAATGGTCGCCGCGGGCCGCCTGAACCAGGCGGGGCCGGGGATGGCCGGGCGCCCGAACGAGGGCGACCTCGTCGCGCACGCGGAGCTCCTGCGGCTGATGACCGAGATCGGCGACGACGAGATCGCGACCGACCGCTGGCCGCCGAGCACGTTCAGCGGCGCCAAGAAGGATTTCCACGCGAACGGCGAGGCGATCGAGATCCGGCACCAGCCGGCGGCGACGGCCGGCGACTCGTTCGTCTGGTTCCGCGGCTCGGACGTGATCGCGGCCGGCGAGCTCTTCAACATGACGAGCTTCCCTTACATCGACGTCGAGCACGGCGGGACGATCGAGGGCATCCTCGACGGGCTCAACACGCTGCTCGACATCATCGTGCCGGCGCATCACCAGGAAGGCGGCACGATGGTGATCCCGTCGCACGGCCGCATCGGCGACGAGCACGACGTGCTCGAGTATCGCGACATGCTGACGATCATCCGCGATCGCGTGCAGCACGCGATCGATTCCGGATTGACGCTCGCGCAGATACACGCGCTGACGCCGAGCGTCACGTACGAATACGAGCCGCGCTTCGATCGCGATCCGACGTGGACAGCGCGGATGTTCGTCGAGGCGATCTATCGGAACCTCGCGGCCGAGCGGGAGGGCTCGTGAAAAAAAGGAGGGCTCGGCGATGACGCTCACGCGGTTCGTTCTCGCGCTCGCGGTCGGTCTCGCGGCCAGCGCGGCGGCGCACGCGCATCACTCGTTCGCGGGCACGTATCATGAGGATCGGACGATCACGATCGAGGGCAAGATCGTCCAGTTCAACATTCGCAATCCGCACTCGTTCATCAACATCGAGGTCGTGGACGAGAACGGCAACAAGGTTTTGTGGGGCGGTGAATGGGGGTCGGTTGCCGCGCTGTCGCAAGGCGGCGTGGATCGCTTCACGCTGAAGGCCGGCGAGCACATCGTGATCGAGGGCGCGCCCGCGCGCGATACGCTCGATCGCAAGGTGCTCGTTCGGCGAGTGTATCGTCCGGCGACGGACACGGTGCCGGAGTTCGTTTGGGAAGGCCGCTTCCGCTGAGATCGCACGGGCCGAGCCCGGAGGAGAAGATGAGCGCGCCACGCTTCGCTTCGCTCGGACGGCCGATGCCGCGGCTCCGCGCGGGCGTCGCCGCGCTCGGCGCCGCGGCCGCCGCGCTGGCCTCTTCGTCGGCCGCGGCTCAGCCCGCCGGCTTCGGCGCCGCGTTCGGCTCGCCTTCGCCGCGCGCGGCGGCGCCGGTCGATCTCACGGGCTACTGGGTCTCGCTCGTCACGGAGGACTGGATCGAGCGGATGGCGCCGGACTCGCCGCCGTCCGGATCGGGCGGCGGATTCGGGCGCGGCGCCGGCGGTCCGCCGCGTCCCGCGACGAATCCGGACGATCCGTGCCGCGCGTACGGCGCAGGCGGCATCATGCGCGTGCCGGGGCGCGTGCACGTCTCGTGGGCCGACGACCGGACGCTTGAGCTCGAGTTCGATGCGGGCTCGCAGCGGCGCGTGCTTCACTTCGAGCCCGGCGCGCCGGCGCCCGAGCAGAAGACGCTGCAGGGCTACTCGGTCGCGCGGTGGGTGACCGGCCGGGACGGCGGCGCCGGCTTCGGCGGCGGACGGGGCGGACCGGCCGCGCCGCCGGCGTGGGGCAAGCTCGAGGTCGTGACGACGGGCATGTCCGGCGGGTACCTGCTGTCGAGCCGCTCGAACTACAGCGACGCAGCGGTGCTGACCGAGTACTGGAGCTATCACAGCGCGTTCGGCAACGAGTACGTCACCGTGACCGCGATCCTCGACGACGGCGGCACGGTCAGCACGACGAGCTCGACGTTCAAGAAGGAGCCGGACGGCGCGAAGTTCGAGCCGACGGGCTGCGAAATTCGCCGGTAGGCACGCGCCGCGCGCGAGTCTTCGTCCCGGCACATGCCGGCGTGCGCATGCGAGCGGCCCGGCCGCCGACTGGGTCCATCCGATGACGGCGTGGGGCGATCCGGATCTGCAGGGCATGTGGCCGATCGCGCACCTGATCGGCACGCCGATGGAGCGGCCCGAGCGCTACGGGAACCGCCGTTACATGACCGACGAGGAGTTCGCCGAGGTCGAGGCGCGCGTCGCGCAGCGCAACACCCGCTACGACGAGGAGATCCGCAGCAACAGGATGGGCGGCGGCCATTGGGCCGAGCCGACGCAGGCGCTGCGGCTGACGTCGCTGATCGTCGATCCGCCGAACGGGCGTTTCCCGGCGCTGAGCGAAGCGGGCAAGGCCAAGGCCGCGACGATGAGCGGCACCTACTATCAGGACGACAACTTCGACGACCTCTCCGATTTCGACTCGTGGGACCGCTGCATCACGCGCGGCCTGCCGGTGTCGATGCTGCCGCGCAACTACAACAACGGGATCCGCATCGATCAGGCGCCCGGCTACGTCGTGATCAGCCTCGAGATGGCGCACGAGTCGCGGATCATCCCGGTCGACGGACGTCCGGCGCTCGATCCGGCGATCAAGCAGTGGCTCGGCGAGTCGCGCGGCCGTTGGGAAGGCAACACGCTCGTCGTCGAGACGACGAACTTCAACGGTCAGACGATGCTCGCGAACGTCGGCGTGCCCGGTGCGCCGCGCACGGTGAACCCGTCGTCCGAGAGCCTGCGGATCGTCGAGCGCTTCACGCGCGTCAGCGACGACGTGATCGAGTACGAGATGACGGTCGAGGACCCGGTCACGCTGACCCGGCCATTCACGATTCAGTATCCGATGTGGCGCGACGACGATTACAAGATCTTCGAGTACGCGTGCCACGAGGGGAACACCGCGGTACGCAACTACATCGAGACGTCGCGATACGAGCGGGGGCTCCGACGGTAAGTCTCGAGCGTCTCACGGAGCAGGCCGGCGGGCTCACGCGCCGAGCGTTGCGAGCGCCTGCTCCGTGCGCTCGTAGCCGTAGTCGATCAGCGCCTGCGCCCGGTAGAAGTCGAAGAAGCCGCACAGGTTGCCGGGGATCGGGATCACGAGCGTCGGCGCGTAGCTCGCGAGCTTGAGCTGCGTGATCGTGCGCTGCATAGCGTCCATCGAGCGGGCCGCGAGGTCGTAGAAGCCGAGCTGCGTCGACGTCGGCGACGCGTCGGTGCCGAGCAGCGTATCGATGAAGCTCAGGATCCTCTGCCGGTGCGCGCTCGGCGATGCGTCCTGCCGCCCCGCGCGAATCCGGACGGGCGCGTCGGGCTCGTCCGGCGCGTTCAGGTCGACGGCGATCGTGACGTCCGTGTGGACGTTCAGCGTCGGCGCGACGGGCACCGGGTTCACGAGGCCGCCGTCGACGAGCACGAGGTTCTCGAGCGTGACGGCCGCGAAGACCGTCGGCACCGCGATCGACGCGCGGATCGCGTCGAAGAGCGGGCCGCGGTTGAGCCACATCTCGCGGCCCGTCGACAGCTCGGTCGCGATCGCCGTGAAGCCGATCGGCAGGTCCTCGATCCGGCAGTCGCCGACGAGCTCGCGCAGCACGCGGATGATCCGCTCGCCCTTGAAGAGCGAGCCGTTCAGCGACCAGTCGAGCAGGAGCAGCACGTCGAGACGCTGCAGCGCGGTGACCCAGTCCGCGAACGTGTCGAGCTTGCCGGCCGCGTAGATGCCGCCGACGAGGGCGCCCATCGAGGCGCCCGAGATGTAGCGGATCTCGTAGCCGTGTGCCTCGAGGCAGCGGATCACGCCGATATGGGCGAGGCCGCGCGCGCCGCCGGCGCCGAGGACGAGGGAAGTCGGGATGTGAGCCATAGGAAAAACGGGGTCGGAGCCCCACCGCTCGGTCCAACGGACCTTTGCATCCTACAGCGGCGCGGGCTTCTGCGCCCGTCGGCCTTAGCGTCCCTGCCGGCCTCGGCGTCCGTGCCGGGCTCCAGACCCCTTAATGGATCAGCTCGACGTGCGGCGGGTGCGTCTCGCCTTCGGCCGCGACCCAGAGGTGCCCCATCATCCCCGAATCCGCGTGATCGAGGATGTGGCAGTGGTACATCCACATGCCGGGGCGCTCGTCGAAGCGCACGGCGATGCGCAGCGACGACCCGGCGGGCACGTCGACCGTGTCCTTCCACTCGGGGACGCGGGTATCGTCGAGCACCTGGAAGAAGTAGCCGTGCAGATGGAATGGATGCGCGAACGCGGTGTCGTTCACGACGTTCCAGATCTGCGTCTCTCCGATGCGGGCCTCGAGCGGCTTGCTGTTCCAGTACGGGATGCCGTTGATGCCCATCACGACCTCCTTCGCGCGCGCCGTGCTCTGCGTCTCGATCGTGAGGTCGATCGTCAGCTCCTTTGCACCGGCGACGTCGATCCGCTCGATCTTCCTGAGCTCGATCGGGATCTGCTCGGGGATCACCGGATCGGCGTCGACGGTCACGATCTCGAGCATGTCCTCGCGAGGCCGATTGAAGACGCTGCCGAAGCCGCGCTCCGTCGGAATCCACTGCATGAACGTCGACGTGCCGGGAGGATCCGACGGCGTGAAGACGAAGTCCGCGCGCTCGCCGGGCACGAGGATGATCCTCGGCACCTCCTGCGAGCGCTCGGCGAGGCCGTTGTCGCCGCCGAGCTTCACGAACGTGTGGTTCGGCAGCCGCAGCGTGTAGTACCGCGCGCGAGCGGCGTTGATCACGCGCCAGCGCTGCTGCTTGCCCTGGCGCACCTTGAGCTGCGGCCGCACCTTGCCGTTCACGAGCAGCACGTTGCCCTCGCGGCCGAAGAGATCACCGAACTCGCCGCCCGTATCCTCCGGCAGGAACCGCCCCTCCTCGTCGAGCGCGATGTCGGACAGCACGAGCACGAGCTCGTCGCCGAACACGTCGGGATCCTGCGGATCCTCGACGACGAGCGGGCCGTAAAGCCCCCAGCCGACCTGGGCGGCGGAGTTGATGTGCGGGTGGTACCAGAACGTGCCGGCGTCCTTCGCGTCGAGCTCGTAGACGAACTCGCCGCCGGGCGGGATCGGATCCTGCGTGAGGCCCGGCACGCCGTCCATGTTGTTCGGCAGACGCATGCCGTGCCAGTGAATGCTCGTCGCCTCGGGCAGCGAGTTCTTGAAGTGAACGATGATCTTGTCGCCGACCTTCGCGCGGATCAGCGGGCCCGGCAGCGTGCCGTTGTAGGTCCAGACCGGAGTCTTCTTGCCGGGAATCAGCTCGAGGTCGGTGATGCTGGCCTCGAGCTCGATCTCGACGATATCGGGGTCCGGATTCAGGTCCTCGGGCTCGGCGAGCGCGAGGTCGTCGGCCCAGCCCTCCGGCTGCTCGACCTCGAGCGCGCTCTGCGTCGGCCCGCATCCGCCGATCGTCAGGGCTCCGAGCGCCACCCCCGCCAGGCTCGCATACTTGAGAAGAACGCCATCTCGTAATCGTCTCGACATTCCCGTTGCGCTCGACGATTCAAAAGAAGTAAATTAGATGCATCTTATCCTACAAAACGCTCATGCAGCTGACAAGGTTCACGGACTACACCCTGCGAGTACTGATCTCGGTCGGCCTGAACGACCGGAAAGGCGAGAAGAGGGGTGTAACGATCGGCGAGATCTCCGCGCAATACGGGATATCACGTAATCACCTGATGAAGGTGGTGCAGCAGCTGGCCCGTGCCGGTTATCTCGAGACGCTGCGCGGCAAAGGCGGCGGGCTGCGCCTCGGCGTGCCTGCATCGCAGATTCGTCTCGGCGACGTCGTCCGCGAGGTCGAGGGCGCGTTCCACATCGTTCCGTGCTTCGACAGGACGACGCCCGGCGTGTGCGTCATTGCGCCGGCGTGCGTGCTGAAGGGTGTGCTCAACGATGCGCTCGGCGCGTTTCTCGGCGTGCTCGATCGCTACACGCTCGAGGATCTGCTCGGGCCCGAAGGGCGGCTCGAAGGGCTGCTCGGCCGGTCCGTCCGCGAGCACAAGGGCAAGAGGCGACTGCCGCGCGCCGCATCGGCCGCATGAGGTAACGCCGCGCATGGGAGCGCGGCGAGCGCGCGCAGGGTCGCGCGCGCGATCGGAGGGACGGAGGAGGCAACGCATGGCTCTCGTGGAAAGGACTCCCGCGGTGAGCACGGCGCGCAGCGACACCGCCATCGCCGTGTTCGCGGTCGTCTCGCTCGTCTGGATCGGCGTGGTGCTCGGCGTGTCGTTCCTCGCGACGCCGGTGAAGTTTCTCGCGCCGTCGCTCACGCTGCCGGTCGCGCTCGACGTCGGTCGGCAGACGTTCCACTGGTACAACCGCGTCGAGCTCGTGATCGCGGCCGTGACGCTGATCGCCGCGATCGCATCGGACCGGCAGCGCATCATCTGGCACGACGGAGCGGACGGAGCGCGACGCGGCGGCGCGCTGCCGTATGCGACGCTCGTTGCGGCCTTCCTGCTCGCGGCCGTCGTGCTGCAGGGATTCTTCCTGCTCCCGCGCCTCGACGCGCGCGTCGAGGTCATCATCCAGGGCGGCACCCCTCCGGCGTCCGTGCTGCACGACGTCTACGTCGCGGTCGAGGCCGTGAAGCTCGGCGCGCTCGTCGGCGCCGCGTGGCTCGGCGTTGCGGGCCTGCGCGGCCGAGCCTCCGCCGGTCGATAGCCGCGCTCGAAGCGGCGGGTCGTGATCATGCAAGTCTTCTTGTCGTACGGTTTCCGACCGTTCTTTTTGCTCGGCGCGGCGTGGGCCGTGCTCGCGCTCGCGACGCTCCTCGCCGCGCTGACCGGGGTGGGCTGGGCCGGCGAGGCGCTGCCGCTCTTCCGCTGGCACGGGCACGAGATGATCTTCGGCTTCGTCGCGGCCGCGATCGCAGGCTTCCTGCTGACGGCCGCGCCGACGTGGACCGGGACGAAGCCCGTGTCGGGCGTCCCGCTCGCAGGCCTCGCGCTGCTGTGGATCGCGGGGCGCGTCGTCTCGAGCCCGCTGACCGGGCTGCACTCGACGCCGGCCGTCGCGCTCGATCTCGCGTTCCTCCCGGCGCTCGCGGCCGCGCTCGCGGGGCCGCTCGTGAGAACGCGCAACGTGCGGAATTTCCCGTTCCTGGTGCTGCTCGGCCTGCTGTTCGCCGCGGACGCGGCGTTCCATGCGTCCGCGGCCGGCCTGCTCGCGCTGCCGTTCGATCCGCTGCGCTTCGCGGCGAACATCGTGCTCGTGATGGTCGTCGTCGTCGGGGGCCGGATCGTCCCGGCGTTCACGCGCAACGCGCTCGTGCGCGAGCGCATCGCGACGTCGATCGCGCCCGCGCCCTGGCTCGAGCGCGCGTCGCTCGTCGCGATCGCGGCGGTCGTCGTCGTCGATCTCGCGGCGCCCGCGTCGCGTGCGGCCGGCGTCGCCGCGGCCGCTGCGGCCGCGCTGATCGCGGCGCGGCTCGCACGCTGGGAGGGGTGGAAGACCCTGCGGATGCCGATCGTGCTGATTCTGCACGTCGGCTACGCCTGGGTCGCCGCGGCGCTCGCCCTCAAGGCCGCGTGGATCCTCGCGGAGGCGCCGTGGGCCGCGCACTGGCTGCATGCGCAGACGGCCGGCGTCTTCGGCACGATGATCCTCGCCGTCACGACGCGCGTCGCGCTCGGGCACACCGGCCGGCCGCTCGTCGTCCACCGCGCGATCAGCGTCGCGTACGCGCTCGTCGTCGCGGGTGCGGTCGTGCGCGTGCTCGGCCCCGTGGTATTGCCGCTCGGCCCGGTCCACGTGTTCGCGTGCGCCGCCGCGCTCTGGGCCGGCGCGTTCGTCGTGTTTCTCGCGGTGTACGTGCCGATCCTGCTCGGTCCGCGCGTGCAGTCGAGCTGAGCGAGGATCGACAGGGACGCCCGCGGGCGTCGCGCGCGACCTTGACGCGGCTAGCGCGGCTAGCCCCGCGCCGCTTTCGTCTCGCCGTCGCCGTCTTCCTCGTCGTCGTTCGCGTCGAACACGAGATCGGGGGAGAGCAGATCCCCGGTCTCGGGCTCGTCGGCGACGGAGGGCGCGTCCGCCTTCGCGCCGGGATCCGGCGCTGCGTTCAGAAGCCGCGCGATCGTATCCTCTTCGCCGGGCTGCCGCTCGCGGAGCTCGGGCGGCACGCGCCGGCCGTCGAACGCGTACATGTCGCGCAGCCGGTCGCGGTGCGCCGCGACCTGCTTCAGCTCGTGGCGGGCGTCCGCGAGCTCGGCCTTGACCTCCGCGAGCTCGCGTTTCGCCGCGTCGCCGTCCGTCCGCGCGTCGGCGAGCTGCTTCGCGTAGCTCCGCTCGAGGACGTCGAGCTTGAACTCGAGCGCCTTGACGGTGCGTTCGAGCTCCGCGGCTCTCGCACGCTCGGCTTCGATCTCTTGCTCGAGGCGTGCGATCTTCTCGTCGCGCTCGTCGGCGCCGTGCACGTCGTCGTGCGACGACGGGGGAGCGTGGGACGCCGCCGACACCGCCGCCTTCGCGGCCGCGGCGGCCTTCGCCGCCGTGCTCGACGTCGCGGCGGTCGCCGTCCTCGCGGCCTCGACCGCCCGCGCGGCGAGCACCTTGAGGCGCCGGCGCGCCTCCGTCACGTGGTCTTCGCTCATTCGGAACCTTCCCGTGTGCTGCGCTCAGCCTATGCGGAAGGGCGCGGATGCGGCGTTGAGGTCGGTCACAGACGCGCTGCGGCGTCGGGTGCGTCGCAGCGCCGCGTGCGCCAACGTCCCGGCAGGTGAAAATCGTGTCAGACACCTTTTTCCCCGAAAAAGGTGTCTGACACGATTTTCGAGGAAAAAGGTGTCTGACGCGACGATACTGGAAGCCGACGCTCTCTTTGTTGCGGCCATGGACCCGATCGCAGCGACGCTCGAAGCCGGCGGCCGCGTGCTGCTCGCCGGCGCGCAGGGCACCGGCAAGTCGACGCTGGCCGCGACGCTCGCCGAGCGCGCGGCGCAGGCGGGGATCGACGTCGCCTGCATCGGTTGCGACCCCGGCTCGCCGGCCTTCGGCCCGCCGGGCGCCGTGTGTGCCGCGGACCGGGACCGCGGCGCGTGGCGACTCGTCGACGTCGAGCCCCTCTGCACCCTCGACGCGGTGCGGTTCCGACTGCCGCTCGCGCAGGCGGTCATGCGGCTGCTCGATCGGTGCGAGCGCCGCGCGTGGCTGCTCGACGGTCCGGGCGCCGTTCGCGGCGTGCCCGGCGCCGAGCTCGTGACGGCGCTCGCGACCGCGGCGCGCGCGGCCGTCGTCGTGCTGATCGAGCGGCCGGGCGGCACCGACGGCCTCGCCGCCGAGCTCCGCGCGCTCGGGCTCCGCGTCGTGACGATGCCCGCCGCGCCAGAAGCCCGTGCGCCGGGGAAGCGGGCACGTGCGCGCGCTCGCACGGCGCTGTGGGACGCGTACCTCGCGACGGACACGTGCGAGCGGGAGCTCGACCTCGACTCGCTGCCGGCGATCGGCACGCCTCCGCCGCGCGAGACGCCTTCGGCCTGGCAAGGACGACAGGTCGCGCTGCTCGACGAGCGGACGTGCGCCGCGTTCGGCGAGATCGTGTCCGTCCGCGGCCGGCTCGCGCGGATCCGCGTGCGCGGCGATGCGAGTGCGGCGGCGACCGCGCTGCTCGTGCGCGATGCGTGCCGCGCGCCCGGCGGCCTGCTCGGGACCGCCGAACGCTTCGGCCGCGAGGTCCGTTATCGTGCGACCGCTGCGGGGCCGCTGCGCTCCCGGTCGTCTACGCGGTCGTCTACGACGGGGCGCCTCGCGATGCCGGACAGCGCCGCAGACGACGTGCCGGAGAACGCCGGCGATGCGCTCGCGTGTGCGCACGACGGCGCGCTCGCGCGCGAGCACGACGGCGCCGATCCTCGGGACCTGCAGCCGGTCGTCCGCGTCGGCCCGTTCGTCGCGACGCTCGTGAACGGTGTGCTCGGCGACCCGCTGCTCCTCGTGCGAATGCAGCACCGCAGCCGGACGCTGTCGTTCGATCTCGGCGAGACGCATCGCCTCGGCGCGCGCGTCGCGCACCAGGTCACCGACGTCTTCATCAGTCATGCGCACATCGATCACATCGCGGGCTTCCTGTGGCTGCTGCGCTCGCGGATCGGCGTGACGTCGTGCTGCAGGCTCTACGGTCCGCCCGGCCTTGCGGCGAACGTCAACGGTCTCGTGAACGGCGTGCACTGGGACCGCGCCGGCGAGGGCGCGCCGCGCTTCGACGTGACGGAGCTCGGCGCCGACGACGTCGCGCGAAGATTCGCGGTCCGTGCCGGCGATCCGGTCCCTCGAGCCCTCGGAGCGTCGCGCGCCGCCGGCGGCCTGCTGCTCGACGAGCCACTCGTGCGCGTGCGCGCCGTGACGCTCGATCACCTGACGCCGGTGCTCGCGTTCGCGCTCGAGTCGGTCGTCGAGATCAACGTGCGCAAGGAGCGGCTCGCCGCGCTCGGTCTCGCGCCGGGCCCGTGGCTCGCGCGTCTCAAGGAGCACGTTGCGGCCGGGCGAGCCGACGAGGTGATCGGCCTGCCGGACGGCTCCGAGCGCCGCGTCGGCGAGCTCGCCGACATGCTCGTGCTGCTGCGCTCGGGCACGAAGCTCGTGTATGCGACGGACCTCGCCGACACCGCCGACAACAGGCGCCGGCTCGAGGCGCTCGCGCGCGACGCGGACGTGATGTTCTGCGAATCGACGTTCCGGGAGTCGGACGCCGACCGCGCCGCGCGCACGGGTCATCTGACGACGACGGCCTGCGGCGAGATCGCGTCGGCCGCGAACGTCGCGCGGCTCGTCCCGTTTCACTTCTCGAGGCGCTACGAGTCGAGCGTCGACGACGTGTATCGGGAGGTCCGCGCCGCCTGCGCGAATACGGTCGTGCCGCGGCCGGGCAATCGGTAGTCGCGTCCGCCGTCGGCTACGCGGCGATCAGCCGCTTCAGCCACTCGACGAGCACCTCGGGCAGCCGCGCGGGGTCCGGCAGCAGCGCATACTGGTGCGCGCCGAACACGCGCGGCAGGTAGCTCGCCGCGTGGCGGTCGATCGTCAGGCAGAACGGGAAGATGCCCTGCAGCCTCGCTTCGGCGACCGCCTGGCGCATGTCCTCGGCGCCGTAGCGGCCGTCGTACTCGTCGACGTCGTTCGGCTTGCCGTCCGACAGGAGCAGCAGCAGCCGGTGCTCCGCGCGGCGGCGCATCAGGAGCGCCGTCGCATGACGGATCGCGGCGCCCGCGCGCGTGTAGCGCTCGGGCTCGAGGCCCGCGATCCTGCGCGCGACGTCGCGCGCGTACGGCTCGTCGAATCGCTTCACGGTCTCGAGCGTCACGCGGTCCGGTCCTTCGCCCGAGAACGCCTCGATCGCGAACGGCTCGCCGAGGCTGTCGAGCGCGACGGCGACGATCAGGAGCGCTTCGCGCTCGACGTCGATCACGCGCCTGTCCGCCGCGATCCAGGCGTCGGTCGAGCCGCTCACGTCGATCAGGAGCAGCACCGCGAGATCCTTGTCGGCCGCGCGGCGGACCTCGTAGAGCCCTTCGGCGCCGGGGCGCCCGGCGGCGACGTCCGCGTGATGCTCGATGCACGCGTCGAGGTCGATGTCGTCGCCGTCGAGCTGCCGGCGCAGGCGCATCCGCCGCGCGCGCAGCGTCTCGAATCGCCGCCGCACGACGTCGAGCATCGCGCGGTGCTTCGCGAGCGTCGCGTCGATCCACTCGTCGGGTCCCTGCGGCGCGACGCACGGACGCACGCCCGCGCCGGGCTCGCGATATGCGCTCGTGCGATAGTCCCATTCGGGGTAGCGGATGCATGCGTCCCGCGGCATGTCGCCGCGAAGCGCGAGCCGAGCGCGCGGATCGGGCGGATCCTCGGAAAGCAGCACCTCCTTCGGCGGCGCGGGCGTCGCGACCGTCCGCGCCTCGGGCACGTCCGAGACCATGTCGGCGAGCTGCTCGGCGCTCGTGTCGTCGTCGCGGTCGACGGGCCGGCGGAGGCCCATCGGGTCCTCGGCATGCGGGTGCGGATCGTCCTGCTGGACGGCGACGACGCCCGGGTCGTCGTCGCCGTCGTCCTCGCCGTCGAGCGCGTCGCGGCGCGTCGGGGTGCGGCGAAGGCGCGCGGACGGCGCGGCGACCGCGTCGTCGTAGGGCACGCCTGCGTCGCCGGGCATCGAAGCGGCGTCGTCGGCCGACGTCGGATAGAGCGCGCCGGTCCACCAGTCCTTGAGCAGCGGCTCCGCGCCGAATCGCTCCGTGCCGGCGCTTTTCGCGATCTCGGCCGCGATCCGCTCCGCGAGCGCGAGCGACTCCGTCGGCGACGGCGTCACGAGCGCCGCGTCTCGCGGCCGGCCGCAGCGGCTCTCGAGCAGCTCGCGCGCGAGGCGCTCGAGCGGGCGTCTGTGCGCGGGGAACGCGCCGACGACCGGGCGCCGCTCGAGCGCGACACGCCGGAGCTTATCGATCGACGCTGCGAGCCCCGGCAGCAGCGCGGCGAGCATTTCGTCCGCGGCGTACGCCTCGAGCAGCAGATAGACGTCGGCGACGAGACC
The DNA here is from genome assembly GCA_036381515.1 of Gammaproteobacteria bacterium. Classification (GTDB taxonomy): domain Bacteria; phylum Pseudomonadota; class Gammaproteobacteria; order Steroidobacterales; family Rariloculaceae; genus ZC4RG20. Next base: position 31,445 of record DASVCR010000065.1, on the reverse strand, counting down.
GTTCCGCAGCAGCGTGCCGACCGGGCCTGCGCTGCCGCGCCGCGCGCGGGCCGCCTGCGCCAACGCCATCGTTCGATAGCAGCGCTCCGCGAGCGCGTCGTCGTCGAGGTCGAGCGTGTCCGGCAGCCAGATGCTCGCGCCGTCCGTCGCGGGCACCGCGTGCTTCGTCCGCGGGCCGCGGTCCGCGCCGAACGTCTGGCGGAGCCACGTCGGCGGCGGCGGCCGCTGCGCGACGCGGAGGCGGCGTCCTTCGTCGAACACGGCGGCGATCAGCAGGTCGATGCGGCGGGCAACGTCCGCGAGGCCGAGCCGGCCGCCGCGGCGGCTGCGCTGCCGTCGCCACAGGTCTCGCGCGAAGACCGTCGCGTGCCGGGCCGCGTCGGTGATGAGCTGCTCGGGCTCGCTCATCGCTCGCGCGTCGCCGTCAGACGAACATCGCGTCGACGAGATCGCGGAGCGCCGCGGCGAGCGCCTCGTCGTCCGTCAGCGGCGCGACGATCGCCGCGCGGCACGCGTCGCGCACCGGCACGCCGCGCGTCACGAGCGCGCCGGCCGCGACGAGCAAGCGCGTGCTCGGCACCTCGGGCAGGCCGCGATCGCGGAGCGCGCGAATGCGACCGGCGAGCGTCACGAGCTCGTGCGCCGTCGCACGGTCGACGCCGCTCTCGTGCTCGACGATCGCCGCCTCCTGCTCCGGAGCGGGGAAGCCGAGCTCGAGCGCGACGAAGCGCTGCCGCGTGCTCGGCTTCAGGTCCTTCAGCATCCGCTGGTAGCCCGGGTTGTACGAGATCACGAGCTGGAAGCCGGGCGCTGCCTCGATCTGCTCGCCGGTCTTGTCGATCGACAGCATGCGGCGGTGGTCGGTCAGCGAATGCAGCACGACGACCGTGTCCTGCCGCGCCTCGACGATCTCGTCGAGATAACAGATCGCGCCGTCGCGCACGGCGCGCGTCAGCGGTCCGTCCTGCCAGACCGTGCCGTCGTGGCGGATCAGGAACCGACCGACGAGATCGCTCGCGGTGAGATCGTCGTGGCACGAGACCGTGACGAGCGGCCGACCGAGGCGCCATGCCATGTGCTCGACGAGCCGCGTCTTGCCGCAGCCCGTCGGGCCCTTCAGCATCACGGCAAGCCCGCGCGCGTGGCACTCGGCGAAGATCGACACCTCGTCGCCGATCGGAAGATAGAACGGACCGTCGCCCGCGGACGGCGACGGCGCGCGCAGCGTGCTCGAGCTCATCGGCTCGAAGGTAGCACAATTGGGGTCAGAGCCCTTTTTGCCGAGAAGCGCGGAGCCCGCTTCCTGACATGGCGCTCCGCGAGCGAGTATCCGCGTCGGCGGGATCGACGGATGTTGGGCGAAGGGGGAATTGGGTCAGGGCCCCATTTGCAGCGGAAAATTGGGGTCCGGAAAATTCGGGTCAGAGCCCTTTTGGGAATTTGGGGTTAGCGCAGGTCAGAGCCCTTTTTGGGAGCGTTTTTCGCGGTGAAATAGGGGGGATTGAAGTCAGAGTCCTTCGCCGCAAAGGCCTCTTCTCTTGGCTTCGCTTTCTTGGACAAAGGGGCGCTGACCCCAGGGCTCTGACCCCAATCGCAGGACCTAAGACTCCAATCGCGGGACCTGACCCCAATCGCGGGACCTGACCCCAGTCGCAGGACCCTGACCCCCAATCGCAGGACCCTGACCCCAGTCGCAGGACCCTGCCCCCCATCAAAGGGCTATGACCCAATGTAGCTGACCTGACGGAAAATGGAGTCAGAGCCCTTAGACTTGGTAACAGGGCCCTGACCTCGATAAAAGGGCTCTGACCCCGATAAAAGGGCTTGACCCCGATAAAAGGGCTCTGACCCCGATTTCTACTGGTCCGGGATCCCCTGCGCGGCCATCGCCTCGAGCAGGATCGCCTCGGCGGCCGGGAACTCGCGCGATGCGTTCGCGAGGAACACGCCGCGCGCCATCATCAGCGGCGTCCAGCCGAGCGCGTTCTTCGCGTCGACGTCGGCGCCCTGCTCGATCAGATAACGCGTGATCGACGGCTGCCCGGAGATGATCGAGCCGTGCAGCGCGGTGCTCTCGTCCCAGCGCGGATCGCCGACGCCGAGATCGGCGAGCTCCTCGATGTTCAGCGGGTAGTAGAGCAGCGTGTACTCGGGATCGCCGATCATCTCGTAGTCGCCGAAATCGGCCCGCGCGTTCACGTCGTTGCCGAGCTCGACCGCGAGCTTCACCGCCTCGAGCCGCTCCGCCTCGCTGACGCCCGTGTGCGGTCCCGGTGTCTCGCCCTCCCACGTGTCGAGGCCCGCCGCGACCATCAGCGGCGTGATGCCGAAGCGATTCGTGATCAGCGGGTCCGCGCCGTGCTCGACGAGGAGGCGCATCAGCGGCGCGTCGCCGTTCTTCGCGGCGACGTAGAACGCGGTCGCGCCGTTGTACGTCAGCAGGTGGCGGCCGAGCGTGAGGCCCGGAGGATTCCGGGCCATGCCGGCGACCTTGTTGAAGCGCATCTCCTGCCAATCGATGCGCACGTTCGGATCGGCGCCGGCCTCGAGGATCTGGCGCGCGAGCTCGAGGCTCGTGACGCGGCCGTGCGGCCGCGGCGGCGCGTCCGCCTCGTCGCCGACCGCCGCCTGGCCCGTCGCGCCCGGCTCGCGCAGCCACGCGATGATGTGCAGCGGCGAGCCGCGCGGATCCGGCAGGTTCGGGTCTGCGCCCGCTGCGACGAGCAGCGATGCGACGTCGTAATGCGCGTTCAGGATCGCCATGTTCAGCGCGCTCGTGCCGTCGGGCGCGACCGCGTCGACGTCCGCGCCCCGCTCGACGAGCGCGCGCGCGGCGTCGAGCCGGTCCTCGCGCACGGCGAACATGAGCGCCGTGAAGCCGCCGGCCGAGCGGGCCTCGAGATCGGCGCCGTGCTCGATCAGAAGATGGATCGCGTCCGCGTTGCCTTCGCCGGCCGCCCACATCAGCGCGGTCTGCTGCCTGAACGGCTCGACCGCGTTCACGTCGGCGCCCCGCTCGATCAGGAGGCGCACCGCGTCGGGACGGCCGTTCCGCGCCGCGAGCATCAGCGCGCTCTGGCCTTCCTCCGAGCGCTCGTTCGGATCGGCGCCGGCGTCGAGCAGCCGCGCGATGATCGCGGCGTCGCCGTTATGCGCCGCGAGCGACAGCGGTGTGACGCCGTTGCGCGTCGCGGCGGCCGGGTCCGCGCCGGCCGCGAGCAGCGCGTCGACGATCTCGACGGCCTGCCGCTCGACGGCCCAGTGCAGCGCGGTCGAGCCGTCGCCGGCGCGCGCGTCGACGTCGGCGCCGGCGCCGATCTCGGCACGCACTGCATGCAGATCGGACGCTCTGACGGCTTCGATCAGCTCGGGATTCGCACCGAGGGCGGCGTCGATCGGGATTCCAATCAATGCAATAGCGGCGAAATGCAGCGTTCGAACCATCGCCCTGCTCATGCAATTTGTATGCATTCGAAGGTACCATAGTCGAAACGCCCGGTCTCGGGGGAGGTGGATCGCCGTGCGGGGACGACGGAAGGCGCTCGTGTCCGCGGCCGCAGTCGCGGCCGCCGGGATCGCGGGCTACGCGACGTACTTCGGCCTGCCCGCCTCGATCGGCGGCAGCCGCGACGCCGCTCTCGCGAGCGAGACGTTCCGCGCCTATTGCGTCGACTGCCATGATCGCTCGATCCGCTCGGGCGACATGCTGATCGACCCTGCCCACCTCGCCGACATCGGCGCCCATGCCGAGAGCTGGGAGAAGGTCGTTCACAAGCTCCGCGCGCGCACGATGCCGCCGCCCGAGGAGCCGCGCCCCGACGATGCAACCTATCGGCGCGTCGCCGCGTATCTCGAGCGGGAGCTCGATGCCGCCGCCGCAGCGCGGCCGAACGCAGGCAGGCTGCCGCAGCTGATCCGCCTGACGAGGACCGAGTACAGAAACGCGATCCGCGACATGCTGCGGCTCGAGCACCTGCCGGCCGAGATGGACTACGACGTGCTCCTGCCGGCCGACAACGCGAGCAGCGGGTTCGACAACATCGCGGACCTGCTCTTCGTGTCGCCGGTCGTGATGGAGCGCTACCTCGCCGCGGCCCAGAAGATCAGCCGGCTCGCGATCGGCGACATGCGGATGCCGGAGATCGTGAACCTGCACCGGATGCCGCTCGAGCTGCCGCAGGACGAGTCGATCGACGGGCTGCCGTTCGGCACGCGCGGCGGCCTCTACGTGCAGAGCTATTTCCCGCTCGATGCCGAGTACACGTTCCACGTCGAGATGGAGCGTGCGGCACGCGAGCCGCACGAGATCGAGATCACGATCGACGGCGAGCGCGCCGCGTCCGGCAAGGTGGGCGAGGGCGGCGGTCGCGGTCGCGCCGCCGAGGTGCTCGAGTTCACCGTGCCGGTCAGCGCGGGCCCGCACGAGGTCGGCGTCACGTTCGTGCGTCGCACGCTCGCGCTCGACGAGTCGACGGTGCGCGTGCAGCGGCGGAGCCGCGGCACGCTGCCGGCGATCGAGCTCGTGACGATCAGCGGCCCGCACGATCCGACGGGGCCCGGCCAGACGCCGAGCCGCGAGCGCATCTTCGTCTGCACGCCGACGAGCGCCGAGGACGAGGCGCCGTGCGCGCGCAAGATCATCGCGAGCCTCGCGCAGCAGGCGTATCGGCGGCCGGTCGACGATGCCGACGTCGACGCGCTCCTCCCGTTCTTTCGAGCGGGGCGCGCGGAAGGCAGCTTCGACGCCGGGATCCAGCGCGTGCTCGAGCGGATCCTCGTGAGCCCGCAGTTCCTGTACAGGATCGAGCGCGTGCCCGAGGACGCGACGCCGGGCGACGCGTTTCCGGTGAGCCCGCTCGAGCTCGCGTCGCGCCTGTCGTTCTTCCTGTGGAGCAGCCTGCCCGACGAAAGGCTCCTCGAGCTCGCGGTCTCCGGCCGCCTGACCGACGACGAAGTGCTCGATCGGGAGGTCGAGCGCATGCTCGCCGATCCGCGCGCGGACGCGCTGATCGACGACTTCGCGGCGCAGTGGCTCTTCCTGCGCGACCTCGAGCTCAAGGAGCCGGACGTATTCCTGTTCCGCGATTTCGACGATGGGCTGCGCGAGGACTTCGTGACGGAAACGAAGCTCTTCGTCGAGAGCATCCTGCGCGAGGAGCGCAGCGTGCTCGAGCTGATCACCGCCGACTACACGTTCCTGAACGAGCGGCTCGCGGAGCATTACGGCATCCCGTTCGTCAAGGGCACGCACTTCCGCCGCGTCGAGCTTCCGGAGGGCAGCCATCGCGGCGGTCTCCTCGGCCAGGGCAGCATCCTCACGCTGACGTCCTATCCGACCCGCACGTCGCCGGTGCTGCGCGGCAAGTACGTCCTCGACAACCTGCTCGCGTCGCCTCCGCCGCCCCCGCCGCCGAACGTGCCCGCGCTCGAGGCCGAGGAGCCGGACGAGCAGGCGACGAAGACGCTGCGCGAGGCGATGGCGGCGCACCGTGCGAATCCCGAGTGCGCGAGCTGCCACGCGCAGATGGATCCGATCGGCTTCGCGTTCGAGCATTTCGACGCGATCGGGCGCTGGCGGGACGCCGAAGGCGGCCTGCCGATCGAGGCGACGAGCGAGTTGCCCGACGGCACCGAGATCGACGGGGTCGACGGCGTGAAGCAGCTGCTGCTGCGCGATCCGGAGCGGTTCGTCGGCGCCGTGACCGAGAAGCTCCTGATGTACGCGCTCGGCCGCAACGTGCAGTATTACGACAAGCCGGCCGTGCGCAGGATCGTCCGAGACGCGGCGGCCGAGAACTACACGTTCGCCGCGCTGATCCGCGGCATCGTGAAGAGCGTGCCGTTCAGGATGCGGCAGGCTCCGCCCGACGGCGGGGCGCCTCCGGAGATCACGGAGGAGCCGGCCCCCGAAGGGACTCGGACCGACGAGGCCATTGCGGCCGAGATGCGCTTGACCGAGGGTTGACCGATGTTCGTGACGAAGAAGGCGATCGACCGGCGAACGTTCCTGCGCGGCGCGGGCGCGACGATCGCGCTGCCGCTGCTCGATTCGATGGTGCCCGCGTTTGCGGCCGACGCGCCGGCCGCCCCGCCGCGGCTCGGCTTCATCTACGTCGGCAATGGCATCGTGCATACGCACTGGACGCCGAAGACAGAGGGCAGGGACTTCGAGCTCACGCCGAATCTGAGGCCGCTCGCCAACGTGCGCGAATATTTGAACGTGCTGAGCAACCTCGCGCACCGGGAGGCTGACACGAAGGGCGATGGCACCGGCGATCATCCGCGCTCGTCCGCGGCATGGCTGACCGGCGTGCACGCGTACGACCGTACGCGCCCCGGCGTCGAGGTCAGGCTCGCGACGACGGCCGATCAGATCGCGGCGCGCAAGATCGGCGCGGATACGGCACTGCCGTCGATCGAGCTCAGCGTCGATCCGCCGATGCAGGGGCAGTGCGACTCGGGCGACTGCTTCTACGTGAACACGGTCTCGTGGCGCAACGAGACGACACCGAACCTCGCCGAGATCCATCCGCGCATCGTGTTCGAGCGCCTGTTCGGCGACGGCGGATCGAGCGCCGCGCGGCTCGCGCGCGCACGCGCGACCGGGAGCATTCTCGATTCGGTCAGGGCCGAAGCGGCGGCGCTCGCGAGGACGCTCGGCCCCGGCGATCACCGCAAGCTCGACGAGTACCTCGACGCCGTGCGCGAGGTCGAGCGGCGGATCCAGAGCGCGGAAGCGCACGCCGGCAAGGACCTCGACCTGCCGGCCCGCCCGACGAGCATCCCGGACACGTACGAGGAGCACGCGCGGCTGATGTTCGACCTGCAGCTGCTCGCGTTCCGTGCCGACGTCACGCGCGTCTTCAGCATGATCATGTCACGCGAGCTCTCGGGGCTCTCGTATCCGAACATCGGCGTGCCGGACGGCCACCACAACGTCTCGCACCATCGGGACGATCCGGGGCTGATCGACAAGAAGACGCGGATCGACACGTACCACGTGCAGCTCTTCGCCGAGTTCGCCGAGAAGCTCGCGGCGACGCCGGAAGGCGACGGGAACCTGCTCGACCACAGCCTCCTGATCTACGGCAGCGGCATGGGCGACGGCAACCTGCACCGGCATCACGACATCCCGTGCCTGCTCGTCGGGCGGCTCGGCGGAAAGATCAGGACCGGGCAGCACACACGCTACCCGGACGACACGCCGATGACGAATCTGCTGTTGACGGTGCTCGACAAGGTCGGCGTGCACCTCGACTCGTTCGGCGACAGCACCGGGCGGATCGAGCCGGATACGCTGTCCGTCTGAGGCTTCGCCTGTCCGTCCGACGCCTCGCCGCGGCGCGCCGCGCGCGGGCCCCGCTCGCTTACCGCGATCCGACGTTGATCAGCGGGCCGCCGGGGACGCTGTCGAGCAGGCCCGGCGTCGACAGCACGCGGTCGAACGCGATCCGCCCGAGACGCGCGTGCTCGCGCGCGAGGTGCTCCGCGCGCGTGCCTTCGCGATTCGCGATCGCTTCGACGAGCGCGCGATGCTGCTCGAGCGCGACTGCGAGCGTCCGCTGCGTCGGATCGAGCATCGGCGTCGAGAAGACCATCGCGTTCGGCGACGCGAACGGCAGCGACATCACCTGCTCGATCATCCGCTTCAGGATCGGGCTCTTGCTGAGCTCGATGATCGTCGAATGGAAGGCCTCGTTGCAGTCCATGTACAGGCCGAGCGACGTCACCGAGAGCTCGGAAAGGTTATCGATCCGGTCGCGGAGCCGGCGCAGCCGATCGAGCTCCGAGTCGTGCGACAGCCGTTCGGCCGCGAGCCGCGCGGCCGTGCCTTCGAGCACGGCGCGCACCTCGATTGCGTCGCGCACGTCGGCCACCGTGAACTCCCGAACGAAAAAGCCTCCCTTCGCGCCGACTTCGAGCAGCCCGAGGTGGGCGAGCCGCTCGAGGGCCATACGGATCGGCGTCCGCGACATCTGCAGCCGCTCGCTGATCGCGACTTCCGACAGGCGCTCGCCGCGGGAGAACTCGCCGCGCAGGACGCACTCCCGGATACCGAGAAGCGCCCGGCCGGTCTGCGACGCGACCTCGCTGCTGTAGCCGTCGGGCGAATGCGGCGCCGACTCTTCCTGCTTCATCCGGACCTACCCCTCGATGCGCATTTCCGCAGGCGACGCGTCCGCTCGCCTGCTTCCGGCCCGTGGAACGATACGGGGAACGACGGTGTCGTTCAAACGGGTGCCTCGTCGTGGGGCGGCTCAATTCGCGGGCGGCGGGCGAGAGGCCGGCGAGTCCGTCGGCGGCGCGTAGTGCGCCGGGACTTCGCCCGCGAGCGCGCGCTCGAACGCGAGGAGCTCGGCGAGCTCGGCATCGGTCAGCGTCCGGCCGAGCTGCACGCGCGCCATGATCCGGTTCGCCGTCTCGAGGTCGGGCACCGAGCCGTCGTGGAAGTACGGAGCGGTCCTCGAGACGTTGCGGAGCGGCTGCACGCGGAACAGGTCGCGGTCGGATTCCCGACCGGTCGCGCGCATCAGGCCCGTATCCGTTTCGCTCGAGCCGGTATGCGGCCGGTAGTCCTCGGTGACGCCGAAGCGCGCGACGCGCGTGCCGCCGAGCAGCGGGCCGTCATGGCAGCTTGCGCAGCCGATCGAGATGAAGCGCTCGAGGCCGCGCAGCTCGACGGCGGTCATTGCGCCGTCGTCACCCTCGAGCCAGCGGTCGAAAGGCGCAGGCGTTCGCAGCGTCTGCTGATAGGCCTGCAGCGCGAGACCGTAATTCTCCGGCGAGACGGGCTCCGCGTCATTCGGAAACGCCGCCGCGAACAGGTCCCGGTAGCCGCTTCGCTCGAGCACGGGGACGATGTCCGCCGCGTTCTCGAAGCCCATCGAGCCCGTGATCGAGCCGACGGCCTGCGCCGCGCCGGACGGACGGTCCGCGACCCACCGCAGGCCGGCCGAGGCGGCCTGAGCGTTCAAGACCGTCTGCGCGTTGCGCGACGTCGGCCGGCCCCGCGCGTTGATCGAGAAGCGGCGGTCGTCGGCGCCGGCCGTCGCCGCCGGATGACAGCTCGCGCACGCGACGCGCCCGTTCGCCGAAAGGCGCGTATCCCAGAAGAGCGCGCGGCCGAGCCGCACGATCGGCTCGCGGAGCTCTTCGGCGCGCACCGGCGGGATCGAGCCGAAGAGGCGTTGCGCCGTCGCGCGCAGCGTGTCGATGTCCTGCGCGCTCGTGCTCTCCTGTGCGCTCGCGCTCTCCTGTGCGCTCGCGCTCGCGGCGAGCAGCAGCGCGGCGATCGGCAACGTCAGCGAGAGCGCGCGCCTCATCGGTCCGCGAATCATGCGTCCGCCCCTCATCGAGCGAGCTGCCGTGCGAGCGCTTCCTCGAAGAGCCGCTCCTGCTCGGCGACGTGCGCGCGGTACCCGTCGGGGTCCACGAACGGGTTCGGACCGCCTTCCTTGCGCGCGACGAGCTTCGCGTGCTTCTCGTCGAGCCCGTAGAAGACGCCGTGCGAGCTCAGGAACACCTCGACCGGGATCTCGGCCGCCTTCCGGTACGTTGCGCGCATGTCCTCGACGATGTTCGGATAGTCCTCGTTGTCGACGTAGCTCAGGAAGCGGCCGTTCAGGCTGCACTCGATGAAGCCGTAGTATGTCCGGCCATCCTCCTCGAGGTCCAGGCTCCACGCGAGGCAGCCCTTCGTATGGCCGGGCAGCAGGTGCGCGGTCAGCGTCGTGCCGCCGAGGCTCACCGTGTCCCCGTCGTCGACGAGGCGGTCGATCGGCAGCGGCTTGCCGTCCGGGGTGCGGGCCGCCCTGACCGCCGGCGCATCGAGCCTGCCGACGACGACCTCCGCGCCGGTCAGCTCCTTCACGAGCGCGTTGCCCTCGATGTGATCCGGATGCGCATGGCCGCTGATCAGTATCTCGATGTCGTCGAAGTCGAAGCCGAGTTCCTCGACGTTCGCCTTGATCACCGGCACCGACGACTCGTAGTTCGCGCTGATCAGGATGTGCCCTTCAGGCGTCGTGATCAGATACGACGACAGCATCGACGTGCCGACGTAGTAGAGGTTGTCCATCACGCGGTGCGGCGGGAACGGATCGTTCCAGCCGGGCGGCTGCGCGACGGCGGCGACGGGCACGAGGGCGACGACGGCGGGTACGAGCTTCCACTTCTGCATCACGGCACGACTCCGAATTGTCGGCAGCTTGAGTCCTGGGACCTTCTCGAGGCGCCCCGGATCGTCGGTTCGTCCCTCGACGATTCCCTCCTCTCGGTCGAACGTCGGGTAGTTTCGCGCGGAATGCCGGGGCGCGAAAGGCGTGCGCGATGGCGGCGGCGCTCGGCTGCCGCCGGCGGGAAAGTGGGTTAGAGTAGGCCGTCGGCCGACTCACGGTCGTCGAGAGCGGAGGCTTTCAGACGTGCGAGCGCGAGCCTGCCTTCGTTTCGGGCTTTGGGCCGGCGTGTCCGCCGCGGTCGCCGTGCTCGCGTTCAACGCGGCGCTCGGGCAGGGCCGCGACTCTCGGCTCGACGGGCCGCCGGGCGCGGAGTTCCACTTCGCGCGGCTCGTCTACGCGGACTCGCCTTACGGCCGCCGCGGCGGGTGGGGCCGCCGCGGATGGGGCGCGTGGAGCACCGACTATCCCGACGCCGAGTACCACCTGATGCAGGGCATCAACCGCCTGACGCGAGTCGATGGCGGGGCGGTCGACTACGACGGGACCGGCGGGCGCCTGATCACGCTCGACGACGACCGCATCTTCGACTACCCGTGGCTGTACGCGGTCGAGGTCGGGCACTGGGAGCTCAGCGACGCCGAGGCGACGAAACTTCGGGAGTACCTCGACCGCGGCGGCTTCCTGATGGTCGACGACTTCTGGGGCGAGTACGAGTGGGCCGTCTTCATGGAGTCGTTGCGCCGCGTATTTCCGGACAAGGAAGTCGTCGAGCTTCCCGAGGATCACGAGCTCTTGCACGTGCTCTACGATCTCGATCAGCGCACGCAGATTCCGGGCCGCGGCGGCGTCCGGCCCGAGACGCCGCACTGGCGCGGCGTGCTCGACGACGACGGCCGGCTGATGGTCGCGATCAACTTCAACATGGACATGGGCGATGCGTGGGAGCACGCCGACGATCCGTGGTATCCGGAGCCGATGACGGCGCTCGCGTACAAGTTCGCGGTGAATTACCTGATCTACGCGATGACGCATTGAAAATTGTGTCAGACACATTTTTCTCACGAAAAATGTGTCTGACACAATTTTCGTCGGGGCAATTTTCGTCAGCGGGCCGGTTGTGCCTCGCTGCTCTGCGGCAGCGTGATCGCGTCTCCCTCGCTCGCGACCTCCGTGCGCGGCACGCGCCGGAAGAAGTCGTAGATGAAGAGCCCGACGCCGATCGCGAAGACCGACGCCGTCAGGATCAGCATCAGGAAGTGCACCTGGATCTTGAGCTGCGTGTCGAGATAGCCGAGCCCGACGATCCGCTCGAGATAGACCTGCGCGACGCCGGCCGTCGCGAAGCTCAGCGTCATGCCGAACATGCCCGCGATCTGCATCCAGAACGCCGCGTAGCCCACGTAGCTCTCGCCCGGAACCCGCGCGCGCGTCAGCGACGGCAGCGCGTACGTGATCATCGCGAGCACGATCATCGCGTACGCGCCGTAGAACGCCGAGTGGCCGTGCATCGCGGTGATCAGCGTGCCGTGCGTCCAGCGGTTCACGGACGGCCACGTGTGCGCGAGGCCCAAGAGCCCCGCGCCGAACAGCGCGAACACGGCGCTGCCGACGGTCCAGTGCAGCGCGAGCGTGTTCGGATGCGAGAGCCCCGACCGGCGCAGCGCGTAGTACGCATACGCGGCCATGCCGACCAGCGCGAGCGGCTCGAGCGCGCTGAAGAAGCCGCCGATCGGCAGCCAGTACGACGGCACGCCGACCCAGTAGTAGTGATGCGCCGTGCCGAGAATGCCGGCGATGAACACGAGCCCCACGATCACGTACAGCCACTTCTCCATGACCTCACGGTCGACGCCGGACAGGCGGATCAGCAGGTACGCGAGGAACGAGCCCATGATCATCATCCACACGCCTTCGACCCACAGGTGGATCGTCCACCAGCGGTAGAAGATGGAGACCGTGTAGTTTTCGAAATGGAGCAGGGCCGGCAGGTACAGCACGGCGGACGCGGCGAGGCCGAGCACGAGCACGCCCTCGGTGACCGTGAAGCGGCCCGCCTTCCTGATCGTCATGCCGATGTTGTAGAGGAAGATCAGCATCGTCACGAGGATCGCGAGCTTGTGCGGCAGCGGCTGCTCGAGCAGCTTGTTCCCGGTGCCGTAGCGGAACAGGTAGCCGATGACGGCGGTGACGCCGGTCACGGTGAAGAGCACGAGCTGCACGTACGCGAGCTTCACGCTGTGGAGCTCCGTGCGCGATTCCTCCGGCACGAGCCAGTACGTCGCGCCCATGAAGCCCGTCAGCACCCAGACGATCAGCAGATTCGTGTGGATGACCTTCGTGACGTCGAACGGCAGGACGTAGAGCAGTGGATCGGGTCCCAGGTACTTCGCCGCGGACAGCAGGCCGAACACGATCTGCAGGCCGAACAGCACCATTGCGACCGCGAAGTACCAGTACGCGACGGCTTGGGACTTGTAACGCATCGGTATCCTTCCCGTCCCGCGTTCAGCGGAAGCTCATCAGGTACGCGACGAGCTGATCGATCTCCTCGTCGCTCAGCGTCTCGCCGTACGTCGCCGGCATGAACGACATGCCGGCGGCCGAGTACATCGCGCCCGGAACGACGTGCGCGCTCGGCTCGACGATCGACTCGCGGATGTAGCCCTCGGCATCGGAGGCCTGCCCCGTGTAGTCGTCCGACGCGACGAGCTCCGCGGCCCGCGTCGCGATGCCGGCGAGGGAGGGACCCGCCATGTTCACGCCCGGCTGCGTCGAGTGGCAGGCCTGGCACGGCGGCGCGGCATTGCGGAACAGGTTCTCGCCCGCGGCGATCGGATTGTCCTCGGCCGTGACGGGCCTGACCGGCACCGCGGTGACGCCGGGCTGTGCCGCGGCGTCGGGCACCGCGAGGCCCGTCGTCACGAGGATCGGGCGCGGCGGCCAGCCCTGCGTGTCGACGTTGCTGACCCACTGGAGGAACGCGATCAGGTCCGCGATCTCCTGGTCGCTCAGATCCTGCCGGGGCATGAGCCGCCTGTGGACCTGCTCGTCGTAGAACTGGCTCGGATCGCGCAGGTACGCGGCGAGGTAGGGCTCCCCGCGCAGCTGCGCGATCTTCGTCAGGTCCGGCGCGTAGTACGCGCCTTCGCCGAACAGCGTATGACAGTTGACGCAGTTGTAGCGGTGCCAGACGTCCTGGCCGGCGACGACCTGCGGCGTGATCGCGTCCGCGTTGCTGAGGTCGGGGAAGCGCGTGTGGCTGTGCACGGTCAGCATCAGGAACACGAGCGCGGCGATCGCCGTCGACGCGATCGCGAACATGCGGGCCTGTCGGTTCGTCATCGCGGTGCCACCTCAGACGCCGATGCCGCTCCAGTACCGTAGCGACGTGAACACGGCATAGCCGAGCGCGACGAGCATCAGCAGCAGCACGACCCAGCTGACGACCTTTAGCGACCTGAACAAGGCGGCACGAGGCATGTTGCTTCCGATCCGGGGCTTCGCCGCACGATAGCGACGACCGTGCACGTTGACAACAGGCACGTCGACGGAGCCGCGCTAAGAGGTTCGATCGCGACCGCGAGCAGCGCCGTGCCGCCGGATCAAGTCGGAGCTGCCGTACTGTGTCGGACGGCGGCAGTCGGGGCATCATTACAGGGACACGGTCCTCCAGGAGTCGGACGATGCAGGCGGTGCATTTCGTGGCCATTCTGCTGCACATCCTCGCCGCGATCGTATGGATCGGCGGGATGGTGTTCCTCGGCGCGATTCTGATCCCGATACTCAGGCGGGGCGCGGCCGCACAGGGTCAGTACGCCGAGCTGATCCGGCTCACCGGAACGCGCTTTCGCAACGTCGGCTGGGCATGCCTCGTGATCCTCGTGCTGACCGGGCTCGTCAATCTCACGCGCTGGGGCGTCGGTTTCGAGCAGCTCTCGAGCGCAAGGTTCTGGGCATCGCCGTGGGCGCATATCCTCGGGACGAAGCTCGTGCTCGTCGTCGCCGCGCTCGCGATCAGCGCCGTGCACGATTTCGTCGTCGGACCGCGCGCGACGCGGACGCTGCGCGAGGCGCCGGGGTCGAAGGAGGCGGGCCGGCTGCGCCGCGCCGCCGGCTGGATGGGCCGTGCGAATCTGCTGATCGCGGTCGTGATCGTCGCGCTCGGCATCATGCTCGCGCGCGGCTACGCTTTCTGATCACGACGGCTCGTCCGGGGGCGCGGGCCGCCCGACGAGCGGGTCCTCGTCCTGCGCCCGGCGCGCGACGGCCTGCGCGCCCGTCGGCGGCGCCGCGTCGTCGCCCTTCCGCTGCGCGCGGAACACCGCGGCCCGCATCAGCAGCATCGCCGTCACCGGCGCCGTCATCACGATGAACAGCGTGATCAGAAGCTCGTGCACGACGGGATGCTGCTCGAGCGCCGACGATACGAGCATCGATGCGATCAGCACGCAGCCCGCGCCGAGCGTCGTCCCCATCGTCGGCGGATGCATCCGCATGAAGAAGTCGGGGAGCCGTACCAGGCCGAGCGCGCCGATCAGCGTCAGGAGGCCTCCCGCGACCAGCAGCAGCGTGCCGGGGATCGTGACCCAGAGCGGCAGCTCCATGCCGTTCACGGCTCGATGACCTCGCCGCTCAGCAGGAACTTCGCGAACGCGATCGTGCTCGCGAAGCCGAAGAGCGCGATCAGGAGCGCCATGTCGAAGTAAACCGTCGAGCTCGAGCGGATGCCGAGCATCAAGAGCGTCAGCATACCGTTCAGGTAGAACGCGTCGAGCGCGAGCACGCGATCCTGCGCGGCGGGCCCGAGGAACATGCGGAGCAGCGCGAGCAGCATCGCGAGCACGAAGCAGAGCGACGCGAACCAGGCGGCGTAATCGAAGACGGCGTTCATTCGAAGATGCCCATCAGCAGACGTTCGTAGCGGAGCTTGATCCAGTCGATCCAGTCCTGCTCGTCGCGCAGATCGAGCACGTGCAGCGTGACGCGGCTGCCGTCCGCGGCGAGATCGACCCATACCGTGCCGGGCGTCGACGTGACGATCCCGGCAAGCACCGCGAGCGCGTGCGGGTCCCGCATCTCGAGCGGGATGTCGACGAAGCCCGAGCGGATCTCGCGGTCGCCGACGAGCCCGAGCACGATGCGCGCGACGGCGATGTTCGAGCGCACGATGTCCTGCAGCACGCGTGCGAGGAGCACGGGCACGAGACCGAGACGCGCGAGCCGCGGCTGGAGCGGCCGCAGCCGCCGGGACGCCCATGCGAGGGCGATCGCGAGCAGCGTGCCGAGCACGATGTGGACCGGCGCGAGCGTCTGATTGAGCAGCAGCCACATCGCGACGAGCGACACGGTCAGCGCGACCGGCCAGCGGTCCGCGATCGGCTTCATTGTGCGTCTCCCTCCGTCCGCGACGCGACGCGCGAGCCGAGGACGGTCTCGATGTAGGTGTCCGGGTCGTGCAGCGAGCGCGCGGTCGCGTCGAAGAAGCGCATCACGGGTCCCGACGCCGCCGTGAGGCCGAGGCACACGAGCACGAGGAACGCGACCGGGGCGGCCTCGACGACGTGCAGGCGCGGCGTGCGGCGCTGCGCCGGCGACCAGAAGAGCCGCATGCCGATCCGCGTCAGCGCGACGACGCTGACGATGCCCGTCGCGAGCACGGCGACCGCGAGCACCCAGCCGGCGTTGCGCGCGCCGACGACCGGCGCCGTCTCGAGGACGACCGACAGCAGCGTGAACTTCGCGACGAAGCCGGGCAGCGGCGGCAGCCCCGCGACGAGCAGCACGCAACAGACGAACATCAGGCCGAGGAAGGCCATCGCGGCCGGGATTGCCGCGCCGACCTCCTCCTCCGTGCCGTACGGGTCCGGGCTCGTCACGCCAAACGCCATGTAGACGGGCAGGATGTCGCCCTGCGCGTCGGGCTCGTGGGCCGGCGGCATCACGAGCCGCGTGCGGTCCGTCATGCCGGTCAGCAGGAAGAACGCGGCGGTCGTCAGCACCGACGTCGCGAGATAGAACAGCACGGGCGGCGTGACCGCCTCGATGCCGAGCCCGAGCGACGCGAGCAGCAGTCCGGACGAGACGATCACGGAGTACGAGACGAGGCGCTTCAGGTGCTGCGTCGCGAGCATGCCGATCATCCCGGAGACGAGCGTCACGAGGCCCGTGTAGTACAGGATCTCGCCGAGAATCGTCGCCGCCGCCGCGTCCTCGCTCATCAGCGTGCC
The DNA here is from genome assembly GCA_036381515.1 of Gammaproteobacteria bacterium. Classification (GTDB taxonomy): domain Bacteria; phylum Pseudomonadota; class Gammaproteobacteria; order Steroidobacterales; family Rariloculaceae; genus ZC4RG20. The sequence goes on along the minus strand of DASVCR010000065.1, from coordinate 15,040 downwards.
GAGGCGCAGCACGGCGTAGACGCCGACCTTCGTCATGACCGCGAACACGGCCGCGACCGGCGCGATCGACACCGAGTACGCGCCCGGCAGCCACGAGTTCAGAGGCCAGCTCCCGGCCTTCACGAGGAACGCGATGCCGAGAATCCACGCGCCCGCGTCGAACAGCGCGCGGTCGTCCGGCGGCAGGGCCTCGACGTGCCCGAGGAGGTCGGCCATGTTGAGCGTGCCGACCGTGCCGTAGATCAGCGCGACGCCGATCAGGAACAGGAACGACGCCGCGAGATTGACCGCGATGTAGTGGAGCCCCATGCGGACCCGGGCCGTGCCGAGGCCGCGCAGCACGAGGCCGTACGACGCCGCGAGCAGCACCTCGAAGAACACGAACAGGTTGAACAGGTCGCCGGTCAGGAACGCGCCGTTCAGGCCCATCACGAGCAGCTGGAACAGCGAATGGAACGGCTGCCCCGGACGGTCCCAGTGCGCGGTGGAATAGACGAGCGCGGCGAGCGCGACCGTCGCGGTCAGCGTCAGCATCATCGACGATAGCCGGTCGACGACGAGCACGATGCCGAACGGCGCGGGCCAGCCGCCGATCTCGTAGACGCCGATGCCGTTCGGCCAGATGTGCGCGGCCGCGTCCGTCGTTTGATAGAGCAGGACGAGCGCCACGGCGAGCTGCACCGTCAGCGAGCCGAACGCGATCGAGTAGCGCAGCGTGCGGCGGGCGTCGCCGACGAGCAGCATCGCGGCGGCTGCGAAGAGCGGCACCGCGATCGGCAGGATCGGCAGATGGTCGAGCAGCGCGGTCATTGCTCGGGCTCCCTGCCGTCGACGTGATCGGTGCCCGAAAGCCCGCGCAGCGCGAGCAGCACGACGAGGAACAGCGCGGTCGTCGCGAAGCCGATCACGATCGCCGTCAGCACGAGCGCCTGCGGCACCGGGTCCGCGTAGAGCGCGGGCGTGGCCTCGCCGCCCGACAGGATCGGCGGACGCTGTATCTCGAGCCGCCCCATGCCGAAGATGAAGAGGTTCGTCGCGTACGACAGGAGCGACAGCCCCATGATCACCTGGAACGTTCTCGGGCGCAGCAGCAGCCACACGCCGGCCGCGACGAGCACCCCGATCGCGAGCGCGTACACCGCCTCCATCAGGCCGACGCCTCCGAGGTCGACGTCTCCGCGGCTTCCTCGGCCGCTTGCGCGTCCGCGGTCTCCTCGACGAACTGCGTCCTCCGGGGGCTGCGCAGCGACTGATGCGCGAGCGCGACGAGCATCAGCACGACCGCGCCGATGACGAGCATGTACACGCCGAGGTCGAACAGCAGCACGCTCGACAGGTGCAGGTCGCCGAGGAGCGGCACGTGCAGGTCGACGCTGAGCGCCGACAGGAACGGCTTCGCCGCGAGCCACGCAAGGATGCCCGCCGCGCCGGCCGTCAGGAGTCCGAGGGCGATCCAGAGCTGCGGGTGGATGCGGAGCCGCGACTCGACCCACATCGTGCCGCCGACCATGTACTGCACGATGACGGCCGTCGCCATGACGAGGCCGCCGACGAAGCCGCCGCCCGGCGCATCGTGCCCCCGCAGCAGAAAGTACACGGACACGAGCCCGGCCATCGGGCCGAGCAGGCGCACGAGCACGGCCGGGATCTTCATGTAGCCGCGCGGCAGCGGATCGTCGAGCACGCCGACCGGCGGCGACGGGTCCGCGCGCTGCGCGCGGGGGACGTCGATGCTCTCCGGCGCCGGCCGGAAGCGGCGCAGCAGCGCGTAGACGATGATCGCGACGATCGCGACGACGGTGATCTCGCCGAACGTGTCGAAGCTGCGGTAGTCGACGAGGATCACGTTCACGACGTTGCGCCCGTTCGCGATCTCGAGCGCGTTGTCGACGTAGAAGTCGCGGATCTCCGCGCCGTTCGGACGCGTCAGCACCGCGAACGCGAGCGCGGCGGCGCCTGTGCCTGCGCCGAGCGCGAGCGCGACGTCGCGCAGGCGGCGCGCGCGGGCCCGCGGCGTGCGCCGCCGCGGATCGTCGAACGGGATCCGCCGCGGCAGCCAGCGGAGCCCCAGAAGCAGCAGCACGACGGACACGACCTCCACGGTGATCTGCGTGAGCGCGAGGTCGGGCGCCGAGAACCACGCGAACGTGAGGCACGTGACGAGGCCCGCGCCGCCGAGCATGATCAGCGCCGCGAGGCGGTGGAACTTCGCCTGCTGCGCCGCGCCGATCGCGCACGCCGCGCCGCCGACCCAGAGCAGCACGAACAGCGGGTCGAGCGGATGGAGGGGCTGGTCGCCCGCGGACCAGCCGACGCCGCCGAAGGCAGCTACCCCCGCGACGAGCGCGATGCCGACGATCGCGAGCAGCTGCGACTGCAGGCGCCGCGTGAAGAAGAAGTGCGCGACGCGCGCGGCGCCCCGCACGACGACGACGTTGCCGACGTCGAACAGCCGGCTCGCGTCGACGAGCGACAGGAGCGGCGTCGGCCGCATCGTCGCGCGGCGCTTGAGCAGCAGCAGGTAGAGCGAGAGGCCCAGCGTGGACGCGGTGAGGCTCAGCAGGAGCGGCGCCGTGAAGCCTTGCCAGACGACGAGCCGGTATTCCGGAAGGTTTGCGCCGAGGATCGACAGCATCGCGGTCTCGAGCACGGGGCCGATCGTCCGCGCGGGCAGGATTCCGATCAACAGGCACGCGACGACGAGCAGGGCGCTCGGCACGAGCATCCCCCTCGTCGGCTCCTTCGGCGTCTTCGGGAGGTCGGTCGCGGGTCGCCCGAAGAACACCTGATGAATGAAGCGGACGGAGTACGCGACGCTGAACGCGCCCGCGATCGTCGCGATCGTCGGCAGCGTGATCACGAGCCCGGTCGCGCCGCCGACGACGATCGACTCCTCGAAGAACATCTCCTTCGACAGGAAGCCGTTCAAGAGCGGCACGCCGGCCATCGCGGCGGCGGCGACGGTCGCGACCGTCGCCGTCAGCGGCATCGCGTGCGCGAGGCCGGAGAGCCGCTGCATGTCGCGCGTGCCGGTCTCGTGCTGAACGATGCCGGCCCCCATGAACAGCGACGCCTTGAACGTCGCGTGGTTCATCATGTGGAACACGGCGGCGACGAGCGCGAGCTCGCTGTTCATGCCGAGCAGCATCGTGATCAGCCCGAGGTGGCTGATCGTCGAGTACGCGAGCACGCCCTTCGTGTCGCGCTGGAACGTCGCGGAGATTGCGCCGACGAGGAGCGACGCCGCGCCGGCCCCGGTGATGAGCCAGAACCAGAGCTCGCTGCCGTAGAGAGCGGGCCAGAGCCGCGCGAGCAGGAAGACCCCCGCCTTCACCATCGTCGCCGAGTGCAGGTACGCCGAGACGGGCGTCGGCGCGGTCATCGCCTGCGGCAGCCAGAAGTGGAACGGGAACTGCGCGCTCTTCGTCAGCGCGCCGAGCGCGACGAGCACGAGCACGGTCGGGTACCAGCGGTGCGCGCGGATCGCGTCGCCCGCCGCGAGCACGTCGTCGAGGTCGTAGCTGCCGACGATCGCGCCGAGCATCAGCACGCCGAGCAAGAGGCACAGCCCGCCGCCGACGGTGACGACGACGGCCATCCGGGCCGCACGCCGCGCGTCCGGCAGGTGGTACCAGTACGCGATCAGCATGAACGACGTGAGGCTCGTCAGCTCCCAGAACACGACGAGCTGGATCAAGTTCCCGGAGAGCACGATGCCGAGCATCGCGCCCATGAACGCGAGGAGGAACGAGAAGAAGCGCGGCACCGGGTCCTCGGCGGACATGTAGTACCGCGCGTACAGCACGACGAGCGCGCCCATCAGCGAGACGAGCAGCGCGAACAGCCACGCGAAGCCGTCCATCCGCAGATAGACGTCGATGCCGAACTGCGGCAGCCATTCGAAGCGGACGCTCGCGACGCGGCCGTCCTGCACCTCGGGATAGAACAGGAGCACGAGGACCGTGCACGCGACCGTGACCGACGTCGCCCACGAGGCCGCCGTGTTGCGCGCGCCGGCCGGCAGGAACGCCGCGGCCACGCTGCCGAGGAACGGCAACACGACCATCAGGGTCAGCAGCACGGCGTGCCTCGGTTCACTGTCCGGCCCTCAACGGCTCGAATCGATGACGCCGCCGCGCCGGGCCCGCGGCGGTGCGACGGGGCTTAAATCAGCCCAAAGGCAACCATCGCCTCCGCGACGCGCAGAAAGCCGAGGATGTTCGCGCCGACGACGTAGTTGCCCGGGCAGCCGAACTCCTCGGCGGTCTCGTAACAATCGCGGTGAATCTTCTGCATGATCTCGTGCAGCCGCTTCTCCGTATACTCGAACGTCCACGCGTCGCGGCTCGCGTTCTGCTGCATCTCGAGCGCGGAGGTCGCGACGCCGCCCGCGTTCGCGGCCTTGCCCGGCCCGTACGCGACGCCCGCCTCGAGCAGCACGCGGATGCCGCCCGGCGTCGTCGGCATGTTCGCGCCCTCCGCGACCGCGATGCAGCCGTTCGCGACGAGCGCGCGCGCGGAGATGTCGTCGAGCTCGTTCTGCGTCGCGCACGGCAGCGCGACGTCGCACGGCAGGCTCCAGATGTTACCCGCGGCGAGGTAGTGCGCGTGCGGATGCGCCTCGACGTACGCGCTGATGCGGCCGCGCTCGACCTCCTTGATCCGCTTCACGGTATCGAGCCGGATCCCGCGCGGATCGTGCAGGACGCCGCTCGAGTCCGAGCACGCGACCGCCTTCGCGCCGAGCATCTCGAGCTTCTCCATCGCGTAGATCGCGACGTTGCCGGACCCGGAGACGATGCACGTCTTGCCCTCGATCGAGTCGCCGCGGGCCTTCAGCATCTCTTCGACGAAGTAGACCACGCCGTAGCCCGTCGCCTCCTTGCGCACGAGCGAGCCGCCCCAGCTCGGGCTCTTGCCGGTCAGGACGCCGGATTCGTAGCGGTTCGTGATCCGCTTGTATTGGCCGAACAGGTAGCCGATCTCGCGCTGGCCGACGCCGATGTCGCCGGCCGGCACGTCCGTGAACTCGCCGAGGTGGCGGTAGAGCTCCGTCATGAAGCTCTGACAGAATCGCATCACCTCGCTGTCGGAACGGCCCTTCGGGTCGAAATCCGCACCGCCCTTCGCCCCGCCGATCGGCATTCCGGTGATCGCGTTCTTGAACGTCTGCTCGAAGCCTAAGAACTTGACGATCCCCAGGTTCACGGACGGATGGAACCGCAGCCCGCCCTTGTACGGGCCGAGCGCGCTGTTGAAGCCGACGCGGAAGCCGCGGTTGATGTGCACCTCGCCGCGATCGTCCTGCCACGGCACGCGGAAGATGATCTGCCGCTCGGGCTCGCAGATCCGCTCGATGATCTTGTGCTCGGCGTACTGCGGGTATTTGCGCAGGACCGGGGCGAGCGTCGACGCCACCTCCGTAACTGCTTGATGGAACTCGCTTTCGCCGGGATTTCTCCGCTCGACGTCTTGAATGATTCGCCGGATTCTCGCCTCGATTTCAGCCATTTCCCTTGGCCTCGGTGGTCGCTCCGAGCGGGGCATTGTAAAGAAAAAAAGAAGAGCGGACCGGCGCGCGGCCTTGGGGACGGCATCGCTTCAGGCTGCGGCCGCAGCGCACGTGAAGCGCGAAAACGAGGGGGACGCGTCCGGCGGATCAGCCGGCGCGATGCGCGGCAGCGGCGGTCGGCATCATCCCATTGAACATCAGGAACGCTCGCCCGGCCGCGGTCAGCGCGTAGGCGGCCTCGCCGTCGGGGCCGCCGAACGCGGGACGGATCAGCTCGAGCGCCTGCAGCCGCGCGAGCATGCGCAGCGTGTCGTGGCGGCGGCTTCCGACGATCGCCGCGGCCTCGCTGACGGGCAGCGAGCGGCCGGCGCCGAGCTCCGCGTGCGCGCGTAACAGGCGCAGCGTCTGCGCGTCGAGCTCGAGCTCCTCGGCGAGCTCGATGCCGCCCGCCGCCTCGCGCGGCGCCGGGCGGCCGGGGGCCCGGTGGCGGGCGAGGGCGCAGGCGACGCGGACCCGGGCGACCCGCACACGGCGGCAGAGCTCCGCGCAGCCTCGCACGAGCGCGCTCGTCAGCCTCTCGTCGAGCTCGCGGATCTTGCACCACACGACCGACGCGACGATCAGCGCCGCGATCCAAACGAGCGCGGACACGCAGCCGGCGAATGCACCGCCGTAGTCGTGCGGGCCGATGTCCAGGAGGCGCGCGACGGCGGGCGTGTGCTCGACGATCGCCCACACGAGCCAGTTGCCCGGCAGGAAGAAGAGCTCGATGAGGAAGGCCGCGAGATCGCCGCCTGACGGCGAGCCGGCAGCGATACGTGCAAACGGATCAGGCGGTGTCGGAATGAGATCCATGTGCCCGGCAACCCCGCTATCTCGGCCCGCCGTGTTGCGGCGGGTCCGAGACCGGAAGCTTTGCGTCCCCGCCTCTCGACGGGTTTGCCCTGCGCGCGAGTCTGCGCCGCGGGTCCGCGGACGGCAAGCGCCATTTGACAGAAGCGCGTTCGGCGGCGAGCCGTCACGAAGGGCTTCGCGCGAGCCTGCCGAGGACCTCGATCGCCTTCTCGACGTCGGCGGTGAGCCGCACGCCGGCGCTCAGGCGGATGAAGTTCCGGTAGTGGCCGCTCGCCGAGAAGATCAGCCCCGGCGCGATGCCGATGCGCCGCGCGAGCGCCGCTTGAAACAGCTTGAGCCCGTCGACGTCCTTCGGAAGCTCGAGCCACAGCACGACGCCGCCCTGCGGCCGCGACACGCCGGTGCCGGCCGGAAAGGCCGCCGCGATCGCTTCGGTGAAGCACCGCACGTTCGTCGCGAGCTCCTCGCGCACGCGGCGCAGGTGCCGGTCGTGCAGCCCTTCGCCGAGGTAACGCGCGACGACGTGCTGCTGCAGCGTCGGCGTCGCGACCGACGTGCAGAACTTCGCGCGGACGAGCTCGGTCGTGTAGCGCGGCGAGACGACCCAGCCGATGCGGAAGCCGAGCGCGACGGATTTCGAGATCGACGCGCACGTGATCACGGAGCCCGTGTCGTCGAGCGCCGCGAACGGCTTCGGCCGCTCGTTGCCGAAGTGGAGGTCGCCGTAGATGTCGTCCTCGATCAGCGGAATGCCGTGCCGGTCGAGGATCGCGAGGATCCGGCGCTTCGCGTCGTCCGGCGTCGCGGCGCCCGTCGGGTTGTTGAAGCTCGACTGCAGCACCGCGGCGGCGATCCGGGACCCTGCGGTCACGTACTCGAGCGCGGCGACGTCGATGCCGCGCTCGGGATGATTCGGCACCTCGACGACCTTGAGCCGTAGGTGCTCGAGAAGCTGCAGGATGCCGAAATACGTCGGCGACTCGACGAGCACCGTGTCGCCCGGGCGGCACAGCACGCCGAGCGCGAGCGAGAGGGCCTCCATCGTGCCGTTCGTGATCACGACGTCGTCCGGATCGACGCTCGCGCCGTAAAGCGCCATCCGCTTCGCGATCTCGCGGCGCAGCGGCTCGTGGCCGGGAGGCATCACGAACACGTTCGGCAGGTTCGGGAGCTCGCGCAGCACGCGGCGCGTGAGGCCGTTGAGGCGTCCGTTCAGCCGCGCCGCGGGGCTCGTCACGGCGCTGTTCAACGCGACGAGGTCCGTGCGCGCGAGCGACGCGAGCACGGTATCGACGACGCGCGGCGCGACCGTGCGCGGCGTGCGCGAGCGCGAGCGACGCGCTGACGGCAGCTCGAGCGCGGCCGCGCGCGGCGCGACGAAGAATCCGGAGCGGGGCCGCGTCTCGAGGAGCCCGCGCCGCTCGAGGTGCAGATAGGCCTGCACGACGGTGCCGACGCTGACGCCGACGTTGCGGCTCATCGTGCGCACGGACGGCAGGCGATCGTGCGGCTTCAGCGATCCGCTCGCGATCTGTCGTTCGACGAGATCCGCGACCTGCTCGTAGCGCAAGCCCTTTCGTGCGGCCATCGGCGGAGCTCCATCTGTACCAATCGAAATTCAATTTAGCTGATTCTGTACCAGTTGGCTATCCGGCAGTAGCGTGTGGCTCCCGCATCGAGGGGTTACGCGCCATGGAATCGTTGCTGCCGCTCGTGAGCTTTGCGTTCGCGTCGTCGATCACGCCCGGCCCGAACAATCTGATGCTGTCGGCGTCCGGCATCGCGTTCGGCCTGAAGCGCACGCTGCCGCACCTGCTCGGCGTGTTCGTCGGCTTCCTCATGCTGCTCGTCGTCTGCGCGGGCGGCGTCGGAGCCGCCGTCGCCGTGTTCCCCGTCGTCGGCCTCGTGCTGAAGATCGGGGGCTCTCTCTACCTGCTCTATCTCGCATGGAGCATGCGCCGCGTGTTCGTGCCGGGCGCGGAGGGCAAGCCCGCGCGACCGCTCAAGGTCGTCGAGGCCGCGCTCTTTCAGTTCGCGAATCCGAAGGCGTGGCTCATGGCCGTTACGGCCGCGTCCGTGTTCGTGCCGCAGGTCGCGCCGCGCGAGCTCGCCGTGCTCGTCGTCTGCGGCGTGTTCGCGGCCGTCAATCTGCCGTGCATCGGCATCTGGGCGCTGCTCGGCGCGTCGCTGCGCCGCGGCCTCGCGCTCGAGCGCTGGGGAGACTACCTTGGGCTCGTCGTCGGCGTGCTGATGCTGTACGCGGTCGCGTCGCTATGGGTCGGCGGCGACTCCCCGATTGCGCCGATGCCCGTGCCGTGAGACAACTAGGCGTCTTCGTCACGGAACCGATGGGAACGATGCTCGAGAACACGACAAGAATCGTCGCCGCCGCAACTGCGTTGTGGCTCGGATGGGCGGCCTGCGCCGCTGGCCAGGTGAGCGGCGTCGTCCGCGAGCCGCCGGTGATTCGCGTGTCCGCGTCGGCCGACGTGTCGATCCAGCCCGATCACGCGGTCGTGAGGCTCGGCGTCCTCGCGGAGGCGCCGGATGCCGCGAGCGCGCAGAATCAGGTCAACGAGACGATGCAGCGTGTGCTCGACGGGATGCGCCGCATCGGCATGCCGGAGCAGACGCTCAAGACCGAGGATCTGTCGCTCTATCCGGTCTACGGCAATCAGCCCTACCCGCAGCGCGGCGAGCCGCAGCAGCCGAAAATCGTCGGCTACAGGGCGAGCAACGTCGTCAGCGTCGAGGTCGCGGAGCTCGCGCGTATCGGCGAGGTGATCGACGCCGGCATCGAGGCAGGCGCGAATCAGCTTCAGGGCATCTCGTTCGGTGTCCGTAACGACGCGGGCGCGCGCGCCGAGGCGATGCGGCTCGCGGTCGAGGAGGCGAGGATCCAGGCCGACGCGATCGCCGACGCGCTCGGCATGCGGATCGTCGGCGTGCGGGAGGTCGTTGCCGGCGAGTACGGCGTGCGGCCGCCCATGCCGTACGCCGAGCAGCGGCTTGCGGCGGACATCGCGGCGACGCCGGTCCAGCCGGGTCAGGTCGACGTCACGGCGAACGTCACGGTGGCCTACGAGATCGCCCGCGACTGAAAAAATCGTGTCAGACACCTTTTTCGGTGTCGGACACCTGTTCGACGCCCCGGCGTCGCGTGCACGAGGATGAGCCAATGGCGAGGATGAGGCTGCTCGGCGAGCGGGGCTGGGGATCGACGATCGTCGAAGCGCAGCTCGCGTGGTACGGGCTCGACTACGACTTCGAGAGCGTCGGCGACCTGTTCGCGTCGGCAGAAGCGCGGCAGAAGCTCGGTGCGCTCAATCCGCTCGCGCAGGTCCCGACGCTCGTGCTCGAGGACGGCGAGGTCATGACCGAGAGCGCGGCGATCACGCTGCACCTCGCGGACCTCGTCGGCGACGGCACGCTCGTGCCGCCCGCCGGCGATCCGACGCGGCCGAGGTTCCTGCGCTGGCTCGTCTTCCTCGTCGCGAACGTCTATCCGACCTACACGTACGCGGACGACCCGTCGCGCTTCGTCGCCGAGGCTTCGGCGAGGCAACCGTTCAAGGACGCCGTCACCGAGCACGCAAAGAGACTCTATTCGATGCTCGACGACGCGTCCGATGCGCCGTGGTTCCTCGGCGAGCGGTTCTCCGCCGTCGACCTCTACATCTGCACGATGACGCGCTGGCGGCCCGGGCGCGCGTGGTTCGAGGCGCATACGCCGAAGCTCGCCGCGATCGCGCGCGCGGCGGAAGGCGTGCCGCGGCTCGAGGCCGTGTGGCGGCGCAATTTCGTTTGAGCGCGGCGGCGCGTGCGTCGCGTTTCAATCAAAGGAGCGCCCGTCTACAATCCGGAAGCATTTCAACCTCGGTGCGACGATGTCCGGCGGGGGAGGCAGAGTCAGGTACGGCATGGTCGGCGGCGGCGAGGGCGCGTTCATCGGCGCCGTGCACCGCAGCGCCGCGCTCCTCGACGGCGTGCTCGAGCTCGTCTGCGGCGCGTTCTCGAGCGACGCCGGGAAAAGCCGCCGATCGGCGCTCGCGCTCGGCATCGACGAGGACCGCGCGTATCCCGACTTCGAGACGATGTTCCGCGCGGAGGCGATGCTCCCGCCTGACCGGCGCATGGAGTTCGTCGCGATCGTCACGCCGAACCACCTGCATCTGCCGGTCGCGCTCGCGGCGCTCCGCTACGGCTTCCACGTCCTCTCCGACAAGCCCGCGACCGCGACGCTCGGCGAGTGCATCGCGCTGCGCGATGCGGTGCGTGCGTCGGGCCTCTTGTACGGCCTGACGCATCCGTATGCCGCGTACCCGATGATCGAGGAGGCGCGGACCCGCGTCGCGGCGGGCGAGCTCGGCCGCATCCGCAAGGTGCTCGTCGAGTATCACCAGGGCTGGCTCGCGCGGCCGATCGAGCGGAGCGGGCAGAAGCAGGCCGAATGGCGGACCGATCCGGAGCGCGCCGGTCGCGGCGGCTGCATCGGCGACATCGGCGTGCATGCGTTCCAGCTCGCCGAGCACGTGACGGGCCTCCGCGTGACGCGGCTCTGCGCGGCGCTCTACCGGGTCGTCGACGGCCGCGCGCTCGACGACGACGCGGGCGTGCTGCTCGAGTTCGACAACGGCGGGCGCGGGCTCCTCTCCGCGAGCCAGATCGCGATCGGCGAGGAGAATGCGCTCACGCTCCGTGTATACGGCGACGAAGCGGGGCTCGCGTGGCGGCAGGAGGAGCCGAACACGCTGTGGATCAAGCGCGCCGATCGGCCGGCCGAGCGGTGGAGGACCGGCGGCGCGTATCTCGGCGAGCTGGCGCAGGCCGCGGCCCGCGTGCCGGCCGGCCATCCCGAGGGCTATATCGAGGCGTTCGCGAACCTGTACCGGGACTTCGCCGCGCAGGTGCGCGCGTTCGCGGGCGCGCCGCCGCCGTGCCCGGTGCGGAATGCCGTGCCCGGCATCGACAGCGCGCTGCGCGGAATGGCGTTCATCGACGCGGCGGTCGCGGCGAGCGCGTCCGACGCGAAGTGGCACGACTTTCCGCGGCTCGACTGACTGCGCGCGCCGGCCGGCGCGGGCACGCGCGAAGGGGGAGGGAGCACGATGAGAGGACCGGCGATCTTTCTCGCGCAGTTCGCGGGCCGGGAGCCGCCGTTCGATTCGCTCGAAGGCATGGGCAAGTGGGCGGCCGCGCTCGGCTACATCGGCGTGCAGGTGCCGACGTCGGACCCGAAGCTCTTCGATCTCGAGCGCGCGGCTGAGAGCAAGACGTACTGCGACGAGGTGGCGGGGAGGCTCCGCGAGACCGGAGTCGAGATCACGGAACTCTCGACTCATCTGCAGGGTCAGCTCGTCGCCGTGCATCCGGCGTACGCGCCGCTCTTTGCGTCGTTCGCGCACGAGTCCGTGCGCGACGATCCGAGCCGCTGGAGCGAGTGGGCCACCGGGCAGCTCGAGGCCGCGGCGCGCGCGAGCGCGCATCTCGGCCTCAAGGCGCACGCGACGTTCTCGGGCGCGCTCCTGTGGCACACGATGTATCCGTGGCCGCAGCGTCCGGCCGGCCTCGTCGAGGAGGGCTTCGCGGAGCTCGCGCGGCGCTGGCGGCCGATCCTCGACGCGTTCGACGACGCGGGCGTCGACGTCTGCTTCGAGATCCATCCGGGCGAGGACCTGCACGACGGCGTCACGTTCGAGCGTTTCCTCGACGCGGTCGGCGGCCATCGGCGCGCGAGCATCCTGTTCGATCCGAGCCACTTCGTGCTGCAGCAGCTCGACTATCTCGAGTTCATCGATCTCTACCACGAGCGGATCAAGGCGTTTCACGTGAAGGACGCGGAGTTCCGGCCGAACGGCCGCTCCGGCGTCTACGGCGGCTACCAGCGCTGGATCGACCGGCCGGGTCGGTTCCGCTCGCCGGGCGACGGCCAGGTCGACTTCAAGGCGATCTTCAGCAAATTCGCGCAGTATGGCTACGACGGCTGGGCCGTGCTCGAGTGGGAATGCTGTCTCAAGCACCCCGAGGACGGCGCGCGCGAGGGCGCGCCCTTCATCCGGTCGCACATGATCCGCACGACGGACCGCGCGTTCGACGATTTCGCCGCATCCGGCGTCGATACGGGGATGAACCGCTTCGTGCTGGGGCTCGACGATGAATGATCGAACCGCCTCCGTCGCGCCGCGCCGGCTCTTTCTGATCGCGAACCTGTCGATCTTCATGATCGGCCTGGGCTTCGCCGTGCGCACGAACATCGCCGCCGACATCCAGGGCGGCATCTTCGACCAGATCGACGTCGCGCGTTCGGGCGAGATGATCGGCGTCGTGCTCGGTGCGACGTTCATCGGCTTCGCGTTCACGCTGCTCTTCGGCAGCGCGCTCGTCGATTACCTCGGCATGAAGCGGATGCTGCTCTTCTCCGCGCTCGGCTACATCGTCGGCAGCGTGATCGTGATCGCCGCGTCGCTCGTGCCCGTCATGGACGCGAGCTACTGGATGATCTACGGCGGCTTCCTCCTGACCGGGCTCGGCTGGGGCGCGGTGGAGGCGGCCAGCAATCCGCTCGTGACCGCGCTCTACCCGAACGAGAAGACGCACCGCCTCAACGTGCTGCACGCATGGTGGCCCGCCGGCATCGTGATCGGCGGGCTGCTCGGTTTCGGGCTCGGCCTGCGCGGGATCCCGTGGCAGTGGAATCTCGCGATCCTGATGGTCCCGGGCGCGATTCTCGCGTGGCTCGCGGCGACGGCCGAGTTCCCCGTCACGGAGCGCGTCGCCGCGGGCGTGAGCCACCGCGACATGTACCGCGAGATCGTCCGCTCGCCCGGCTGCTTCGTCTGGTTCGGCTGCATGATGCTGACCGCGACGACGGAGCTCGCGCCGGGACAATGGGTGGATCTCGCGCTGACGAACACGGCCGGAATGCCCGGCATCCTCGTGCTCGTCTACGTGAGCGGCCTGATGTTCGTGATGCGGCATTTTGCCGGCCACCTGACGCGCTTCGTGCCGCCGGTCGGGCTCTTGTGGTGGAGCAGCCTGATCGCGGCGGTCGGCCTCTATGGGCTCAGCGTCGCGGAGTCACCTGCGGTCCTGTTCGTCGCCGCGACGATCTGGGGCGTCGGCGTCTGCTACATGTACCCGACGATGGTCGCGTCGGTCGCGGAGCGCTACCCGCGCGGCGGGGCGTTCGCGATGGGCATCATGGGCTTCGCGGCCGGCATGGCGAACCAGATCATGCTGCCGATCATGGGCCGGATCTTCGATTCGGCACGCACCGAAGCGGCCGGCGGCGCCGACGCGCTCGCCGCGTTGAGCGGCGAGGCGCTCGAGACCGTGCAGCGCTACGCGTCGAGCGAGTCGTTCCAGGCCGCGGTCGTCATTCCGCTGCTGCTCCTGCCGATTTTTGGCGCGATCTGGCTGAACGACCGCCGGCGCGGGACGGGCGATGCGCGCGGCGCAGGCTTGTCGGCCGCCGCGCGCACGTCCTAGCGAGAGCGTCGCGGACGTCGGACCTTCCGTGGCACGGAAGCGACGCGCGCACGGTACGGGTCTTGCATTCATCGCCGAAGAATCGGGTTCAGAGCCCTTTCCGAAATCGGGGTCAGAGCCCTTTTCTATTTTTCAGAAAGTGAAGGACTGTGATCCAAGACGCACTGAAAAGGACTCTGACTGCAAAGTCGCTGAGCCCGATTCGCACTGCCCTGGGATCTCGCCAGCGAGTGACTCTGACCCAAGAAAGCCGCTGAGAGGAAGAAGGCTCTGACTCCAGCTTAGGGAAGGGAAAGGTTCTGAGAAAAAAAGGCTCTGAGAAAAAAAGGCTCTGACCCCAAAATTTCGCTGAGACAAAGAAGGCTTTGACGCCAGATTCGGGAAGGGAAAGGCATCTGAGGAGAAAAGGGCTCTGACCCCAATTTCGGGGAAGGGAAAAGCATCTGAGGAAAAGGGCTCTGGCCCCCAATGCGGGGAAGGGAAAGGCATCTGAGGAAAAAGGGCTCTGACCCCAAATTCCGGGAAGGGAAAGGCTCTGAGAAAAAAGGGCTCTGACCCCAAATTTCGGGACCCCAAATTTCGCGGGAAGGGAAAGGCTTTGAGGAAAAAGGGGCTCTGACCCCGAATTTCGACGACAACCACAATGGAGGGGATCCGTGCACGCCGCTGGTCGCGCGGCCTCCGTCGGCCGCGCCTGGTTCTCGGTCCTCGTTCTCGGTTCTGCAACCCTGGTATTCGTGACGTTCTTGTCTTTCGCGCTCGAGGGGTCACGCTCCGTCTCGACGCTCCTGTTCTGGATCGGTCTTGCCGGTGAGAACAACGTCGGCGCGTGGTGGTCCGGCATGCTGCTGCTCCTCGCGGCCGCGTTCGCGTTCGACGGCGCCGCGTCGCGTCGCGCGCCGCGCGCGGAGCGCAGCGCGTGGCGCGCGCTCGCCGCGGCCCTGCTGATCCTTTCCTTCGACGAGGTGGCGTCGCTGCACGAGTTTCTCGTCGCTTCGAGGCCCGTGTACGTTGCGGTGCTCGCGGTGCCGTTGGCCGGGCTGATCTGGTCTGCTCCCCCAGATTAGTCCCGGAATGAAGTAGAGTCTGCTCATCGGGAGCAGACGAATGAAGAGGCGACGATTCACAGAAGAACAAATCATCGGGGTGCTTAAGGAAGCGGAGGCCGGCGCGAAGACGAAGGAT
>DASVCR010000064.1:0-12258 GCA_036381515.1 Gammaproteobacteria bacterium | reverse complement strand
TTCAGCTCCTTCACGCGCTGCTGCACCGCGAGATACTCGAGGATCCGCTCCTTGACCTTCTCGAGCCCGTAGTGGTCCTCCTCGAGCACGCGCTCCGCGTCCGGGAGGTCGTGGTGCACCTTCGTGCGCTTCTTCCACGGCGCCTTCACGAGCCAGTCGATGTAGTTGCGCACGACGGTCGCCTCGGCGGACATCGGCGACATCATCTTGAGCTTGTTGAGCTCGCTCGTCGCCTTCTCGTGCACGTCCTTCGGCATGCCGGCGGCCTTGATCTTCTGCTCGAGCTCCTGGAGCTCGTTCGGCGCGTCGTCCATCTCGCCGAGCTCTTTCTGAATGGCCTTCATCTGCTCATTCAGGTAGTACTCGCGCTGGCTCTTCTCCATCTGCTGCTTCACGCGGCCGCGGATGCGCTTCTCGATGCGCAGCATGTCGATCTCGCCGTCGATCAGGCCGAGCACGTGCTCGAGCCGCTCCGGCACGTCGACCATCTCGAGCACTTTCTGCTTCTCGGAGAGCTTGAGCGACATGTGCATCGCGACGGTATCGGCCAGCCGGCTCGGCGAGTCGATGCCTGACAGCGACGTGAGGATCTCCGGCGGGATCTTCTTGTTGAGCTTGACGTACTGCTCGAACCTGGCGATGACCGAGCGCGTCAGGACGTCCATCTCGCGCTGATCGGCCTCGCTGGTCTCGGTGAGCTCCTCGATCTCGGCGGAGAAGCATTCGCCGATCTCGACGTGCTTGAGCCGCGCACGCTTCACGCCCTCGACGAGCACCTTCACGGTACCGTCCGGAAGCTTGAGCAGCTGCAGGATCGTCGCGAGCGTGCCGACCGAGTAGATGTCCTTCTCGGTGGGCTCGTCGACGTCGGCCTGCTGCTGAGCGACGAGCAGGATCTCCTTGCCGGACGCCATCGCACGATCGAGCGCGACGACCGATTTCTCCCGGCCGACGAAGAGCGGAATCACCATGTGCGGATAGACCACCACGTCCCGCAGCGGCAGGATCGGCAGTCGCTTCGTGATCGGCTGGTCCGGGTTACCCGTTTGCATAGTTACGTTTCCCTCGGTACCGGATTGTAGTAATGCGCGGACGGCAGGGAGGAACCGGTGTCAGACACCATTTTCCAATGGAAAATGGTGTCTGACGCGCTTTTCTGCGGAACGTCGCCGGCTCGACCGACCTGGTCTCGCCCGGATCGAGTAAAAGGGCTCTGACCCCGAAACCCGGTCAATTCCGGTATCCGTCTCCGACGGCTGCCGGCTCGTCCGACTCGTAGATGATGTAAGGCTTCGTCTCGCCGGTGACCACGGCGTCGTCGACGACGACCTTCGTCGCGTTCGTCATCGACGGCAGGTCGTACATCGTATCGAGGAGCACGCTTTCGAGAATCGTGCGCAAACCTCGAGCGCCGGTCTTGCGCTGCATCGCCTTCTTCGCGATCGCGCGCAGCGCATCCTCGCGGAACTCGAGCTCGACGCCCTCCATCTCGAAGAGCTTCTGATACTGCTTCGTCAGCGCGTTCTTCGGCTCCGTGAGAATTTGCACGAGCGCGTCCTCGTCGAGCTCCTCCAGCGTCGCGACGACCGGCAGACGGCCGACGAACTCCGGAATGAGCCCGTACTTGATCAGGTCCTCCGGCTCGACGTCCTGCAGCACCTTGCTGACGTTCCGGCCCGCCTCTTCCTGGCTCTTGACCTCGGCGACGAAGCCGATGCCGCTCTTCTTCGAGCGGTTCAGGATCACCTTCTCGAGACCCGAGAACGCCCCGCCGCAGATGAACAGGATGTTCGACGTATCGACCTGCAGGAACTCCTGCTGCGGATGCTTGCGACCGCCCTGCGGCGGCACCGACGCGATCGTGCCCTCGATCAGCTTCAGGAGCGCCTGCTGCACGCCTTCGCCGGACACGTCACGCGTGATCGACGGGTTGTCGCTCTTCCGCGAGATTTTGTCGATCTCGTCGATATAGACGATGCCCGTCTGCGCCTTCTCGACGTCGTACTCGCACTTCTGCAAGAGCTTCTGAATGATGTTCTCGACGTCCTCGCCGACGTAGCCGGCTTCGGTCAGCGTCGTGGCATCCGCGATCGTGAACGGCACGTTCAAGAGCCGCGCGAGCGTCTCGGCGAGGAGAGTTTTTCCGCAACCCGTCGGGCCGATCAGCAGGATATTGCTCTTCGCGAGCTCGATGTCGTTCTTGCTCTTGTCGCGCTGACGCGTCTCGAGCCGCTTGTAGTGGTTGTACACCGCGACCGCGAGAACCTTCTTCGCCGTCTGCTGGCCGATCACGTACTCGTCGAGAACGGCCTTGATCTCGTGCGGCTTCGGCAGCTTGTCGCGCCCGCGCTCGGCCTTCTCGTCGAGCTCCTCACGAATGATGTCGTTGCACAGCTCGACGCACTCGTCGCAGATGAACACGGAAGGCCCGGCGATGAGCTTGCGCACCTCGTGCTGGCTCTTTCCGCAGAACGAGCAGTACAGCAGCTTGCCGTCGTCCGTCTTGCGCGAATCATCGCTCATAGCGCCTTCCTCTGCTCGTCAGAAAAGTGCTTGCCGGCCTTATAGCATTAGTCCTCGAGGTCTGCAAAGCGCGGAATCCCACTTCCCTTCTGTTAAAGATCAAGATGTCGAATGCGTCAAAGTTTGCCTTTGGACTCGGTGCGTTTTTGCAGCACCGTGTCGATTAGACCGTACTCCACGGCCGTTTCTCCGTCCATGAAGTGGTCCCGATCGCTGTCACGAGCAATCTTCTCGACGGGCTGTCCCGTGTGCCTCGCCAGGATCTCGTTCAAGCGCTCGCGCAGCTTCAGCACCTCGCGGGCGTGAATATCGATATCCGACGCCTGGCCCTGAAAGCCGCCGCTCGGCTGATGGATCATGATGCGCGAATGCGGCAGGCAGAAGCGCTTGCCCTTCGCGCCAGCGGCCAGCAGCAAAGCGCCCATGCTCGCCGCCTGGCCGAGACAGATCGTGCTCACGTCCGGCTTGATGAATTGCATCGTGTCATAAATCGAAAGACCCGCGGTCACGATGCCGCCCGGCGAGTTGATATAGAGATGAATGTCCTTGTCCGGATTCTCGGACTCGAGGAACAAGAGCTGCGCGACGACGAGGTTCGCCATGTGATCGTCGATCGGGCCGACGACGAACACGACGCGATCCTTCAGCAAGCGCGAGTAGATGTCATAGGCACGCTCGCCGCGAGCGGTCTGCTCGACGACCATCGGAACCAGATTCAGTGCAGTTGCGCTCACTCTTGTCTCCTGATGAAGAAAAACGGGGTCAGAGCCCGATTTTGGGGCGGCCCAGATTGGCGTCGGCCCAGGTCGGTAGTCAGAGCCCATTTGCCGAGCCGGCCCCAATTTGGGTCAGAGCCCGCATGTAAAGCCCGTTCGTCCGTCCCGAAATGGGGGCAGAGCTCGTCTTTTCCGAGCCCATGGGCCCGCTCGCGCGTCCGCCCATTCGGAGCAATGCGCGGGGAGCGCCTTGCTCGTTTCGCGGACGAGCCACGCGGCGATCGTCCGAGCCATCGTCTCGGCCCATCGAGGCTCCCACGGTCGTCGAGCGAATGGGCTTCGACGCCATTCCTGCCGGACTCGCACGATCGTCGAGCGGAAACGGGCGCCGACCCCATTTCTGCCGGACTCGGAAACGGGCTCCGACCCGTTGCGGAGCCCGCAAAACGTTGCCGGTCGTCAGGCGAAAATGGGCTCTGACCCCATTTTTCCCAAGAATGGGCTCTGACCCCATTTTCCGCCTATCCCGCCATGAACTCGTCGAAGGTCCTCGTCTCGTCCGTGACCTTCCCGTGCTCGAGCAGGAACTCGACGACCTGGTCCTCGAGCACGCTCGACTCGACCTGCGCCATCAGCTCGCGGCTCGAGCGGTAGATGCGGGCAGCCTCCTGCGGGTTCTCGTAGGGCGCCACGAGCTCGTCGACGCGCCGCTGCACTCGGACCCGGTCGAGTTCGATCCCATTCTTGCGAATCAGTTCCTGAATCAGTAATCCGACCGCGACCCGCCGGCGCGCCGCGGCCTCGAAGCGCTCGGCCGGAGGGGCCTGGTTCGGGTCCTCGATGCCGAGCCGGCGCATCGCGTCGTACTGCAGCGCGCGGATTTCCTCGGCGACGAGCGCGCGCGGCGTCGGCACGTCGTTCGCCGCAAGCAGCGCGTCGAAGGCGCGCGTCTTCGTCTCGGTCTTGAGCCGCTCGTCGAGCTCCCGCTGCATGTTCGCGCGCACCTCGACCCGGAGCTTCTCGACGCCGCCCTCCTCGACGCCGAACGCCTTCGCGAACTCCTCGTCCACGTCGGGCAGCACCTTCTCCTCGACGCGGTGCGCCGTGATCTCGAACTCGGCCGTCTTGCCGCGCAGGTGCTCGCGCGAGTAGTCCTGCGGAAACTCGACCCTCGCCGTCTTCGTCTCGCCGGCGGAAAGCCCCTCGAGCGCCCGGTCGAAATCGTCGATGACCTGCCCCGCGCCGACGACGATCGTGACCTCCTTCGCCTCGCTGCCGTCGAACGGCTCGCCGTCGATGCGGCCCGCGAAATCGATGACGACGCGGTCACCCTTCGCGGCGGCGCGCTCGACCGTGCGCCACTCCGCGCGCTGCTCGCGCAGCTTCTCGATCATGTTGTCGACGTCCGTCTCGGCGATCTCGACGCGCGGGCGTACGAACTCGAGCGTTTCGATGTCGCTCAGCGTGATCTCCGGGAAGACCTCGAACGTCGCGCGATAGCTGAAGTCCTCGTCCGGCTTCGTGACCCCCGACAGCGTCTCGATCTGCGGCCCGCCGGCCGGGTTCAGCTGCGTCTGCTGGATCGCCTGGCTGTACGTCGAGCGGATGACGTCGGAGAGCACCTCGCGGCGCACCTGCTCGCCGAAGTGCTTGCGCACGACCTTCGGCGGGACCTTGCCAGGCCGAAAGCCCTTCAGCCGCGCCGTCCGCCCGACCTTCTGCAGCCGTGCCTCGACCTCACGCTCGATCTCCGTGTTCGGCACGCGTATCGTCAGCCGGCGCTCGAGCCCGCCGGGCTGCTCGAGCGACACATCCAAATTCGAAGTTGCCACCGTCTTAAGTTCCGTTCTTCCTTGCTTTCGAGCGGTCCGTCCCGGCCCCCGCCGACGCCGCTCCGTCCGTGCTGCCCGCAGGCGCTCTCGTCCGCTCGCCCGTTGATCCCATGCAACCCATGGTGCGAAAGGGGAGACTCGAACTCCCACGGGTTGCCCCACTGGAACCTAAATCCAGCGCGTCTACCAGTTCCGCCACTTTCGCCCGCCGAAGGCATTATACCGGGGGCGAGCGGGACGGGCCCCGGGCACCGCCGCGAAAAATGTGTCAGACACCATTTTCCGCCGCGGCGGAAAATGGTGTCTGACACATTTTTCCTTAGAGCCCGAGCTGCCAGGCCATGAAGACCAGGAGGTCCGTGGCCTCCCGAATCCGAAGCTCGAGCGGCTTGCCCTGACCATGCCCCGTCTCGCGGTCCACCCACAGCAGGATCGGCTCCTCGGCTGGATCGCTGCTCGTCGCGGCCTGCAGCGCCGCGGCCATCTTGCGCGCGTGCAGCGGATGGACACGGCTGTCGTTCTCCCCCGCGGTCAATAGCGTAGCGGGATAACCGGTACCGGGCCGTACATTGTGATAGGGCGAATAGGCCCTCAAGAACTCGAACTGATCGGGACTCTCCGCGCTTCCGTACTCCCCGACCCAATAACGGGCCATCAGGAAGTGTTGATAACGCAACATGTCGAGGAGCGGCACCTGGACGATCGCGGCCGAGAAGAGCTCGGGACGCTGCGTGATCGCCGCACCGGTCAAGAGGCCCCCGTTCGAGCCGCCGCGGATCCCGAGCCGCTCCGGGCGCGTGTAGCCCTGCTCGATCAGGTACTCGGCCGCGGCGTAGAAGTCGTCGAACACGTTCTGCTTCCGCTCGAGCATACCGGCGCGGTGCCAGTCGGCGCCGTACTCGCCGCCGCCGCGCAGGTTCGCGATCGCGTAGACGCCGCCGCGCGCGAGCCACGGCTGCCAGGCCGCGAGGAATTCCGGCGTCATCGAGATATCGAAGCCGCCGTAGCCATAGAGGATCGTCGGGTTGTCGCCGTCGAGCTCGAGGTCCGTGCGGTGGACGAGGAACATCGGCACGTCGGTGCCGTCGTACGAGCGATAGCGGACCTGCCGGACCGTGACGTCGGGCGTCTCGATGGCGAGCTCGGGCCTGCGCCATAACGCCGTCCGGCGCGCGTCGAGGTTGACCCGATAGCTCGCGCGCGGCGCGCTGAACGTCTCGAACGAAAGCCACGCGATCTCGCGGTCCGGATGGGTCACGATCGCCGCGCTGCCGATCCCCGGCAGCTCGATCTCGCCGAGCGGACGGCCGTCGAGGCCGAACACCTCGAGGCGGCTGTACGCGTCGGCGAGGTAGTCGACGACGATCCGGCCCGCGGCGGGCTCGATGTCGACGATGACCGCATCGTCCCGCGCCGGGATCACCTCGTCGAACTCGGCGGGCGCGTCGCCCGCGAGGTCGAACGCGAGCACGCGCTTGTTCGAAGCGCCGTACGTCGTGAGCGCATAAAGCGTGTCGCCGACGATGAAGCCGTCCTCGGTCAGCGCCCCGACGCCGACGAGCAGGTCGCGCCGCTCGAGCTCGCCCGTCTCGCGCCACGCATCGAGGTCGTAGTACCAGACGTCGTTCGAATCCGTGCCCGTGTAATAAAGGATCACGAGCCAGCGGCCGTCCCGCGACACGAGCGGGAACGGGCCCCACGTCGTCGCGAGCGGGCCCTCCTCGTATTGCTCGAACAGTACCGGGTCGTCCGCGACGTCGCGGCCGAGCTCGTGCAGGAGGATCTGCCCGCTGTACGGGTTCTCGGGGTCGGAGAGCCGACGCACGACGAACGTGCGCCCGTCGTCGAGCCACTCGACGGCCTCGACCCTCCCCGGTATCTCGTCGTCGAGCCAACGCCCCGTCGCGGTCTCGAGGACCCGTGCCGTCGTGTTCTCGTCGCCGGAACGATAGGTACCGAACGCGACGTAGCGGCCGTCGGGGCTCGGGCGGAACCACGCGAGCGCGAGCAGCCCCGTCGGGTCGAGCGCATTCACGTCGAGGAGGACCCGGGCCTCGGCGTCGTCGTCCGCCTGCACGTAAAGGACGGGCTGCGCCTGATCGCCGCGCCGCAGCGAGTAGAACAGCGACTCGCCGCCGAATCGGGGAATGCCCCACGCATCGAGCGACAGCAACGTCCTGAGCTCGGCGGCGAACTCCGCCCGGTTCGGCAACGCGTCGAGGACGCTTCGCGTGTAGGCGTTCTGCGCGTCGGTCCACGCGCCGACCGCGGCGTCGAGCGCGGGGTCAGGCACGTCGATCTCGGGCGCGTCGCTGCCCTCGAGCCAGTGGTACGGGTCCTCGATCGAAACGCCGTGCAGCGTGTACGTATAGGGCCGCTTCTCGGTGTCGGGCGGCGTCGCATGGACGTTCAAGGCGATGACCAGGGTGACGAGCGGCGTGAGCGGGCGCACGCGGGCAGTATACGTCATCGAGCCGACGTGACGACCGGAGCGCTCCGGCGGGCGCCGCCGCGCTTCGCGGCGGCGACGCCCGCTCCCTGCCGATGCCCCTGCTACTGGATCGTCTTGCTCGCGACGTTGGAGAACTCGCTCTCGACGTCGTCCGAGTCGAACGCCGTCACCGCGAAGTACCACGTTCCGGGACCGAGGTTCTCGACGATGTACATCGTCGTGCCGGCACCGACGCTCGCCTTCTTCGGGAGCGCATCCCGCTGCGTGCCCCAGTAGATATTGAACCCGGCGAGGTTCGTCAGCGGCGAGCCGTCGGTGCGTTGCGTCGGCGGGGTCCACGACAGCGTCGCCGTGCCGCTCGCAACCCCCTGCACGGTGATGCTGAAGGCCGGCAACGACACCTCGGCCTCGCCGTCGGTCACGCTGATGCGGATGTTCGAGTACGTCCGGACGTCGTTCGCCCCGGGCGTCCCGCTCAGCCGCCCGGTCGACGGATCGAAGTTCGCCCACGAGGGCTGGTTCGCGATCCTGAACGTGAGGACGTCCCCGTCCGGATCCGACGCCGTCGGCCTGAACGAGTACGCGTTGCCCTGCACGACCGTCGTCGGCGGCGTCCCGGAGATCGTCGGCGGGCGGTTCTCCGGCTCCGTGCCCGTGACGGTGATCGAGAACGCCGCCAGCGACGCGCTCGCGGTGCCGTCGCTGACCGTGATCCGGATGTTGCCGTAGGTGCCGACGTCGTCCGCGCCCGGCGTGCCCTGCAGTCGGCCCGTCGACGTGCTGAACGAGGCCCACGACGGCGCGTTCGCGATCGAGAACGTCAGCGTGTCTCCGTCGGCGTCGCTCGCGGACGGCGTGAACGAGTACGCGGACCCGACGGTGGCGCTGGTCGGCGGCGTGCCCGAGATGGTCGGCGCCCGATTCGTCGGCGGCGCGGCCGTCACCGTGATCGAGAACGCCGGCAGCGACGCGGTCGCCTGGCCGTCGCTCACGCTGATGCGGATGTTGCTGTGCGTGCCGACGTGACCGGCGCCGGGCGTGCCCTGCAGCCGCCCGGTCGATGCGTTGAACGTCGCCCACGTCGGCTTGTTGACGATGCTGAACGTCAGCGTGTCACCGTCCGGATCGCTCGCCGTCGGCGCGAAGTCGTACGGCGTGCCTTGCTGCACGGACGTCGCAGGCGATCCGCTGATCGTCGGCGCCCGATTCGGCGGGGCGGTGACCGTGATCGTGAACGGGGTCAGCGACGCGGTCGCCGTTCCGTCGGTGACGCTGATCACGATGTTCTCGTACCTGCCGGCAGTGCCGGTCCCGGGCCGGCCGGAGAGGCGGCCGGTCGCGCTGTCGAACGTGGCCCACGACGGGCGGTTCTGGATCGCGAAGGTCAGCGCGTCGCCATCGGCGTCCGTGGCCGACGGCGTGAACGAATACGTCTGACCCTGCGCGACCTCCGTCGCCGGCGAGCCCGAGATCGTCGGCGGCGTGTTCGCCGCATCGACTCGGATCCGGAAGCCCGGCAGCGCGGCGGTGGCTTTGCCGTCGCTGACCGAGATCACGATGAGGCGGCTGAAGCCGACGTCGTCGGCGTCGGGCCTTCCGCTCAAGCGTCCCGTCGCGGTATCGAAGCTCGCCCAGCTGGGCCTGTTCGCGATCGAGAACGTGAGCGGGTCGCCGTCGGCGTCGGACGCGGACGGCGTGAACACGTACTCCTGGCCTTGCAGCACGCTTCGGGCCGGGAACCCGCTGATGATCGGCGGCTGGTTCTCGGACGGTGCCGTGACGACGATCGAGAACGGGCCGAGCTTCGCGCTCGCGGCGCCGTCGCTGACGCTGATCGTGATGCCGTTATACGTGCCCGCGTCGTCGGCGTCCGGCGTGCCCTCGAGACTTCCCGTCGACGCGTCGAAAGTCGCCCAGCCCGGACCGTTCTGCAACGTGAACGTCAGCGTGTCGCCGTCGATATCGTCGGCGGTCGGCGTGAACGAGTACGCGGTGCCCGCGGCAACGGTTCCCGGCGGCGTGCCGGAGATCGTCGGCGGCGTGTTCACGGTCGGCAGCCGCACCGTGATCGCGAACGGCGGCAACGTGGCCGTCGCCTGACCGTCGCTGACCGCGATCACGATATCGCGGAACGTGCCCGCGCTCGCGGCGGGCGGCGTGCCTTCGAGCGTGCCGCTTTGCGGATCGAAGGTCGCCCACACGGGCCGATTGCGGATCGTGAAGGAAAGCGGATCGCCGTCCGGATCCGAGGCCTGCGGGACGAACCGATACCGGTCGCCGGCGAGGACCGACTCCGCCGGCGACCCCGAGATCGTCGGCGCCGCATTCGTGTCGGCGACGGCCGGCGTCACAGCGATATCGAACGCCGGCAGCAGGGTCTCGGCCTCGCCGTCCGTCACCCAGACGACGATGCCGCGGTACGTGCCGACGTCCTCGTCGCCCGGCGCGCCGCTGAGGCGGCCGGTCAGCGAGTCGAATTCGGCCCAGGGAGGGAGCCCGTCGACGCCGAACAGCAGCGCGTCGCCATCCGCATCGCTCGCCTCGGGCTGGAACGCGTACTCCGAGCCTGCGACGACGGAGGTCGGGGGCGTGCCGCTCAGCGCGGGCGGAGCGTTCTCCGCGACTGCCGCGAGTTCCGCGTCGTCCTCGTCACCGCCGCACGCCGAGAGCGCGAGCGTGCCCACGAAGAGGATGGCAAAGAGACGGCATTTCGGTGCCGCCGTTCCTGGCTCGAACATGCTGTTTGTTCCCTCCCGTATCCGGTCGGGTGAGCCGGGAACGCAGCACGGAGCTCAGGTCGAGCGCAGCGGCGATCACGGAAAGTTTGTGGCTTCCGTTTACATCGTTCTCGTCGCATGCCGTCGCTGGCAACCCCGCTGTCGTAGGGTTCGGCTCCCCGTTAGACCGGTGGCTTTGCGTCACCGCCTTTCGGCGGCTTTGCCCCTGTCAGCCCGGCACGCGCGAGCGCGCTGCCGAATGACGCGCGGTAGAGATCAAATTTCGTGCCACAGACGGAACTGTTCTGTACATCAAAGCGTTAGCCGCGCGCACCGGCAAATCGAAGCGCGCTTTGCGTCCGCGAACGGAGACAGAAATGTGGTATCCGTGCAGCAGGACTGTCTGCGATCGCCGACAGGCCGCCCGGTCACTGGCTCGACATAATGTTCTTATCGATGGGCAAGCCTGTGATACAGAAAGGTTTGGCGATCGGTAATGTTGTGAAGTCGTTTGTCGCCGTTTGGCGACCGCCGGGGGAAGCGCGGCTCGTTGGGGGTGCAGCGGCATCGGCTACCTGCGTCGGCAGACGGCTGCCTCATGCGGCGGGTGGCTGCCCCTGTTAACGCGGCGGCGATCGTCGCTGTCGGAGACGCTGCGGAAGGAAACCCGCGCTACGAGGGTCGGCGAGACCGCCCGTCCGGCGGACGGGACGCGCGGGTCAGTTGGTGGGCCGTGTAGGACTCGAACCTACAACCAATGGATTAAGAGTCCACTGCTCTACCAATTGAGCTAACGGCCCGTGATCGAGGAGTCGGGGTGGACGATGGGGATTCCATGCGCCACGTCTGCACCCCTTGATTTGCAGCATTTAGGTGACCTGCCGCACGCTGCAGCGCGGCGCATAGTGTAGCAAAATCCCGCCGCCGCGCGGCAAGATTTCGTTGGGCCCCGCTGCCGTTTCGTTGCCGACCCGATCGACGCGAGCCGCGGATGCGCGCGACGGCCGAGAACTCCCGCTGGCGCAACCCGGAGCGCCTATGAGCGGTCGCCGCAACGCCCCGGCGCGCCGCACGACGCAATCGCCGCGCATCGAAGTCACGCGCTTCACCGCCATCCACCTGCCGGTGCCGCACACGGCCGTGACGCCGGCCAAGAGCAGAATGGCGACGACGTCCCACAGCGGACGCAAGCGCAGAACCGGGAAGTCGAGGCAGTGCAGGCCCGTGCGAATCCAGCGCGACCAGTGGCCACTCTCGCCGACGGCGCGAACGCTGCCCGACCCGGGCGCGATGTAGAGACGCGTCTGCTCGGATCGTCGAGGATCGCCCTGTAGACCGGCAACTCGACCGTGCGCTTGCGTCCGTAATAGTACGCATCCTCCCGCTCCAGCAGGACCAGCTCTCGAACAGGCACGCCGAGGCCGGCGATCGCGGACTCGACGTCGGCCGCCGACAGCGTCGCTTCGTCGCCGCTCGCCGAAAGGCGCAGGCGCTCGCCGTCGCCGCGTATCGCGTGCACGAAGAGCCGGCCGTCGAACGGTGCCGAGCGGATCTGCCGGAGGTCGCCGAAACGGCTCGGGTCCGACGACAGCACACCGACGAGCTCTCGCAGCTCGCCGCGGGTCGCGGTGCCCGTCAAGCGCGCGGCATAGCGGCACCTTCTCCGCCGCCCGCCAGCATTCCCCACGGGTTCATCGTCATCAGCCCGCTGAACACCCACGTCAGCGCCAGCACGCCGAACACGAGCCCGCTGACGTGATGCCAGTACCACCAGCCGAAATACGGCGAGCCGGGACGGCCGTGGCGTCCGCGGCGGCGGAAGCGAGCGACGCCGACGTAGAGACCGACGGCGGCGAGGAACGTGCCGAGCACGGTAAGCGTCCGGCGAAGGCCGCCTTCCCATCTTCCGACGCTTCAGTTTAGCTGCCCTCCCTGAAGCGGACACTGTGGACGTGTCCGCGTGGAGGATAGATGGACACGTACACTCTTGATCAGGCGTCGCCCTCGAGCGTGGATCG
>DASVCR010000063.1:0-11339 GCA_036381515.1 Gammaproteobacteria bacterium | reverse complement strand
GCGGCGGCCGTCGCGGTGATGTCGAAGATCTCGGCGTCCGTGAACCCGAGGCCCTTGAGCCGCGCCACGTCGCCGGCCGTGACCGACGACGCATCGAGCGCGACCTTGCGCGCGAAGTCGAGCATCGCGGCCTCCGCGTCGGTCAGCGATTCCGGCGCCTCGCCGCGTGCGATCGCGATGACGTCAGCCGCGGACAAGAACTCGGTCAACGCCCTGCCGTGCGCGAGCGAGCACAACGTGCTGCGGAGCGCATGCGCCGCCGCGAACGTGACGAGCTCGAAGCGCCGCTTGTCCATGTGACGCTTGATGCCGGACTGAAGCTCTGCCCACCGCCGCATGACCTCCGGGCGATGACAAAAGACGAGCGCGTAGCTGGGCACGTAGCCGTAGTGCGCCCGTTGCCGCTCGTACATCTCCTTCACGTCGCCGGCCGCATCGTCGGCGGGAATCGTGTCGATGAATGCCATCTCGGTGCTCCTTACTCCGTGCGGTGCCAATCGCTGATTCGGACGTAGCGGCCGCTATCAGCGTAGTCGCCGGCGGCGCGCCGCGCGCGAAACGTGCCCCAGTTGATCGGCCAATAGCGGGGCGGCCGGTACGCGTCGACGGTCGACGGAAGCGGCGCATACTCGACGCTGTACGCCGGGTTCAGGAAGAACGGCGCGCTGAAGCGGGCCGCGTCGGCGCTGACGAGGCCTCGATGCAGCGCCGCCTCGTAGCGGTCGTTCGACCACACCTGCACGATGTCGCCGATGTTGACGACGAGCGCATCGGGCCGCGGCTCGACGAGGTGCCACCGGCCGTCGTGGAAGACTTCGAGGCCCGACTGCTCGTCCTGCAGCAGCAGCGTCAGCGCGCCGGCGTCGGTGTGGTGGTTCACGCCGAGATGCCCGTCGCACGCGAGCGATAGGTCCGTGGGCCGGGCCGGCTTCGGGCACTTCGGATAGTAGTTCAGACGCAGGAAGCTCGTGTGCTCGGGCACGAAGTAGCCGTCGAGGGATCGCGGCGGCATGCCGAGATTGACCGCGATCGCTCGGAGCAGCCGGAGCGCGAGCGCAAAGCACGCGTCGTAGAAGCCCTGGATCGCGCCCCGGAACTCCGGCAGCGCGGCCGGCCACTGCGGCACGATCACGCCGCCATCGGGCGGCCCGTAGTCGTAGACCTGCTTCCAGTCCGGTGTGTGCTTCGTGAGCTCGCGGTCGTAGAACCCCCAGGGGTTGTCGGCCGTGCGCTCGATTTCGCGCTTCACTTCGAGCGGCTGCGCGAAGAATGCGCGCATCTGCTGCTTCAGCGCGAGGATGCGGCCCTCGTCGATGCCGTGCCGCTCGACCTGAAAGAAGCCCCAGTCGCGGCACGCGGCGTCGATCGCGTCGAGCGTCGCGCTGCTCGAGAGGTTGCTGATGTCGATGACGGGTAACGAATTCGTGGTCATGGCCGCCTCCTTCACGCGGTCTTGCGCGGCTGCAGCCACTTCGGCAGCAGCGCGTACGGGTCGACGTCGACGCTTGCGTCGTAACGTATCCCCCGCTCGTCGAATCGCCGGCGCAGCCCGCCGTCGCGCCACGCGTCGAACAGGTCCGTGCAACCGCCGATGTGCTCGCCGCCGACGAAGATCTGCGGGATCGTTTTCGCGCCGATGCGCTCGGCGAGCACGGCACGGATCTTCCCGCCCCGGTCGCCGGCCTGGTATTCGACGGAGTCGAGGTCGATGCTGCGGTGCTCGATGCCGAGCCGTGCGAAGAGCTTGCGGACCGACCAGCAGAACTCGCACCACTCGAGCGCGAACAGAACGACGGGCTCGCTCCGAACGACGTCGTCGACGAAGCGCTCGGCGTCCGCATCGAGCGCGACGTGCGTCGGCTCCGCCGCGGCGGGCGCGGGCGCAGGCTGCGGCACATCGAAGCGGCAGCTCGGCGTCGAGCGCGACAGCGCGAGCTCCTCGGCGGTCATCTCGTCGCCGATGTGCTCGAACAACGGCGTCGAGAGATAGCGCTCGCCCGTGTCCGGCAGCATGCAGACGATGTTCGTGCCGGGTGGCGAGCGCCGCGCGACCTCGAGCGCCGCCGCCAGCGTCGCGCCGCTCGACGTGCCGACGAAGATGCCCTCCTGGCGCGCGAGCTCGCGGGCGAGGCGCAATGCGTCGTTGCCGGACACCGGCACGATCTCGTCGACGAGGCCGGCCGCGACGGCGTCCTCGGTCAGCTTCGAGACGAAGTCCGGCGACCAGCCCTGCATCAGGTGCGGCCGGAAGCGCGGATGGCTCTCGCTGGGCGTGCCGTCCGGCGCGCGCGGCTGCCGTATGCCGCTGCCGAGCACCTGCGCATTGTCGGGCTCCGCCGCGACGATCTTCGTCGGCAGCCCCGCCTCTCTGAGCGCACGCGCGACGCCTTTCAGCGTGCCGCCGGTACCGAATCCGGACACCCAGTAGTCGAGCCGCTCGCCGGCGAAGTCCGCGATGATCTCCTGCGCCGTCGTCAGCGAGTGCACGTCGGCGTTCGCCTCGTTCTCGAACTGCCGGCACAGGAACCAGCCGTGCGTCTCGGCAAGCTCGACCGCCTTCGCGAGCATGCCGGTGCCCTTCTCGGCCGCCGGCGTCAGCACGACCTTCGCACCGAGGAAGCGCAAGAGCTTCCGGCGCTCGACGCTGAAGCTCTCGGACATCGTCACGACGAGCGGATAGCCTTTCTGCGCGCAGACCATCGCAAGGCCGATGCCGGTATTGCCGCTCGTCGCCTCGACGACGGTCTGGCCCGGCTGGAGCTCGCCGGTCTGCTCCGCGCGCTCGATCACCGCGAGCGCCATGCGGTCCTTGATCGAGCCCATGGGGTTGAAGGACTCGACCTTCACGTACACGTTCACACCCGCCGGCGCCAGCTTGCCGAGCCGGACGAGCGGCGTTTTGCCGATCGTTTGGAGGATGTTGTCGTAGCGGGCCATGGGTCTCTCCTCGAAAAGGTTGAGGCTCATCGTGGCGGCGCAGCGTGGCAGCGGCCGTGGAAGCGAGCGTTGTTTTTCGTCCCGGAGCGTTGGATTCCGGACGTAAGGTGATCGGGCAGCGCTACTCGTCTCGCACGTGCGACCGTTTGGTGCCGTGAAGGCCCGGGAACTACAATTCGCCCATGGCCGCGCTCGAGCTCAGGTTCCTCGGGGGGCTCGAAATCCTGCGCGACGGCGCGAGCGTCGAGCTGCCCCCGTCCAAGAAAACGCGGGCGCTCCTTGCCTACCTCGCGCTGAATGGCCGGCCGCTCCAGCGCGAGCATCTTTGCGATCTGCTGTGGGAGGTGCCGGACGATCCGCGGGGGTCGCTCCGCTGGAGCCTTTCGAAGCTGCGCCGCCTCGTCGACGACGATTCGCGCCAGCGCATCGTCGCCGATCGGAACTGCGTCGCGTTCGACGCGAGCGACGTCGAGATCGACGTGCTCGCGCTGCACGCGCTCGCGGGCGGAGGCCTCGAGCACGCGTCGCTCGATAGACTCGAGGCCGCGGCCGCACGCTATCGCGGGCACTTCCTCGAGGGCTTGAGCCTCTCGACGTTCCAGGACTTCGACGCCTGGTGCTGCGCGGAGCGGGAGCGCGCGCTGCAGGCGCAGTCGCGCGTGTTGGCCGCGCTCGTGCGGCGTCTCGAGCCCGAACCCGAGCGCGCGCTGCCGCACGCGTACGAGCTCGTGCGCATTGCACCGTACGATGAGACCGCCCGCGCGACGCTGATCCGGCTGCTCATCGCCGTCGGCCGGATCGATCAGGCGGAGCAACAGTATCGGGCCGGCGCGAGGCTGCTCAAAGAGGCAGGCGCGACGCCGACCGGCGCGCTGACTCGGGCCTTGCGGGGCGAGCCTGCGGGGCGGCAGGGCGGCGGAGGCGCGGAGCCGGCCGACGCGCCGCAGGATGCCGTCGGCGCGGAGCTCGCCGACCCGCGGCGGACCGCCGTCGGCACGGAGCTTGCCGGGGCGCGGCAGGCCGTCGGTGCGGCACCGGCCGACACGCGGCGCGTGCGCGCTGCAGAGCCTTCCGCGGCCCAGAGCGTCGCGAGGCCGCCGGCGCAGCCCGTCGGCGCCGGCGACACCGCGCTCATCGGCCGCGACGCGGAGCTCGAGCGGATCTCATCCGTGCTCTCGCAGGCGATCGCGGAGCGCCGCGGCCGGCTCGTGCTCGTCTGCGGCGAGCCCGGCATCGGCAAGAGCCGCCTGCTCGAAGCGGCCGCCGCGCTCGCGCGCGAGGCCGGCGCATTCATGCTCGAGGCGTGCGCGTTCGAGTCGGAGTCGATCCGCCCGTTCGCGTTGTGGATCGACGCGCTGCGTCGCGTCGCGGCGGAAGGCACGGCGGACATCTTCGGCAACGTTCTCGCGAACGCGGACCAGGCGAACCGCGACCGGCTGTTCGGCGCATTGGGCGAGCTCGTCGCGGATCGGGCCCGCACGCAGCCCGTCGTCGTGCTGTTCGACGATCTGCATTGGAGCGACGAATCGAGCGCGTCGGCACTGCACTACGTCGCGCGGACGAACCGCGATCGACCGTTCGTCGGCATCGTCGCGACGCGCGAGGACGAGCTGCGCGACAACGCGGCCGTGCGCCGCACGCTGCGCGAGTTGCGCCACGCGGGGCTGCTCGACGAGATCAAGCTCGGGCCCCTGCCCGAAGCGGATCTGCGCGCGCTGATCAGCATGCGCGTGCCGCACGCGAACGGCGCGCGGCTCAGCCGCGAATGCGGCGGCAATCCGCTGCTCGCGATCGAGCTCGCGCGCGCCGAGGCCGCGGGCGACAGCGGTCAGTCGCTCGACGAGCTCGTCCAGGAGCGTCTCGCGCGCCTCGATCACGAGAGCGGCGAGGTGCTCCTGTGGGCCGCGGTGCTCGCGCCGCGCATCGACGCCGCGACGCTCGCGCGCGTGACCGGGCTCGACTGGAACGGCATCGGCGAGGCGCTCGAGACGGCCGCGCGGCAGTCGATGCTGCTGCCGACGGAGGGCGGCTTCCGCTTCTCGCACGACCTCGTTGCACGCAGCATCTACTCGAGCATCTCGCCGGCGCGTCGCCGCACGATGCACCGCCGCGTCGCGGAGATCCTCGAGCAGGACGCGGCGCTCGACCTCGCCCACGCCGCGGATCTCGCGCATCACGCCGCGCAAAGCGGCGACGCGGGCCTCTGCGCGCGCGCGATGGTCTCGGCCGGGAAGCTTTGCCTGCGGTTCTTCGCCAACGACGAGGCGCTGTCGCTCGCACGCAGGGGCCTGCAGTGGGTCGAGTCGCTCCCGCCCGCGGAGCGCGTCTGCCTGACGCTCGAGCTGCGCGAGATCATGGTGGCCGCGGCGCCGGTTGAGGACTGGGAAACGGCCGCGGCCGAGTTCGCGGCGCTCGCGGAGCAGGCGCTCGACCGCGGCGCGATGGCGCACGCGCGCCGCGGCTATCACATGGCGAGCTACGTGCTTTGGCAGCACGGCCACTGGACCAGCGCGCACGAGGAGATTCTGCAGGCGGAGCGCGTCGCGCGAAGCGGCAGCGAGGCGGAGCACATCACGGGTCTCGCCGAGGCGGCGCGCTGCCTCGCGATGCTCGAGCGGGATCTCTCGCAGGCCGAGGCTCTGCTGATGGAGGCGCAGGCGCTCGCGCGGCGCAAGCGGATCGGGCATTGCGCGATTCCGGGCGGGCTCGGCATGCTGCGCTTCCATCAGAACAAGCTCGACGAGGCGGTCGGGCTCTTCAAGGAGGCACGCGCGCTCGCGAAGTCCGCCGGCGATCGGATCAGCGAGTTCCAGGCGAACGAGTATCTCGCGATGATGGAGCTCGAGCGCGAGCGGTTCGACGCGGCGAGGGCGTATTGCGCGTCGCTGATCGAGCTCGGCGAGAAGATTCGCGACGGCAGCGAGCGGCCGTTCGCGCACGCGCTCGACGGCCTGTGCCACTACGCGCTGACCGACGACGCGGCGCCTCTCGAGGCCGCGCTCGACGAGCTGCGCGCGGCCGACGCGAAGCATCGGATGGCCTATACGCTGACCCGCGCCGCGCTGCTCGACGTCGAGCGGCGGCGGCACGAGAGCGCAATCGTGCGCGCGACCGAGGCGCTCGCCTGTGCCGAGGCGCTCGACCGCGCGACCGAGCTCATGCTCGCGCACGTCGCGCTCGCTCTCGCGAGCCGCGCGGCGAACGACGAGGCCGGCTTCGCGCGCCACACGGCGGCGCTCGCACGTCTCGACAATGCGCCGGTCGCGCTTTGGGCCCGCGAGCGTGCGGCCGCGTTGACGGCACCGCTCGCGCGTCCGGCGTAGCGCGACGCGTTTTCCACGCTCCCGCCTGAAAATTCCACGGCCGCTCCCACGCTCCGTCCAACGCGCCGACCGCAAGCTGTGCCCCATGCCCGGTCACCGACCGGTTCCGAAGCACAACCCAGAGGGGAGCCCAGAGATGAACATCACCGCGATCAAGGTCGACAACGGCGTCAACGTCGAAGCACTGCTCAGCGCCCGTCAGGCCCTCACCGAAGCGCCGGAGGCGGCCCGCTTCACGTGGCGCGCCACGTGCCAGTGGGTCAGCGGCACGCACAGCCGCTCCGTCGTGCACGGCTTCTTCGGGCTCGGCACGGAGCAATCGCACAAAACTGCGTTCCGGTACGACGCCGATCATCCGGAAATCTTCGCCGCCGAGGACAACGGCGCGACGCCGGTCGAGTACGTGCTCGTCGCGCTCGCATCCTGTCTCACCGCGGGCATCGCGGCGGTCGCGCAGAACCGGAACATTCAGCTGCGCTCCGTGAAGGCGACGCTCGAGGCCGGCATGGACCTGCAAGGCATTCTCGGCATCGACAGCGAGGTCCGCAACGGCTTCGACGGCATCAAGGTCGTCTTCGAGATCGATGCGGATGCGACGGATCAGGAGATCCGGGCGCTTGTCGCGCAATCGCAGCGGCGCTCCGCGGTCTTCGACATCCTGACGAACCCGACGAACGTCGAGGTGGAGGTCCGGTGAATCACGCTGCGCGCAGGCGCTATCCGCCGGCCGGCGCCGTCGACGTCGTCGTCATCGGCGCCGGCCACTCGGGGCTCGCGATGAGCCGATGCCTCGCGGAGCTCTCGATCAATCACGTCGTGCTCGAGCGGGGCGAGATCGCGAACTCGTGGCGGCGCGAGCGCTGGGACTCGCTCAAGCTCCTGACGCCGAACTGGCAGAGCCGGCTGCCAAGCTATGCGTATCGCGGCGCCGATCCGGACGGGTACATGAGCGCGAGCGACGTCGTCGAGTTCATCGACGGCTACGCGCGGCTCATCGACGCGCCGGTCCGGCCGCACACGACGGTGACGTCGGTCGTCGCGGACGGCGGCGGCTACCGAGTCGCGACCGATCGCGGCGACTGGCGTTGCCGCGCGGTCGTCCTCGCGAGCGGCGCGCACGCCTTGCCGGCCGTGCCTGCCGCCGCCGCCGCGCTGCCGAAGTCGGTCGCGACGCTGACGCCGAAGGCGTATCGCAATCCGAGCCGGCTCGACGACGGCGGCGTGCTCGTCGTCGGTGCGTCGGCAACCGGACTGCAGCTCGCCGACGAGATCCAGCGGTCTGGGCGGCGCGTGATCCTCGCCGTCGGCGAGCACATCCGGATGCCGCGCGTCTACCGCGGGCTCGACATCCAGTGGTGGCTCGACGCCGTCGGGATCCTCGACGAGCGCTACGACGAGGTCGACGACATCGTCCGCGCGCGGCGCGTGCCGTCGCCGCAGCTCGTCGGGACGCCCGAGCGCGCGACGCTCGATCTGAACGCGCTCACGGAGCGCGGCGTCGAGCTCGTCGGCCGCCTCGTCGGCGTCACGGACGGCAAGGCGCAGTTCTCCGGATCGCTGCGCAACCATTGCGCGATGGCGGATCTGAAGCTCGGACGCCTGCTCGACCGGCTCGACCGATGGGCCGAGGAGCACGGCAACGACCGCGAGCTCGGAGCGCCGGAACGCTTCGCGGCGACCCGCCTCGACGCCCCGCCGCGCCTTTGCGTCGATCTCGCGCGCGAGCGGATCGCGACCGTGATCTTCGCGACGGGCTTTCGGCCTGACTATTCGTGGCTGCACGTCCCGGTCTTCGACCACAAGGGCCGGCTGCGGCACGACGGCGGCGTCGTCGCCGCGCGGGGCTTGTACGTGCTCGGGCTCAATTTCATGCGCCGCCGCAAGTCGAGCTTCATCCACGGCGCCGAGGACGATGCGCGTGAGCTCTCCGCACACCTCGCCGCGACCCTGCGGCTCGGCGGCGGCGGGCGCGTGCCGCGGAGCGCCGTCGGTTGAGGCTCGGGCCGTCGATCGAGGGTCGGCGACCGCGACGAATTGCCCGATCGCGCGATCCTCTTGCCTCCGGCGCGCGACCGAATGAACATCCGTATTGCCAACGGCGATCGGAGGATCAACCGATGAGCGACGTGTTCTACCTTCGGTCGATCG
Source organism: Gammaproteobacteria bacterium (assembly GCA_036381515.1). GTDB lineage: Bacteria > Pseudomonadota > Gammaproteobacteria > Steroidobacterales > Rariloculaceae > ZC4RG20. The sequence continues at coordinate 2,931 of DASVCR010000063.1, read as the reverse complement.
ACCCGCCCATCACGCCCGAGGACGTCGTCCTGACCGCGGAGGCAGGCGGCTGCTTCGATCTGCATCGGGTGAACTGGAAGCAGAGCTTTCTGTCCGCGGACGGTGGGCGGATGCTCTGCTGGTACGAGGCGCCGGACACCGAGTCGGCGCGGGTCGCGCTCCGGCAGTTGAAGGCGAACCTCGAAGGTGTCTGGCCCGGCACCGTCACCCACCGGAACGGCGCCGCAGCACCGGCGCTGTCCGAAGCGAATTTCGTTGCGGAGCTTCGGTTGCCCGACGCGCAGGCTCGAAGCCTCGAAAGCGTCGCAACGGCGCTGGAGCAGGAAGACGCGGCGCTCGTGCGCGGCTTCGTGTCGCTTCGCGAGCCGACAGCCGTCTGCATCGTCCGCGCGCCGAGCGACGGTGCGGTGCGGGCGGCGCTCGCGCGCACCGATGCGCGGGCCGACGCGGTGTGGGCGTGCACGCCGATTACGCCGGCCGTGCGGTAGCCGGGCGCCCGGCTCGTCAGTGAAACTCGAACCCTTCGTAGCGGCGCCTTGCGACGTCGTCGCATCGTTCGCGGTACGCGGCGGCGCCGCGGGCCGCGTGACAGCTCTCTCCCGCGAACGAGTCGATGCCGTCGATGTCCGGCAGCTGGGAGGCGGACAGCGGTCCGACCGCGGCGATCAGGTAGCGCGCCCGCGTGCGCTCGCCGTGACCGGTGTCGCGGTCGTCGCGAGCGTTCTGCCCGCGGGCCGCGCCGCCGCCGCTGCGCCGATGGAGACGTTGCGGGTCGGCTGAGGGCGCGCGAAGCCATCCTTATGCGCTCGCGACGAGCGCGGACAACTGCGCGGCACTATCCGGCAGCCGGGACCCTTACAACGGATCGACCCTCACGGCCGAGGCCGACGCTTCCTCCGAGGCCGGGTCGCCGTGTCACGCGACGCGCCTCCGCGGAAGCGTTTACGAAACGAGAATCGTTCGAGAAACGCCTCCGCGGAAGCGCCGAGCGCTCGCGAAATCGCGCGACGGGGTTCTTTAGCGCCGAAGCTCGAGGGTTATCGCCGGTCTTGTAGAGCTCGTGCGACGGGCTACAAACGCCCGAAGCGCTCCTTCAGCTCGAGCGCACGCCGACGGCTCATCGGCAGTGGCTCACGATGTCCTTTAAGGTAAAGGTCGTACGTGTAGTTCGGCCCGCGTTCGATCCGCTCGATGAAGGCCGAGTTCACGAGCACGGAGCGATGCACGCGCACGAAGGGCGTGCCGGCGAGTTGTGCTTCCCAGACCGCGAGCGGACGCAGCACGAGCACCGGCCGGTCATTGCCCGTGTGAACCTCCGTGTAGTTGCCGGCCGCACGGATGAAGACGATGTCGCGGATGCGGATGAAGCGCGGGCGCCGCTCGTCGGCGTGGAAGAAGAAGTCGTCGTATCGGTACGCGGTTGGCTCGCTCTGTTCGACGTGAGCGGCGGAGGCGCGAAGCCGCCGCAGCGCCTCGGCGAGGCGCGTGGGATCGACCGGCTTCAGGAGATAGTCGACGGCGTGCACTTCGAACGCTCGCACAGCGTACGTGTCGAAGGCCGTCACGAATACCGTCCGAAACGGTCCCGCACCGCGTCCCAGCAAATCGAAACCGGATTCTCCGCGCAACTGAACGTCGAGAAACACGACGTCCGGCTGCTCTCGCCTGATCGCCGCTTCCGCCTCGTCGACGCTTCCCGCCTCCGCCACGACGACCACGTCCTGCTCGGCGGCGAGCATCGACTTGAGCGCACGGCGTGCGAGGCGCTCGTCGTCGACGATTACCGCGCGCAGCAGTCTAGCGTTGCCGTTCATCGATCCGAATCCGAACGCGGACCCAACCAGCTTCGTCGATGACGTCCACCCGGCAATTGCGCTCGCCGTAGTGCTCCGCGAGCCGCTGACGAACGTTCTCGAGGCCCGTGCCGGTGCCCGCGGCCTCCGATGCTTCCGCCCACGAGCCGGTATTCGCGACTTCGATGCAGAGCGCCGCACCGTCTACACGTCCTAGGATCCGGATCCGCAAGGGCAGGGAACTCGTCCGACGGCCATGCTTCACGGCGTTCTCGACGAGCGGCAACACGACGAACGCCGGGACCTCGCGAGCTGCGGCCGGATCGTCGACGTCGATCTCGACCTCGAGCTCGTCCTCGAAGCGCACTTTCTCGACCGCGAGGTAGTGCTTTGCGGCAGCGATCTCGTCGCGCAACGGCACGACGAGATTCGGCGATTCGAGCAGCGAATACCGGAGGAAGCCCGAAAGCTCGGTGACCATCCGCTGAACCCGCTCCGGCGCCTCCACCGCCAGCGCGCCGATCGAATTCAGCGCATTGAACAGGAAGTGGGGGCTCAGCTGGTATCGAAGCATCTTGAGCCGCGCTTCGTGAGCCAGCGCCTCGGCACGGAGGATCCGCTCTCGCTGCGCCTGCTGCTCCCGGCGCGTCGCGATGGCGACGAAGGCCACGGTCCAGGACGTCATCACCGCGGCGAAAAGCCACACTTGCTGCACGGCGAACAACTCTCCGCCCGGCAGCGGCAGCACGACCGGCGCACGAGCGAAAGGATCGATCCACGCAGCAATCCGCACGGTCGCTCCATACCACGCGAGCCCCAGCATCGGGCTCGAAAGCACGAGGACGGGCACGGCCTGCTGCCGAAGACGAGTCTTCGACAGGAATCGGTCGTAGACATACGCAAGCGCCGTGCTGGACACCAGACCCGTCAATGCGGCCGCGGCCGTCTGACCAACGAGAATGTCCGGGAACGGATGCACGGGGCGCACCATCACGAAGACCAGCGCGCCGAACAGCACCCAGAATCCGATCTGGAGAACCAGCGTCGTCCGCTGCAGAGACGTCGGGCGATGCTCTCTCGACGCTTCTATCGCTCGTCGATCAGGGCTCCCAGCGTCAAGCATCCACGGCACTCTCAC
>DASVCR010000062.1:0-48780 GCA_036381515.1 Gammaproteobacteria bacterium | reverse complement strand
AGGGGAGCTGCTCCTAGTACGAGAGGACCGGAGTGGACGTACCTCTGGTGTTCCGGTTGTCACGCCAGTGGCACTGCCGGGTAGCTATGTACGGAAGGGATAACCGCTGAAAGCATCTAAGCGGGAAGCCCACCCCAAGATTAGATTTCCCTGGGGACTCGATCCCCCTGAAGGGCCCTCGTAGACTACGAGGTCGATAGGCTGGGTGTGGAAGCTCAGTAATGAGTGAAGCTAACCAGTACTAATTGCCCGTGAGGCTTGACCATATAACACCCAAGGGCGTTTGAAGCCGGGTGTCGGCAAGAGCTTCGAAACGCAGGCGACTTCGTGCGGCGTGTGCCGCGCGGACGGATCATTCCAAATTGACGCGTCGTCCGATGCCGAAATCGGCCGGCGCACACCGGTTTGCCTGGCGGCCATAGCGGACGGGAACCACCCGATCCCATCCCGAACTCGGAAGTGAAAACGTCCTGCGCCGATGGTAGTGTGGGCTTGCCCATGCGAGAGTAGGTCACTGCCAGGCTTTTGAATCGAAAACCCCCGGATCGCTGCGCGGTTCGGGGGTTTTTCTTTGGGTGCGCCGGGCATGTGGCGTGCGCTGAGAGCCCTTAGACTCGCTAAAAGGGCTCTGACCCCAATTTCACTCCTCGCGCAGTGCCCGGCCGAGCTCCGCGCGGCGCATTCTGAGCGCGGGGTAGATTCCGGCGAGAAGCGCCGCCCCGATTGCGAGCGCCGCGCCCGCGAGCACCGGCTCGACGGCGGGGTCGAGCGACATCGTCCAGCCGAACGACCGGCGGTTGATCACGTGGACCAGGAGCGCCGCGAGCGCGATCCCGATCGGTATCGCGGCGAGCGCCGCCGCGATGCCGAGCAGGCCCGTCTGCGTCAGCGTGAGCGTCGCGAGCCCGCGGGGCGCGAGCCCGACCGCGCGCAGCACGGCGTGCTCGCGCGCCTTCTCGAGCTCGATCGACAAGAGCGCGGAGAGCACGCCGAGGAATGCGATCGTCGCGGCGAGCATTCGCAGGACCTCGGTGATCCTGAAGGTCCGATCGAACACGTCGAGCGACAGCTCGATCACGCCTTCGGTGGACACGATTCGTGCCGCACCCCGCGGCAGGAGCTCGCGGAGCGACGCTTCGACGTCAGGGATGAGACCGCGGTCGGCCACGTGCACGCCGATGCTCGATAGTCCCGGGTCGTCCCACAGGCGCCGGTATACGTCGAGAGACATCATGATCGCGTTCCCTCCCGCGTCGTAGTCGCGGTAAACGGCGACGATCGGGAACTCGCGCTCGCCGTCCCGCGCCGGCAGCACGAGCCGATCGCCCGGAGCGAGGCCGTGACGGAACGCGAACGGTTCGGCGACCGCGACGACGGGCTCCGACGCGAGACGCTCGAGCGCGTCGGGCCCGGCCTCGACGACGTCGAGTCCCCAGCCTTCCGGCCCCGGACGGGACGCCCGCAGCCCGAGGTCTCCGAGCGCGGTCGGGATGCGCGTCGACTCGTTCAGGCTCGTCCCGATCACGCCGGGGACGGCCTCGATCGCGGCGACCAGCCCATCGTCGGCGGAGCTCGCGCGGTCGAGCGAGACGTAGAGATCGGCCGTCAGCGTCGTCTCGAGCCATTCGACGAGGCTGCCGCGGAAGCTCTCGATCATCATGCCGATGCCGATCACCGTCGCGACGGCGACGGCGAGGGCAGCGGTCGCGACGCCCGTCCGGCTGAGTGACGCGGTCACGCCGCGCACGGCGAGGAGCCCCGGAATCCCGAAGCCGCGCTCGACGGGCGGCTCGAGCACGCGCATCGAGAGCGCGGTCACGGCAGGCGTCGCGAGCGCGCCCGCGACGAGCACGAGGAACAGCGCCCCGAACCCGAGGACGAGCGAGTCCGACTCGACCGACAGCAACAGCGCGGCCGCGCCGAGCGCGGGGACCGTGGCGCCGGCCGCGAGCCGGGCACGTCTCCGCGTGCGCCGCTCGAGCGCCGCGCGGCGCATGGCGGCCGCAGGCGCGCCGCGCGCGGCGTCGACGGCCGGGCCGAGCGCCGACACGAGGGTCGCCCCGACGCCGACCACCGCGCCGACGACGTAGGCGAGGACGGACGGCTCGGCCGCGGCGACGCGCGACGAGAACGTGAAGTCGCCGATCGTCAGCAGCACGAGGTCGACGAGGCCCTGAGCGAGCACGTGCCCCAGCACGAGGCCGAGCCCAGTCGCGACGACGCCGAGCAGGAGGGCCTCGAGCCAGACGCCGAGCAGCAGGTCGCGCCGCGCGAGCCCGATCGCGAGCAGCGTGCCGAACACGGCGCGCCGCTGCACGATCGCGAACGACATCGTCGAATAGATCAGGAACATGCCGACGACGAGCGCGAGCAAACCGAGCGCGGTGAGGTTGATCTCGAACGCCCGCGTCAGCTGCTCGAAGGCCGTGTCGCGCTCGGCCGCCACGAGCGTCGCGCCCGCCGGCAACGCCGCGGCCACGCGCTCCGCGTCACGCTCGTCGAGCCGGAGGTCGATCCGATCGAGCGTGCCGAGCCGGCCCGTCAGCACTTGCGCGGTCGCGATGTCGGTGACGACCGGCACGTCGGCGTCCGCGGACGCGGCCCGCACCGTGCCGATCGCGCGCACGCTCTCGCTGCGGCCGCCGATGCGCGCTTCGAGCCGGGCATCGCCGTCGGCCGCGCCGAGCGCTTCCGCGAGCCGCTCCGGGAGCAGCACCGAGCGCGGCTCCGTCAGCAGGCGGACGGCGTCCCCGGGCCGGCCGGGCAGCCAGCCGGCGGATCCGCGCACGGCCGGCTCCTCGAGCGGATCGATGCCGAGCAGCGTCGCCCGCCGCCCGTCGATCACGATCGCGCCCTCGACGACCGGCGCCGCGTTCGCGATGCCGACCCGCGTGACGAGGTCCGTGTACACGTCCTCCGGCAGCCCGCCGCCGACCGGCAGCACGCGGTGCGTGGTACGGCCCGTCACGACCTCGGACGACAGCTCGAACGCGCGCCGCGCGCTGTCGTTCGCGACGGCGACCCCGACGTAGACGGCGACGCCGAGCGCGACGCCTGCGATCGCGAGCGCGAGCTGCCACGGATGCCTCAGGTAAAAGCGCGCCGAAGCGCGCAGCAGCAGGCGCCTCACGGGGGCGTCTCGACGAGGGACGCGCTCCGTATCGTCAGCACACGGTCCGCGCGGCCGATGACCTCGCGGCTATGCGTCGCCATCACGAGCGTCGCGTGATGGCGCCGGCAAACGTCGTCGAGCAGCGCGAGCACGCGCTCGGCCGTCTCGAGGTCGAGATTGCCGGTCGGCTCGTCCGCGAGGACGATTCCCGGCTCGTGCGCGATCGCGCGCGCGATCGCGACCCGCTGCTGCTCGCCGCCCGAAAGCTCCTCCGGGAACCGCTCGCCGCTGCCGGCAAGCTCGAGGTCCTCGAGCAGCGCGGCGACGCGGGCGGCGGCATCCGCCTTCGGCACGCCGTTCAGCGCGAGCGGCAGCGCGACGTTCTCCGCGACGGTGAGCGTCGGGATCAGGTTGAAGAACTGGAACACGAAGCCGATCTCGCGTCGCCGGAACGCTGCCCGCTCGTTCTCGCTCATACCGTCGAGCCGGCGGTCGCCGTAGAGGATTGCGCCTCGGTCAGGCTCCTCGAGCCCGCCGATCAGCCGAAGCAGCGTCGACTTGCCGGAGCCGCTCCGCCCGACGATGACGACGAACTCTCCTCGCTCGGCCGAGAAGTCGACCCGGTCGAGCACGACGGTCGGACCGTAGGCCTTCGTGACCTCTGCGAGCCGCACGTGCGGCGCGGGCTCGATCCGCGCGTCCATCGGAGTCAGCGCAACAGAGCCGATTCTCTCGCCGGCTCGGCGATGATCTCCCAGTCCCGGGCGAGGGCGACCTTCAGGAGCTCAGCGTCCGGCCGGACGGCAACCGGCTCGCCGACGGCGGACAGCAAAAACAGGTCTCGCTTCGAGTCGCCGTACGCGGCGACGTCCTCGAGCCTGAAGCCGAGCTCGCGTGCGAGCCGCGTGACGATGTTCAGCTTCGCGGCGTCGTACGGATGCATCTCGGGCGGCTGCGCGAGGAACACGCCGTTGCGCTGACTGATCAGCGACGCGCACACGTACGTGACGCCGAGATGATCGGCGAGCGCGCGCGCGATCGGATAGAGCGTGCCGGACAGGAGGACGACGACGTCGCCCCGCTGGACGTGCTGCTTCAGGCGCGCGACCGCGGGCTCGTAAAGCCGCGGCAGCAGCTTCTCGGCGACGAACTCGCGCGCGAGCGCCTCGACCTCGTCGACCCTGAGGCCGCTCAGGTACGCCTTGTTCTTGCGGGGCGTGTGAATGCCGCCGATCGGCAGATAGCGCAGCATGAACAGCAGAAACGCGAGAATCTGCCGCGGCCCCTGCTTGCCCCGCAGGAGCAGGTAACGCCAGAACAGCCTCTCCGAGCCGCCCCGGACGAGCGTGCCGTCGATGTCGAAGATCGCGAGCTTCATCGCTTCTGCCCCATCGGCCCCAGAATATCGTCCTTCTGCGACAGGACAAACTCGATGACGACGGGCAGCCCCCGGACGATGCAAATCAATACCGCGAGGTACACGAAGACATAGGTGAGCGTCACGATGGCGACGTCGATCCGAGCCCAGATCTCGGGCAGCTCGGCCGGAAAGGGCTTGAGGAGCGCGAGCCCGCAGAACGCGCACGCCTTCACGACGGCGTAGAAGATCCGCATGAACTTGCCCGCAACGAGGAACTTTCCGAGCGCCGACTGCATCAGCGCGAACGGCGCGACGCCGCGGGACACGGAGTTGCTCGAGCGGATCGTGTCGACGACGACGCCGCGGATGATGAAGACGAGCGGCACCCAGATCGGAATCAGGTCGAGGTCCGCCGCGACGACCCACAACGTCAGCTCGACGACGCGGTCGCCGGCGATGTCGAACAGCGCGCCGAACAGGCTCGTCTCGTTGCGCTTGCGCGCAATGTAGCCGTCGAGCCCGTCCGTAACGAAGATCAGGATGATCAGAAAGAAGCTCGCGAAATGCCACGCGCTCATCGGCTGGTAAGCCAGCCAGACGACGAGAATCAACAGGACCAGCCGGCTCAGCGTGATGAGGTTGGCCATGCCCGGATTATACGCATGAGCCTTGCGCCGACCGGCGTCGCCGCGAGAGCGCTCCGCGGGTAGACTTGGGCGTCCAGCTGGGGCTGCCGAACACTATGAAGCTTTACGACTTTCCCGCCGCGCCGAGTCCCCGCAAAGTCATCCTCTTCATGGCCGAGAAACGGATCGACATCCCCCGCGTGATCCTCGACCTGCGGGCCGGCGCGCAGCACGACCCCGACTTTCTCGCGCGGAACCCGAGCGGCACCGTTCCGGTGCTCGAGCTCGACGACGGCACGTGCCTCACCGAGAGCCTCGCGATCTGCCAGTACCTCGAGGCGCTCCATCCGGAGCCGAATCTGTTCGGCGAGAGCGCGCTCGAGCGCGCCCAGGTCTCGATGTGGAACGACATCGCGACGCTCGAAGGCTATGCCGCGATTCAGGAAGCGCTGCGGAACCGCTCCGCCGCGTTCGCGGGCCGCGCGCTGCCGGGTGTTCTGCCGTGCGCGCAGATTCCCGCGCTCGTCGAGCGCGGCGAGCGCCGCGCGAACGCGTTCTTCGATCGGCTCGACGCGCGGCTTCGCGAGAGCGAGTACGTCGCGTGCGCGCGTTACACGTATGCGGACATCGCCGCGTACGTCTACGCGACGTTTGCGGAGCGTGTGTTCAAGCGCTCGCCGGCGGACCGCCGTCCGTCGCTGCAGCGGTGGATGCAGGCCGTCGAGGCGCGCCCGGCGGTCCGGGCGGCCGGCTGATCCGAGGGCTTCGTTCCCGCGGGTTCGTCAATCGATCTGCCGCCACGGCAGCACGACCGGCTCGCCGAGGTGGCGCGCGACGTACGGCTCGACGCCGTACCAGCGGGCGAGCGCGTCGGCCGTGAGCACCGTCTCGGCCGCGCCGTCGCCGACGACGCGGCCCCCGGCGAGCAGGACGATCCGCGTGCAGTAGCGGGCGGCGAGCGCGACGTCGTGCAGGACCGCGACGACGAGCGTGCCGCGCCCGGCGCAGTCGCGCAGCACGCGCATGATGTTCAGCTGATGCCGCGGGTCGAGGCTCTGGATCGGCTCGTCGACGAGCAGCACCGGCGACTCGACGGCGAGCGCGCGCGCGAGCAGCACGCGGGCCCGCTCGCCGCCCGAGAGCCGGTCGACCCGCCGCTCGGCGAGCGCGGTCGCCGCGCAGCGCTCGAGCGCCCACGCGACGGCCGCCGCGTCCCGCGGGCCCGGCCGCTCCGCGAACCCGAGATGCGGCATCCGGCCGAGCGCGACGAGCTCGGAGGCCGTGATCGGCCAGTGCGCATCGGCCGACTGCGGCAGGTACGCGATCGTGCGCGCGCGCTCGAGGCGGTCCATCCGCTTCAGCGGCATCGACCGCCACGTGATCGCGCCCGTGTGCGGCACGAGCCCCGCGATCGCCTTGAGCAGCGAGCTCTTGCCGGCGCCGTTCGGCCCGACGAGCCCGACGAGCTGCCCGGCCCCGAGCTCGAGCGTCGTCTCGACGACCGCGGTCCGTCGGCAGTAGCGCACGCCGACGCCGTCGAGCCGGAGCGTCACAGGCCGCCCTCGCGGCCGTGCCGCAGGATCAGCTGCAGAAAGAACGGCGCGCCGATCAGCGCCGTGACGACGCCGAGCTTGAGCTCGGGACCGGGCGGCATCATCCGGATCGCGACGTCCGCGAGGAGCGTCAGCGCGGCTCCCGCGACGAAGCACGGCACGAGCAGCCGGCGCGGATGGTGACCGACCCACGGCCGGAGCATGTGCGGCACGACGAGCCCGACGAAGCCGATCACGCCCGTGACCGCGACCGCCGCGCCGACCGAGAGCGCGGTGCCGCCGATCACGAGCCACTGCGTCCGCGCCGGCGGGAAGCCGAGGCTCGCCGCCGTGTCCTCGCCGAGCGTCAGCGCGTCGAGGCCGCGCGCGGCCGCCCCGATCAGGAGCCACCCCGGCAGCATCAGCGGCAGCGCGAGCAGCACGTGCACGACGCTGCGGTCGGCGAGCGAGCCGAGCATCCAGAACAGGATCTCGAGCGCCGCGTACGGGCTCGGCGCGAAGTTGAGCGCCAAGGACGTCAGCGCCGCGGCGAGCGCGTTGATCGCGATGCCGGCGAGCACGATCGTGACGAGGTCCGCGCGCCGGCCCGCGAGCCCGTAGAGCAGCCCGAGCGCCGCGACGGACCCGCCGACGCCGCCGAGCGGCAGCACGAGCGAGTCCGCGGCGGCGAGCCCGAAGTAGAACACGAGGACCGCGCCGAGCGCCGCGCCGCTCGACGCGCCGAGGAGCCCCGGCTCCGCGAGCGGGTTGCGCAGGAGGCCCTGCAGCGCGGCGCCGGAGAGTCCCAGCGTGCCGCCGACGAGGAGCGCGAGGAGCGTCCGCGGCACGCGGATCTCGGTCAGGACCGCACCCGCGATCGCCGCGTCGCCGAAGCCGAGCATCGGTCCGGTGCTCGTCCGGCCGATCCAGAGCGACAGCACGCACGCGCCGAGCAGCAGCGGAACGAGGACGGCGTAGGGCACGGCGTCGAACCGGCGCGCCGTGCTGCCGAGGCTCGCGGCGCCGCTCGGCGCGCCGCTCATCGCGTCGACTCCGCGAGGACCGATCGGCGCGCGTTGCTCGCGCGTGCGCTTCGCGCGCGGTCCGCCGCACGCTCGAGCATCTCGACCGCGTCGAGGCTGTTCGGCAGCCCGCAGCTCCACAGCGACGCGGGCACGTCGGCCGTCACCGTGCGCTCGGCGATCCGCTCGAGCGCCGGATGCGCGAGCACGGCGTTCGCGAGCGACGCGTCGTCACGGCGATAGGACGCGAAGACGAGGAGCTCGGGCGGGTGGTGCAGCAGCGTCTCGACCGACAGGCTTCCCCAGCGATCGAGCCCGAGTTCGGCCGGCAGGTTGCGGAGGCCCGCGAGGGTCATCAGCTCGTGCGCGAGCGACGGTGCCTCGACCGTGAAGCCGCCGGGGCGGACGACGATGGCCGCGACCGGGCTCGAGTCGAGCCGCCGCCGGTGCCGGGCGATCCTTGCCTGCATCTCGCGCACCACCTGCTCGCCGCGCTCGACGCGGCCCATCGCGGCCGCGATCCGGCGCACGTTCGCCTCGATGTCGTCGAGCGAGGTCGCCGGCTCGATGTCGACGACCGTGTAGCCGAGGTCGCGCAGCAGCGCGCGCGTGAACGCGTTCGTGTAGACGCCGCCGATCACGACGTCCGGATCGAAGCGCAGGATTTCCTCGGCCGAGCCGTAGTTCAGCGGATAGCGCGCCGCGGCTTCGGCGAGCGTCGACTCCTCGGGATCGGCCGACAGCCAGCTCAGCGTGACGATCTGCACGGGATCGGCGACGTGCAGCACGAGCTGGTCGGTGCACAGGTTGATCGACGCGACCGTCGGCAGCGAGGCGACGTCCCGTGACGCGGGCAGGTGCTCCCGCGCGCCGCGCGGCGAAACCGCGGCGTCCTCGCGTTCTGCGTCCTGCTCGATCGCGCTCGCGCGTCTCGCTGCCTCTTCGGCCGCTTCTCTGCGCTCCGCTGCCTGCTCGGCCGCAAGCGAGCCGGACGCGCCGCTGCCGAGCATCACTGCGATAACGGCGACGGCGCCGACGGCGCCGTCCGACAGCACGGCCAGAGGACGCCGGCTCATCGTCCGAGCTCCGTCTCGAAGCCGACGACCCACGACCGGCCTCGGCCGCGGTACGAGAACCACTCCTCGTACGTCTCGTCGAGCGCGTTCTCGACGCGCGCATGGAGCCTGAGCCGCGGCGAGACGTCGAACGACGCCGCGACGTTCACGAGCACGAACGCGTCGAGCTCGACGCGCTCCTCGGGCGTCGCGAACACGAGCTCGTCGTCGAGCTGGCGTCCCGTGTAGTCGATGCCGACGTTGAGCCGCGCGCGGCCGCCGCCGAGCTCGAATGCATTGTCGAGCGACGCGACGTGGCGCGGGCGGCGCACCTCCGCTTCGCCGTCCGGCTGGCGCGCATCGGTGTACGTGTAGCTCGCGGCGAGCGTCCAGCGCGCGGTCGGCGCCGCCGAGACCGCGAGCTCGACGCCGCGCCGTTCGCTGTCGCCGGACAGGTTCTCGACCGTCGTCAGGAACGACGTCTCGTCGAACACGGTCACGATCTCGTCTTCGAGGTCCGCGCGGAAGTACGTCACGTCGACGCGCGCGGGGCCGAGCGTGTGCTCGAGGCCGACGTCGAAGCTCGTCGACTTCTCGGGCTCGAGCCCGGGATTGCCGACGAAGCTGCCCGGGAAGAAGCCGAAGAGCTCGAAGAAGCCGGGATTCGTGACGCCGGTGCCGACACTCGCCTTGACGCGCATGCGCTCGGCCACCGCGAACGTGCCGCTGACCCGGTACGTCGTCGCGTCGTCGAAGAGATCGTTGTCGTCGCGGCGCACGCTCGCGGACAGCGCCCCGCGCCCAAGCGCGCGGCGGTACTCGGCGACGATGCTCGTCTGCGCGTCGTCGCGTGCCTGGTTCTCCGCCGCATCCGGCGTCGCGCCGACGTTCAGATAGTCGACGCGCTCGTGCTCGAGCGCGAACGTGATGCCGTGGGCCGCGCCGACCGGCCCGTCCGCCGCCTGCGCGCCGAGCGCGACGGTCGTCTGCCAGTCGAGCTTCGTCTTGTCGCCTTCGTTGCGTCCCGTGCGGACGCCGCCGTCGAGGAACGTGTTTCGCGTCTTCGTGCGCGCGGCCCGGAAGCGGTGCGCGGTGCGTGCGAGCTCCGCGCTCGCTTCGACGCTCGCGAAGCGCTGCTCGAGGCGGCTCGACACGTCGTCGTCGACGACGAGCCCCTGCGTCTCCGTCACCGGGAATGCGAAATCCTGCGTGTCGAACGCGTGCTCGGAGTCGAGCGCATGCGCGTTCGCGCGCACGCTCCAGACGTCGCCGACGCGGAGGCGCCCGTCGAGCCGCAGCGTCTCGCTGTCGAAGCCGTCTTCCTCGCCGCCGAAGCGGGAAATGTTGCTGCCGTCGGTCGTGAAGCGCGCCGCATGCACGCGGCCGCTCGCACGCGACGTCCCGCCGCCCGCGGAGAGCGTCGTCGCGTGCGTGCCGAGGTTGCCCGCCTCGACGCCGAACGTCGCGTCGAACCCGGGCGCAGCACCCCGCGTGATCACGTTGATCACGCCGCCGATCGCGTCGCTGCCGTAGAGCGCGCTCTGCGGACCGCGCAGGACCTCGATGCGCTCGATGTCGGCGGCCGCGAGGCTCGCGAAGTCGAACTCGGATCCCGACACCGGATTGTTCGCCTCGACGCCGTCGATCAGGACCAGCGTGTGGTTGCCTTCGGCGCCGCGGAGCCGCGCCTGCGTGACGCCGCCGTAGCCGCCGGCGCGGCTCACGGCGAGGCCCGGCACGTCGCGCAGCGCGTCGGCGACGAACGTCGGCCGGCGGAGCGCGAGCATCTCGTCGGTGATTACCGTGACGCTCGAGCCGACCTGCTCGGCCGGCACCGCGATCCGCGACGCCGTCACGACGACGTTCTCGATCGGCTCTTCGCGGGGTGCGCCGTCGTCCGCGAGGACGACGCAGAACGGCGCGAACGGCAGCGCGGCGCAAGGCCACGCACGGATCTTCCGCTTCGGCATGCTTCAACTCCCAAGGAGGGGCGGGAGCGCGCCGATACGGTGGGCGTCGCGGCGCGCGGGCCCGGCCCGCGTTCACTTCAAAGAGTTGTCGCCACGACGGGGTTGCCGCACCGCATGCTTCCCCGGCATGCGGAAGGACGACGTCGGCGGCAGGTTTCCTGGCTCACGGCTCGAACGGTTTCGCGAGGCCTTCCCAGAGACGACTCCAGTGGCCGCAGCACGCGAATCCTCGCCGTCTACAGTTGCGGGGACAGCCGCAGCTTCCGACTGCGTTCCCTTTTAACTCCGGCAGAGCACCGCCTGCCCGCACGATAGGAGCGGCCGCGGGGATTTGCAAGAGTGTGCGAGAATGCGCGGGCCGACGGCGAAGGACCGCGTTATATGAGGAGCTATCCGGGCGGTCGTTCGCCCGGGTTCGACGGTCAGGGAGGAGCGACGCTGATTCGTTATCGTGTGAGGCTGCTCGATCCGAGCCGCCACCTGTTCGAGGTCGAGCTTCGCATCGGCGATCCGGCGCCGTCGCAGTGCGTGCGGATGCCGTCGTGGATCCCGGGCAGCTATCTGCTCAGGGAGTTCGCGCGCCATGTCGTCGCGATCCGCGGCGAGAGCGGCGGCCGGCCGCTCGTCGCCGAGCAGGCGGACAAGGCGTCGTGGTGGTTCCGCGGCGCCGAGCGCGAGCTCGTCGTCACGATCGAGGTCTACGCGCTCGATCGGTCCGTGCGCGGCGCGTACTTCGATCACGCCCGCGCATATTTCAACGGGACGTGCCTGTTCCTGATCCCGGAAGGCCGCGAGCACGAGCCGGTCGAGCTCGAGCTCGAGCCTCCGGCCGACGAGCGCTTCGCGGACTGGCGCGTCGCGACCGCGATGCGCGCGGAGGCCGTCGACGAGCGAGGCTTCGGCCGCTACCGCGCCGACGACTACGACGAGCTGATCGATCACCCGTTCGAGATCGGGCATTTCGAGCGCGTCGACTTCGACGCGGCCGGCGTGCCGCATCGGCTCGTCGTCGCCGGGCGCTTCGAGTCGGACCTCGACCGCGTCGCGGCGGACCTGCGCCAGCTCTGCGAGACGCAGATCGACTTCTTCGGCCGTCCGCCGCCGTTCGATCGCTACTGGTTCCTCGGCCTCGCGGTCGGCGACGGCTTCGGCGGGCTCGAGCACCGCGCCTCGTCGAGCCTCATCTTCGACCGCGACGACCTGCCGAAGCCCGGCGAGCCCGGCGTCCCGGCGGACTACCAGCAGTTCCTCGCGCTCGCGAGCCACGAATACTTCCACGCGTGGCACGTGAAGCGGACGAAGCCGGCCGCGTTCGTCCCGTACCGTCTCGAGCGCCGCAATCACACGCGGCTGCTCTGGGTCTTCGAAGGCATCACGAGCTACTACCAGGACCTGTTCCTGCTGCGCAGCGGCCTGATCGGCCGGGACGCGTACTTGAGGCGGCTCGGCCAGACGCTGACGCGGGTCTACCGCACGCCGGGACGATTCCGGCAGACGCTCGCCGATTCGAGCTTCAACGCGTGGGACGTGCTCTATAAGCCCGAGCCGAACGCGCCGAACGCGAGCATCAGCTATTACGTGAAGGGCGCGCTCGTCGCTCTCGCGCTCGACCTCGAGCTCAGGCGCCGCACGCCATCGAGCCTCGACGACGTCGTCCGCGAGCTCTGGCGGCGCTACGGCGCGACCGGCATCGGCGTGCCGGAGGACGGCTTCGAGCGGCTCGCCGAGGAGGTCGCCGGCATCGAGCTCGGCGCATTCTTCGACCGCGCGATCCGCGGCACGGAGGATCTGCCGCTCGGCGAGCTCCTGGCCGAGTTCGGCATCGCGCTCGAGCTCCGTCCGAGCTTCGGGCCCGACGACCGCGGCGGCACGCCCGCTCCGCCGAACGGGCAGGCCCCGCCGCTGACGCTCGGCGTCACGTACCGCGCGCGCCCGGACGGGCTCGAGCTCACGGCCGTGCTCGACGGCGGGCCCGCGCAGCGCGCGGGGCTCTCGCCGGGCGACGTGCTGATCGCGCTCGACCGGCTCCGCGTCGGCGAGCGCAACCTCAAGCGCCGCCTCGCGCGCTTCGAGGACGGCGAGCGCATCACGGCGACGGTCTTCCGGGGCGACGAGCTGCTCGAGGTCGGCCTCGTGCTCACCGCCGCGCCGCCGGACACGTGCTGGCTGCGGGTCGTCGACGCCGCCGATGCGGCCGCGGTCGCGCGCCGCGATGCGTGGCTCGGGGGCTGATGCCGCCGCGTCCGCGGCAGCCTTCTCGCCGAAACCAAACCGCGTACCATTGCGTCGGAAATGATCGAGCTCGGTCTCAAGTTCACGCTGGCCTACCTGCTCGGCTCGGTGCTCGGCAGCCTCGTCGTCGGCTACCTGAAGGGCGGTGTCGATATCCGCAAGGCCGGCAGCGGCAACCCGGGCGGCACGAACGCGCTGCGCACGCAGGGCAAGTGGTTCGCGCTCTGGGTCATGGTCATCGACGTCGGCAAGGGCATCATCGCCGCGGCGTGGCTGCCCGGTCTCGATATCCCCGGCGTCGGCTTCGATCCGGACGTGCCGCGTGACCTGCTGCTGTACGCGGTCGGCTTCGGCGCCGTGCTCGGCCACGTGTTCCCGGTCTGGTTCGACTTCAGGGGCGGCAAGGGCGGCGCGACCGCGGCCGGTCTCCTGATCTGGCTCGACCCGATGCTCGCGGCCCCGGTGATCGCGTGCTGGATCGGCGTCATCGTGGTGACGGGATTCGTCGGCCTCGCGACGATGACGGCCTCCGTCGTCGCCGTCGCCTTCATCGCCGTCGTGCGCTGGCCGGAGGAGCAGGGCTTCCTCGCGTTCGGCGTGTGCGTCGCGGCGCTGATCGTCTACACGCACCGCGGCAACATCCGGCGTATGCTGGATCGCACCGAGCCGCGCTTCGGCCGCGCGCGAGGGCAGTAGAATCGGTCGCCGGGAGGCGTCGAGCATGTCGCACGCATCCACGCCGGCACCGGCCTCGTTCGCCGATCGGCTCGACGCCGACCGGATCCTCGCGGCGCTCGCGCCCGCGGCCGCGCGGCGCGTCGAGCGGCTCGACGTCTTCGCGTCGCTCGATTCGACGAACCGGTACCTGCTCGAGGCGCCGCCGCCGGCCCGCGGCGCGCTCGACGTCGCGATCGCCGATCACCAGCACGCGGGGCGCGGCCGACGCGGCCGCTGCTGGACCGCGCCGCCGGGCACGTGCCTCTGCCTGTCCGCCGCGACCCGCACCGCGCGCGCCGCCCGCGAGCTCGCCGCGCTGCCGCTCGCGGCCGGGGTCGCCGCGCGCCGCGCGGTTCGGACCGCATGCGGCGTCGACGTCGGGCTCAAGTGGCCGAACGACCTCACGTGGCGCGGCCGCAAGCTCGGCGGGATCCTCGTAGAGCACAAGGCCGGCGGAGCCGGTGACGCGCACGTCGTGATCGGCATCGGGATCAACGTCGCCGTGCCGCCGGCCGAGCTCGGTCGGCTCTCGGACTGGCCCGCCGGCGCAGTCGACCTCGCCACCGCGACCGGCGGCCGCCCGACGGCCCGGGTCACGCTCGCCGCCGCGCTCGTCGACGAGCTCGTCGCGCTCGTCGAGACGTTCGAACAGGACGGCTTCGCGGCCTTTCGCGACGCCTTCACGGCCGCGGACGTGCTGCTCGGGCGCGAGGTCATCGTCGACGACGGCCGCACGCGCAGTGCGGGCATCGCGCGCGGCGTCGACGCGGACGGCGCGCTCGTCGTCGAGGCCGCCGACGGCTCGCGGCGGCGCGTCCTCGCGGGCGATGTTTCGATCCGAGCGGCCGCGGAAAGCGGGGCGTCGGCATGACGACCGTCGTCGTCGACATCGGCAATGCGCGCATCAAGTGGGCGAAGGCCGAGGCCGGGCGGCTTCGCGAGCGCGACAACGCGCTGCACGCAGGCGACGTCGACGGCGCGATCCGGGCCCTCACGGAGTCGCTCGGGACCGGGCCCGTCGAGCGCGTCGTCGTCGCGAACGTCGCCGGGGACGCGATCGCCGCTCGGCTCGGCGCGGCCGTGAAGGAACGCTTCGGCGTCGACATCGAGATCGTGCGCACGGCCGCGGAGATGCTCGGCGTGCGCTGCGCGTACCGCGACCCGTCGCGGCTCGGCGTCGATCGGTGGGTTTCGGTGATCGCCGCGTACCGCGCCGCGGCCGCGCGTCCGGACGGTCCGCGGCCCGCGTGCGTCATCAATGCCGGCACCGCGCTCACGTTCGACGCCGTCGACGTGCGCGGCCGTCATCTCGGCGGCCTGATCCTCGCCGGACCGCGGATCGCCGCGGACGCGCTCGCGCGCAACACGCACCGGATCGGCACGACGCCGCCGGCCGCCGGCCGGCCGACCGGCCTCGGGATGCTCGGCCGCAGCACCGAGGACGCGGTCGGCTACGGCGCGCTGCTCGGTCCCGCGGCCGCATTCGATCGCGCGACGGCGATCGTCGCGGCCGAGCTCGGTATTCCGCCGGTCGTCTATCTTTCGGGCGGCGAGGCGGACGTGCTGCGTCCGTGGCTGGAAACGGAAGTGCAGGTCGAGGCAGACTTGGTCCTCAAGGGACTCGCACTCATCGCCGCGGAAACGCCGCCCGGGGGCGCGGCGGCGGCAGCCGAACCGGCCGAGACTTGATGCGCAACGTGTTCTTCGCGCTCGTGCTCGCGAACCTCGCGTTCGCTGCGTGGGCGATCTGGTATGACGCACCGTCGCCGAAGCCGTCGACGCCGCGCGCGAGCGGTCTGCCGATTCGTCTCGTCGGCGAGATCGAGGCCGGCGTCGAAGATAAAGTCGAAGATAAGGTTGCGTCCAAGGAGGACGAAGGCGCCGAAGCGAACGCGGGCTTCGGCGAGAACGCGGGCTCCGGCGAGACCGGCTCCGCGACGCCCGCGACTTCGGCGCCGCCCGCGAGCGAGCGCGGCACGAACCCGCCCGGCGCGAACCCGCCCGGCCCGAACGACCCCGGCGCGAACGACCGCGGCTCGAGCGGGCCGACGAGCTCGAGCGAGCGCGTCGCGAGTGCAGCCGACACGAGCGGCGCCGCTGCGCGCGCGGCCAATGCGAGCAACGTCGATGCGCGCGCCGCCGACGCGAGCGACGCGTCGGACCGCTGCGTCAGCATCGGCCCGTTCCCGACCGACGCGCGCGCCGAGGCCGCCGCCGCGGCGCTCGCCGCGGCCGGCTACACGTCGTCTTCCCGCAGCGCGGAAGGCGAGATCTGGGTCGGCTTCTGGGTCCACATCAACGCGATTCCGACCCGCGACGAAGCGAACGCGATGCTCGCGCGGCTGCACGAGAACGGCCTGCCGGATGCGTATCTGATCCCGGGCGAGGAAGACGGCGACATCATTTCGCTCGGCGTGTTCAACGACATGACGCGGGCCGGCCGCCTGGAGCAGCAGGTGCGCCGCATCGGCCTCGTGCCGGTCATCGCCGAGCGGTCCAGGCCGGGCATCGTGCGCTGGCTCGACGTGGCGGTGCCGGCGGGGCGCGAGCTCGATCTCGACGCGCTCGGCATCCGGCAGGACCGCATCGGACAGTCGCCGTGCCCGAACGACGCTTGACCTAGGCTCGATCGCGAGCCACGCGTTCGCGATTCTTCAGGTTTCGCCGCGCTCGGCCGCTCCCCTGCGCCGGACACTTGCGCTAAGGTGGAGCGCGTCCGAGAACGAGACGCACGTCGAAGTGCGCACGACCGAGCCGCGCGACCCGATCCGGACGATCGGGCCGGCAGGGGAGAGGGCGGGAGAGTCGACAAGCAAAAGAAGGAGCTCATATGCGATTCATCAAGCGAAGCTGGTTGCCGTTGGTGGTGCTCGCGCTCGGCAGCGCGGCGGGCGTGCACGCGCAGGATCAGCAGGCGCGGCTCGAGGAGGCGCTCGCGTCGCCGGATCGGTCTGCCGAGCACAAGACGCGCGATCAGAGCGACAAGCCCATCGAGGTCCTGAAATTCCTCGGCGTCGAGGACGGCATGACGGCGCTCGACGTCATCTCGGGCGGCGGCTATTGGACCGGGGTGCTGTCGCCGGCCGTCGGGCCGTCGGGCAAGGTATACATGCACAGCCCGGAGTTCATGGTCCAGCGCGGCGGCGAGCAGTTCCTCGCGCGCGAGCGCGAGATCGTCGAGCGGCTCGGTAACGTCGAGCCGCTGCACGGCGACATCAGCGACTCCGAGGCCGCGGGGCAGGTCGACGTCGCGATCACGTCGAACAACTTCCACGACCAGTACAATCGCGGCGGGCTCGAGGCCGGCAAGGCGTTTCTCGAGGACATCTTCGCGGCGCTGAAGCCGGGCGGCGTGCTCGGCTTCATCGATCACGAAGGCGTCGCGGGGGAGAACAACGCGCAGCTGCATCGCGTCGAGCCTGCGGCGGCGAAGGAGGCGCTGGAGGCGGCCGGCTTCGTCATCGAAGCCGAGTCGGATCTGCTCGCGAATCCGGACGACCCGAAGACGATCGGCGTGCGCGATCCGTCCGTCGCCGGGAAGACGCAGAAGATCTTGATCCGCGCGCGGAAGCCCGAGTGACGACGGCGGGCCGGCAGCGGGCGTAATGCCGGCCCGATCCGAACAGGAAGCCTCTCGAGAGGCGGCTACAACGATAACGACGAGCAACAAGAAGACCTCGCCGGGGGCGCTCGTCTCCGGCGCCCCTTTTCTCGTGTCGCTTCGGCCTGCGGCGGCCCCGCTATAATGACCCCGGCGCTGGCGTAGCTCAGTCGGTAGAGCAGCTGATTTGTAATCAGCCGGTCGGCGGTTCGAATCCGTCCGCCAGCACCAGCCACGTTCCGTTCGTTCCGGGGACGCGGGTAAGAGCCGACACGGAGCCACGGGTCGGTCTTGCCTCGAGGATTCGAGGCAGGCTCCTCCTCCCTGTCTCTTGCGGCGCGCGATCATCGCCGTGCCACGAGCTCGACCGGTCGCCCGGCTCGCAGCAGCCGGGCACAGAGCGCCGGCACGTCGGCCGCGGTGCAGGGCCGCGTCGCGAGGTGCGATGCCGCGTGCAGTTTCCACCCGCGCGCGAGGAGCCACCGCGGCAGCGCGTCCGCGTCGTGACCGGCCATGCTCTGCAGCTCTGGGTGCCACTCCACGATCAGCGCGAGATTCGGCCGACCGAGCAGGCGCGTCATGCCTTCGAGCACGTCGAGCTCGGCGCCCTCGACGTCGATCTTCACGAGGTCCGCGTCGCCGTCGACGAGCCCGTCGAGCGGCGCGACCGGAACGTCGACGACGTCCGTAACCTGCGCGTAGCAGCTCTCCGGGTAGAAGCTGTTGACCGCGCTCGTCTCTCCGCGCAGATAGAGCTTCCTGCGTCCCACTTCGCGGCCCGCGGCGACCGGGCGGACGATCACGTTCGAGAGCCCGGCGGCCGCGACGTTCCGCTCGAGCACGGCGAGATTGTCCGGCGCGGGCTCGACCGCGACGACGCGTCCTCGTGAGCCGACGCGGCGCGCGGCGTGCACCGCGTTGTAGCCGATGTTGGCGCCGACGTCGACGACCGTCGCCCCGGGGCTCGCGAGCGCGTCGATCAGTCGATGAATGCGCAGGTTCCCGCCGACGACGGCGAGACGGATCCGCCGCGGACCCGGCACGCGGAGTGACGCGCCGGCCAGCCGCACGTCCTCGCCGCGCCACGCATCGGCCGCGGCTCGCGCGTAGCGGAGCACGTCGACCGGCGGCGTCAGCACGCGATCCTCGGGACGATGCCGAAGCCCCTGCTTCGTCGGGGACGCCTGACCAAGCGATGCGTCGAAGGAAAGCGGTCGAACCTCATTGTTCCGATGGCTATCGATGCTCTCGGTGTTCCTGGCCTACGCGGTGCTCGCGTTCATTCCGCGCGCTGAACACGCGTAGTGTGCCGCGGGAGTCAATCGGTGCGAGCACGAGTACGTGGCGACGGCGGTTGACGTCGAATTCGACGCTGCCCGAGACTGGATCACGTCGTCCTGCGGAAAGCGAGCGGCGCGCGGCGGGAGCGCGCGAGCACGCGGGAGAAGAACAACGATGCTACCCGACTTCATCGTCCTCGGTGCCGCACGGTCAGGCAGCACGTGGATATTCAAGAACCTCGAAAAGCATCCGCAAGTCTTCGTGCCGCGGCAGAAGGAGATCCACTTCTTCAACCGCCATTACGACAGGGGCCTCGCGTACTACGAGTCGTTCTTCGAGAATGCGCCCCCGGGCGCGAAGATCGGCGAGGTGAGCCCCGAGTACCTGCATGACGCCGAGGTCGCGGCGCCGCGCATCAAGGCGCACCTGCCGAACGCCAAGCTGATCGCGTGCCTGCGCAACCCCGTGGATCGCCTCTACTCGAAGTACTGGAACGCGCGAGGACGATTCGCGCATCGCAAGGACCTGCCGTTCGAGCGCAAGCTGCAGGAGCAGCCGGGCTTGCTGAAGGAAGGCTGCTATATCGACCACCTGAGCACCTACCTGCGGCATTTCGACCGCGAGCAGATGCTGATCCTGCTGTACGACGACCTGAAGGCCGATCCGCGCCGGTTCCTCTCGTCGATCTACTCGTTCATCGGGGTCGACCCCTCGTTCGTTCCGCCGCTCGTCGACCACCGCATCAACGCGGCCGCGACGCAGCCGCTCACCGTCAAGCACCGCTGGCTGTTCTGGGGCGCGAAGGTCCTGCGGCGCCTGGATCTCCACTCGCCCGCGCGCTGGATCGAACGCCGCAACTCGGGCGTGATCCCGCCGATGCCGCCGAGCATCAGGCGCCACCTGACGGACACGTACTATCGCGACAAGAACCGCGAGCTCGAGGCGTTGATCGGCCGCGACCTGAGCCACTGGAACGCGTGACGCGGCCGACGCTCCGGCTGCGGATCCTGATTCGACGGCGGGAGAGGGTGCTAGTCGAGGTCGATCGACCCGAGCACGAGCAGGTAGTAGCTCACGATGCCGATCACCTTGTCGTTCTCGATGACCGGCGCATGACTGATGCCGCACCGCTCGAAGAGCCGTGCGCAATACCGGATCCGCATGTCCGGCCGTACCGAGATCACCGGCTTCGCCATGATCTCGTAAACGTTCACGCGCTCCGGCGCCCGGTCCTTCGCGATCACCTCCTTCGCGATGTCGGAGAAGAGCAGCATGCCGTACTCGTCCCGCTCGTTGCGTTTCTCGACGATGAGGCTCGTTGCGCCGACGCGCTTCATGATCCGCATCGCCTCCATGACATCGATGTTACCGTCGACGAACGTGACGCTCGTGCGCATCACGTCGCGGACGGTGACGTCGTCTTTCATATTTGCTCCTCCAACACTCCGACCAGCTTCTCTGCCTGTTTGACCACGCCGACCGCGTCCTCGACGTCGATCTGGAATGCCAATCCCGTGCCGGGCCTCGCGTCGAACTCGCCGACGTCGCGCACGTGCTCCAATATTCTACGGCTAAGGTGCTCCTCGACGATCATCAGAAGGATATCCCGGGGCGCGGCGAGCGACATGCCGAAAAAGCTCGTCTGCTTCTTCATTCCCTGCCCGCGCGCATGATGGATCACGGTGCAGCCCGTCGCGCCGGCCTCCCGCGCCGCATTCATGATCGCGTCGGTCATCCGATCTTCTGTAAACACGACCAGCAGCTTGAAGTGCATGACGACCTCCTCGGCGGCTAATCCGATTCGGGCCTGCGGCGTCGGGCCCGATTCTCGAGCAGCATCGCGATTTGCGCGTAGGCGAGCACCGTAATGGCGGGGACCGTGCAGGCCATCGCGACCATGCCGAAGCCGTCGAGCAGCGGGTTGCGGGCCGGGAGGAGCTCGGCGAGGCCGAGCCCGAGCGCGGCGACGACGGGGACGGTCACGACGGTCGTGCTCACGCCCCCGGTGTCGTAGGCGAGCGGCAGGATCACGCGCGGCGCCGTGACCGTCTGGACCGCGATGACCAGGAACACCGCGATCAGGCACCAGTGCAGCGGGACGCCGGCGACGACGCGCATGCAGCCGAGGGTCACGCCGAGCGCGACGCCTGCGGCCGCCGCGATCCGCAAGCCCCACGTGTTGATCGCGCCGCCGGAGAGCTCGTTGACGCGCTGCGCGACGGCGAAGAGGGCAGGCTCCGCGATCGCGGCCGCGAACGTTATGCAAAATGCGAAGAGGTAGATCAGGTGAAAGCTCGTCCAGCTCGGCGCGGCGGAGGCGTCGTGCGCATCCGCCGGCGAGAGCTGCTCGACCATCATCCGCCCTGCCGGGAACAAAGCCTTGTCGACGCCGAGCAGCAGCAGCGCGAGTCCGACCGTCACGAACCCGAGCCCGGCGATGACGTTCCTCGCGCGGGCGAGCTTCTGCCGCAGCACGACGCAGTACACGAACAGCATGAACGATGCCACCGGCAGCACGTCCTTGGCCGTCTCGCCGAGGGTCGACCAAAGCTCCCGCATCAGATCCATGAGAGAAGCGCTCCGTAGGCCATCACGAAGAGCATTGGCATCACGAGCACCAGCGCGATCGTTCCGAATCCGTCGCTCATCGCGTTGCGTCCGGCGAGCGACGACGCGAGCCCGATGCCGAGCGCCGTCACGAGCGGCACGGTGATCACGGACGTCGTGACGCCCCCGGAGTCGGACGCGATGCCGACGATGGCCGGCGGCGCGACGAACGTCAGCGCGACGACGAGCACGTAGCCGCCGATCACGAGCGGAGGCAGCGGCCAGCCGAACACGATCCGCACGACGCCGAGCGTGAGCGCACAGCCGACGGCGAGCGCAACGACGAACCTGAGGCCGAACGCGTAGCGCTCGAGCGATTCGGGAGTGTGGTCGATCGCGCCGCTCGACGCGGCGGCCCTTGCCGCTTCAGCGGCTACGGCCGTGAGCGCGGGCTCCGCGAACGTGGTCCCGAAGCCGAGCAGGAACGCGAACACCACGAGCCACACGAAGCTGCCGCGCAACGCGAGCGCGTTGGCAAGCGCTTCACCGAGCGGGAACAGGGCGAGCTCGAGACCGTAGACGAGCAGCACGAGTCCCGCGACGACGAGCAGCGCGCCCTCGACCAACGGAAAGAGGCGCGAGATCGGCTGGCCGAGAACGATCGAGTGGAAGAACAGGACGACGAGGACGACGGGCGCCATGTCGCGGACCGTGCCGAGAACCATTCGCCCGAAAAGCCTCATAGCCCCCCTGCCTCGAGATCCCCTCGCGCGTCTCGAGCGGGCACGGATCGGCCGCGCGCGGGTCGGCACGCGGTGCCTGAGGAGTCGCGAGTGGGCGGCAACGTCCCGAAGAATGCCGCTGACCGATAGTAGCGGACGAACCGCGAGGTCCGCTAGGCGTCCGGGATGCGGATTGTCGAAGTTAGCGAAGCGAAGCTTTCGTGCGTGCGGGCGAGAGGGCTAACGAGAATCCCGGCGCGCGGCCGCGCGCGGCTTCGGGCGGCTCGTCCGGACGATCCGCCAGCGGCCGCCGTCGGCTTCGAACGCGTACTCGTGCAGCTCGACGAGCCGGTTGCCCGCATCGAACAGCGCGACCCGCGGTCGCACGCTCTCGAGCTCGTCGGGCTCGACCTCGGCCCGGGCCGCGATGATCAGCTCGTCGCCGATCTGGCAGGAGCGCGCGGCCGCGCCGTTCAGCGCGCAGCCCCGGCCGCCGCGCTCGCCGTAGATCACGTACGTGCTGATCCGCGAGCCCGTCGTCTTGTTCCAGATCTCGACGAACTCGAACGGCAGGAGCCCGACCTGCTCGCAGTGGTCGGGGTCGAGCGCGATCGAGCCTTCGTAGTGCAGGTCTGCGCCCGTGACGCGCAGGCCGTGCAGCTTCGCGATCATGATGGAACGTCTCAACGGGAACTCCGGATCATCCGTGGCCGACCGGGACGAGGGGGCTGTGCGCAGTGTCCAAACCCATCGTGGGACGCGCAACTCTATCCGCCGGCCCGGCACGCGGCAAGTCGCGCGGGGGCCGTCCGCGCGGGGCCCGGCCGCCGCCGGGTTGTGTAGGGCTGCACAATCGCCGACAATTGTGTAGGAAGGTGTAGCGAGGGTCCCATGGCGACGATCAGGAAACAGATCCTGCTGAGCGAAGCGCAGAACGAGCGCCTGCGGAAGCTGCGCGCGGCGACGGGCGTCTCCGAGTCCGAGATCGTCCGCCGGGCCCTCGAGGCGTACGATCCGCGCGGCGGCGCGGACGCCGATGCGGACGACGAGATCCGGGAGGCGCTCGCGGCGCTCGTCGAGCAGAACGCGAAGACCGCGCGGGCGCTCGAGTCGGCCGAGGCGGAGATCGCGGCGACCGAGCGATACCTGCGCGAGCTCCGCGCCGAGCGGACCGGCGAGCACGGCACGGACGCGCGCGCCGAGCTCGCGCCGGCGCGGGCCCGGTCGGCGAAGCCTCGCCGGCGCAACGCGGCCGGGGGGAGCCGCTGATGGTGCGCGATGTCCTGAAAGCCCTGCGCGAGACGATCCTCCTGTCGCAGCGCGTCGAGGCCGTGGGCGCGCAGGTGGCCGCGCTCGCGCGCACGTCGCGCGAGGAGCTCGGCGCATTGCGCAACGACGTCGTCGCGCTGCGCGAGCGCGTCACGCGCGTCGAGGCGTTCCTCGACGCGGCGAGGATGTTCGCGGAGCGCAACCGCCTCGAGCCCCCGGCCAAGGGCTGATCACGCGGCTCGCCGCCGGCCAAAGGCCGAATCGCCAGGCTCGCCGCCGGCGCGCACGGCGCGGGCGGCGAGGCCGCGCGGTCACCAGCGGAAGCTGTAGCTCACGTTCAGCGTGCGCGGCGCGCCGAGATTGCGATAGAGGTACGCGGAGCCGTCGAGGTCACGCGTGCCGCGGCCGAGCGACGTCGCGTACTCCTCGTCGAATGCGTTCTCGATCCGCGCGCCGATCCGATGGCGCCGCTCGGCGTCGAGATAGTACGCCGCCGACAGATCCACGACCGTGTACCCGCCGTGCTCGATCCGGCCGATCCGGCTCACTTCGTCGAAGACGTCGCCGACGTTGACGACGGAGAGGCCGAGCTCGAACGGCGCGGCGGCCGAGCGGTACGTCAGCCCGAGCTTCGCGAGCGTCTCCGGGATGTCCTGGATCTGCTCGCCGGAGCCGTCGAGCTCGGCGTCGTTCGTCGTGTAGCTCAAGGTCGCCGACAACGTGTCGCTGAGCCGGCCGTTCAGGATCAGCTCGAAGCCGTCGAACTCCGCTGTCTGATCGAAGTTCGTGTAGATGCCGTCCGGGAACGCCGGATCGTCGAAGTCGATGCCGATCAGGTTGTCGACCTCTCGCGTGAAGTAGACGAGCTGCCAGCCGAACGCGCCGCCGACGGATCCGCCGCCGAGGCCGATCTCGAGGTTGCGGCTCTCCTCGGACTCGAGGTTCGGGTTGCCGACCTCGCAGCAGTCCCTGAGGTAGAGCTCCTCGGCATCCGGCAGCCGGAACGACGTGCCGACCTGGCCGCGCAGGTACAGCCGGTCGGTCAGATTGTGCCGGGCGCTCAGGTTCCAGACGGCGCCGTCGGCGTTGCCGCTCGTCGTGTTGTAGCGCACGCCGAACGCGACGTCCGAGCGCGGCAGCGCCGCGTCGGACGTGCGCACTTGCCCGTAGACCGCGTGCGCCGTCTCCGTCTTGTCCTGAATCAGCCAGACCTCGTCGTTGCCCCAGAAGCGCTGAAAGTCGTAGCCGACCGAGTACTCGATGAGGTCGCTCGCGCGGATGCTGGCGAGCGCCGTCACGCCGTAGTCCTCGAAGCCCCAGAACGCGTCGTCGAACAGCATGGTCCGGGTTCCGGTCAGCTCGCCGTTCGGGCCGAGGTCGTTGCGGACGTCGTCCCAGCGCGTGTCCCAGTCGTGGTAGTACGCCTTCACGTAGAGGTCCACGTCGTCGCCGAGCGCGTAATCCCATTTCATCGTGACGAGATCCTCGACGCGCCGGTTGTCGCGCTCCGCGACGGCGTACGGCAGCGCGTTGTCGACGTCGTTTTCGGTGCGCTGCACGAGCACGGACAGCCGGGACCCGGGCGAGAAGTCGTAGCCGTACTTGAGGCCGAACGACGACACCTCGTAGCCGCGCTTCCGCATCGTCGCGCTCGGCTCGAAATCCTCGTCGGCGAACGGCTGAAAGCCGTCGGATTCGTCGCGGGACGCGAACAGCACGAAGTTGTGGCCGTCGAAGCCGGTACGGTAGTCGGCCGACACGTGCGTGCCGTCGTGCTCGTCGAAGCCGATGTCGACGTGGCCGCCGGGCTCGCCGGTGAACTCGCTCGTCACGATGTTCACGACGCCGGCGACGGACTGCGTGCCGTAGAAGATGCCCTGGCCGCCGTACAGCACCTCGACGCGGTCGATCGTGTGCGCCGGGATCGTGTCGAGCGGCGTCGTCGTGTTGTAGAGCCGGTTCGCGATCCGCACACCGTCGACGAGGAACAGCACGTCCTCGCAGCGCGAGCCCTGCAGCGAGCAGTTCATGTAATCGAACGGACCGTTCTTCGGCGCGACGTAGAACGCCGGAACCTGCATCTGCAGCGTCTGCGACAGATCGTTGAAGCCGCCGAGGTCGATCGCGCCGCGGTCCACCGTCTCGAGCCGATTGCCGAAGCGCTCGAGCTCCTGCGGGATCGTTTCCTCGAGGCGGCGGCCCGTGACGACGACCTCCTCGTCGACGCGCTGCGCGAGGGCAGGGGCCGACACGGCGGCGCCGACGGCCGCGGCGAGCGGCCACACGGTAAGCGGTAGCGTCTTGATCATGGTTCCTCGGGCGCGGGCGCGCCCGCATGGCTCACGAGATACGCCGACGGTAGCTCGTCCCCCGGAGAAACCGAGAGTTATCTACGGTTGATTAACCGTTAAAACACCGCCGCTCAGCGGCGCCACAGGCGCCGCGACGCCCGCTCGGCGCCTTCGACGAGCGCACGCAGCTTCTTGTATGCGATGCCCGGATCGACGCGGCTCGTCCCGGCGAACGTGCCGAAGCCGCAGTCGGACCCGGCGATCACGCGCTCGCGGCCGACGATGTCGGCGTACTGGCAGAGCTGCTGCGCGACGAGCTCCGGGTGCTCGACGTAGTTCGTCGTCGACATGATGCAGCCCGGGATCAGGACCTTGTCGTCGGGGATCCGCGCGGCCTTCCAGACGGCCCATTCGTGCCGGTGACGCGGGTTCGCTGCCTCGAACAGCACGGCCTGCGGCTTCGCGCGAAGCACGATGTCGAGGATCTTCTCGAGCGGGATGTCGTGATCGTGCGGTCCCTCGTAGTTGCCCCAGCAGACGTGCATTCGCATCGACTCGGCCGGGATGTTCCGGACCGCATCGTTCAGCGCGTCGACCTGATGGTGCGCTCGCGCGAGGAACTCGGTCTCCGAGAGCTCCTGGAAGCCCGTGTGCCGCGCCATCGCGAGGTCCGGGCAGTCGAGCTGCAGCACGAAGCCGGCGCCGACGATCGCCTCGTACTCGTCGCGCATCGCGGCCGCGATCGCCTCGACGTACGCCTCGTGCGTCGGATAGAAGCGGTTCTGCTGGAACGCGGAGATCACGCCGGGCGACGCCGCGTTCATGAAGGCCTCGCGCACGCCGTGGCGGTCGACCGCGGCGCGCAGGTTGCGGAGGTCCCGCTCGAGCGCGGTGCGATCGACGACCTCGATCGGGCCGACGCATGCGGGGCGCCGGAACTGCTGCGGCCCGGTCATCCGCGCCATCGCCTCGCGGAGCTCGGGATGCGGCGCGAGATCGAGGCTCGGCAGCCGGGGCGTGTGGCCCTCGAAGCCCGACAGCCGGTCCTTGACGTACGTCGCGTAGCCGATCTTGGCCGTCTCGCCGTCGCTGACGATGTCGAGGCCGATCTCGACCTGCCGGGCCACGACCGCGTCGACGGCCCGCGCGAGCTCCGCGTCGAACGCCGCATGGTCGTACGGCTCGCCGCGCTCCTTCCGGAGCAGGAGCTCGACCACGGCCTGCGGCCGGGGCAGGCTGCCGACGTGGGTCGTCAGGATGCGATCGCTGCTCTGCAACATCGGTCTCGGGCGCTCCTATACACTTGCCGCGCTCGCTGAACGAGCGCGCGGCGCCGCTATTGTCGCCGAACGCGCCGCCCCCGTCCTCGTTTGCCGCGATGCCGATGAGCCACAGAGCGCCGCCGCTGACGCACAGATCGATCTTCGCGATCGCGGTGCCGGTGATGATCTCGAACGTGACGACGCCGCTGCTCGGTGTCGTCGACACCGGCGTCGTCGGCCGCATTCCGGACCCGGCGTACATCGGCGCGGTCGCCCTCGGCGCGCTCGTGTTCACGTTCGTGTTCTGGGCGTTCAGCTTCCTCAGGATGGGCACGACGGGGCTGACGGCCCAGGCGCACGGCGCGGGCGACGCGGACGAGGTCCGCGCCGTGCTCGGCCGGGCGCTCCTGATCGCTGCCGCGGCCGGCCTCGTGCTGATCGTGCTGCAGCGGCCGATCCGGGAAGCCGCGTTCGCGTTCCTCGACGGCAGCGAGCGCGTCGAGTCGCTCGCGCGGAGCTACTTCGATATCCGCATCTGGGCCGCGCCCGTCACGCTCGCGAACTATGCGCTGCTCGGCTGGATCATCGGGCTCGGCCGCACGCACCTCGGGCTCGTGCTCCAGCTGCTGCTGAACGTGACGAACATCGTGCTCGACGCGCTGTTCGTGCTCGGCTTCGGCTGGGACGTCCGCGGCGTCGCGCTCGGCACGCTGCTCGCGGAGACGGCCGCCGTGGCCGCGGGGCTCGCGATCGCGCGGCGCGAGGCGCGTCGCGTCGGCGGCGCGTCGTCGCTCGTGCGGCTCGCCGATCCCGCGCGGCTCAGGCGGATGCTCACCGTCAACGTCGACATCATGGTCCGGACGCTCGCGCTCCTCGCGGTCTTCGTCTGGTTCAATGCCGAGAGCGCGCGGCAGGGCGACGTGATCCTCGCGGCGAACGCCGTGCTGCTGCAGTTCGTCTCCGTCGCCGCGTTCTTCCTCGACGGGATCGCGTTCGCGACCGAGACGCTCGTCGGCCGCGCCGTCGGCGCCGCGCATCGAGCGGGCCTCGTCGTCGCGACGCGGATGACGACGGCGTGGGCGGCCGGCATCGCCGTCCTGATCGCGGCCGTGTTCGCGGCGTGCGGGCCCGTGCTGATCGATCTCCTGACCGTCGACGCGACCACGCGGCTCGCGGCGAGGGAGTATCTGCCGTGGGCCGCGGCGGCGCCGCTGCTCGGCGTCTGGGCGTTCCAGCTCGACGGCATCTTCATCGGCGCGACGCGCACGGAAGACATGCGCAACGCGATGCTCCTGTCGCTCGGGATCTTCGTCGGCGCGTGGTGGCTGCTCGAGGGGCGCGGCAATCACGGGCTCTGGGCCGCGTTCTACGTGCACTACTTCGCGCGGTTCGGCTCGCTCGCGTATTGCTATCCGCGCCTCGTGCGCTCGGTTCCGGCTTCCGGGTAAGCTTGCCGCTCGGGAAGCACCGAGCGGTCGGTGCGCGGAGAAGGCGCATGGGCGGAACGACGCCGTCGGCGGATGCAGGAGTCGACGCTGCTCGCGCGGCGGGCAGCGCGCCGCAGGACACGATCGAAGGTCTGCTCAAGGGCGGCTTCGGCGAGAGCCTTTTTCGCTCGCACTTCGAGAACCTGCCCGGTCCCGCGTACATCTGGCGGCGCGTGGACGGGGACTACAAGCTCGTCGCCTGCAACAAGGCCGCCATCGAGCGCGTGCGCGCGATCGCGAAGGAGTTCGTGATCGGCAGCAGCGCGACGGAGCTGCAGAAGGGCTACGACTTCGTCGGCCTGCTCGACGAGTGCCTGCGAGTGGGGCGGGTCCGCCAAATCGAGATCGACTACCAGTATCAGTCGGGCGTCGTCCGGCGGCTCTCGCTGACGTTGATTCCGATCCACTCCGAGCACATCGTGCATCACACGGAGGACATCACCGAGCGCCATCAGGCGGAGCAGGCGCTGCGCGCGTCGGAAGCCCGCTCCCGCGCATTGATGGACGCGCATCCGGACATGATGATGCGCGTCTCCCGGGACGGCGTGTATCTCGACGTGCATATTCCCGAGCAGACCACGCGCCTGCTCGGTTTTCGCCCCGAGCAATTCATCGGCAAACGGATCGACGATCTCTATGATGCGGAGTTCGCGAGAATGCACGCGCTCTATCGGGCGAAGGCGCTCGAGACGGGCGACGTGCAGAAGTGGGAATACACGCGAATCGTGAACGGGATGCGGCGCTTCGTCGAGGCGCGCTTCGTCCGCAGCGGCGAGAACGACGTCATGGTCACGGTGACGGACGTGACCGACCGCGTCGATCTCGAGCGTCAGATCGTGAGCAGCGTCGAGCGCGAGCGCTACAAGATCGGCCACGACCTGCACGACGGCCTTGGCCAGATCCTCACGGGCGTGAAGCTGATGCTCGAGCCGCTGCGCAAGAAGCTGCCCGCGAGCGAGAGCGTCCACGGCCGAAACCTGCAGCAGGCGGTCGATCTGATCAACCAGGCGATCGCGCAGACGTCCGAGCTCGCGCGGGGCTTGAGCCCCGTGCCGCGCGAGGCAGGCGTCACGCTGCGCCACGCGCTCGAGCAGCTCGCGAAGCGCTCCCAGACGGTCTTCGGCATCAGGTGCCGTGTGCACGCGACCGCGACGCTCGACCGGCTCAACGAGGAGAGCGCGAACAACCTGTATCGGATCGCGCAGGAGGCGGTGACCAACGCCGTGAAGCACGGCAAGGCGACCGAGGTCGACATCCGCGCGCAGGTGTCGGCGGACGGCCTGACGCTGACGATCGAGGACAACGGCACCGGCTTCAAACGCACGAAGACGCCGAGCACCGGGATGGGCATGCACATCATGCGTTATCGCGCCCGTGCGATCGGCGGCGAGCTCACGGCGACGACGCGCAACGGCGGCGGCGCCGTCGTCTCGTGCTTCTGCCCGTTCCCGTCCGCGCCCTGACCGTCGACGGCGCGATGCGGTGCCCGTCGGTCGCCGCCGCCGCGCCGATGCGGTCCGTCCGTGTCGAGCAGCGGGCCGTCAGGCCACGTCGGTGCGACGGCGCACCTGCGACACGGCCGAACCGGGTCCGCCCGTCTCGCGCTGCCGCCTGCGCCGAGCCGAGTCAGCCCGTCTCGCGCTGCCGCCGCCACGCCGCGGGCGGCATGCCGAGCGCGCGCTTGAACGCGCGCGTGAACGAGGCCTCCGACTCGTAGCCGACCTCCTCCGCGATCTGCGCGATCGACTTGCCGCTCGCGCGGAGCTCCTGCGCGGCGACGTGCATCCGCCACTGCGCGAGGTACTGCATCGGCGGCATGCCGAGCACGCGCGTGAATCGCTCCGCGAGCGCCGAGCGCGACAGGCCGACGCGGCGCGCGAGCGCGTCGACGGTCCATGACGCCGCGACGTCGGCGTGCAGACGCGCGACCGCGCGCGCGAGGTACGGGTCCCTCAGGGCGGCGAGCCAGCCGGTCTGCTCGTCGGTCAACGTCTCCGCGTAACGGCGGATTGCCTCGACGAGCAGGATCTCGGAGAGCTTCGCCATCATCGCCGCGCTGCCGGGCCGCCCCGCGGCGATCTCCTCGGCGGCGTAGCAGAACGTGTTG
The DNA here is from genome assembly GCA_036381515.1 of Gammaproteobacteria bacterium. Taxonomy (GTDB): domain Bacteria; phylum Pseudomonadota; class Gammaproteobacteria; order Steroidobacterales; family Rariloculaceae; genus ZC4RG20. The sequence goes on along the minus strand of DASVCR010000062.1, from coordinate 18,587 downwards.
CGGACCCAGTCGGCCGACACGTCGTTGCGCACGTCGAGCCTGAGCGCTGCCGGCAGCGCCGCGACGACCGGGTTGCCGCGCACGTCCTCGGCGCCGAGAAAGCCGCACACGATCCGCGTGCGGGCACCGCCGCCGCCGAGCACGATGCGCGACAGGCCGCCGTCCGCCGGCACGTGCACGACGCGGTCGCCGTCGACCGGCGTGAGCGCGAGGTCGCTGCCGAGAAGGTGCGGATCGTTGTGCGGGAACAGCACGGACTGGCCTGCCTCGGCGTCGAGCTCCTCGCCGTCCGGCATTCGGACCCGCATGTGCCCCTCGAGCACGAAGTGGTACGCGACGAGATACGCATTCCGGCCGAGATAGGGCGCGCACGAATTGGGCGCGATGCTGACGCGCAGGCACCACGGAGCCGTGAACTCGGCGTTCAGGAAGACGCCGCCCGAGAGGCGCATGACTCGGAGAACGTCGGATAGCGCATCCATCGCGAAAGGCGGTGTCTCGGTCAAGCGCGGCGGCGTCCCGGCCATGGCCGCTGTCCGCCGCGGCGGAAACAATCTTAGCGAACCTTCCGATCTCGCACCGGGCACGGTTCGAGGCGCTCAACCAGATTCGCGAGGAGGAACGTCATGAAGAAGCTCGCCATCGTCATCAGGGACGACGGTTTCGACAAGATGCTGACGCCGCTCACATTCGCTTACACGCAGGCGGCGCAGGGCGTGGAGGTCGACGTGCTGTTCGTGCTGTGGGCCGTGCGCGCGCTGACGGAGGAGGGCGCCGCGGCGCTGACGGTCGAAGGGCGGCATGCGGCCGACGCCGAGTGGCTGCGTCGGCGGCTCGAGGAGGAAGGCGGCCCGACGTCGATCCGCGAGTTCCTGGGCCAGCTCGCCGAGACCGGGAAAGTCCGGCTCTTCGGCTGCAAGTACGCTGCGGCGACGTTCGGCGTTGCCGAGGACGATCTGATCCCTGAAGCCGAAGGGATCATCGATCCCGGCGTGTTCCTGACCGAGAAGGCGGCGCGCGCGGATCACTGCCAGTACTTCTGAGCGCGGCCGATCACTCCGTCGGCGGATCGAGCGTGCTGCCGCAGGAAAAATCGTGTCAGACACCATTTTCGTGTCAGACGCCATTTTTCGCCGAGTGCGTTTCGCGGCACGAAAGCCGCGCTTAGCCGAAGCTAGCGCTCCGCGTGCAGGTCGCGGTCGCCGCCGCCCGGCGGCTCGATCGACGCGAGCCAGCCGCGCGTGTCGCGGCCGGCACCGCTCTCGAGCCACGCGAACACGACGCTGTGCCACAGCACTCGCTGGACGTAGTCGCGGGTTTCGTTGTACGGGATGTTCTCGATCCAGACGTCGGCGTCGAGAGGACGTGCCGGCAGCCAGCGGCGCGCCGCGTTCGAACCCGCGTTGTATCCCGCGAGCGCGAGCGGCAGCTGCTCCGCGAACTCGTCGAGCAGCGAGCGGAGCTCCGCGGCGGCGAGCGTGAGGTTGATCTCGGGCACGAGCAGGTCCGCGCGGCTCGGCTCGGGACGCCCGAGCCGGCGCGCGATCCGCTTCGCCGTGTCCGGCAGGAGCTGCGCGAGCCCGAGCGCGCCCGCGGCCGACGTCGCGTCGGCGCGGTACAGGCTCTCCTGCCGCACGACCGCATAGAGGAGCGTGGGCTCGACGCCGGCGAGTTCGGCCGCGCCGGCGACGGCGTCGTCGTACGGGGTCGGATAGAGCAGGCGGTAGTCGGCGAAGATCCGATGTGACGTCGCCGTCGCGACGGCCATGTCGTACCAGCCCCAGCGCATCGCGAGATGGATCGTCTGCGGCCCGTCGTCCGCATCGAGCGCCGCCGAGCCGTAGCGCCATTCGGCGGCCGCCTCCGCCGGCATCCGCACGCGGAGCAGCTCGCGCGCGCGGACGAACGGCGCGCGCGACGCAAGCCGCGCGACCCGCGCCTCGTCGACGGGCACGGTCGACTGCGCCGGCGTCATCGGCACGCCGAGGCGCGCCGCGGCCATCGCCGCGTAGTAATTGTCCGTGCCGAGCACGCCGCGATAGAGCTCGCGCGCGAGCTCGTGCTCGCCCGTCTCCTCCGCGACGCGCGCGGCCCAGTAGCGCCACCGGGTCTCGTCGCGCTGCGCGGACGACATCGCGGCGATCGCGTCGCCTGCACGCGCAAAGTCGCCCGCCCAGAGCGCGGCCCGCGCGAGCCAGCCGAGCGCATAGTCGTCGAGGTGCTTCGGCAGGACCTGCTCGAACACGTCGAGGGCCTCCGGCCGCCGATCCCATGCGAGCCCGAGCGCGAGCGCGAGCGCCGCGCGGCTCGTGTCGTCCCGGTCGAGCCCGAACGCCGCGACGAACGCGGGGAAGCGCTCGAGCGCATCGGCCGGGCGATTCCGCGCGAGCCGCTGCCAGCCGTCTGCGAGCGCGCCGTCCGGAAGCGGCGTCGCCGGCGCCGCGATCAGCCGGTCGAGCGTGTCGCGCGGGCGCTCGATCAGGTCCGCCCAGCCGAGCCATGGCGCCGCGCGCTCGGCGGGGAGACGCCTCGCGATCACGCGCGCGAAACCCGCGTTGCCGTTCTCGAGGAGCAGGCGCACGCGCTCTTCGACCAGATCGGCCGTCATCAGACCCTCGCCGCGCAGCCACTCGAAGACCGGCTCGCAGTCGAGCGGCAGCCGGTGCCCGGTGAGCCACACGTCGGCGATCTCGGGCGCGATGCCTTCGATGTCGTCGAGCGCGATCCGCGCCTGCAGCGTCAGGCAGCGCAGCTGCGGGTCCCCGGTGCCGCGATCGGCCTCGGCGAGAAACGCGTCCCAGAGCTTGCGGCGCGCGAAGCTGTCGAGCCGCGCGCGGCGGACCGCACGCGTGACGGGCGCGTCGCCGTGACGCTCGAGAAAGGCCACGGACGCGTCGTCGGCGGCGGTGTGCGGGCCCGCCGCGGCGTCGAGCGCGCGAACGAGGCGCGCGGCCTCGAGATACGGGTAGAGCGGATAGGCGCGGAGCAGGGCGCTGTCCGCGGCGCCGCCGGCGGCGTTCGCGCCGGCCCGCACCGCGCGGAGCGCTGCGGTGAACTCCGCGCGCGCTGCCGCGAGCGCGGCCTCCGACGACGGTCCCGCGCCCGGTGCCGCCTGGCCGGTCGCCGTGCGCTCGGCTTTGCCGTCGGCGTCGCGCTCGTCGCCGAGGATCGGCTCGACGCCGAGCGAGACGGCGGCGACGGCCGCGGCCGCGAGCGCGAGCGTTGCGCCGGGCTTCGCCCGTTTTCGCCGTGTGCCGCGACTTTGCATGCGTCCCCCTTTGCCGACGCGTTCTCAGCGCGTGTGCTGCGTCCTGAAGGGCTTGCCGCACGCAGGCTTGCGGCGGCCCTCCGGCGTGCGGCCGGTGCCCTTCGGCTGATACCTCGGCACGAGATGCTGCTTGCCGTTGCCGATCAGGTCCTCGCGGCCCATCCGGATCAACGCTTCCCGCAGCATCGGCCAGTTGTTCGGGTCATGGTAGCGGAGGAAGGCCTTGTGCAGGCGCCGGACCTTGAGGCCCTTCGGCACGTGCACGTCCTCGCCGTCGCGCGTGACGCGCGAAAGCGGGTTCTTGCCCGAGTGGTACATCGCCGTCGCGGTCGCCATCGGGCTCGGCAGGAACGCCTGCACCTGGTCCGCGCGGAAGCCGTTCCGCTTGAGCCACAGCGCGAGCTCGAGCATGTCCTCGTCGGTCGTGCCGGGATGCGCGGCGATGAAGTACGGAATCAGATACTGCTCCTTGCCCGCCGCCTTCGAGTACCGATCGAAAAGCTTCTTGAAGCGGTAGTACGTGCCGATCCCGGGCTTCATCATCTTCGACAGCGGCCCTTCCGAGATCGCCTCGGGCGCGATCTTCAGGTACCCGCCGACGTGGTGCTGCGCGAGCTCCTTCACGTATTCCGGCGATTCCGCCGCGAGGTCGTAGCGGACGCCCGACGCGATCAGCACCTTCTTCACGCCCGGCACCGCCCGCGCACGGCGATAGAGGCGGATCAGCGGCGCGTGGTTCGTGTCGAGATTCGGGCAGATGCCGGGGTAGACGCACGACGGGCGCCGGCACGCCGACTCGATCTCGCGGCTCCTGCATGCGAGCCGGTACATGTTCGCGGTCGGTCCGCCGAGATCGGAGATCACGCCGGTGAAGCCCGGGACCGAGTCGCGGATCGTCTCGATCTCGCGGACGATCGAGTCCTCGCTCCGGCTCTGAATGATCCGGCCCTCGTGCTCGGTGATCGAGCAGAACGTGCAGCCGCCGAAGCAGCCCCGCTGGATCGTGACCGAGAAGCGGATCATCTCGTACGCCGGGATCCGCGCGTCGCCGTACGCGGGATGGGGCCGGCGCGTGTACGGCAGCTCGTAGATGCGGTCCATCTCGGCCGTCGTCAGCGGGACCGGCGGCACGTTGAGCCAGAGCTCCGCGTCGCCGTGGCGCTGCACGAGCGGGCGCGCGTTGCCGGGGTTCGCCTCGGTGTGCAGGATCCGCGACGCATGCGCGTAGAGCACCGGGTCGTCGCGCACCGCGTCGAAGTCCGGCAGACGGATGTAGCTTCTGTCGCGGTCGACGCGCGGCACGCGGCGCGCGAAGCGCACGACGTGCACGCCGGGCGGCGTCGGCCTCGCGGGCGCGCGAGGCGCCATCGCATACGGATCGGGATGCGGATCGACGCCGCCGGGCGTGTCGATGTCGGTCGAATCGATCTCGATCCAGCCCGCCTCGGCCCGCGTGCCGACGAAGGCCGTGCCGCGCACGTCGCGGATCTCGTCGGGGCGCTGCCCGGCCGCGAGCCGGTGCGCGATCTCGACGACCTGGCGTTCGCCGTTGCCGAACACGAGGAGGTCCGCCTTCGAGTCGAGCAGGATCGAGCGGCGCACCTTCTCCTGCCAGTAGTCGAAGTGCGCGATTCGCCTGAGGCTCGCCTCGATGCCGCCGATCACGATCGGCACGTCCGGATAGGCCTCGCGTGCGCGCTGCGAGTACACGATGACGGACCGGTCGGGCCGCATGCCGCCGACGCCGCCCGGCGTGTACGCGTCGTCGCTGCGCAGACGCCGGTCCGCCGTGTAACGGTTCACCATCGAATCCATGTTGCCGGCCGTGATGCCGAAGAAGAGGCGCGGGCGGCCGAGCCGCATGAAGTCGGTCTTCGACTGCCAGTCGGGCTGCGCGATGATGCCGACGCGAAAACCCTGGGCCTCGAGCACGCGGCCGATGATCGCCATGCCGAAGCTCGGGTGATCCACGTACGCGTCGCCGGTGACGATGATCACGTCGCACTCGTCCCAGCCGAGCGCATCCATCTCGTCGCGCGACATCGGCAGCACCGGCGCGGGCGTGAGCCGCGCGGCCCAGTGCTTGCGATAGGCGAAGAGGTCGGGTGCGGACGGAGCGGTGATGGCGGCCATCGGTGGTCAGGTGAAGGGAGTGCCGCCAGTGTAGTGGCCGGAACCGGCCGAATCCATGCCGCCTCCGCTCAGTCGCCGTTCAGCTTGACTTCGCTCTAATCGTGGCCGACGGGGCGATTTGCACCGGGAGGCCGACATGAACGCGAAGGGTCTCGAGTATCTGTCTCTGCTCGCGTGTCTCGCGGCGTGGCCGCTCGCCGCAGGCGGACAGACCGCAGGCGGACAGACCGCAGGCGGAGAGACCGAAGACGAGCACGTCGTGCGCGCGGCGTCGGGCTACGTGGCAGAGCGCGAGCCGGGCACGCTTCGCGAGATCGGTACGCTTACGGAGCGCCGCATCGGGCCCGACGAGCGGATCGTGCGCGCGACGGGCGCGCCGAAGGACGGCACGTCGTTCACGGCATCGGCGTACGGGTCCGACGAGCCCGATCATTGGATCTACGACGCAGGTCTCGAGATGTTCTTCGACGCGGACGAGGACGGCTACTTCCGCTATCTCCGCGTGACGTTCGACGTCGACACGCGTTTCGATCACGCGTGGGTGTATGCGGCGCTCTACCTGAGCCCCGACGGCGTCGTATGGGAGCTGCTCCACGAGACGGACGACTTCCGCGTCGACGGCGAGACGTCCGACGACGCCTACGAGGTCGAGACCGAGCTCGTGTCGGGCTATCCAGCCGGAGACTACGATCTCCTGATCGAGCTTTACGACGCGGACACGGGCGACTTTCAGGACGAGCTCGGACCCGCGCAGACGTCGGCCTTCGCGCTGCTGCCGCTCGAGGACCGTGACAACGACACGCCGCCGCCGGTCGTGGTCGTGCACGAGCACGGCGGCGGAGGCGCGACGTCGCTGCCGGTGCTGCTGCTCGTCGGCGCGGGCGCTGCGCTGCGGCGGCTCGCGGCTCAGCGCGGCGCCTGAAGGCGCGCGGCCGCGTCGGGCTCCGCGTGCTTCTCGTGCTCCCTGATCAGGAACTCGCCGAGCCTCTCGAACTCGTCGCGGCGCGGGCTGCCGCGCCGCCACACGAGGCCGATGCTGCGGTAGTTGTTCTCGGCGAGCGGGTACGTCGCGACCTGCGTGTTCTGCAGCAGCGCCGAGCCCTCCGCCATCTCGGGCAGAAACGTGACGCCGAGATCCGCGTCGACCATCTCGACCAGCGTCAGCAGGCTCGACGCCGAGAACGCGCTCATCTTCTCCGTATCGCGGATCCGGCACGCGTCGACCGCATGCTCGCGCAGGCAATGCCCCTCGCGCAGCAGCAGCACGCTGCCGTCGCGCAACCGATCGGGACGGTAGTGCTCCGGATCGACGAGCGAGCTGCCCTTGCGTGCGGCGAGGCGGAAGCGGTCCTTGAAGAGCACCATCCGCTCGACGCCCGCCAGATCGTACGGCAGCGCGAGCAGCACGACGTCGAGCCCGCCGTCCATGAGTTGCTCGTACAGCCTCTGCGTCACGTCCTCGTGCAGGAACAGCTTGAGGCCGGGAAACGTCTCGCGCAGCGCCGGCAGCACGCGCGGCAGCAGGAACGGCGCGATCGTCGGGATCACGCCGAGGTGCAGCGGCCCTTCGAGCGGGCGGTCCTCGCGCCGCGCGGCCTCGGCGAGGGCGGCGAGATCCCGCAGGCAGCGCTTCGCGCGGGCCGCGACCTCCCGGCCCGTCGCGGTGATCGTGACCTTGCGGTTCGTCCGGTCGACCAGGTTCGCGCCGAGCAGCGTCTCGAGCTCGCGTATCGCGACGCTGAACGCGGACTGGGACACGTGGCATGCCGCCGCCGCACGCCCGAAATGCCGATGCTCGGCGAGCGCGACGAAATAGCGCAGCTGCTTCACCGTCGGCAGGCGGGACGTTGCCTCCATGTCCACCAGATCGAACGTGCTCGACGTGTACGATAGATTTCGCCGGCGCGCCGTCGCGCGCGCCCCGGCTCCGACACTAGCAAACGCGGGGCGAGAACGAGAGTGGCAACGGCCCGCGGTATCTGCGTACTTGCAGCGCTCCGCCGGCCCGGTCAGACGCCGATCTTCGCGAGCGCGTCCGTGACCTCGCTCAGCACGCGGGCGAAGCGCGGGTGCTCGGCCTCGAAGCGCACCGTCGCGCCTTCGACCCGCTCGCGGACCGTGTGCGGCTCGTCGTGTCGGCCTTCGAGCGTTCGGGCGATGTCGTCCGCGACGGCCTCGAGTGTCCTGCGCGTTTCGTCGTCGAGCTCGGGGGCCGCTGCAAGCTCGGCGCGCAGACGATCGAGGTGTCGCTTCAGCTCTTCTCTCGCCACGGTCGCTCCATCGAACAAGCCGCTCGCCCCGCGGCCGTTGCGCTTATCCTACTACACGGGTCATTTCGGCGAACGGCCATGAAGGACGAGTCGCACAAGGCCGGGCGGCGCGGACCGCCGCTCCTGGTCGTGATCGGTTTCCTGCTCGCGTTCGTCGCGACCGTGCTCACGGTCGTGCTGACGGGGCTTTTCGTCCGCGGGCCGCATGAGCGTTCGACCGCGGAGCCGACCGCGACCGCGCCGATCGATCCTGCGCCGTCTCAGTAGGAGCGGGCGAGCGTCACGGCGCTCCGCACCTGCGGGTCCGCGCTCGCGGGCTGCCCGTGCAGGGAGCGTACCCAGACGCTCGCATCCTCGCGGCACGAGGCATCCGCGAGCGTGCACGCGACCCACCAGTACTCGGAGTTCGGCGCGCGGTGAAGGACGAGCCGATCCGTGAACGTGAGCTCGACGGCGTCGCCGTCGACGAGCGTGGTTTCGCCGACGCGCGGGTCGTTCTCCGGGACGAGCAGCGTGCCTGCGCGCTCCGTCGTCGTGCACTCCCACTGCCCGCGGTACTGCCGCGTGCCGGACACGCAGCTTGCGATCACGAGCGGCACATCGCACGCATTGATCAGCACGACGTCGACGCGATCGCCGTACGTGAACTTCGATTGCTCGCGCACGCAGGCATTGCGCGGGCCCGCGCCGAATGATGCCGAGACGGCCGCCGCGGCCGCGCCGCGTGACGGGATCGTCGGCACGACGGGCACCCGGAACTCGATGCGCTCGACGACGCTTTGCGGCGGGCGGCCGGGCTCCGGCGGATAGCGCCAGCGCAGCACGGCATTGCGCGCGGATTCGTCGAATACGCCTTCGGGGACCGACGAGACGATCGCGACGCGCTCGACCGTGCCTTGCTCGCCGACGGTCACGTCGAGCTCGACGTAACCCTGGATGCCCTGCTCGACGGCGGACTCGGGATATGCGGGCTGCACCTGGATCATCGGGCGCAGCGGTGCGCCTTCGGATTGCGCGAGCGCGCTCCCGGCGGCGAGCGAGCAGAGGACGAGAAGCAGAGACGGCTGTCGACGGTTCATCGTTCGAGTCTTCCGGCCTTCCGATCGTCGATCGACTCTAGCTCAACTCCCCGCGTGCGTCAGTTTTTCGAGCCAAAACGGGGGATTATGTCGAACGGAGCCGGCCGCTGCGGCGCTGCGCGTCCGGTGCTACTCGTTCAACGTGAAGCGAATGCGCGTGTAGGCCCGCTGCTCAATGACCTGGCCGAGGAAGACGCGCGGCTCGAACCGCCATTGCTGGACGGCCTCGATGGCTTCGCGGCGGAAAAAGCTGTTGTGCGACGCGTCGATCACGACGATGTCGCGCGTGGTGCCGTCGCGGCCCACCGTGAACTCGACGTCGACCCATCCCTCGAGCGCACGCTCGAGCGCGCGCGCCGGGAACTCGGGCGGAACGTAGTGGGCGACGACGAGCGCCGAGACCGGCACGCGCCGCGCCGACTCCGCATCGATCAGCCGGCGGCGCAGCCGATCACGCGCGTCGGCCACCTCGGCCTCTTTGACGCCGAGCCGGCTCGCCTCGTCGAGCCACGTCTCGGCCGCGGCCGAGTCGAGCTCGATGATCGCCGCGTTCGCGCGCGACAGGAGCTCCGAGGAGAAGCGGTCCAGCGCTTCGCGGGTCAGCTCGTGATCCGGATCGAGCGTGATCATCATGTCGAGGAAGAACCTCGCGCTCGAGCCGACCGGCGTCAGCAGGCGGTTCGCCGCGAGCGCCTCGCCGAAGCGGGCATAGGGCTCGAGCACCGGATCGACCTGCGGCTCGGCGCGCGCCGGCGCCGCTTCGGCGGCCTGCTCCCGCGCCGGCGCGGCCGCGGCGCGCGCCGGCTCGGCGTCGTCCGCTTCGCGCTCCGACTGGGCCGCGCGAGGCGGCGGGGCGGGCTCCGGGCGCAGCGCGTCGATCCGGAACGCGAGCTCGTTCGCGCCCGGATGCGCGGGGATCGCGCTCCGTATCCGCTGGATCGTCGCAAGCGCGTCGTCGAATCGGCCCTGCTCGACCGCGACGCTCGCGCGCCTCAGCAGATCGTCGGCAATCTTCTCGAGGCCGCGGCGTGCCGCCTCGCTCTCCGGGTCTTGCTCGAGCGCGCGCTGGTAAAGCGCCCACGCGCTGTATTCCTCGGGCTCGACGAGCATGCCCGCCTCGTAGGCGAGCTCGGCCATCCTGAGCGGATTGTCCTCGAGAGGCGTCTCGAGATCGGCCCGCGCCGTCTGGACGCCGGCCGCGGGCGCCGAAGCGATCGGCGCGGAGGCGGGCGTGTCGACCGCGGGCGAAGTCGCCGCCGTCGAACTCCCCGCGGTCGATGTGGCTGCGGCCGCCGGCCGCGCGTCGAGGTCGGCATCGACCCACGGCCGCTCCAGCAGCAGCCACGTGACGCCGAGGCCGGCGATGATGGCGCCGCCGAGCCACAGCAACGCATCCGACTGTTGCGGTGCCTGCCCCGCCTTGGCGCCGTTCTGGCTCATGCGTGACCCCACAGCCGTCTGACGCTTCGAAGCTTGCTGATCACACTGTCCATGACACCGCCGCCGTCGTTGACCTCCTCGACCTCGTGACGTCTCACGAGGCCGGGGTTCGCGAGCAGCATGCGGTGATGCTGCAGCGCCGCCTGGAGGCTGACGGCGCAGCGACCCGGCGACAGCGGCTTGCGCAGGAACCGGAAGATCTGCCCGTGGTTGATCAGCCAAACCATGTCGAGCACGTCACGGTGCGGCGACACGACGATCGTGACGAGCTCGGGCAGATGCTGCTTGAGGCGCGCGGTCATCGACTGGATCGTCTGTTTCTCGCTCGAGATGTCCGTGATCAGCACGCCGGGCCGCTGCTCGGTCAGGATCTTCACGACCTGCACGACGTTGGTCGCACGAAATACCGGGACGCGGGCGCGCACGGCGCGCTGCACGGTCTCGATCATCTCTTCGTCCGACGAGAAGACGAGCACGCCGAGGCCGTTCGCGAGGGCCTTGGGCGGCGCGGCTTCGGCGCGCGGCTCCTCCGCGGCCGGCTGGGACGTCGCCGCGATCCGCATTGCGTTCGGGAGCACCGTCGTCGACGTGAACTCGCGCGTGCCTTCCGGCGTCTCCGTCGCGCGCGCGCGCGATGCGGGCGCCTCGGATACCCTGTCGCCCTCGAGGATGATCTCGAGCGCCTCGGCGTCGCCGAGCTCGCTGTCGCTCGGCGGCGGAACGGCCGGCGCCGAGCGGGCGAGCTTCGCCGCCAGCACGACCGTGTCGCGCAGCTGCTTCGGCGGGCACGGCTTCGTCAGGAAGCGGAACACCTCGCCGTCGTTGATCGAGCCCTCGACGGCGTCGAGATCGGCATAGCCCGTCAGCAGGATCCGGACGGTGCGCGGCGAGAGCTTGCGAACCTTCGTCAGGACCTCGACCCCGGTCATCTGCGGCATCCGGTGATCCGCGACGATGACGTCGATGTCCTGATCCTTCACGATGTCGAGCGCCTGCGCGCCGTGGGATGCGAGAAACAGGTCGAACTCGCGGCGGAACATAATCCGCATCGAGTTCAACACGCGCTGCTCGTCGTCGACGAAGAGCAGGCGCGGCCGCGCTGCAGAGCTTCGTTCGTGCGTCTCGACCATCATACCGCCTCGGCCAGTTCGTCGAACTCGTCCGCCGTTGCGACGTCGTCAAGCTCGGGCGGCTCCTCGCTCATCGCGGGCCGCGCCTTCGACGGTTGCTTGATCGGCAGGACGACGGTGAAAACGGAGCCTCGCCCGACCTCCGACTCGATCTGCAGCCGTCCGTTGTGGCTGCGGACGATCTCGTCGACGATCGACAGACCGAGGCCGGTTCCGGTGCCGACTTCCTTCGTCGTGAAGAAGGGATCGCGGATCTTGTCCATGATCTCGGGCGGGATGCCGCAGCCCGTGTCCGCGATGCTGATCGCGACGTGATCGGCGCCGGCGCGCTTCGTCGTGATCACGATCTCGCCCTTGTCCTCGATCGCCTGCGCGGCGTTCGTCAGGAGGTTCAGGAACACCTGGTTGATCTGCGACGGCGAGCATTCGATCTCGGGGACGTCGCCGTAGTACTTGCGCACCTCGGCCTTGTGCTTGATCACGTTCCTCGCGATCGTCAGCGTCTTGTCGAGCCCCGAGTTCACGTCGAAGCTCGCGACGGGCGCGCGGTCGAGGCGGCTGAAATCCTTGAGGCTCTGGGCCATGTCGGTCAGATCCTCGAGACCTTCGATGCTGTCCTTCGTGAGGTCCTCCGCCTCCTGGAGGATCGACTCGAGATCCTCGTGGTGCAGCATCTTCTTCACGTCCTTCAGGGCCGAGATGAACTTCGCCTGGAACTCGTTGCGGTCCGCGAACTGCTCGGCCTTGATCGAGAATGCCTTGCTGCAGCGCGCGACGAACTTCTGCAGGATCTGAATCCGCTCCTGGATCAGCACCGCGTTGTTCGCGAGGTACAGGAGCGGCGTGTTGATCTCGTGGCTGATGCCGGCGACGAGCTGGCCGAGCGACGACATCTTCTCGGCCTGCACGAGCTGGACCTGCGATTCCTTCAGGCTCTTCAGCGTATCCGCGAGCTTCTGCGTGCGCTCCGCGACGCGCTGCTCGAGGGACTCGTTCAACTGCGCGAGCTCGGCGTGCGAGCGGTTCAACGCGCGATAGCTCGATTGCAGGCGGAACGCGGCGAAGCCGAGGACGAGGAACAGCGCCGCGGAGTAGATGCCGAGCATCAGACGGGCCTGCTCCACGCTCGCGACGGCGCGGCGGTAGGCCTCCTGCACGGCCGCGCCGACGACCGTCGCGCGCTGCACGATCGGGCTGTCGGCGAGCTGGCCGACCTTGCGCTCGAGCGGCGCCTTGTGATCGACGATCGACAGCACGGCGCCGCCGAGCCGCTCGATCTCGCGCGGCACGTTCGCGGCGACCTGCTCGTCGCGCGTGATCGTCGTCACGAGGAGCCGCAGGTCGGACCCGGAGACCGTCGCCTGCGGGGACGCATGGTCGAGCGTGTTGAGGACGAGCTGGGCGACGTCGTTCGCTTCGGCGTCGAGGCGCAGGTCGCGCATCTGCTGGATGATCCGCGGGCCTTCGTCGCGCACGTACGCGACGTTGCCCGCGTACTCGCTCTGCTCGGCCAGAATATCGCGGGCGAGCGCGACGGCCTCCGAGACGCTGCGCGTGAAGCTCTCGAGGCGGGTGTCGAGGCTGGCGCGGTCGGCGCCGCTCGCCGGAATCACGGCCGCGAGCGGGTGCAGCGTTTCCGGCGCGTTCGAGACCCGGTCGAGCAGCGCCTGCTCGGCTTCGCCCGGCGCGCGGATCTCGCGCCGGGCCGCGTCGAGCGCGGACACGAGCGCCGCGAAGTCCTCGCGAATACGCTCGATTTCCGTCGCCATGCTGTTCTGCGACAGATGGACCTCGAGTGGCAACGCCCGCGAGCGCAGGAGCAACGACGCAAGCATCGCGAGCGCTGCGACCGCGAGGATGATCGAAACGGCTGTTCGCTTCATGGCCGCCCGGTCGACGTGTAGGAGCAGGTACCGTAGGTAAAGCGCGGTCCGGATGCAGTGATAGGCATCACATCCGCGAACCTCGCGGTCCGGAAAGGCGCATCCTGCCGGCCGGGCGGCGATCCGCTATCATGGCCCGTCCGTGCGGGGAAGGGCGTTTTCGCCCGGTTTTGAGCTTCCCCGCCCCCCGGAAGCGATGACGACGATGCAGAGTGCAGCCCCGAACCCCATGACGAGCGAAGCCGAGGCACCCGCCGCGGGCGCGCCCGCGGAACGCCGCTCGGGCCGGCTCAAGAAGCTCGAGGCGCAGCTGCGCGGCGAGGTGGGCCGCGCGATCGCCGACTACAGGATGATCGAGGCCGGCGACCGCGTCATGGTCTGCCTCTCCGGCGGCAAGGACTCGTACACGCTGCTCGACATGCTGCTCTCGCTGCAGCGCCGCGCCCCGGTCGAGTTCGAGCTGATCGCGGTCAATCTCGACCAGAAGCAGCCGGGCTTCCCGCCCGACGTCCTGCCGCGCTATCTCGAGTCCCTCGGCGTCGAGCACCGCATCGTCGAGGAGGACACGTACTCCGTCGTGACGCGGGTGATCGGGCCCGGCAAGACGATGTGCGGGCTCTGCTCGCGGCTCAGGCGCGGCATCCTCTACCGGGTCGCGGACGAGGTCGGCGCGACGAAGGTCGCGCTCGGCCACCATCGCGACGACATCGTCGAGACGCTGTTCCTCAACATGTTCCACGGCGGGCGTCTGAAGGCGATGCCGCCGAAGCTCCTGTCAGACGACGGCCGCCACGTGATCATCCGCCCGCTCGCGTACAGCGCGGAGAAAGACATCGCGCGCTACGCGCGCGGCCGAAATTTCCCGATCATCCCGTGCAACCTGTGCGGTTCGCAGGAGAACCTGCAGCGCGCGAAGATCAAGGCGATGCTGCGCGAATGGGAGCGGGAGGATCCGGGCCGGACGGACCGCCTGTTCCGCGCGCTGCAGAACGTCACCCCGTCGCACCTCGCCGACCGAAGCCTGTTCGACTTCGAATCCCTCGCCGCGAGCAACGGCGACCCCGCCAGCGACGCCGCCTAGGCGCCGCCTGGGCATTCTGCGTAGGCATTCTTCATGAACGGGCACGCCGCCAAAGGAGGGCGTGGTGTGATATGCGCGTCTTGGGGATCGTGCGCGCCAGGGACGGCGCGCGCGAAGCCTCCAGGACGGATTCACGGCGGTCCCCAAGACGCGCATATCACGCCGCGCCCGACCGCCGCGCCCCCAAACCGTTCATGAAGAATGCCGGCCCCAAAGCCGGCTCCAGTGCCGCCCCAATGCCGGCCCGAATGCCGGCCCATGCCGCCCCGAATCGCCCGCTACGGCGCCCGATCGAACGCCGCGGCCGCCCGCGCCTCGGCGACGTCGCGAACTGCCTCCATGATCGTCGTCAGCTCCTTCCGGATCGTCGCCCGCAGCAGGAAGCGCGGGATCGGAAAGCCGGGATCGACCTGCATGTTGTGCACGAGCAGCACGGCGCCCTCGGGCTGCGGCATCAGCCACCAGCTCCCGTCCATCTGCTCGATCGGGCCGCTGACGCGCGTGACGTCGATGCGGTCCGGCGGCCAGTAATCGAGCCGGAACACGTGCTCGAAGCGCGGAATGAAGAACATCGGCTTGACCGTCTGCACGAAGAGCTCCGCGCGGCCGTCGTCGAGCACCTCGATGCTCTCGCAGCTCAGGACGTTCGAGACGTACTCGGGCGCGATCTCGCACGACTTCAGCACGTCCCAGATCACGTCGGTCGGAGCGTCGATCAGCGCGGCGATGTCGACGGAGATCACGCCGTCTTCCTTGCTCGTGCGGACGGCGATCTCGCCGGACTCGACGGCGTCGCGGTCGATCCAGCCGAGGTCCGGCTGCGACGCGGCTCGCGGGGCGTCCGCGGCGAGGACGGCGCCGGCGAGCGCGGCCGTGACCCTGACGACGAGGCGCGCCGCGGCCGGCCGCTCAGTCCGCCGGCTCATCGACGACGGTGTTCCGCAGCGTCCCGATGCCGCTGATCTCCACCTCGACGATGTCCCCCGCCTTCATCCAGAGCGGGGGGGTGCGGCCGGCACCGACGCCGCCCGGCGTGCCGGTGACGATCACGTCGCCGGGCTCGAGCCGAGCGAACGTCGAGCAGTACGCGATCAGCGCGGGCACGTCGAAGCAGAGCTCGCCGACGCTCTCGTCCTGCACGACGCTGCCGTTCAGCCGTGTCGTGAGCCTGAAGAGCGTCGGGTCGGGCTCTTCGTCCGCGGTCACGAGCCACGGCCCGAACGCGCCGCTCGCGTGGAAGTTCTTGCCGGCCGTCCACTGCGGGCCGTGGCGCTGGAAGTCGCGCACGCTGCCGTCGTTGAAGCACGCGTAGCCCGCGACGTGCTCGAGCGCGCGCTCGCGCGGGATGCGCCGGCCCGCCCTGCCGATGACGACGGCGAGCTCGCCCTCGTAGTCGAGCTGCACGGACTCGCGCGGCCGCACGATCGGCTCGAGATGACCAACGAGGCTGTCGGCGAAGCGCACGAAGATCACCGGATGCGCGGGCCTTTCGCGGCCCATCTCCGCGATGTGCGGCAGGTAGTTGACGCCGACGCAGAGGAACTTCGCGGCGGGATCCGGGATCGTCGGCCGGAACCCGATATCCGCGAGCGCAAGGTCGGGCGCGAGGCCCTCGAGGCCGCGCAGCAGGTTCAGCGCGCCCGCCGCGAGCACGTCGCGCAGCCCCGTGAACTCGCCGCCGAGCCGTGCGCCCGCGTCGATCACGCCCCCGCCCACGACGATGCCGAAGCTGTCGCGTCCATCCGCGGTGAAGCTTACGAGTCGCATGGCGTGGCGCGCGGCGGCGCGGCTTCCTGCGCGAGGCTCTGCACGGCCTCCTCGAGGCCGAGCACGCGTTGCCCGGATTCGCCGAGCCGGCGCACGGAGACCGTCTCGTCCGCGACCTCCTTGCGGCCGACGGCGAGGATCACCGGGACCTTCGCGAGCGAGTGCTCGCGGACCTTGTAGTTGATCTTCTCGTTGCGGAGATCCGCGTCGGCGCGCAAGCCGGCCGCGCGCAGCCGCTCGACGACGCGGCGCGCGTAGTCGTCGCCGTCGGACGTGATCGTCGCGACGACGACCTGCTGCGGCGCGAGCCAGAGCGGCAGGGCGCCCGCATAGTGCTCGAGCAGCACGCCGATGAAGCGCTCGAGCGAGCCGAAGATCGCGCGATGCAGCATCACGGGCACGTGCTTCTCGCCGTCCATGCCGATATAGGTCGCGCCGAGCCGGCCGGGCAGGTTCAGGTCGACCTGCAGCGTGCCGCATTGCCAGTCGCGGCCGATGGCGTCGCGCAGCACGAACTCGAGCTTCGGGCCGTAGAAGGCGCCCTCGCCCGGGTTGAGCGTGACCTCGAGCCCCGCCGCCTCCACAGCCTCCCGCAGCGAGGCCTCGGCCCGGTCCCAGACCGCGTCGCTGCCGGCCCGCTTCTCGGGGCGGTCGGAGAACTTCACGATGACATCGGTGAAGCCGAAATCGCGGTACACCGACAGCAGCAGGTCGCAGAACGCCTTCGACTCCGAGGTGATCTGCTCCTCGGTGCAGAAGATGTGGGCGTCGTCCTGGGTGAAGGCGCGCACCCGCATGATGCCGTGCAGCGCCCCGCCCGGCTCAAAGCGGTGGCACGAGCCGAACTCGGCCATCCGGAGCGGCAGGTCGCGATAGCTGGTGATGCCCTGGTTGAAGATCTGCACGTGGCCGGGGCAGTTCATCGGCTTCAGCGCGAAGATCCGGCTGTCGGGCGCCGCGACGAACTCCTTCAGCCCCTCCTCGTTCTCCGCGATGTACATGTTCTCGCGGAACTTCTCCCAATGCCCGGAGGCCTCCCACAACTTGCGGTCGATGAGCTGCGGCGTCTTCACCTCGACATAGCCGGCGCGCTGCAGCCGGCCGCGCAGATAGCCCTCCAGCGTGCGATAGAGCGTCCAGCCCTTCGGGTGCCAGAACACCATGCCCGCCGCCTCTTCCTGCTGATGGAAGAGGTCCATCTCGCGCCCGAGGCGGCGATGGTCGCGCTTCTCCGCCTCCTCCAGCTGGTGCAGGTAGTCCTTGAGCTGCTTCTCGTCCGGCCAAGCCGTGCCGTAGATGCGCTGCAGCTGCGGGTTCCTGGGATCGCCGCGCCAATAGGCGCCGGCGAGCTTCGTCAGCTTGAACGCCTTGCCGAGCTTGCCCGTCGAGGGCAGATGCGGCCCCAGGCACATGTCGAGCCAGCCGCCCTGGCGATAGATCGTCAGCGGCTCGTCCTTCGGGATCTCCGAGACCCACTCCGCCTTGAAGCTCTCGCCGTGCTCCTTGAAATAGCGCACCGCCTCGTCGCGGCTCCAGACCTCGCGGGTGATCTTCTCGTCGCGATCGACGATCTCGCGCATGCGCTCCTCGATCTTGGCCAGATCGTCCGGGTGGAACGGCTCGTCGCGCGCGAAATCGTAATAGAAGCCCGTCTCGGTCGCCGGGCCGAAGGTGATCTGCGTGCCGGGGTAGAGCTCCTGCACCGCTTCGGCCAGCACATGGGCGGCGTCGTGGCGGATCAGCTCCAGCGCGTCCGGATGGCTGCGGGTGACGATCTCGACGCGCGCATCGCGGTCGATCACCGCGGCAAGGTCCATCAGCTTGCCGTCGACCTTGATGGCGAGCGCGGCCTTGGCGAGGCCCGGTCCGATGGCGGCGGCGATTTCCGCCCCGGACACGGGTCCGTCGAATTTGCGCTGATTACCGTCCGGCAGCGTGATCGCGACCATGATAGCCTGGGATGATTGGATGGGGCCAGTCAGCGCGCCTCGCGCGGAACGCACGGGCCACGCGGCCGGTCCGGACCGGGCACTCTAGAGGTCCGCGGCAGAGTGTCAAGGCAGGGTTGCCGAGGGATCTCGAACTCGCGCCGGCTCACATTCCCACGAGCTCGCGATAGACCATGAGCGTGCGGGCGCACATGGTGTCTTTCGAGAACCGGGCGCGCACGTTGGCGATGGCCGAGGGGGCGAGGAGCTCGCGCTCGGCCACCGGCAGGTCCAGCGCCTCGTCGATCGCCTGGGCGAGGGCGACCGGATCGTCGGGCGGGGTGAGCCAGGCCATCCGCCCGCCGGAGAGCTGCTCGCGGGCACCGCCATGGTCGGTGGCGACGACCGGCCGGCCCATGGCCTGGGCCTCGGCGATGATCCGTCCGAACGCCTCCGGCGTGGAGGAGGCGGCGACCACCACGTCGGCCAGCTTGTAGGCGGCCGGCATGTCCCGGCATTCGCCGGCGAACTGGATTCGCCCGTCGACGCCCAGCCGGGCGGCCATCTCCTCGAGCTCGCGGCGGAAGGTGCCGCGGCCCTCGTCGGGC
>DASVCR010000061.1:0-9697 GCA_036381515.1 Gammaproteobacteria bacterium | reverse complement strand
CGACTTCGCGCAGCGCGACCGACAGCGTCGCGAAGTCCGGCGCGCCGGCCGAGCGCATCTCGTCGAGGATCGTCTGCACGCGTGCGACCCGCGCCGCCGAATCGACGAGCCATTGCGACAGCGCTTCCGGGCCGCCGGCGTCGAGCACCTGCTCGAGCACGGCGCGATGCTCGCGGGCGAGCCGCTCGCGCAGATGCGCGCGCGCGAGCGACTGCCAGCGGTCGGCGGCCCTGAGCGCCTCGATCTGCTCGCGGATCCAGTCGAGGCGCAGCTTCGCGCCGAGATCGAAGTAGACGCGCGCGAGCTCGCGCGGATCGAGCCCGCGCGCCTCCGCGAGCTGCACGATCTCGAGGATCTGCGTCGCGAGCGCGAGCGTCGCAACCCGGCGCGCGATCGGCTGCGGGAGCCCGGACTGCTCGAGCTCCGCGACGTGATCCGCGAACCGTCGGCCGGAGCCGCCGATCGAGATCCTCGGCAGGGCCTCCGTGACCCGTGCCACCGCCGGCTCGAGGCGCGCGACCGCGGGCTCGATGTCGAGCCGATCGGGCTCGCGCTGCAGCAGCCAGTAGACCGCGCGGCGCAGCATCCTGCCGACCCGGATCATCGTGCCGTACTGCACGTCGGCGGGCGCCTCGTGGTCGAGCGCCTCGATGCCGCGCCACAGGCGCCGCACGTCGAACACCTCGCGCGCGATCGAATACGCGCGCGCGATCTGCGCGACGCTCGCGCCGACCTCCTCGTGCGCGCGGAGCACGAAGAACGGTCCCATCCGATTGATGATGCTGCTCGACAGCAGCATCGAGACGATCTCCCGGCGCAGCCGGTGCTGCGCGATCTCGGCCTTGAAGCGCCGCGCGAGGCGCTCCGGGAAGTAGCGCTCGAGCTCGGCCGCGAAGTACGGGTCCTCGGGGATGTCGCTCGCGACGAGGCTCTCGGTGAGCTGGATCTTCGAGTACGCGAGCACGATCGCGAGCTCCGGCCGCGTGAGCCCGATGCCGGCCTTGCGCCGCTCCTCGAGCGCCTCGTCGCTCGGCAGGCACTCGAGCTGCCGGTCGAGGTGGCCCTCGGCCTCGAGCATCCGGATCAGCCGCTGGTCCTCGGAGAGCCGCTCGGCGGCGCGCGCCTCCATCATCGACAGCGCCTGCGTCTGGCCGTAGTTGTTCGCGAGCACGCCGAGCACGACGTCGTGCTCCATGTCGGCGAGCAGGCGGTCGCGTCGCGCCTTCGAGAGCTTCCCGGCCGCGACGATGCCGTTCAGCAGGATCTTGATGTTGACCTCACGGTCGGAGCTGTCGACGCCGCCCGAGTTGTCGATGAAGTCGGTGTTGATGCGGCCGCCGCGCAGCGCGTACTCGATGCGGCCGCGCTGCGTGAAGCCGAGGTTGCCGCCTTCGACGACGACGCGGCAGCGCAGATCCGCGCCGTCGACGCGGAGCGCGTCGTTCGCCGGATCGCCCGCGGCTGCGTGCGGCTCGTCGCTCGCCTTCACGTACGTGCCGATGCCGCCGTTGTAGAGCAGGTCCACCGGCGCCGTGAGCACCGCACGGATCAGCTCGGGCGGCGTCAGCGTCGTCGCCGTGATGCCGAGCGCGTCGCGCGCCGCGGCCGACAGCGTGATCGACTTGCTCTGCCGCGAATAGACGCCGCCGCCCGGCGAGAGCTTCGTACGGTCGTAGTCGTCCCAGCTCGATCCCGGCAGCTCGAAGAGGCGCTTGCGCTCGGCGAAGCTGACGGCGGGGTCGGGATCCGGGTCGACGAAGATGTGGCGGTGGTCGAACGCGGCGATCAGCCTGATCTTATCGGACTGCAGCATCCCGTTGCCGAATACGTCGCCGGACATGTCGCCGATGCCGACGACGGTGAAGGGCTCCCGCTGCGTGTCGAGGCCGAGCTCGCGGAAATGCCGCTTCGCGGACTCCCACGCGCCGCGCGCCGTGATGCCCATCTTCTTGTGGTCGTATCCGGCGGAGCCGCCCGACGCGAACGCATCACCGAGCCAGAAGCCGTACTCGGCGGAGAGCGCGTTCGCGATGTCGGAGAACGCCGCCGTGCCCTTGTCGGCCGCGACGACGAGATAGGGATCGGCGTCGTCGAGCGCGATCACGCGCGGCGGCGTGACGACGCGGTCGCCGACGATGTTGTCCGTGACGTCGAGGAGCCCGCGGATGAACGTCCGATAGCACTCGACGACCTCGGCGCGGACCGCGTCGCGATCGCCCTGCGGCAGGCGCTTGCAGACGAAGCCGCCCTTCGCGCCGTTCGGCACGATCACGGCGTTCTTCACCTGCTGCGCCTTCATCAGGCCGAGCACCTCGGTGCGGAAGTCCTCGCGCCGATCGGACCAGCGGATCCCGCCGCGCGCGATGCGGCCCGAGCGCAGATGCACGCCCTCGACGCGCTGCGAGTACACGAAGATCTCGAACATCGGCCGCGGCCGCGGCAGCTCCGGCAGCCGCGTCGGGTCGAGCTTGAACGAGACGTACGGCTTCGGCTCGCCGTCGCCGCCGCGCTGGTAGAAGTTCGTGCGCAACGTCGCCTGCACGACCGACGAGAACGCGCGCAGGATGCGATCCTGGTCGAGCGTCGTCGTGCTCTCGAGCTCGGCCGCGAGCGTACGCTCGTGCTCGGCCCGCCGCTTCGCGCGCACGCCGGCGTCCAGGTCCGGATCGAACGTCGCGTGGAAGTAGCCGACGAGCGCCGCGCAGAACCTCGGGTGCCGCGCGAGCACCTCCTGCACGTACGGCAGGCTGAACGGCCAGCCGGTCTGCGCGAGGTAGCGGCCGTACGCGCGCACGAGCAGCGCGTCGCGCCAGCCGAGCCCCGCGATCACGACGAGCGCGTTGAACGGATCGTTGTCGACGTCGCCGTCGAGCGCGCGCGCGAACGTCTCCTCGAAGCGCTCCGCGATCGCGGCCGCATCGACCGGCGCCCGCGACGCGGTCTCGGCGCGGAAGATCTGGATCGCGACCGAGCCGTCGTCGAGGCGCACGATGTAGTCGTGCTCGCCGAAGACCTTGAGGCCCATGTTCTCGAGGATCTCGGTCGCGACGTAGAGCGGGATCGGGCGTCCGCGCGAATACGCCGCGAACTCGATGCGCGAGGCGTCGTCGCCCTGGCGGAGCTTGAGCTCGCGGCGGCTCACGCCGTCCGCGAGCCGCGCGATGCGATGAATGTCCTCCGCGGCCTGCTCCGCGGGCACGTCTTCCTGGTAACCCGCGGAGTAGCGATCGGCGAAGCGGTTCACGAGCGCGAGCGCCTCGTCCTCCGGCAGCTTCGCGAGCAGGGCCTCGCGCAGCCGGTCCTGCCAGCTCCTGACCGCCTCACGGATCTCGATCTCGAGCGCGTCGAGGTCGGGCTCGAACGGCTGACGCGGGTCCGTCGTCACCGTGACGGCGAGCCGCGCGAGCGCGGACTCCGACATCCGCACCTCGGCTTCGACGTCGGTGCCCTGAAGGCCGCGCAGCAATATCTCTTCGACGCGGTCGCGTGCGCGGCGGCTGTACTGGTCCCTCGGCATGTACACGAGACACGAATAGAACCGGCCGAACGGATCCCGCCGCGCGAAGAGGCGCACGCGCCTTCGCTCCTGCAGCGCGAGGATGCCGTTCGTGATCCGCTGCAGATCCTCGAGCGACGCCTGGAACAGATCGTCGCGCGGGAACGTGTCGATGACGTGCTGCAGCGTCTTGCCGCGGTGGCTCTTCGGGTCGACGCCCGACTGCTCGATCAGCTGCTGCACCTTGAGGCGCAGGAACGGAATGTCCCGCGGCAGCTCGTTGTACGCGGACGACGTGAAGAGCCCGAGAAAGCGACGCTCCGCGCACGGCCGTCCGCGCGCGTCGAACACCTTCACGCTCACGTAGTCGAGCGGGACGGGGCGGTGCACGCGCGAGCGCGCGGTCGTCTTCGTGATCACGAGCGGGTGCGACGAGCGCGCCTCCTCGCGCGCGGCGCCGGCGAGGCGCGCCGCCTCGGGCACCTGCTCGTCGCGCCGAAGGATGCCGAGGCCCGTGCCGGGCACGGGGTGCAGCGTGTCGACGTCCTTGCCGCGGCGCAGCCGGTACTCGCGATAGCCGAGCAGCGTGAAGTGGTCCGCCGCGAGCCAGTCGAGGAACGCGCACGCCTCCGCGCGCAGAGGCTCCGGCGCGCCACGGCTTCTTGCGAGCTCGCGGCTCGCCTCGGCGAGGCGCTCGCGCATCGGCTGCCAGTCCTCGACCGCGGCGCGCACGTCGGCGAGCGTGCGCTCGAGCTCGGTCTCGATCCGGCGCAGGACGTCGGGGTCCGTTTGCCTCGATATCTCGATGTGGATGAACGACTCGACCCGGGCCTTGCCGTCCGCGCTTTTCGGCGGGCCGATCGACCTGAGCCTGCCGCGGCCGTCGCGCTCGACGGCGAAGCGCGGATGGATCGTCAGATGCAGGCCGTGCCCGAGCCCGTCGAGCGTCATCGTCGACGAGTCGACGAGGAACGGCATGTCGTCGTTGACCATCTGCACGACGGTATGCGGCGACGTCCAGCCGTTGCGCTCGAGGGTAGGATTGAATGCGCGGACCTTCACGGTCTTCGCGCGGCGTGTTCCGGCCCATTCGAGGTGATCGAGCGCGGCCGCGGCGAGCAGCGCGGGATCGTCGGCGAGGTCGTCGGCTCCGACCTGCGCGTAGTAGAGCTCGACGAAGGCGCGCGGATCGACCGGCAGGCCGGCGCCGCGTGCGGCGGCCGCGATCGTGCGAAGTCGTTCTTGCTGGGTGACGGCGTTCATGGTCGACGTTTCGGCATCATCGCATCCGCCGCGCTCACGCGCGATGCGCGGCGGCCAGGTAATCGTGGCTCTGCATTTCGGCGAGGCGGCTCCGCGTGCGCTCGAACTCGTGGCTCAGCCGATTGCCGCGGTAGAGCGCCTCGAGCGGCGCGTCGGCCGAGAGGATCAGCTTCACGCGCCGGTCGTAGAACTCGTCGACCAGCGCGATGAAGCGCCGCGCCTGGTTCTCGAGCCGAGCGTCGAACTGCGGCACGCCGGACACGAGCACGGTCTGGTAGAGCTTCGAGAGCTCTATGTAGTCGTCCTGGCTGCGTGGCCCGTCGCAGACGGCCGCGAAGTCGAACCAGATGACGCCGTCCGACGCGCGCACGTACTCGATCGGCCGATTCAGGACCTCGATCCGCCCCGGCGCGGCGGGCCCGTCCGGCGCGACCGTGCGGAAATACTGCTCGAGCTCGCGCGTTGCCGCGTCGCCGGCCGGATAGAGGTACACGTTCGCCCTCTCGAGGAATTGCAGCCGGTAGTCGTGGACGCCTGCGACGTGCACGACGTCGGTGTGCTTACGGATCAGGTCGATCGTCGGCACGAAGCGCTGGCGCTGCAGCCCATCGCGGTAGAGCTCGCCGGGCTCGAGATTCGACGTCGCGGCGAGCGTCACGCCGCGCGCGAAGAGCGCCGAGAACAGGTTCGCGAGGATCATCGCGTCGGCGATGTCGTTGACCGCGAGCTCGTCGAAGCAGACGATGCGCGTGCGGTCCGCGAGATCGTCCGCGACGACCTCGAGCGGGTCCTCGCGGTCGCGCAGCCTCTTGAGGCCCGCGTGAACCTCGGCCATGAAGCGGTGGAAGTGGAGCCGAAGCTTGTCGTCGAACGGCAGCGACTTGTAGAACAGGTCCATCGTCAGCGTCTTGCCGCGGCCGACGCCGCCCCACAGATAGACGCCCCGTACCGGCTCGATCGGACGTCCGAGGCCGCGTGCGATGCGCCGGCGCCAGCCCCGCGGCGGCGGCCCGGCCGCGACGAGGTCGCGGTAGAGCCGCTCGAACGCCTCGACCGCGACGCCCTGAGCGGCGTCCGGCGAGAGCTCGCCGGCGGCGACCCGGCGCCGATATTCCGCGAGCGGACCCATCAGACGCGAAGCTCTGGCCGGTCGCGGAACTCGGCGAGCGACTCGGGGTTCGCGAGCGCGTCGCGGTTCTTGACGTCGACGCCGTGCACGGCGTCGCGAACTGCGAGCTCCGCGATCTTGCCGTTGCGCGTCCGCGGGATGTCGGCGACCTCGAGGATCTTCGCGGGGACGTGCCGAGGGCTCGCGTCGCGGCGGAGCCGAGCCCGGATCTCGTCGGCGAGCCGCGCGTCGAGCCTTCGCCCCGGCCGCATGCGGACGAAGAGCACGATCCGCGTGTCGCCTTCGAAGCGCTGGTCGACCGCGACGCATTCCGCGATCTCGTCGATCTGCTCGACGACGCGGTAGATCTCGGCCGTGCCGATCCGCACGCCGCCCGGGTTCAGCACCGCGTCCGAGCGGCCGTGGATGATCATGCCGCCGCGGGGCGTGATCTCCGCGTAGTCGCCGTGGCACCAGACGCCGGGGAAGCGCTCGAAGTACGCGGCGCGGACCTTGCGCCCGTCCGGATCGTTCCAGAAGCCGAGCGGCATCGACGGGAAGGGCGCCGCGCAGACGAGCTCGCCCTTTTGCCCTGCGACCGCCCGGCCGTTTTCGTCGAACACCTTCACGTCCATCCCTAGACCTCGACACTGCAGCTCGCCGCGATAGACCGGCCATATCGGATTGCCGAGGGCGAAGCACGAGACGATGTCGGTTCCGCCCGAGATCGACGCGAGCTGCACGTCGTCCTTGATTGCACGATACACGTAATCGAAGGACGACGGCGGCAGCGGCGAGCCCGTCGAGAGCACCGCGCGCAGGGCGTCGAGGCGGGTCTCGCTCCGCGGCACCGCGCCGGCCTTTTCGATCGCCTGAAGGTACTTTGCGCTCGTGCCGAACACCGCGACCGACTCGCGCTCCGCGAGCCGCCACAGCGCGTTCGGCGCAGGATGGAGCGGCGAGCCGTCGTAGAGGAGCAGCGTCGCGCCCGCCGCGAGCGCCGACACGAGCCAGTGCCACATCATCCAGCCGCACGTCGTGAAGTAGAAGACGACGTCGCCGGGCTCGATGTCGCAGTGGAGCAGATGCTCCTTCTGATGCTGCAGCAGCGTTCCGCCCGCGCCGTGCACGATGCACTTCGGCACGCCGGTCGTGCCCGACGAATAGAGAATGTAGAGCGGATGCGAGAACGGCAGCTCGCGCGGCGCGAAGCTCGCGCCGGCATGGGCCGCGACGAGGTCGTCCCAGCCGATCGCGCGCGGCACGCCTTGGAGGTTACGTCCCGCGTCGCAGAAGCCGACGATGACGACGGCGGCGACGCTCGGCAGCCGTTCCGCGATTTCCGCGAGCTTCCCGAGCACGTCGATGCGCTTGCCGGCGTAGAAGTAGCCGTCGGCCGCGATCAGCACCTTCGGCTCGATCTGCGCGAAGCGGTCGACGACGCCCGCGACGCCGAAGTCCGGCGAGCACGTCGAGAACGTCGCCCCGATGCTCGCGGCCGCGAGCATCGCGACGACGGTCTCCGCGCAGTTCGGCATGAGCGCCGCGACGCGGTCGCCCGGCGCGACCCCCAGGGCCTCGAGCCCCGCCGCGAGCGCCGCGGCCTCGGCGCGGAGCTCCTCGCGCTCCACGACGCGGCGCCGTCCCGTCTCGTCCGTCGCGACGAGCGCCGGCGCGTCGTGCTCGGGGCGCAGCAGGTTGGCCGCGAAGGAGAGCGTCGCGCCGTCGAACCAGCGCGCGCCGGGCATGCGCTCGCGGTCGACGAGCACGCGCGACGGGGGCGACGCGAACCGGATGCCGGCGAATTCCGCGACGGCCGGCCAGAACTCATCGGGCTTCGCGACGCTCCAGCGATGGAGCGCCTCGTAGCCGTCGTCGTCGAGCGCGGTACGATGGCGCTCGATGAAGCGGCGCATCTGCGTTGCGGCGATGCGTGCTTCGGAAGGGCGCCAGATCGGCTCGATGCGCTCGGTATTCACGATGCTCCGTAGGCCTTGGACCCTCGCCGCCAGAACGGGGTCGGGCGCGATGTTACAATGCGCGGCCGCCGCACGGCACGCGGCCGGCGAGTCCTTATCGAGCGAGAAGTCGATGCCGATCGATCCGGCCAACCGCCGCGACGGTGCAAACGGCGACGCGGGCGAGCTGCCGCGCGAGTCGATGACGTTCGACGTCGTGATCGTCGGCGCCGGTCCCGCGGGGCTCGCCGCGGCCTGTCGGCTGGGCCAGCTCGCCGCGGAGCGCGGCGCCGAGCTTGCCGTCTGCGTCGTCGAGAAGGGCGCCGAGGTCGGGGCGCACATCATCTCGGGCGCGCTGTTCGACCCGCGCCCGCTCGCCGAGCTTTTTCCGGACTGGGCCGCGCGCGGCGCGCCGGTCGAGACGCCGGTCACGAGCGACCGCGTCGCGTGGCTTCTCGACGAGCGGCGCGGCCTCACCGTGCCGAAGCCGTTCGTGCCGGCGACGCTCCACAACGCGGGCCACTACGTGATCAGCCTCGGCGAGCTCTGCCGCTGGCTCGCGGGCGAGGCGGAGGCGCTCGGCGTCAGCGTCCTGCCGGGCTTCGCGGCGACGGAGCCGTTGTTCGACGCCGAAGGACGGGTACGCGGCGTCGCGACGGGCGACATGGGACTGTCGCGCACCGGCGAGCCGAAGCCGACGTTCCAGCGCGGCTATGCGCTCGAGGCGAAGTACGTGATTTTCGCGGAGGGCTGCCGCGGCCATCTCGGCCAGATCCTCGAGGCCCGCTTCGGTTTGCGCCGCGGCCGCGACCCGCAGCACTACGGGCTCGGCTTCAAGGAAATCTGGGAGGTCGATCCGGCGAAGCACGTGCCGGGATCGGTGCTGCACACGATCGGCTGGCCGCTGCGCGGGGACACCGACGGCGGCGGCTTCTTGTATCACGCCGGGAGCGGGCGGGTGTCCGTCGGCTTCGTCCTGTCGCTGGGCTACAGGAACCCGCACCTCGCGCCGTTCGCCGAGTTTCAGCGCTTCAAGCACCATCCCGTCGTCGCCGACGTGCTCCGCGGCGGGAGGAGGATCGGCTACGGCGCGCGGGCCGTGAACAAGGGAGGCCTGAGCTCGCTGCCGGAGCTCGTGTTCCCGGGCGGGCTCCTCGTCGGCTGCGACGCCGGGTTCCTGAACGGCGCGAAGATCAAGGGGACGCACACGGCGATGAAGAGCGGCCTGCTCGCGGCCGAGGCCGTCTTCGACGCGCTCGCGGCGGGCGATCCGGGCGGCGGCGTGCTCGCGGGGTATCCCGAGCGCGTGCGCGGCTCGTGGCTGTGGGCGGAGCTGCGCGCCGCGCGGAACTTCAGCGCGGGCTTCAGCCGCTTCGGCCGCCTCGGCGGCGCGGCGCTTGCGTTCGTCGAGCAGAATGTGCTGCGCGGCCGCGTGCCGTGGACGCTGCGGGATCGCGAGCCCGATCGCCTGAAGCTCGAGCCGGCGGCGGCCGCGCCGCGGATCGACTATCCGCGTCCGGACGGCGTGCTGTCGTTTGATCGGCCATCGTCGGTGCATCTGTCGAACGTGCGTCACGACGAGGACCAGCCGTGCCATCTCAGGCTTGCCGATCCCCGCGTCCCGATCGAGCACAACCTGCGGCGCTTCGACGAGCCCGCGCAGCGGTACTGCCCGGCCGGGGTGTACGAGGTCGTCGACGGCCCCGCCGGCCCGCGCTTCCAGATCAACGCGTCGAACTGCATCCACTGCAAGGCGTGCGACATCAAGGACCCGGTCGCGAACATCACGTGGGTGCCGCCCGAAGGGGGCAGCGGGCCGACGTACTCGGGCATGTGATTGGGGGCAGGAGAATCGGGGTCAGAGCCCTTTAA
>DASVCR010000060.1:0-2757 GCA_036381515.1 Gammaproteobacteria bacterium | reverse complement strand
TGCACGACGAGACGTGGAAGTTGCTGAGCCTGATGGCAAATACGTTCTTCGTCTTCGCCGTCAGCCTGGTGTCGATCTATGCCGTCCTGAAGCTCTCGTTCGGAGTCTGACATGGCGACGAATGGACAAGCGAACGGCAAGCCGGCGATCAACGGACGCGCCTATCCGATCGAGGATCACAGCTATGATGTCGTTGTGGTCGGCGCCGGCGGCTCCGGCCTGCGCGCCGTGGTCGGCTGCTCGGAAGCGGGTTTACGCACGGCCTGCATCACCAAGGTGTTTCCGACGCGCTCGCACACCGTCGCGGCGCAGGGCGGCATCGCCGCCGCGCTCGGCAACATGGGCGAGGACGACTGGCGCTGGCACATGTACGACACCGTCAAGGGGTCGGACTGGCTCGGCGACCAGGACGCGATCGAGTACATGTGCAGGGAGGCGCCTGCCGCGGTGATCGAGCTCGAGCACTACGGCGTGCCGTTCTCGCGCACCGAGGAGGGCCGGATCTATCAGCGGCCGTTCGGCGGCATGACGACGCATTTCGGCCAGGGCACGGCGCAGCGCACGTGCGCGGCGGCCGACCGTACCGGCCATGCGATGCTGCACACGCTGTATCAGCAGTCGCTGAAGCACGACGCGGACTTCTTCATCGAGTTCTTCGCGATCGACCTGATCATGGAGGACGGTGCGTGCCGAGGCGTCGTCGCGCTCGAGCTCGCGACGGGCAGGCTGCACCGCTTCCGCTCGCGGATGGTCATCCTCGCGACCGGCGGCTACGGCCGCGCGTACTTCTCGTGCACGTCGGCGCACATCTGCACGGGCGACGGCAACGCGATGGTCGCGCGGGCGGGGCTGCCGCTCCAGGACATGGAGTTCGTGCAGTTCCACCCGACGGGCGTCTACGGCGCCGGCATGCTGATCACGGAGGGCGTGCGCGGCGAGGGCGGGTACCTCACGAACTCGGAGGGCGAGCGCTTCATGGAGCGCTACGCGCCGAACGCGAAGGATCTCGCGTCGCGCGACGTCGTCAGCCGCGCGATCACGATCGAGATCCGCGAGGGACGCGGCGTCGGCAAGCACAAGGACCACGTGCACCTGCACCTCGAGCACCTCGGCCGCGACGTGATCGAGGAGCGGCTGCCGGGCATCGCCGAGACCGCGCGGATCTTCGCCGGCGTCGACGTGACGAAGGCGCCTATCCCGGTGCTGCCGACGGTCCACTACAACATGGGCGGCATCCCGACGAACTACCGCGGCGAGGTGCTCGCGAAGAACGAGCGGGGCGAGGAGTACGTCGTGCCGGGGCTGATGGCGGTCGGCGAGGCCGCGTGCGTCTCGGTGCACGGCGCGAACCGGCTCGGCTCGAACTCGCTGATCGACCTCGTCGTGTTCGGGCGCGCGGCCGCGCAGCGCTGCGGCGAGCTCATTCGGCCGGGCGAGCGCCAGCCGCCGCTCAAGCCGAACGCCGGCGAGGAGGCCGTCGCGCGTCTCGACAGGCTGCGTAACGCGAAGGGCAGCCTGCCGACGGCGAAGATCCGGCTCAACATGCAGCGCGTGATGCAGGACCACGCCGCCGTGTTCCGCACCGGCGAGTCGCTGCAGGAGGGCATCGACAAGCTCGAGAAGGTGTTCGCGTCGTTCGCCGATGTCGGCGTGACCGACCGCGGCCTGGTCTGGAACACGGACCTGGTCGAGACGCTCGAGCTCGAGAACCTGCTGCTGCAGGCGATGGCGACGATCAAGTCGGCGCTGAACCGCACCGAGAGCCGAGGCGCGCAGGCCCGCGAGGACTACCCCGAGCGCGACGACGCGAACTGGCTCAAGCACACGCTCGCATGGGTCGGGCCAGACGGTTCCGTACGGTTCGATTATCGGCCCGTGCAGCTCCATACGTTGACGGACGAGGTCGAGCCGATCCCGCCGAAGGCGCGGACGTACTGAAGAGGAGAAGGGGTCAGCGAAATGGCGAAGTTCCGTTTGCCGCGCAACTCGCAGATCAAGCCCGGCAAGGATCACGGGGGTCCTTCGGGCGCAAACGTCCGTACGTTCGAGATCTATCGTTACGACCCGGCGTCCGGCGAGAACCCGCGGGTCGACAAGTACCGCGTCGACATGGACGACTGCGGTCCGATGGTTCTCGATGCGCTGTTCAAGATCAAGAACGAGATCGATCCGACGCTGACGTTCCGCCGGTCCTGCCGCGAGGGAATTTGCGGCTCGTGCTCGATGAACATCGACGGCTCGAACGCGCTCGCGTGCCTGAAGCCGGTCGAGGACGTAAAGAATGGGACGGTAAAAATCTTCCCGCTGCCGCACATGCCGGTCGTGAAGGATCTCGTCCCGGACCTGACCCGCTTCTATGCGCAGTATGCGTCGATCGAGCCGTGGCTGAAGACGAAGACGCCGCCGCCGCCCGACCGCGAGCGCCTGCAATCGAAGGAGGATCAGGAGAGGATCAACACGCCGTCGGCGTGCATACTTTGCGCGTGCTGCTCGGCGGCCTGTCCGAGCTACTGGTGGAATCCGGACCGCTACCTCGGCCCCGCGGCGCTGCTGCAGGCGTACCGCTGGATCGTCGACAGCCGGGACGAGGCGACGGGCGAGCGCCTCGACGCGCTCGAGGATCCGTTCCGTCTTTATCGCTGCCACACGATCCTGAACTGCACGAAGGATTGCCCGAAGAACCTGAATCCGGGTAAGGCGATCGCCGAGATCAAGAAACTGATGGTCGAGCGGCAGCACTGACGCTCGGTCGGCTCG
>DASVCR010000059.1:0-7134 GCA_036381515.1 Gammaproteobacteria bacterium | reverse complement strand
GGTCGCAGATCAGCACGTAGGCGTCCTCGAGCACCGCCTCCATCGAGCTCGTGTCCGTGATGAAGTACGGCGAGATGTAGCCGCGGTCGAACTGCAGCCCTTCGACGATTTCGACGGTCGTCTCCGTGGTCTTCGACTCCTCGACCGTGATGACGCCGTCGCCGCCGACCTTCTCCATTGCGTCGGCGACGAGCTCGCCTATCACGGGATCGTTGTGCGCCGAGATCGTCGCGACCTGCGCCTTCTCCTTGCGGCTGACGACGGCTTTGGCCTGCGAAGCGAGCGACTCCTTCGCCGCCTCGAGCCCCCGCTCGAGCCCGCGCTTCAGGTCGATCGCGCTCGCGCCCGCGGCGACGTTGCGTACCCCCTCCGCGAAAATCGCGTGGACGAGGATCGTCGCGGTGCTCGTGCCGTCGCCGACCGCGTCGCCCGTCTTCTCGGCGGCCTGCCTGAGCATCTGTGCGCCGAGGTTCTCCTCGGGATCGTCGAGCTCGGCTTCCTTCGCGATCGTCACGCCGTCGTTGCAGACGACCGGCGCGCCCCACTTCTTCTGAATGAGCACCGACTTGGACTTCGGCCCGAGCGTGATGCGCACGGCGTCCGCAAGCTTCGTGGCGCCGCGCAACACCTTCTCGCGGGCATCGGAACGGAAGAGCACCTGCTTTGCAGCCATGGCGTCTCTCCATCGGGACGATGCACCCGTTTCTAGGTCGCCGCGCCGGGCGCGTACATACGTAGAAATGGGTACGCCAGTCGAGCTCGGGCAGATGCGCCGAGTCGGTCGAGCAGGTGCCGCAGGGTCGAACGCGCCAGCCGGGTCTGACGCGTTCAGCCCGTTCAGTTAGACCGCTTGACTGGCGTGGGGCGCTTGGGCCTTGAGATATAGGGCGATGGCGCCTTCCGGATTCGCAGCGGTCACGCTGTCGACGTGCTCATAGCCGCGAGAAAGAAGGTTCTTTTCCCGCCACGAGTTGCCATTGACCCCGAAAACGATGCTGACGATGATCGAAACGACGTTTATCAGGGCGTCACCTTCCTCGCCGGCCCCGGCCAGGCCCAGAATCACCCCCAATATGATGAAGGCGGCGACCAGGCCCACGCCTAACGCCCACTGCTTCTTCACCATCGCCCAGATGAAGCTGAAGAAGAATGCAGGCCAGGACCAACCTTGCTTGACTGCCTCGGTAGCACCCGTCGGGTGGCGAAATATCTTGTATTGCTTCACGACCGCTCCTTGAAGAGAAGCAACGTCCACGGAGTTTTTGGGCGGATCCCCTTCGATCTCGCGGACAGCCAATATAAGAATTTTCCCGGGCAAGAGAAATACCGTTGCGCCGGAATTCTCAAAAGACTTTGCAATGCGGCTAACGCCGCCGCCTGGCGAAAGCGGCGTGACGGTTGCGCGCGAGAGGCGTGCCGACGGTGATTGCGCGCGCCGAGCGGCGATCGAGCGGATGCTCGAGACCGCCGGCGGCGACGGCGCAGTCGAAGCCCCGGCGCGTGGCGGCGGCAGCCGTCGAGAGGGTGCCGTGGTGACACTTTCTTGAAGTTTGCCGGCCGCGAGCTGGGCTAGAATCGTTGCCGATCCGAAAGCTTTGGGGGCGGATTCGAGGGGGATTCCGGCGATGAGAACGCTGATCATAAACACCGCGCTCGTTCTGCTGGCGGCGATGCCGTCGCTCGACGCGTTCGGGCAATCGAGCGTCGGCAGCTACGAGCGCATCCGGGTATTCGGCAAGTCGCTCGAGGGCAATCTGCGCGGCGAGACGGATTCGCCGGAGGTCTCCGTCTATCTGCCGCCCGGCTATGCGGAGGAGGCCGAGCGCCGCTACCCGGTGCTCTACCTGCTGCACGGCTACTCGGGCACCGACGAGAGCTGGTTCGGCGAGAACGCGTTCTGGGACGGGCGGGGTGCGGCCGACCGCGCGATCGGCGGGGGCAGAGCCGACGAGATGATCATCGTGATGCCGAACTGCTATAACGCGTTCGGCGGCTGCATGTATGCGAACTCCGCGGCGACCGGCTACTGGGAGGACTACGTCGCCGACGACCTCGTCGCCTACATCGACAGCCACTACCGCACGATCCCGGACCGCAGCGCGCGCGGCCTCGCCGGCCACTCGATGGGCGGCTACGGCGTCTGGCTGATCGGCATGCACCGGCCCGACGTGTTCTCCGCGCTGTACTCGCTGAGCGCCTGCTGCCTCGACGAGTATGCCCCGCGGGGCGGGGAGCGTGCCGCGGCGCTCGAGGCGATCAAGACCGAGGAGCAGCTCGACCGCCGGGCGCTGCGGACGTTCGCGGTCACCGCGGCCTGGTCGCCGAACCCGAACAACCCGCCGTTCTATCTCGACCTGCCGACGCGTGACGGCGAGGTCGTGCCGGAGATCGCGGCGCGCTTCGCCGTCAACTCGCCGCAGGCGATGCTGCCGTCGCACGTCAACGCGCTGCGCAAGATGACGGCGATCATGCTCGACGTCGGCGAGCAGGACGGGCTGATCGGCGCGAACCGGACCTTCAGCGAGACGTTGACCCGCTATGGGATCGAGCACACGTTCGAAACCTACGAAGGCGATCACGTGAACCGGATCGAGCAGCGCTTCGAGGAGCGCGTGCTGCCGTTCTTCAGCCGGCACCTGCGGAAGGAGCCCTGACCGGCCGACCTATAGTCCGGCTCTCGCCGACGCGCGCCGGGGCCGCCGAATACAATCGGCGGCTCTCGGCCGTGCGTCGTGTTGCCCGACGAGGTCGTCGGAACCGTCCTAGGGAAAACTTACAACTCGGCCTGTGGACGGCGGACGGCCGGCACGGTACCTTTTGGTGCCGATGGGTCGGCCTCCTTCCTTTTCCGCCGACGCAACAGGAGTCACTATGCACCCGCTCAGGTCCATGATCCGAACACTATTGCTCGGCGCAGGGGTTGCGCCGGTCCTTCTCGCCACGGCGCACGCAGAAATAAACGATTCGATACGCGGCGAGCCGAGCGAAGCGAATCACTTCATCGCGACGCCGCCCGGCTGGCAGCATCCGATGACGCCGTGGGGCGAGCCGGACATCCGGGCCAAGCTGGACATGATGCAGGCGTCCCGAGTCCCGCTCGAGCGGTGTGCGAGCAGCTATCGATTCGGCGCCCCGCCGTGCGACATGGAGAAGAAGTGGCTGACCGAGGAGGAGTATCAGGCGGCCATCGAGCAGTGGGCCGGCCGGGTCGACACCAGCCGACAGGCTTTGCTCGAGGGTAACATCGCGCTGTCGCTGCGCACCGGTCTCGTCGACCCGAACATTCCGCAGCGGCAAACGAATCTGATCGTCGACCCGCCGAACGGGCTGCTGCCGGCGCTGACCCCCGAGGGCAAGCGCCTCGCGCCGTTGATGGGCAGCGACTGGGCGCTGCCGGGCGAGACCTTGACGTTCGACGGTCCGGAGGATTTCGACAGCTGGGATCGCTGCATCACGCGCGGCATGCCGTCGTCGATGATGCCGTATCGCTACAACGGCGGCTTCTTCATCGAGCAGGCGCCGGGCTACGTGATCTTCCGCCTCGAGATGATTCACGAGGCGCGCATCATTCCGACGACTCCGGTCGAGCAGCTGCCGCCGGAGATCAAACAGTGGATGGGGCAATCGCGCGGGCACTGGGAAGGCACCACGCTCGTCGTCGAGACGACGAACTACAAGGAAGGCCCGCCGATGATCAATCTGGCCGTCGTCGGCTCGCCGCCGGGCAATCGCTTCCCGGTCAGCGATCAGCTGAAGACGACCGAGAGGATCGTTCGGTTGAACGACGATACGTGGCTGTACGAGATCACCACCGAGGATCCGGTGATCCTCACGGACTCGTTCACCGTGCGATATCCGATGCGGCACGATCCGGACTACCTGATGCCCGAGTACGCGTGCCACGAAGGCAACACGATCGTCAGGAACTATACGGAGACGAGCCGCTACGAGCGGGAGCATCCGACGCCGGAGCCGGTGCAGGAGCCGGTCCAGGTCGGCGCGGAGCTCGCGAAGCAGCTCGCGGGACGCTGGGTCGGTCGGCCCCCGATCGTCACGATCGACGTCGACGTCGAGATCGAGTTCACCGACAACGGCGACGGCACCGTCAGCGCGAAGCTGATCGGCACGAACCTCGGCGAGATCAACAAGCCGCTGCGTGATTTCCGCTACGGACGCGACCAGCGGCTGGGTCGTGAGGTCATGAGCTTCACGTTCCCGAACGTCGATCCGTGGAGGTTCCAGGGCGAGATCACGGCGGACGGCACGATCTCGGGCGTCGTGAGCAGCTCGCAGGGCGGCTTGCCGATCACGTTCAGGCCGGTCTCGCGGTAAGCGATCGAGACGTCACGCGCGGCGCCCGCGATGCCTCCCGGCATCGCGGGCGCTGTCGTATTCGCGTGCGGCTTTGCGGCGTAGGCGCGATCGTCAGCGCGCGGAAGGCGAATACCGATCACGCGCGGTCTCGACCTCTCGCAGCTCTTCTTCGCTCAGCACCTTCGGGACCGCCGCCGGCTCGCCGCTCTTCGGATCGAAGAACGGCGAGCGGCGCGCGTCGCCGCGGAGCTTTGCGCCGATCAGGACCCGCAGCACCCGGGCCATCTGCCCGAGCGACATGCGCTCGTGGACGTCGAGACCCGAGACGTCGCCCTTCGCGAACCGGCCCATGCTCCTTTGCCGGATCGGGCCCAACGCGGAATCGAGCGCCGCGTCGTCGGCATCGAGACACGCACGAATCAAGCCGACGAACGGGATTGTCCCGGTCGTCAGCGTATTGCCGAGCGGCGTTCGACAGCAGCTCGCGTACCAGCGCAGCAAGCCCTTCGGCGTGAGGCGCATGCACGCGAGGCGATCGGCGCCGGCGCGGATCTCGACGAGCGCCGGCGAGGTCTGGAACACCTCGGTCCCGCCGTGCGCGTCGAGTATCTCCGCGGGCCGTCCGAGGAAGTGCGCAAAGGACTGGCAGTCGTCGCAGTAACAGATGCAGCGATTGCCGCGCGTGCTCGACGCGTGCAGCACGCCGCGGAGCGTGCCGCACGCGCAGCGGATCGGGAGATCGGTCTGATCGGCGGATGCCATCGCTGCCGCGAGCTTACCGAAGGCGGCGCGAGCTGCACAGTCTCGGACGATCCTCGAGTGGGAAATCCACGCGTTCCACGAAATCGCGCCAGGCTTATGCGCCGGCCGATAGCCGAGGGGAGCCGATCGTGATCGGATCGAGACGTTCGTCACTTGCCGGGCGGGCGTGGCACGACGCTTGCAGCGACCGTGCGTCCGGGCGGTAAGGAACCACGCGTGCGGAAGAAATCGGCGGCGGCACTCGGCGCGGGCATCGTGCTCTCGGCCGTGGCGATACGAGCCGCAATGCCGTGGTTCGTCGAGCGGTACGTGAACCGTCAGCTCGCCCAGATCGGCGAGTACAGCGGCAGGGTCGTGGACGTCGACCTCGCCCTCGTGCGAGGCGCGTACACGGTCCATGACCTCACCATCGTCAAGGTCGGATCCGCCGCCGAGCCTTTCCTCGAGCTTCCGCTGATGGACGTCTCGCTCGAATGGCGCGCCCTGCTCCACGGCGAGCTCGTCGGCGAGCTCGTGATGCGGAACCCGGTCCTCAACCTGATCCAGGGCGAGCGCGACGCGGATACGCAGCTCGGGACGGGCGTGAACTGGCCCGAGCAGGTGCGACGGTTCTTTCCGTTCCGGTTCAACCGCGTCGAGGTGCAGAACGGCACCGCGACGTTCCGCGCACCCGGTATCGAAGCGGACGAGTCGCTGACGCTCGAGCGGCTCGACGTCGTGCTCCGCGATCTGACGAACGTCGAGGAGCGAAGCACCCCCGCGTTCGCGTCGATACGCGCGCACGGGGCGGTCATGGGCGACGCGCCGATCACGTTGAACGGCCGCATGAACCCGAACGCATCCGCGCCGACGTTCGACGTCGACCTCACGATCGAGGGCGCACGGGTCGTCGAGGTGAACCCATGGCTCCGCGAGTTCGTCAACGTGGACGCGGAGAGCGGCACTTTCTCGATGTACACGGAGCTCGCCGCATCGAACGGCCGCTTCGAAGGCTACGTGAAGCCGATCCTCGAGAACCCGCGCATTTTCCGGCCGGGCGAGCCGGCCGAAGGGCCGTTCCAGAAGGCATGGGAGGCGCTCGTCGAGATCGGCACGCAGATCCTGAAGAATCCGAAGCAGGATCAGGTGGCGACCGAGCTGCCGCTATCGGGAGAGCTCGAGGATCCCGATGCCGACGTGCTTACGGCCGTCGTCGGTCTGCTGCGGAACGCGTTCGTCAACGCCGTTGCGCACTCGCTCGAGCACGACGTCGGGCTGCGCGACGTGCAGGTCGGCTCGGCGTCCGAAGAGAGCGACGACGCGACGAAGAAATGAGGGAAGAGCGGGACGAGCCTGGCGTGTGCCGCCTCGTCGTTTCAGTCCGTCTCGCGCGGCGCGGCTTCGTTTTTGGCGCCCGCCGGCGAAGCCGCCTCGCTCGAGGGCGCGGCGATGCGCCGACCCGCGGACGTGGTGCTCGCCGTCGACCGCGGCGAGTCGCTCATCGCTTCACGGAAGCTCTTGATCGCTTCGCCCAAGTCGCGCCCGAGAGTCCGCAGCCGTTTCGTGCCGAAAAGCATCAGCGCGACCAACAAGATGACCACGAGCTCCCAGGTGCCGATGCCGCTGACACCCATGGTTGCCGGTCCTATTGAGACAGCAATTTGAAACAGCAATGCCGACTATGCGACCTCACTGCATAGGAATTCCATGACAGAATCGCCGGTGCGGGTCGGCGCACCGACGTTCTCGTCGCGCCCCGCGTCAGGGCCGGCGCGCGCCCTCCGATTCGACGAGCGCGAGCAGGCCCTCGAGCAGCCTGAGCGGCGACGGCGGGCAGCCGGGGATGTGGAGATCCACCGGCACGACGCTGCCGACCCCGCCCACGACCGCGCGGCTCGGTGCGAACAGGCCGCCGTCGCGCGCGCAGTCGCCGACCGTGACGACCCACTTCGGCGCCGGCGTCGCCGCGTAGGTCCGCTCGAGCGCCTCGCGCATGTTCTTCGTCACGGGACCCGTGACGAGCAGCACGTCCGCATGCCGCGGCGACGCGACGAAGCGCAGGCCGAAGCGCTCGAGGTC
>DASVCR010000058.1:0-2145 GCA_036381515.1 Gammaproteobacteria bacterium | reverse complement strand
TCTCGGCCCATGAAAGTACTGATCGGCCTCGACGACTCGCGATACTCGCTGGGCGCCGTGCGGTTCGTCGCCCGCTATCTCGCCTCCGACGACGAGGCGGAGGTGCACCTGGTCCACGCGCTCTACGACGCACCGGTCGGGCTCGGCGTCTGGCCGCCGAGGCGCACGCGCGACCTCAAGAGGATACCGCCGGACGTCCGCAGGATATTCGAGCGCGCGACGAAGCGGCTCACGTCGAAGCGGTTCTCGATCGAGACGCGCGTGCGGCGCGGGCGGCCGACCGCCGTCGTGCCCGAGCTGGCCGCCGAAGGCGGCTACGATCTCGTCGTGGTCGGCGCGAAGGGACGCAGCGACGCGCCCTTTCTCGACATCGGAAGCGTCGCGCTCGCGGTGCTCGAGCACGTGCCGATGACCGTGCTGATGACGAGAGAGCGTCGGCCGGGACGCAGCTGGCCTCGGCCCGTCGGCGGCCCGCCGAAGTTCCACGTGCTGTTCGCGACGGACGGCTCCGCGTACAGCAGGGCCGCGACTGCGGCGTTCTTCAGGCTGCTCGACATTCCATCGCTCGAGGCCACGGCGATCGCCGTCGCCGAGCTGCCGGAGGCGACGATGCTGAGGCGCATGTCCGCCCGCCGGCGCGAGGAATACGTGTCGCTCGTCGAAAGCGCGGCCGACGACTGGCTCCGGCAGCTCGAAGCGCAGCTCGAAGGGTACGACGTCCGTCCGAAGAGCCGGATGTTGCGCGGCCGGCCGGCGAAGGCGCTCGTCGATGCCGCCGGCAAGCACGGCGTGGACCTCGCCGTGCTCGGCTCTCGGGGCACCCGCGGCACGTGGGGGCCTCGGCTCGGCAGCACGGCGCTCGGCGTCGCGAGATCCTCGCCGTGCTCGGTCTTGATCGTGCGCTCGCCGGCGCGACGCGCGGCAGCTCACTAGAATACTACGGCGCGGCTCCCCTCCCCCGCGCTCGGAGTCGCGGATAGTCCCTATCCCCGGCCTCGCCGCAGAGCGCGACAATCCGCGTGGATCCGCTCGCGAAGGAGGCCCGCCATGCCGCTCAGAGCCTATGTTCGGCCCCGCCTCGTGATCCTCGGTCCGAAAGCCTCCGTCACCGAAGCCGCCCGCGCGATCGAGAAGAACAACATCGGCGCGATCGTGGTTCAGGACGCCGGACGTGTCGTCGGCATCGTGACGGACCGCGACCTTGCCGTGCGGGCGCTGGCCGCGGGTCTCGATCCGGCCGATACGCCGTTGTCCGACGTGATGACGAGCCCGGTCGCGACGTTATCGCCGTCCGACAGCCAGACCGACGCGATCGCGCTGATGCAGAAATGGAACGTGCGGCGCATCCCGCTCGTCGAAGGCGAGCGGCTCGTCGGCATCGTCACGCTCGACGATCTGCTGCTCGACGAGGCCGCGCCGATCGAGCAGCTCGGCGCGATCGTTCAGAGCCAGATCGGCGAAGGCGGTCCGTTCGACGAGCGCTCGCCGCAGCGGCTGCGCAGCCTCGCGCGTGCCGAGGCCACGCTGAAGCGCATGCTCGCGAAGGTTCGGGCCGCGGCCGGCTTCGACAGCGACGAGATCGCGGAGGCCGCGTTGGAGACCGTGCTGACGATGCTCGTCCGCCGCCTGACGCCGGACGAGGCGAAGGACCTCGTCGCGCAGCTTCCGTCGCTGCTGCACCCGACGCTGCGTCGACAGCCGTCGGGGCCGGACAAGGAGATCACCCGGCGAGCGATCGAGGAAAGCCTCGCTCGCCGTCTCGGCATCGGCTCGGACCGCGCAGCCGATGTGCTCGACGCCGTCGGCTCGGTAATCGCGGAGAGCGTGACGGAAGGACAGATGAACGACGTCCGCAAGCAGCGTCCGCAGGAGCTGCGCGGCGCGTTCACCGTCCGGCCGGCGTAAGACCGTCACGTCGTCCGCAGCTCACGCGAGCCCGAGCAGCCGCTCGGCGTTGCCGTGATAGATCTTGTGCCGGTCCTCGTCCGACAGATCCATCGCGTCGATGCACCTGATCGTCTCGCGGATATACATCGGCCCCCGCTCCGGATCGAACGGCGCATCCGACGAGAACAGCACGTGGTCGGCCCCGAAGAACGCGAGCGCGCATTCGATCGCGGACCGCGACCCGAACGTCGCCGTGTC
>DASVCR010000057.1:0-36008 GCA_036381515.1 Gammaproteobacteria bacterium | reverse complement strand
GAGAGTCGGCCACGCGAAAATGGGCTCTGACCCCAATTTTCAGCGGAAGACGAACCTGAGCTGCTCTACGAGCCAGTCGAGCTGCTCCTTCTGCACGATCAGCGGCGGCGCGAGGCGGATCACCTGCTCGTGCGTGTCCTTGCAGAGCACGCCGCGCTCGAGCAGCTTCTCGGAAAACTGCCGCCCCGTGCCCGATTCGCGCGCGATCTCGATGCCGACGAGGAGGCCCCGCCCCCGGATCGACGTCACGTGCGGCGACGCGAGCGCCGCGAGCCGGTCGAACAGATACGCGCCGAGCTCCGCGGCGCGCGCAGGCAGCCGGGAGTCGATGACGACCTCGAGGGCGGCCTCGCCGACCGCGGCGGCGAGCGGATTGCCGCCGAACGTGCTGCCGTGATCGCCGGGACGTAGAAGGCCCATGACCTCGGCGGACGCGAGCACGGCCGAAACGGGATAGACGCCGCCGCCGAGCGCCTTGCCGACGACGAGCAGGTCCGGCTTCGCATCCGGCTCGTGCTGATAGTCGAAGAGCTTCCCGGTGCGGCCGAGGCCCGTCTGGATCTCGTCGAGGATCATCAGCACGTTGTGCCTGCGGCAGAGCTCCCGCACGTCGGTCAGGTAGCCCGGCGGCGGCACGATGATGCCGGCCTCGGCCTGGATCGGCTCGAGCATGAACGCGACGGTGTTCGGGCCGATCGCTTCGGCGAGCGCGTCCGCGTTGCCGAAGTCGATCTGCTTGAAGCCCGGCGTGAACGGGCCGAAGTCCTCGCGATACTGCGGCTCGCTCGAGAAGCCGACGATCGTCGTCGTGCGCCCGTGGAAGTTGTTTCGGCAAACGATGATCTCGGCCTCGTCCCGCGGCACGCCCTTCACGCGGTAGCCCCACTTGCGGGCGAGCTTGATCGCCGTCTCGATGGCTTCGGCGCCGGTGTTCATCGGCAGCGCCATGTCCATCTGCGCCGCGTTGCAGAGCTTCTCGAGGAACGGGCCGAGGCGGTCGTTGTGCACGGCGCGCGACGTCAGCGTGAGCCGGCCCGCCTGCGCCAGCAGCGCCTGCAGGATGCGCGGATGTCGATGCCCCTGGTTCAGCGACGAGTAGGCGCTGATGCAATCGAGGTACTTGCGCCCCTCGATGTCCCACGCGAACACGCCCTCGGCGCGCGTGATGACCACGGGCAACGGTGCGTAGTTGTGTGCGCTGACCCGCTCGGTCTGCGCGATGACTTGATCCGTTCGTCTCACAGCGTGTACTTCGTGTCGGCTCCGCCTCTGCGGGCGAGGATCTGCTGGCCAAACAGGCTCTCGACGAGCTCGACCGCGAGCTCGGCCGTCCTGTTGCGGTCGTCGAAGGCCGGGTTCAACTCCATGATGTCCAGCGATCTCATCAGGCCCGAATCATGAATCATTTCCATGCAAAGCTGTGCCTCGCGATAGGTCGGGCCGCCGGGCACCGTCGTCGGCACGCCGGGCGCAATGCTCGGGTCGAGGAAATCGACGTCAAACGTGACGTGCAGATGCGCGCCGCGCTTCGCGACGTACTCGAGCGCGCGCTCGACCGCCTCGCGCATCGTGATCTCGTCGATCGTGCGCATGTCGTACACGACGATGCCGCTGTCGACGACGAGCTCCTTCTCGATCCGGTCGACCGAGCGGATGCCGATCTGCACGATACGGTCCGGCGAGACGATCGGCACGGTCGGACCGAGCCCGACGAGCTCGGGCGGGCCGATGCCCGTGAGGATGCCGACCGGCATCCCGTGAATGTTCCCCGTCGGCGACGACGCCGCGTCGTTGAAGTCCGCGTGCGCGTCGAGCCACAGCACGGTCGGCACGACGCCCCGCTCGGCACAATAGCGCGCGACCGCGGCGATCGAGCCGATCGCGAGGCTGTGGTCGCCGCCCATCAGGATCGGGAAGTCGCCGTCCGCAAGCGCCGCGTAGACCGCGTCGCGCACGGCCGTGCACCATGCGGTTACCTCGGGAAGGTGGCGGAAGCCGGCCACGCGCGGGCCCTCGGGATTGATCGGGCCGGCGAGATTGCCGCGGTCGACGACGGTGCGGTTCAGACGCTCGAGCGCGGGCCTGAGCCCCGCGACCCGGAGCGCCTCGGGACCCATCGACGCGCCGCGGCGCCCGGCGCCGACGTCGGTCGGCGCGCCGATCAGCGAGATACGTTGTGCGGTCGAGTGCGGCACGGAAGCTTCGTTGCAGGTTTCGATCGAGTGTCGCACGGCCTCCATGCGAAGAAAACCGCGCTCGGCGTACGTATGAGCCGCCCGGTGACGCGGTGCCGAGCGGGGTAGAATGCCGGCCCCGAACATCGAACGGCGAGCGGGCACGACCCAGGACTCGAAGACGACGATGACGCCGCGAATCGTGATCAAGGCCGGGCGCGAGAAGTCGCTGCGCCGCAGCCATCCGTGGATCTTCTCGGGCGCCGTGGACGCGGTCGAAGGCGCGCCCGCGCCCGGAGACACGGTCGACGTCGTCGGCGCGAGCGGTGCGTTCCTCGCGCGCGCCGCGTACTCGCCGGCGTCGCAGATTCGCGCCCGCGTGATGACCTTCGATCCCGGCGAGCGCGTCGATGCCACGCTGATCCGCACGCGGCTCGAGCGCGCGATCGCGCTGCGCCGGCGGCTCGGCCGTCTCGGTCCGGACGCGGCGTGCCGGCTCGTGTTCTCCGAGTCCGACCGGCTGCCTGGGCTCATCGTCGATCGGTACGCGAGCCATCTCGTCTGCCAGTTCCTGTCCGCGGGCGCGGAGCGCTGGCGGGACGAGATCGTTGCGGCGCTCGCCGACCTGCTCGCGCCGCGCGGCATCCACGAGCGGTCCGAGGGTGCGGCGCGCCGCAAGGAGGGGCTCGCATCGCGGCGCGGCACGCTCTCGGGCAGCGAGCCCGCGGAGCCGGTGGAGTATCGCTGCGGCCGTATCGTCCGCCGCGTCGCGATCGGCCGCGGGCAGAAGACCGGCGCCTACCTCGACCAGCAGGACAACGCGGAGCGCGTCGCGCGCTACGCCGAGGGTGCGCGCGTGCTCGATGTCTTCTCGTATACCGGCGGTTTCGCATTGACCGCGCTCGCCGCCGGCGCGCGCGAGGCGACCCTGGTCGAGAGCTCGAAGGACGCGCTCGAGCAGGCGGCGGCCGACGCGGCGGCGAACGGGCTCTCCGGCGTCCGCATCGTCGAGGGCGACGTGTTCGACGAGCTGCGCGTGATGGTCTCGCGCGGCGAGACGTTCGAGCTCGTCGTGCTCGATCCGCCGAAGTTCGTGCACTCGGCGGAGCAGATTCGCTCCGGGAGCCGCGGCTACAAGGACGTGAACCTGCTCGCGCTGAAGCTCGTCGCGCCCGGCGGGTTCCTCGCGACGTTCTCGTGCTCCGGGCACGTCGACGCGGCGCTGTTCCAGAAGATCGTCGCCGGCGCGGCGCTCGACGCGGGGCGCGACGTGCAGATCATCGAGCGGCTCACGCAGCCGCCGGATCACCCGGTCGGGCTCGAGTTTCCGGAGGCGGACTACCTGAAAGGGCTGATCCTCGCCGTCCG
The DNA here is from genome assembly GCA_036381515.1 of Gammaproteobacteria bacterium. Classification (GTDB taxonomy): domain Bacteria; phylum Pseudomonadota; class Gammaproteobacteria; order Steroidobacterales; family Rariloculaceae; genus ZC4RG20. The sequence goes on along the minus strand of DASVCR010000057.1, from coordinate 32,466 downwards.
CTGAGCCAACCGGAAAATGTGTCAGACACATTTTGTGCCGAAAAGGTGTCTGACACCTTTTTCGGCCACGGCCGACCGCAATCCGTATACTGCGAGCCTTTCATGCTCGATCGACTCTCGAATCGCCCGCACCGGCCCGCCCGGCCCGCGGCCTTGCTCGCCGTGCTCTTCACCGGCGTGCTCGCGGCCGCGCTCGACATCGCGATCGTCGGTCCGGCGCTGCCCGCGCTGCAGCAGGACTTCGGCGTCGGCGATCGCGCGCTGTCGTGGGTGTTCTCGGTCTACATCCTGTTCAACCTCGTCGGCGCGCCGCTGATCGCGAAGTGGTCCGATCGGTACGGACGCCGGCGCCTCTACGTCGCGAGCGTCGCGACGTTCGCCGCGGGCTCCGTGATCGTCGCCGCCGCACCGGCGTTCGCCGTGCTGCTCGCGGGGCGCGCCGTGCAGGCCTTCGGCGCCGGCGGCATTTTCCCTGTCGCGAGCGCCGTCGTCGCCGACGCGCTGCCGATCGAGCGGCGCGGCCGCGCGCTCGGCCTGATCGGCGCGGTGTTCGGCGTCGCGTTCCTGATCGGACCGCTGCTCGGCGGGCTGCTGCTGCGCTTCGGCTGGCCGTGGCTCTTCCTGATCAACTTGCCGGTCGCGCTCGGCGTGATCGCCGCGAGCTACGTCGTGCTGCCGCCGGGCGCAACGCGCTCGTCCGGCCGTTTCGACGCGGCCGGCGCCGCGGTGCTCGCGCTCGCGCTCGCTGCCGGCGCGTTCGGCCTGAATCGGCTCGATTCGCACCGGTTCCCGGAGGCGCTCGCGGCGATCGACGTCTGGCCGTTCCTCGCGCTCGCGGTGGCCGCCGTGCCGCTTTTCGTCGCGATCGAGCGGCGCGCGTCCGATCCCGTCATGCCGATGGCGCTTTTCCGCGGCGCGCGGCTCAGGGCCGTTGCGCTGATCGCGGTCGGTGCCGGGCTCGTCGAGGCGGGCATGGTGTTCCTGCCGGCGCTCGCGGTCGGCGCATTCGACGTCGACGCGGCGACCGCGAGCTTCATGATGATGCCGCTCGTGCTCGCGCTGATCGTCGGCGCGCCGACGGCCGGCCAGCTGCTCGATCGGATCGGACCTCGCCCGGTGATCCAGGCTGGGCTCGCCGCGACGGCCGTGGGGCTCGCGCTGTTCGGCGTCGGGCACCTCGGCATCGCGAAGTTCTACACGGCGGCCGGGCTCGTGGGGCTCGGCCTGTCGGCGCTGCTCGGCGCGCCGCTCCGCTACGTGATGCTGAAGGAGGCAGGCGAAGCGCGGCGCGGGGCCGGCCAGGGCCTGTTGACGCTGTGCCTCGGCACCGGTCAGCTGCTCGGCGCGGCGGCGATCGGCGGGCTCGCGGAGTCCGCAGGGGCCGACGGCGGAGGCTATGCGGCCGCGCTGTGGCCGCTCGCGGCCGTGCTCGTCGCCACGCTGCCTTTGACGTTGGTGCTCGACGCGCGGCCGGCGGCCGGCGAAGTGCCGGTCCAGGACGAAGCGCAGGAGCGCCCGTAACGCATTCACGGCGTGGAAAGGCGCGCGATCGTAAAGCGATCGTGAAATAATTCGAAAACTATCGCCGAGACCGATCGGCCGACCGTCCGGAAGCCGCCCACCGCCGCAACGCGCAACGATGAACGTGCTCGCGACCGACAAGCCGCTGATCGCGCCGTCGATCCTGTCCGCGGATTTCGCGCGCCTCGGCGAGGAGGTCGACGCGGTGCTCGCGGCCGGCGCCGACCTGATCCATTTCGACGTGATGGACAACCATTACGTGCCGAACCTCACGATCGGGCCTCTCGTCTGCGAGGCGCTGCGCCGCTACGGCGTCGACGCGCCGATCGACGTGCATTTGATGGTCAAGCCGGTCGACCGGATCATCCCGGATTTCGCCGCCGCAGGCGCGACGCTGATCAGCATCCATCCCGAGGCGACGGAGCACGTCGACCGTTCGCTGTCGCTGATCCGCGAGCACGGCTGCAAGGCGGGGCTCGTGCTGAACCCCGCGACGCCGCTCGCGTGGCTCGACTACGTGCTCGAGAAGCTCGATTTCGTGCTCTTGATGTCCGTGAATCCGGGCTTCGGCGGCCAGGCGTTCATCGAGTCGACGATCCGGAAGCTCGAGGCGACCCGCGAGATCATCGACCGCTCGGGCCTCCCGATCCGGCTCGAGGTCGACGGCGGCATCAAGGTCGACAACGTCGGCCGGGTCGCGCGCGCCGGAGCGGACATCTTCGTCGCGGGCTCGGCGATCTTCGGCAGCAGGGACTACGCCGGCACGATCGCGGCGATGCGGCGCGAGATTGCGGCGGCGAAGGGGTGAGAGCTCGGCGGAGGGTGACAGCTCGGCGCGGCGGAAGAGAGGGAACGCCGCGGTGCCGCACTCGCTTCACGGCCGTCTCCAAGACGGGCCTCTGACGCAGCGCCCGATTGCCCCACACGGGACCGTCCCACGCGGAGCCGCCGCACTCGGAAGCAGCCAACGCGGAGCCGCCGCACTCGCTTCCGCCGGCCGTTCTGTTATCCTCGCCGCCCTGCTGTACGTCGCGGCGGGCCGTGCCGGCCGCCGCTCGAATCGAAGGTTGTTCCGATGGCCTGGACCGTCCATAAATTCGGAGGCACGAGCCTCGCCGACGCACGCTGCTTCGACACGGTCGCGAGCATCGTGACCGGCACGAACGAGGGCAATTGCGCGGTCGTCGTTTCCGCGATGCGCGGCATGACGGACCAGCTGCTCGGGCTGATCGATCGCGCCGTCGCGCGCGAGCCGTACGCCGACACGCTCGCCGAGATCGAGGCGCGATACACGGCGACGGTCGGCGAGCTGCTCGACGCCGACGAGCGGGCGGAGCCCGTGCTCGCCGCGTTCGCGCAGGACCTCGCGGACATCGGGAGCGTGCTGAAGGCGCTGTCGCTCGTCGGCGCCGCGTCGCCACGGAGCCGCGCATTGGTCGGCGGCTTCGGCGAGCTCTGGTCCGCGCGCCTCCTGGCCGCGACGCTCGCGCGGCGCCTCGGCGCCGCCCGTGAGGTCGTGTTCGTCGACGCACGCAAGGTGCTCGTGATCGAGGCCGGCGAGATGGGGCCGATCGTCATGTGGGACGAGACGCGCCCGAAGCTCGCCGAGGTCCTGCCCGAGGGCTTCACCGGCATCGCGGTGATCACGGGGTTCATCGCGTCGGACCGCGAGGGGCTGCCGACGACGCTCGGCCGCAATGGCAGCGACTACTCCGCGTCGATCTTCGGCGCGCTGCTCGGCGCGGACGAGGTCAACATCTGGACGGACGTCGACGGCGTGATGAGCGGCGATCCGCGTCGCGTACCCGAAGCGACCGTGATCCCGCGGATCTCGTACAACGAGGCAATGGAGCTCGCGTACTTCGGCGCGAAGGTCATCCATCCGCAGACGATGGCGCCCGCCGTCGCGCACGGCATCCCGATCCGGATCCGCAACACCTTCAACCGCGAGCATCCGGGCACGCTGATCGCGGCGAGGAGCACCGAAGGCAACGGCGCCGTGAAGGGCATCAGCGGCGTCGACGGCGTTGCGCTGATCAACCTCGAGGGCGCCGGCATGATCGGCGTGCCGGGCACGGCCGATCGGCTCTTCGGCGCGCTGCGCGAGGCGGGCGTCTCGGTGATGCTGATCTCGCAGGGCAGCTCCGAGCATTCGATCTGCTTCGCGGTGCCCGAGAGCTCCGCGGAGCGCGTCCGCAAGGTCGTCGAGCGCGCGTTCTCGGTCGAGCTCGAGCAGGGGCAGGTGCAGCGGATCGGCGTCACGCGCGGCTGCGGCATCCTCGCGGTCGTCGGCGACGGCATGGCCGGCGCCCCCGGCACGGCGGGCCGGTTTTTCCGCACGCTCGGGAGCTCCGGGATCAACGTGATCGCGATCGCGCAGGGCGCGAGCGAGCGCAACATCTCGGCGGTGATCGCGGCAAAGGACATGACGCGTGCGCTCCGGGCCGTGCACTCGAGCTTCTACCTGTCCGCGAAGACCGTGTCGGTCGGCGTGCTCGGCCCGGGGCTCGTCGGCAGCGCGCTGCTCGCGCAGCTCGCCGACGCGAGCGCGCGGCTCAGGGAGAAGTTCAACCTCGATCTGCGCGTCCGCGCGCTCGGCAGCTCGCGGAAGATGCTGCTCGGCGAGCCGCGGATCGACCTCGCGACGTGGAAGGCGCGCTTCGAGCACGCGGAGCCGATGCGGCTCGACGCGTTCGTCGATCACGTCGATACCGACTATCTGCCGCACGCGGTGCTGATCGACTGCACGGCGAGCCAGGACATCGCGGACCGGTATCGCGGCTGGCTCGAGCGGGGCATCCACGTGATCACCCCGAACAAGCGCGCGCACAGCGGCCCGATGGCGTACTACGAGGAGCTGAAGCGTCTCACGCGCGCGGCGAACGTGCACTTTTTGTACGAGGCGACCGTCGGCGCCGGCCTGCCGGTGATCCAGACGCTCAAGGATCTCGTCGAGACCGGCGACGAGATCTACGACATCAGCGGAATCTTTTCCGGAACGCTCGCGTACCTGTTCAACGTCTTCGACGGGAAGCGGCCGTTCTCGGAGATCGTGCGCGAGGCGAGGGCGCGCGGGTACACGGAGCCCGACCCGCGCGACGACCTTTCCGGCATGGACGTCGCGCGCAAGGCCGTGATCCTCGCGCGCGAGGCGGGCCTTCCGCTCGAGCTCGAGCAGATCCAGGTCGAGAGCCTCGTGCCGCCGGCGCTCGCGAACGCGTCGGTCGACGAGTTTCTCGACCGGCTCGCGGACTTCGACGCGCCGATGGCCGCCCGCGTCGAGGCGGCCGCTCGCGCGGGAACGGTGCTGCGCTACGTTGCAGAGGTCGACATGCGGCAAGGCGGCGCGCGCGTCAGGCTGCAGAGCTTCCCGAAGGATCATCCGTTCGCGAACATCAGCCTGACGGACAACATCGTGCAGTTCGTGACGAAGCGTTACTGCGACAATCCGCTGATCGTTCGCGGGCCGGGCGCCGGGCCGGACGTGACCGCGGCGGGCATTTTCGCGGATCTCCTGCGGTTGTGTAGCATGCTGAGCGGCAATCAGGATTGAGCGGCCGATGCGTTTTCTGAGCACGAGGGGCGGCGCCGAGGCAAGTCTCGTCGACGCGGTGATGGAGGGCCTTGCGCCCGACGGTGGCCTGTACGTTCCGGACGCGCTGCCGCGCCTGGCGCCGGACGACGTGCGCGGTGACACGCTCGCGGAGATCGCCGCGGAGATCCTTGCGCCGTTCTTTGCGGGATCGCCGCTCGAGCGCGAGCTGCCGGCGATCTGCCGCGACGCGCTCGATTTCCCGGTGCCGCTGAAGCCGCTCGTCGACGGCCGGCTCGAGGTGCTCGAGCTGTTCCATGGGCCGACGGCCGCGTTCAAGGACGTCGGCGCGCGCTTCCTCGCCGCCGTGCTGGAGCGGGCGCTGCCGCTCGCAGGCGCCGATCCGGCGCGGCCGCTGACGATCCTCGTCGCGACGTCCGGCGACACGGGCGGCGCGGTCGCCGCCGCGTTTCACGGCCGGCGCGGCATCCGCGTCGGCGTGCTGTTCCCGAAGGGGCAGGTGTCGCCGCGTCAGCAGCACCAGCTCACGTGCTGGACCGGCAACGTGCGCGCGTTCGAGGTCGACGGCAGCTTCGACGACTGCCAGGCGATGGTCAAAGCGGCCTTCGTCGATCCGCAGCTGCGCGAGCGGCACAGGCTGACCGCGGCGAACAGCATCAACCTCGGCCGCCTGTTGCCGCAGGTCGCGTACCACGCCGCGGCGTCGCTCTGGCATTTCAGAAAGCACGGCGACGCCCCGGGGTTCATCGTGCCGACCGGCAACCTCGGCAACGGCACCGCCTGCGTCTGGGCGAAGGCGATCGGGATGCCGATCCGCGAGGTCGTCCTCGCCGTGAACGCGAACCGGACGATTCCGGATTTCCTCGCGACCGGCGACTGGCAGCCGCGGCCGAGCGTCCGCACGCTCGCGTCCGCGATGGACGTCGGCAACCCGAGTAACATCGAGCGGCTGCGCGACCTCCTGCCGGACCTCGAGGACCTGCGCGCGGCCGTCGACGCGTATCCGGTCGAGGACGCGGAGATCCGCGAGCAGATCGCCCGGGACGCGAGCCGTTACGGCGAGGTGTGGTGCCCGCACACGGCGACGGGCTTCTGGGTGTACGACCACCTGCCCGAGCCGCGGCGCCTGGCGCCGTGGATCGTGTGCGCGACCGCGCACCCGGCTAAGTTCGAGTCGATCGTCGAGCCGATCATCGGCCGGACGGTCGACGTGCCGCCGGCGCTCGCCGCGCTGCTCGAGCGCCCGACGTTCGCCGTTCCGCTCGAGCCGAACGTCGCGGCGCTCGCGGCGGCGCTCGATGCATGGTCAGAATAAGTGTTATTTAACAAGGAACTATAATAAAAAAATAAAGTGACGCTTCAACTCTGGCTCGCGTTGCTCGGCGGTCTCGCCGTCGTCGTTCTCACGGCCATCCTCGTCGTGCTCGTGCGGCGGCGCCGCCGCTCGGACCTCGGCGCGGCGGTCCGCGCCGTGGCGCTCGACGCCGCGCACGGCGTGCTCGTGCCGAACGGCATGGGCGGGCACATCGAGATCGAGTACCTGCTGCTGACCGCGCGCGGCGTCGTCGTCGTCGACACGAAGCACTTCGAGGGGACGATCTTCGCCAGCGACCGGATGGACGAATGGACGGTGATGCACAAGCACCGCCGTTTCACGTTCCCGAATCCCCAGCACACGCTCTACGACCGCATCGCCGCGGTACGCCGGCTGATCCGCGACATCCCGGTGCACGGTCACGTCGTGTTCTCGCCGCTCGCGGATTTCAGCAAGGGGCGGCCGCGCGACGTGATGCTGTCGAACGAGTTCGTCGAGCACTACCGCAAGCCCGATCACGGCGAGGTCGAGCGGATCAACGAGTCGTTCGGTCCGTACTGGGAGCAGTTCAAGGCGTATCTGCAGCCGGTCGAAGCGGCGCGGTGAAGGGGCGTGCGCGGGCGTCGAGCGGCCGGCGCCGAGCTCGGCGGTCGCGCCGCTCCGACGGGCCGGAGGTCAGCCGCTGCGCCGCTCCGCGTCGCCGAGCCGGAACAGCCGCTCGGTGTTCTCGGTCGCCGCGCGCGCGACGACGTCCGGCGGGACGCCGAGCGCGTCGGCGACGCGGGCGAGCACGTGCGGCAGGAACGCGGGCTCGTTGCGCCGATCGCGCGGCTTGACGTCGAGGTCGCGCGGCAGCAGGTACGGCGCGTCGGTCTCGAGGAGCAGCCGCTCGAGCGGAATGCGGGGCACGGCCTCGCGCAGCGCGGCGCCGCGCCGCTCGTCGCACAGCCAGCCCGTGATGCCGATGTAGAGGTCGAGCTCGAGATACGCGTCGAGCTCCGGCGGCCCGCCGGTGAAACAGTGCGCGACGCCGCCGGCGAGCCTGCCGCGGTGCTCGGCGACGATCGCGGTGAAGCGCTCGTGCGCATCGCGCTGATGCAGGAACACGGGCAGACCGCATTCCGCCGCGAGCTCGAGCTGCGCGACGAACGCACGCTCCTGCGCGTCGGGCGGCGAGAAGTTGCGGAAAAAGTCGAGCCCGCACTCGCCGATCGCGACGACCTTCGGCTGCGCCGCGAGCTCGCGCAGCGCGCCGACGGTATGTGCGTCGACCTCGCTCGCGTGGTGAGGGTGGACGCCGGCCGTCGCATAGAGCCCGGGGCGGCTCGCCGCAAGCTCCGCGGCCTGCGCGCTCGCGGTGACGCTCGTGCCGGTCACGATCATCCGCGTGACGCCGGCCGCGGCCGCCCGCTCGATCACGTCGTCCCGGTCTCTATCGAAGCTGTCGTGCGTCAGGTTGACGCCGATGTCGATCAGCTCCACGGCGTCCTCGCGGGACTCGCGGGCAGCTCCGCGGCGCGGCGCGGGCTTCGGGGTGCTCCGAACGGGGTCATGACGATTTGCGATAAGCTCGGCAGGATCGCGGCCGGCTATTATATGGACGGCCGGGACGACGAAGACAGGGAATGCCCCAACAACTCCGCCTGCTGGACGACCAACGTCCAACGCTCGTGACGTCCGGCGAGCTCGTCTTGCGCGAAAGCCGCCGCGCGCGCCGGCTGTTCCTGCAGCTCGTTCCGCCGCACACGCTCGAGCTCGTCGTGCCGATCGGCACGCGCCCGCGGGACGTGCAGGCCTTCGTCGAGGAGCACCGGGACTGGATCGAGCGGGCGCGCGCGCACGTGAAATCACGCTACTCTGGCGACCGGGAGCTCCTGCCATCGAGCGTGACGCTGCGCGCGCTTGGCCGCGAGTACGCGGTGCGCTACCGGCACGTGCCGGGCGGCCGGCCGCGGCGCACGAGCGCGGGCCGCGCGCTGCTCGTCCAGACCGCATACGCCGACCATCGCGACGCTCGCGCGGTGCTCCGCGCATGGCTGCTCGACGAGGCGCGCGTGCATCTGAAGCCGTGGCTCTGGCGGGAGGCGGAGAGAATCGGGCGTCTGCCGAAGACGGTCCAGGTGCGCCTGCAACGCACGCGCTGGGGAAGCTGCTCGGGGCAGGGCAACATCAGCATCAACGCGAGCGCGCTGTTCCTCGATCCGCCGGTCGTGCGGTACCTGCTGATCCACGAGCTGTGCCATCTGTTCTCGCTGAACCATTCGCGGCGCTTCTGGCGCCTCGTCGAGCGCTTCGAGCCCGACTGCCGCGAGCTCGACCGGCAGCTCGCGAACGCGTGGACCGAGGTGCCGCTGTGGGTGTCGGCCGAATGAGCGCCGTGCGCCGTTCCGGGTGACGCCGTCTTGAGCTGGCTGCACCGGCCGCAGCGTACGCGGCTGCGCAAAGGGATCCTGTGGCTCCATCGCTGGAGCGGGCTGCTGCTCGGCCTGTACGTCGCGATCGTGTGCGTGAGCGGCAGCGTCGCCGTGTTTCGGCCGGACGTGAATCGGGCGCTGATCCCGCGCCGGGTCGAGCAGGTCGGCGACGCGAGGCTCGCAGACGCCGACTTCAGGACGGCGCTCGCGGCCCAATATCCCGACCACGAGATCGTCCGCATCGGCGATGCGCGCCGGCCGGAGAGTCTCGTCTACGTGACGCTCGCGCGCGACGGCAGGGAAATCGAGCGTCTGGCCGATCCGTACACGGGGAAGGTCGTCGGCGATCCGTATCCGCCCGCGGTGCGCGCGATCGAATGGACGGTGCGCCTGCACGACGAGCTCCTGATCGGGCCGGTCGGGCGCAAGGTCAACGGGGTCGCCGGCGCGCTCGTGGCGCTCGTCGTCGTGACCGGCGTCGTCGTCTGGTGGCCCGGCACGAAGCGCTGGCCGATCGGCCTCGTGCCGAGCCGGCGCCCGTCGGCGCCGGGCGCGTTGTGGCAGCTCCACGCGATCCTCGGCATCGCGTGCGCGGGCCTCTTGTTCGTCTGGGCCGTGACGGGCTACTACCTCGGCTTTCCGCAGCCGATCGAGGGACTGATCGATCGCTTCGATGCGGACCTGAACGATCCGTACCGTCCGGGCGAGTCGCTCCTGCTCGGCATGCTGCGCCTGCACTTCGGGCGTTTCGGCGCGTTCGAGCTGCGCGTCCTGTGGGGGCTCCTCGGGCTGCTGCCCGCGATCCTCTTCGTCACCGGGTTCACGCTGTGGTGGCGGCGCTTCGCGCGCCGCCGCCGCGGCGCATCAGCCCTGCGCGAGCAGGGACCTCAGGTCGATGACGGCGCTGTGCGCGCGGGAGAGGTATGACGCGAGCACGAGCGAGTGGTTCGCGAACATGCCGAAGCCGTCGCCGTTCAGGATGACCGGGCTCGACACCGGCTCGAGGGCGCCTTCGAGCTCGCGGATGATCTGCCTCAGGCTCACGACGGCGTTCTTGTCCTCGAGCACGCTCTCGAAATCGAACTGCGCGGCGCGCATGAAGTGCAGCAGGGCCCACGCGGTGCCGCGCGCCTCGTAGAAGACGTTGTCGATCTCGAGCCACGGCGTGCGGACGGCGACGTCCTCGCCGAGCGGCGACGTGCCGGCCGCGGCGCGCTCGCCCGCGAGGTCGATGTTCACGCGCCGCTCGCCGACGCTCGCCGAGAGCTGCTGCGACATGTTGCCGAGGCGCCGCTCGACGACGGCGAGCCACTCGCGCAGGTTGTCGGCCCTCGCGAAGAAGCGCGCATCCGCCGGATTCGAGTCGACGAGGCGCGCCTGGAAGCTGCGCAGCGCGGACAGCGCTTCGCGGTACTTGCTCTCGGTCGTCGGGAAGATCCACGAGTCGTTCGAGAAGTTCAGCGCGGGCTCCGCCACCGCGAGATCGGCGTCCTCGAGCGACTGCGACTGCGAGCGGCTGTAGTCGTTGCGGAGCACGCGCGCGAGGTCGCGGCACTGCACGAGCACGCCGAACTCGAAGCTCGGCATGTTGTCGAGCAGCACGCTCGGCGGCAGGACGTCGTTGCTCAGGTATCCGCCCGGCTTCTCGAGCAGCCACTCGACCGTGCGGATCAGCGTGTTCACGGTCGAGTAGCCGACGACTCGCGTCTGGTTCGGAGGCGTTTCCTCGACCCAGAACACGTCCGGCTCTCGCGACCAGTACCAGCCGAGCACGAGACAGACGAGCAGCAGGGCGGCGAGCACGCCGCCCGCGATCATCGCGACGTTCTGCTTCGTCGACCCGGGCTCGGTCCAGCCATCCAGCCACTTTCTGAACATCGACAATCTCCCCGGCGCGCGCGTCGTGCCGCGCGGCGCCGCGAGCCGATCGGCGCCGGCACTACGCCGCGAGCTGACGCAGCACGTAATGCAGGATGCCGCCGTGGACGAAGTACTCCTGCTCCTTCGGCGTGTCGATCCTGACCCGCGCGTCGAACTCGATCCGCTTGCCGTCGGGCCGCGTCGCCGTCACGCGCACGCGCGGGACGCGCTCGACGCCGAGGCCGACGATGTCGAAGGTCTCGGTGCCGTCGAGCCCGAGGCTCGCGGCGTTCTGGCCGTCGAGGAACTGCAGCGGCAGCACGCCCATGCCGATCAGGTTCGAGCGATGGATGCGCTCGAAGCTCTCCGCGATGACGGCGCGCACGCCGAGCAGCGCCGTGCCTTTCGCGGCCCAGTCGCGCGACGAGCCCGCGCCGTACTCCTTGCCGGCGATCACGACGAGCGGCGTGCCGTCCTGCTGGTAGCGCATTGCCGCGTCGTAGATGCTCATCTGCTCGCCGGTCGGCAGGTAGATCGTCCAGCCTCCTTCCGTGCCCGGCGCGAGCAGGTTGCGCAGCCTGATGTTCGCGAAAGTGCCGCGCATCATGACCTCGTGATTGCCGCGCCGCGCGCCGTACGAGTTGAAGTCCTTCTGCTCGACGCCGAGCGACAACAGGTACTGACCGGCCGGCGTGTTGCGGCCGATGCTGCCCGCCGGCGAGATGTGGTCGGTCGTGACCATGTCGCCGAGGAGCGCGAGCACGCGTGCGCCCCGGATGTCCTTCGGCGGCTGCGGCTCGCGCGTCATCGACTCGAAATACGGCGGGTTCTGCACGTACGTCGACTTCGGATCCCACGCGTAGGTCTCGCCGCTCGGCACCGCGAGGCCGTTCCAGTTCTCGTCGCCGGCGAAGACGTTCGCGTAGCTCGTCTTGAACATCGTCGCGTCGACCGTCGAGCGGATCAGGTCGTGGATCTCGCGCGAGCTCGGCCAGATGTCCTTCAGGTAGACCGGCTTGCCGTCTCGGTCCGTGCCGAGCGGATCGTTGTAGAGGTCGACCTTCATGTTGCCCGCGAGCGCGTACGCGACGACGAGCGGCGGCGACGCGAGGAAGTTCATCTTGACGAGCGGATGGATCCGGCCTTCGAAGTTGCGGTTGCCGGAGAGCACCGAGCACGCGGTGATGTCGCGGCTCGTGATCGCGTCGGCGATCGGCTCGGGCAGGGGACCGGAGTTGCCGATGCAGTTGTGCACGCACACCGTGCCCGCCACGAACGCATGCACGTCGTTCACGGCGAGGTCGTACACGGCCTGCTTGCCCGCCGCGCGTCTGTCGATGACCGCGAGACCGAACGTCGGCAGCGTCAGGCTGTCCTTGTCGACGCAATATGGCCGCGAGTAATCGGCTTCGTCGCTCGAGTCGAGCGGCGCGAACCAATGGCGCACTCCCATCTGCTCGAACAGCTCGACCGGAGACGGGAACTCGCAGCTCTGCCGGTGCAGCGGCTGGAAGCGGCGTGCCTCCGGCGACGGCGGAGGCGAGAAACGGTCGTGCCCCTCGAGCAGCGAATAGTGCGGGAAGATCGGCGTCTCGAGCCGATCCAGCTCGGCAGCGGCAAGCGCGCGCGTCTTCGCAAACGAGAGGCCGATCTGCGATTGCTCGAGCTGCTCGAGACGGTCCGTTATCCAAAGCCGCTGACGGTTGATCGTATCGATCGTCCGCCAGTACACCGCAGCGGCGCTGGCCCGCAAGCTCTTGTCGACACAGTAGCGGAAGCCGACTCGCTCGACGAAGGAGAGGCCCTCCGGCAACGTGAGCCGAACCTCGATGCGCTGCCTCCCGTCTTGCGCCGGCGGATAGGTCGACGACGAGCGGCGGGTCGGATACCGGTAGACGCGGGCGCCCTTGGCCTTCACGCCGCAGCGGACGAGGAGGCGCACGATGTCGTGCATCGTTCGCTCGAGCGAGTCGACGTGCTCGGGCAGCGCGCTTTGCGCATACGCCGGAGGCTCGAGGGAGGCATCCTTCTCGTCCTTCCCCCAGCGATGCAGGCTCGGCGCATGGCCGTCGGCGCCGAAAAGGCCAGCGAGGAACTCGCGGACGACCGAAACCGGGCAATCGTCGTCGAGAACGAAGGCGGGCAGGGTCGCAGGCTGCTCGACGCGTCTCCCGATCCTCACGCCCGGCAGCGCCATCGCGGCGCGGGTGAGCTCCACCGGTAAGTCGATCGACCACTTGCGCTCGTCGTAACGCGTCGCGGCCGGACGCTTTCCGGTGAGGAGCTCGATGTCGTCGAGCATCGCCTCGCGGTCGAGGGCCTGGCCGACGTTCGTCCGGCCCTCTCCGGCACGGCTTAAGGATCCGTCCGACAGCAGGTGTCCGAGCAGCCGCGCGAACGCGAGCGTGCGCTGCCGATCGAGCTCGGAGCCCATCGAGAAGCGGAGGTCGCCGGCCTCGAGGACGTAGCCTTCCTCGTCCGCTGCCGGCTCGTCGAGCGGCGCCTCGAGACCCATGACGACGCGGTCCTTGCCAAGCACGAGCCGGTCGGCACGCACCCAACGTCCATCCGCACAGAGGATCTCGTGATCGGGAGTGCACGTGAGACGGCGCCCGTCCTGCAGCACGAGCGCGACGCAGTCCCGGTCCCCCTGTACCATCATCTCGCGCTGCATCGCCATCTTGAGGCGGCGCTCGGGATCGGGGCCGAACAGCCGGACGCCGCCTTCGACGGGCATCCGCTCGATGCGACGTGCGGTGCCGTTCGCGAGCAGCACCGGCGTGCCTTCGGCGATGCAGGTCGTGCAGCCGTAGCCGACGAGGTGGAAGCCGACCTTCGCGAGATCGTCGAGGAGGCCCGCCTTCCTGTAGTAATCGGTGACGACCTTCGATCCCGGCGCGAGGCTCGTCTTGACCCACGGCTTAGGCTTCAGGCCCTTGGCCGCCGCGTTCCGGGCGAGGAGGCCCGCGCCGATCATCACGGCCGGGTTCGACGTGTTCGTGCAGCTCGTGATCGCCGCGATCACGACGGCCCCGTCCTCGAGCTCGAACGATTGGCCGTCGAGCGAGGCGGTCGCGCCCGTCGGCTCGCCGCCGTCCGGCTTCGCGAGCAGCGTCTTCGCCTTGCCGGCGGCCTGGCGCAGCGGGATGCGGTCCTGGGGCCGCTTCGGTCCCGCGATGCTCGGCTCGACGGTGCCGAGGTCGAGGGTCAGCACGTGCGTGTAGCGGGCGCGCGGCGCGCTGCCGCGCCAGAGTCCCTGTTCCTTCGCGTAGGCCTCGACGAGCTTGATCAGCTCCGGCGAGCGGCCCGTCAGCTCGAGATAGCGCAGCGTCTCGTCGTCGATCGGGAAGACGGCGCACGTGCTGCCGTACTCCGGCGACATGTTGCCGATCGTGGCGCGGTCGGCGAGCGGGAGGTGGTCGAGGCCGTCGCCGAAGAACTCGACGAATCTGCCGACCACGCCGAAGTCGCGCAGCATCTGCGTGACCGTCAGCACGAGGTCCGTGCCGGTCGCGCCCTCGGCGAGCTTGCCCTTGAGCTCGAAGCCGATGACCTGCGGGATCAGCATCGTGATCGGCTGGCCGAGCATCGCCGCCTCGGCCTCGATGCCGCCGACGCCCCAGCCGAGGACGCCGAGGCCGTTGATCATCGTCGTGTGCGAATCCGTGCCGACGAGCGTGTCCGGATACGCGAGCCGCTCGCCGTCCTGCTCGACGTCGAACACGACGCGGCCGAGGTACTCGAGATTGACCTGGTGCACGATGCCGGTATTCGGCGGCACGACGCGGAAGTTGCGGAACGCGTTCTGCCCCCAGCGGAGGAACGCGTAGCGCTCGCGGTTGCGCTCGAACTCGATCGCGTTGTTCCGCGCGAGCGCGTCGGGCGTGCCGAACCGGTCGACCTGCACGGAATGATCGATGACGAGCTCGACGGGGGAGAGCGGGTTGATCGAAGTGGCCTTGCCGCCGAGCTTCACGACGGCGTCCCGCATCGCGGCGAGGTCGACGACCGCCGGCACGCCGGTGAAGTCCTGCAGGATCACGCGGGCGGGCGTGAAGGAGATTTCCCTGTCCGGTTCGGCGGCCGGATCCCAGTTCGCGAGCGCCTGGATGTCGTCCGCGGTGATGTTCTTGCCGTCCTCGTGGCGCAGCAGGTTCTCGAGCAGAATTTTCAGCGTGTACGGCAGATCCTCGTAGCGTCCGCCGACGGCGTCGAGCCGATGGATCCTGTATCGGAGACCGCCCACGGAGAACGTCTGGCGCGAGCCGAAGCTGTCTGTCATTGGGGACCTCGGAAAGGGGTGTGTGGAACGCGAGCCCGCAAGTATAGCAAGCGGCCCCTCAGCAGGCTGTCGCGAAGCGGGAAGCGGTGTGCCCGGCGGCGTCGCCGCGCTTTGCGTGCTCGATCGTCGCGCCGCCGAGGCACTCGTCTCCGGAGTAAAGCACGAGATACTGTCCGGGCGTGACCGCGCGCTGCGGCGCGTCGAACCGCACCTCGATCGTGCCGCCGCCCACGTCGACGACGGTGCACGGCTGGTCCGGCTGGCGGTAGCGCGTCTTCGCGGCGCAGCGCATCGCCCCCTCCGCTGCGAGCCCCGGGGGCGGGCCGGCGATCCAGCGCGTATCGGTACCGATCACGACGTCGGTGAGGAGCGCCGGATGATCCGCACCCTGCGCGACGACGAGCTCGTTGCGGTCGACGCGCTTCTCGACGACGTACCACGGCGCATCGGGACGATCGGCGACGCCGCCTATGCGCAGGCCGTGGCGCTGGCCGAGCGTGTAGAACGCAAGGCCTCTGTGCTCGCCGAGCTCGGCGCCGTCTATGCTCACGATCGGCCCCGGGCGCGCGGCGACGTAGCGGCCGAGGAACTCCGCGAACGGCCGCTCGCCGATGAAGCAGATCCCGGTGCTGTCGCGCTTCTCGGCGACGGGCAGATGCGCGTCGCGCGCGAGCTCGCGCACCTCGCGCTTCGTGAGCTCGCCGAGCGGGAAGATCACGTGCTCGAGGTCCGCCGAGTCGACCGCGTGCAGGAAGTAGCTTTGATCCTTGCCCGCGTCGCGGCCCTTCAGCAGCCGCGGGCGGCCGTCGCGGCGGGCGAGGCGCGCGTAGTGGCCGGTCGCGAGCCAGCGGCCGCCGAGCCGGTCCGCGTAACGGCGCAGCACGCCGAACTTGATCTCGCGGTTGCAGAGCACGTCCGGGTTCGGCGTGCGGCCGCGGCGGCACTCGTCCAGGAAGTGCGCGAAGACGCGCTCGCGGTACTCGCGCGCGAAGCTCACGCGATGCAGCGGCAGGCCGAGTGCGGCGCACACGCGCCGGGCGTCATGGAAATCCTGCGCCGCGTCGCAGTAGCCGTCGTCGTCCTCCCAGTTCGTCATGTGGAGGCACTCGACGGCGTAGCCCCGGTCGCGCAGCAGCAGCGCGGCGACGGCGGAGTCGACGCCGCCCGAAAGCGCGACGATGACGGTCTCGGCAGGCATGGCCCGCGCATTTTCGCGCAAAAACGGGGTCAGAGCCCATTTTCCGAGAAAGTTAAGTCGTCGGCAAAAAGGGGCAGAGCAGTCAGAGGCCCGTTTCAAGAGAAGTAAGGGGCAGAGCCGCTGGTCTCCGATGAAAAGGGGGAGACCTGGTCGGGAAGACCTGGTCAGAGTCATTTCTCCGTCAAGACAGGGGAAGAAAGAGCGAGACGCCGAAAAAAGGGGCCAGACCCAATTCGCATTCTCCGGGATGGGGCACCTGACCAGCTCTAACGCTGTTTTGGAGAACGAGCTCTGACCCCGTTCCCGGGGCAGGCCCGGTTCGCGTTTTTCCGGAAGATTGGGTGCTGACCGGCGCCGACGCTGCTTGGGAGAACGGGCTCTGACGTTCCCCGGCCAGACCCTTTCGCGCTCCGGAGAAATCGGGCTCTGACCCCTTTGGGGCCAAAAAAGTGTCAGACACCATTTTCTCGAAAATGGTGTCTGACACCTTTTTTGCTCAGGCGAGCCGGACGCCCTCCGCGGACGCGGGGTCGATGTGGGTCAGACAGTCGAGCGGGAACCGGATGCCGGCGCGGTAGTCGTCGATGCAGCGCAGCACCATCGGGCTGCGGAGCTGGCTGCGGAGGCCGAGCAGCTGGTTACGGCCCATCCAGTGGACCGCGATGATGCCGTCGTCGAGCCGGGGCGGCGACGCCGGCGGCGCGAACGCGCCCGTGAAGGCGACGCGCAGAAAGCTCGTATCGGCCGCGTCGCTGCGCCACATGTAGATCCCGAGCAGGTAACGCGGCTCGAAGCGGAAGCCCGTCTCCTCGCGCGTCTCGCGCACGACGGCGTCGATCAGCGATTCGTGCGGCTCGACGTGACCGGCAGGCTGGTTGTAGACGACCTGGCCGCACGCGTGCTCCTCGACGAGCAAAAACCGCTCGTCGTGCTCGATCACGGCGGCGACGGTCACGTCGATGCGCGGCATGCCCTCGGCTCGAGTGTTCCGAGGCGCATTATACGTGAAGCTGCCGGAGCTCAGGCTCCACCTCGCACGCGTGCCAAAGCTCGTCGAACACGTCGAGATAGCGGCGGGCGACCGCCGGCTCATAGGTATCGGCCACACCCTCCCAGCTCTCGGCGCGCGCTCGATACACGATCGCGTGATCGTCGGCGATACAGAACGCCTCCGGGTGGTTGCGATACTGCGGCTTGACGTGCCGGAACTCGATGTAGCTGTTGAGCCGCCGGCCCATGGCGACGAATCGATTGCCGTCCTTCATCGCGCGGAAGGGATCGGCGATGAGGACGCGCACCCGCGCGAACGTGCGTGCGAGCACGAATCGCTTCAACGGCTCGAGAAAGTCGTCGTGATCGTAGATGTCCGGTTCGAGATCGTGCGTCAGGATCGCGAGCGTCCGATCGGCGAGCGACGTGATCTCCGAGACCGCCGCACGCACGTCGTCCATCGTCGTGAGCACCAGACGCTGACCTCGCCGCTTGGTGTGTTCCATGGCCCCTGTCATCGTCGTTCTTCCGGCGATAGTCGAAGTGAACGCCATAGAGAGAAGAAAGAAAATGGTTGTTGTCGAGCGTCGTCCGCGCGTGCTGGGGACGATCGGCCGACGACGCACCCGCAGTTTTGGATAACCCACCGCCGTTTGCTGTGCAGTGCGTCACGTTTCGTCGGGCGTCTTGGCGTAAAGCCCCGATTTTTAAGGGTTCTTTAGGTAGTCACTAAGGGTTTCCCGCAACCTTACCCGATCTCGCGCGCGAGATGCGCGGCCAGCCCGATGTAGTCGGCGGGACGCAGCGCGAGGAGCCGCGCCTTCGCGTCGGCGGGCAGGTCGAGCTTCGTGACGAACTCCTTCAGCGCGGCCTCGGTGATGCGCTGACCGCGCGTCAGCGCCTTCAGCTGCTCGTACGCGTCGGCGATGCCGTAGCGGCGCATCACGGTCTGCACGGCCTCGGCGAGCACCTCCCAGCTGTCCTCGAGGTCGCGTCCGATCCGCTCCGGATCGGCGTCGAGCTTGCCGAGCCCGCGCTGGCACGACTCGAATGCGATCAGACCGTGCCCGAGCGCGACCGCGAGATTGCGCAGCACGGTCGAGTCGGTCAGGTCCCGCTGCCAGCGTGACGTCGGCAGCTTGCCGGCGAGGAACGTCAGGAGCGCGTTCGCGACGCCGAGGTTGCCTTCCGCGTTCTCGAACTCGATCGGATTGACCTTGTGCGGCATCGTCGACGAGCCGACCTCGTTCGCGACGACTCGCGAACGGAAATAGCCGAGGCCGACGTAGCCCCAGATGTCGCGGCAAAGGTCGATCACGATCGTGTTGAAGCGCGCGAGTGCCTGGCAGTACTCCGCGATCCAGTCGTGCGGCTCGATCTGCGTCGAGTAGCGCGTCGGCTCGAGCCCGAGGGCACGCACGAACCGCTCGCTGATGTCGATCCAGTCGGCCTCGGGATACGCGACGACGTGCGCATTGAAGTTGCCGACGGCGCCGTTGAACTTGCCGAGCACGTCGACGCGCGCGAACTGCTCCTTCTGCCGCTTCATCCGGTCCACGAAGTTCGCGAGCTCCTTGCCGAGCGTCGTCGGTGACGCGGGCTGGCCGTGCGTGCGGGCGAGCATCGGCAGATCCGCATAGCGGTGCGCGAGCGTGCGCAGGTCCGCGGTCAGCGCGCGCATCAGCGGCAGCAGCACCCGCTGGCGCGCGTCGCGCAGCATCAGCGCGTACGCGAGGTTGTTGATGTCCTCGGACGTGCTCGCGAAATGCAGGAACGGGGTCAGAGCCCCGGCCGAGCTCGACACGCCGTCGAGCTTCTGCCGCAGGAAATACTCGACGGCCTTCACGTCGTGATTCGTCTCGGCCTCGAGCTCCTTGACGCGCCGCGCGTCCTCGTGGCCGAAGTGGTCGACGACCCCGTTCAGGACGTCCTTGACCGGTGCATCGAGCGGCCCGATTCCCGGCAGGGCCGGCTCGTCGGCGAGGTGCTGCAGCCAGCGCACCTCGATCAGCACGCGATAGCGGATTAGCGCGTACTCGGAGAGAAACGGACGGAGCGGGGCGGCCTTGTGCGCATAGCGGCCGTCGAGCGGCGACAGCGCGGTGAGCGTCGTGAAATCCACGGAGCCTATACAATGAGTTAGGGAGTGCGCATCATACACGCTTCGTCCGCGATCTCCGACCCGCGCCGTGACCGGCCGGGCGGCGTGCACTGCAACGAGGACGGCGGCCCGGAGGAAGGGATGACTGAGTATAGGACCGAGAAGGACAGCATGGGCGAGCTCGCCGTCCCGGCGAGCGCGCTGTGGGGGGCGCAGACGCAGCGCGCCGTGCAGAATTTTCCGATCAGCGGCCTGCCGATGCCCGGTCGGTTCATCCACTCCCTCGGCCTGATCAAGTGGGCCGCGGCCCGGGTGAACCGCGAGCTCGGGCTCCTGCCCGGCGACGTCGCGGAAGCGATCGAGGCGGCGGCGCTCGAGGTCGCCGCCGGCAGCCACGATGCGCATTTCCCGATCGACGTCTTCCAGACGGGCTCCGGCACGAGCTCGAACATGAACGCGAACGAGGTCATCGCCCGCCTCGCGTCGCAGCGGCTCGGCAAGAGCGTGCATCCGAACGACCACGTCAACATGGGGCAGAGCAGCAACGACGTCGTGCCGTCCGCGATCCACGTGAGCGCCGCGCTCGGCCTGACCGAGCAGCTCTTGCCCGCGCTGAACCATCTCGCGGACGTCATCGAGGCGAAGGCGGCGCGCCTCGCGTCCGTCGTGAAGACCGGGCGCACGCACCTGATGGACGCGATGCCCGTCCGCTTCGACCAGGAGCTCGGCGGCTGGGCCGCGCAGATCCGCAACGACTACCAGAGGGTCGCCGGCGTGATGACGCGCCTGTCGGCGCTCGCGCAGGGTGGCACGGCCGTCGGCACCGGCATCAACGCGCACCCGGAGTTCGGGCTCCGCGTCGCGGCGGCCCTCGCCGAGCGCACCGGCATCGCGTTCCGGCCCGCGGACAGCTACTTCGAAGCGCTGAGCTGCCAGGACACCTCGGTCGAGCTGTCCGGCCAGCTGAAGACGACGGCCGTGAGCCTGATGAAGATCGCGAACGACCTGCGCTGGATGAACAGCGGTCCGCTCGCGGGCCTGGGCGAGATCGCGCTGCCGGCGTTGCAGCCGGGCAGCAGCATCATGCCGGGCAAGGTCAATCCGGTGATCCCGGAGGCCGTCGCGATGGTCGCCGCGCAGGTGATCGGCAACGACACGACGATCACGATCGCGGGCCAATCAGGCAACTTCCAGCTGAACGTGATGCTGCCCGTGATCGCGCATAACCTGATCCAGAGCATCGAGCTGACGGCGAGCGCCGCGCGCGTGCTTGCCGATTCCGCGATCGAGGGCTTCACGGTCAACACGGACCGGCTCGGCGCGGCGCTCGCGCGGAACCCGATCCTCGTGACCGCGTTGAACCCGGTGATCGGCTACGAGAAGGGCGCCGCGATCGCGAAGCGCGCGTATCGCGAGGGCCGGCCGATCCGAGAGGTCGCCGCCGAGGACACGGACCTGCCGGCCGAGCGGCTCGCGGCGCTGCTCGATCCGGTCGAGCTGACGAAGGGCGGCATCAAGGGCTGATCCGCACCGCCTGCCGCCGCCGATGGTCGCGGAACGGATACCGCCGCGGGCCGTCATCGAGCGACGGCTCGCGCGCGCTAGGCCGCACGTCGATCCGATCGAGCGGCTGCTCGCGGAGGTCGACGGGCCCGTGACGTCCGAGCTCCGCGAGTGGCTCGCCCGGCCGCAGCGCGACGCGGCCGTGTTGCTCGCGCTGATCGATCGGCCCGACGGCCTGACGATGCTGTTCACCGAGCGCGCGCTCCATCTTCCGCATCATCCGGGCCAGATCAGCTTTCCGGGCGGGCGGATCGACTCGAGCGAGGACCCGGTCGCGGCGGCGCTGCGCGAAGCCTGGGAGGAGGTGCGGCTGCCGCAGAGCGCCGTCGAAATTGCCGGCCGCCTGCCGACGCACGTGACCGGCACGGGGTTCGCGATCACGCCGGTCGTCGGCTTCGTGCGCGGCGACTTTTGCGCCGAGCCCGATCCCGGCGAGGTCGCCGGCGTGTTCGAGGTGCCGCTCGACGTCGTGCTCGCGCCGGGCGCGCTGCGCACGACGTACCGGGAACGGCTCGGCACGCGTTTCAAGGTGTACGAGCTCGAGCATTCGGGGCGGCTGATCTGGGGCGCGACGGCCGCCGTGCTGAAAACCTTCAGAGAAGTGCTTGCCGATGAGCCGGAATGACGCGGACGCAGTCGCGAGACTGCTCGAGATCATGGCGACCTTGCGCGACCCCGAGCGCGGCTGCCCGTGGGACCTCGAGCAGACGTTCGAGTCGATTGCGCCGTATACGATCGAGGAAGCGTACGAGGTCGCGGATGCGATCGAGCGCGGCGATGTGGCCGAGCTCGAGGACGAGCTCGGCGACCTGCTGCTGCAGGTCGTGTTTCATGCGCGCATCGCGGAGGAGGCGGGCAAGTTCCGGTTCGCGGACGTCGTCCGGCGCATCTGCGACAAGATGGTGCGGCGGCATCCGCACGTGTTCGCCGGCAGGCACGCCGAGCGGGCCGCGCACGCCGAGACGTGGGAAGCGCTGAAACGGCAGGAGAAGGGGCCGCAGGAGCGCGTCCTCGACGGCGTGCCGGTCGGGCTGCCGGCGCTGACGCGCGCCGTGAAGCTCGGCCGCCGCGTCGCGCGCGTCGGCTTCGACTGGCCGGACGCGCGCGGCCCGCGCGACAAGATCGACGAGGAGCTCCGTGAGCTCGACGAAGCGATCGCGGGCGGCGACCGGCGCCGCATCGAAGCCGAGCTCGGCGACGTGCTGTTCGCGCTCGCGAATCTCGCACGGCATCTCGACGTCGATCCCGAGCAGGCCGCACGCGGCGCGAACCTGCGCTTCGAGACACGGTTCGCGGACGTCGAACGCCGCGTCCGCGAGTCCGGACGGCCGTTCGACGCGCATTCGCTCGACGAGCTCGAAGCGTATTGGCAGGCGGCGAAGGCCGACGAATCGCCGTGACGCTCCGCGCCTCCCGCGTCGGCGAGCATTCAGGTTCGATTCATCGCCCCGACCGTACCTTGCATCGCGAGGCCGGAGCGGAACGTCCGGCCGTCGATGGAGGTGGGCGATGTTACGGAGATGGGGAACGCTCGCGGCCGCGCTCGGCGCCCTCGCGGCCGGTACGGCCGCGGCGCACGGCCACGGGCATGGCCATGGGCATGGCCATGGGCACGGCCATGGGCACGGCCACGCACACGCGAACGACTACGTGTATGCGAAGGTCGTCGACGTCCATCCGATCGTGCGTTACGTCACCGTCGAGCGTCCCAGGCGCGAGTGCTGGGACGAGGTCGTCTACGAGCGCGACCGGCGCTATAACGTCGCGGGGCCCGCGCTCGCCGGCGGACTGATCGGCGGCGCGATCGGCCGTCAGTTCGGCGACGGCAGCGGCCGCGACGCGCTGACGCTCGCGGGCGCGATCGCGGGCACGGCGATCGCGACGGAGCGCGCCATCCGTAACCAGGCCGGCGCGACGCGCGCGACGACCGTCTCGCGCTGCGAGACCGTGCACGAGCACCATCGCGAGGAGCGCATCGACGGTTACCGCGTGACGTATCAGTACCGCGGCCGACGCTACACGATCATCACGCCGGAGCCGCCGGGCGCGCGCATTCGCCTGCGCGTCAGCGCGATCCCGGTCGGCTATTGAGCCGCGGGCCGGCAGGCGATGGCGCTGCGCGGGCTTCTGTCCTTGACGGAGGCGCAGTCGGACTCCAAGCTTCGGGCAACTCCTTATGGGCAGGGTACTAACGAGTGATGCCAAGGCCTCCCACCGCATGCGTTCCGAGGCGCGGCCGGGCCGGCCGCTCGCGTATCGCATCGCGGGCGGCCGCACCGCTCGTCGCGCTTGCGGCCGGGATTGCGCTTGCCCGCCAGGTGCCGATGCCGGACGAGCCCGCGCCGCCCGACTGCGCGCCGACGGACGTGATCGCGCAGCAAGGCGGGGTATCGCTCGAGCAGGCGCAGCGCCTCGCGACGCAGCGCTATCCCGGCCGGGTCGTCCGCGCCGAGACGACGGTGCGCGACGGCCGCCGCGTTCACGAGATCCGCATCCTCGTCGAGGGCGAGGGCGATCCGCGCATGCGCATCGTGCGCATCGACGCCGAGAGCGGCCGCTTCCTGTAGCGCTTCTCGCGTAGGGAGGACGGGCGATGCGCGTGCTGTTGGTCGAGGACGATCAGACGTTGAGCCGCTCGCTGCGCGCGCAGCTCGAGCGCGCGGGCTACAACGTGCAGTGCGCCGAGGACGGCCGCGAGGGGCTTTACTACGCGACGGAGTTCTCCGTCGACGTCGCGATCGTCGACCTGGGGCTCCCCGGTCTTTCGGGCGTCGACCTGATCCGCGGCGTGCGCGCGAAGGGCAAGGAGTACCCGATCCTCGTGCTGACCGCCCGCGACCGCTGGCAGGACAAGGTCGAGGCGCTGAAGCTCGGCGCGGACGACTACGTCGTGAAGCCTTTCCACGTCGAGGAATTGCTCGCGCGCGTCGACGCGCTCGTGCGTCGGGCGGGCGGCTGGGCGCAGTCGGAGCTCGTCTGCGGACCCGTCACGCTCGATACGCGCACGCAGGAGGTCCGCGTCGACGGCAAGCCGCTCGAGCTCACGAGCTACGAGTACAAGTTGCTCGAGTTCCTGATGCTGCACGCCGGCGAGGTCGTGTCGAAGACGCAGATCACCGAGGCGCTCTACGATCAGGACTTCGAGCGCGACAGCAACGTCGTCGAGGTCTTCATCGGCCGCCTGCGCCGCAAGCTCGATCCCGACGGCGAGATCAAGCCGATCGAGACGCTGCGCGGCCGCGGTTATCGCCTGACGCTGCCGCGGGGCGCGCCTTCGACGTAGACCCGCCGGCCAACAACGGCCTCCCGCGCGTCGGCTTCGGGAACGCCGCCCCGTGACATCGCGACCGACTCAAGCGAAACTCGGGACGTTCGAGCGGGTCGACGGAGCGTGTCCATGAAGAGCGGGCGGATCGTTCCCTTCAGCATCCTGGCGGCGGCCGTGGCGGGCGCGGCGGTGTGGGCGCAGCCGGCCGGCAATCCGTTTCTCGAGCGGGCGCGCGAAGCCCTCGCGGAGCCGTTCGTCGGTGTGACGCTCGGCGGCGCGGCGCCCGAGCAGGGGCTGTTCGAGATCGAGCCGACCGGCGTCTCGACGGAGCCCGTGCGGCAGGCCGCGCTCGCGCTGATCGACGCGCTCGACGCCGCGCAGCGCGAGCGGCTCCTGTTCCCCGTCGACGACGACGAATGGCGCAATTGGGCGAACATCCATCGCTTCCCGCGCGAAGGCGTGAGCCTCGATGAGATGACGCCCGCGCAGCGCGACGCCGCGTACGCGCTGCTCGAGGCGTCGCTCAGCGCGAAGGGCTACGAGACGTCGCGCGACATCATGCGGCTCAACCATCACCTCGCGGAGCTCGTCGACAACTTCGACGAGTACGGCGAGCATCTCTACTGGTTCACGATCTTCGGCGAGCCTTCCGCGACCGAGCCGTGGGGCTGGCAGATCGACGGTCACCATCTCGTGATCAACTATTTCGTGCTCGGCGATCAGGTCGTGATGACGCCGACGTTCATGGGCTCGGAGCCGGTCACCGCGACGTCCGGAAAGTACGCGGGCACGACGATCCTCGAGGTCGAACAGGATCTCGCCGTCGACTTGATGGCGTCGCTCGATCCGGAGCAGCGCGACCAGGCGCTCCTGTCGAGCACGAAGAGCCGCGGCGAGAACCTCGCCGAGATGTTCCGCGACAACATCGACGTTCCGCTCGAAGGGCTTCCGGCGACGCGCCTCGACGCCGCGCAGCGCGAACGGCTGCTCGCGCTGATCGAGGCGTACGTCGGCAACATGGACGACGGGCATGCGGCCGTGAAGATGGACGAGGTCCGCGCGCACCTCGATCGCACGTATTTCGCATGGAAGGGCGAGGTCGGGCCGGAGGCGGTCTTTTACTATCGGATCGTGAGCCCGGTGCTCTACATCGAGTTCGATCATCAGGGGCCGACCGCGCTCGCCGGGCCGCGCAACGTCGCGACGCGCAATCACATCCATACCGTCGTGCGCACGCCGAACGGCAACGACTACGGCCGCGACCTGCTGCGCCAGCACTACGAGGCGTATCGGGACGACCCGGCCCATGGCCACGTGTCGTCGCCGCTCGACTGAGCTCCGCGCCGCCGGCTGCGCGCTGCTCGCACTGGTTGCCGGCGGCGTCGGGCGAGCGGACGCGCAATCCGTGCCCGATGCGGCTGCATCGGCGCGCCTCGACGAAGGCTTCGAGCGCACCGGCCCGGACGGGATGCCGGCCGCGTGGAGCTTGGGCGCCGGGGCCGCGATCGACGCGGACGTCGCGCGCGACGGCGAGTGGAGCCTTCGGCTTCGCGCCGCCGACGGGCGAGACGCGCGGGCGACGCTCGAGGTCGCGCCGCCGCGCGTCGACGGCAACCGCATCCGCCTGTCGCTCTACGCACGAGGCGACGACGGCGCGGACGCGATCGAGCTCTTCGTCCGTGTCGACGGCGCCGACGGTCTCCTTTACGTCGAGCGTAGACGGGCGCCGATCGGGACCGGCGCGTGGCACGAGGTCACGATCGACGTGCCGCGCTTTGCGTCCGCGGAGCGCCTGCGCTTCGCGGTCTCGGTCGAGCGCGGCACGGCGTTCGTCGACTCGGTGGCGATCGAAGGCGCGAGCACGGCCACGTTGCCGCCCGCATCCGCGGCGGCGCGCCGCTACGTCGACTATGCGCTCGGGCTGATCGACGCGCACTCGATCCATCGCGCGTCCGTTGACTGGCCCGCGTTTCGCGACGCCGTGCTCGAGCAGGCGCGCGGCGCGGTGACGCGGAGCGACGCGTACCTCGCCGTGCGCTACGCGATCGGCGCGCTCGGCGACGTGCACGGGTATCTCCGTCCGCCCGACCGCGCGGAGGCGCTCGGCCAAGCGCCGGTCTCGAACGCACGGACCGGCCGTCCGCCGATCCCGCCCGAGGGCCGGCTCCTGCCCGGCGGCATCGGCTACGTCACCGTGCCGGGCTTCGCCGGCGGCACGCACGGGCAGCAGGTCGAGTTCGCGGAGACGCTGCAGTCGCTGATCCGCGCGCTCGACGACGAGGCCGGCGGTGCGTGCGGCTGGGTCGTGGACCTCCGCGGCAACTCGGGCGGCAACCTGTGGCCGATGCTGCTCGGGCTCGGGCCGCTGCTCGGCGACGGCGACGCGTTGCACGCGACGTATCGTGACGGGCGCCGCGAGAGCGTCTGGTACCGCGACGGCAAGGCGGGCTTCGGCGACTACGCGCGCCTTCGCGTGCGCGGCGAAGCCCATCGGCTGCGCGACGCCGACGCGCGGATCGCGCTCCTGATCGGCGAGGACACCGCGAGCGCGGGCGAGGTGCTCGCGATGGCGTTCCGC
This sequence comes from Gammaproteobacteria bacterium, assembly GCA_036381515.1. Taxonomy (GTDB): domain Bacteria; phylum Pseudomonadota; class Gammaproteobacteria; order Steroidobacterales; family Rariloculaceae; genus ZC4RG20. The sequence goes on along the minus strand of DASVCR010000057.1, from coordinate 5,823 downwards.
GGCGTCGACGGGCGGCGGAGCTTCGGCGCGCCGACCGCCGGCGTGAATACCGGCACGCGCACGTTCGTGCTGCCGGACGGCGCCGAGCTCGTGCTCGCCGTCGTCACGATGAGCGACCGGACGGGACGCGCGTATCACGGCCCCATCGAGCCAGACGTGCCGGCGCCGAGCGCCCCGCGCGGCGCGCCGCTCGCCGAGCAGCCGGACCTGCGCGCCGCGCTCGACTGGCTCCGCGAGGGGTGCTGAGACGCCGCGCGCGGTTTCCGATCGGCGACCCCTTCGTTCGGCGCGCCCGTTCGGGGACAATGCGGGCGGCTCCGCGGCAGGATGTTCCGCTTTTCACCGATGGCCTTCCTTCGTTCACTTCGCGCGCGCGTCCTGCTTTGGGTCAGCGTCGCGCTGACCGCGCTGTTCGCGTTGACCGTCGCCGCGCTCGACGTCACGTTCCGGCAGACGACGGACGACGCGCGCCGCGAGCTGCTCGACGTGCAGCTGCTCGGGCTCGCCGCGTTCGCGGACCCGACCGAGGACGGCGGCCTGACGTTGCCGGCGGAGCTGATCAACCCGCAGTTCTCGGTCGCAGACTCGGGGCTCTATGGGATGCTCTGGGACGCGGGCGGCAACGTGCTCTGGCGGTCGCAGTCGCTGCTCGACCGCGACCTGCCGATCGCGCCGCACGCGCTCGAGCGCGAGCCGCGCCGCTACGTGCGGATCGACGACGAGTCGTTCCCGCCGCTCGAGGCGCTGCTCAGGCGGATCGATTTCGACTCCGACGACGACGGCGTCTTCGAGACGTACACGTTCGGCATCGCCGTATCGCTCGTGCCGTACCTCGAGCGCCAAAGCACGTATCGCGGCTATCTGATCACGTGGTTCGCGACGATCACGCTCGTCACGCTGCTCGTGCTGACCGGCCTGCTGCGCATCGTGCTCCGGCCGCTCGCGACGCTCGAGCGGCAGGTGCGCGACGTCGAGGCCGGGCGGCGGCAGCGGCTCGAAGGCGACTTTCCCGCGGAGCTCGTGCCGCTCGCCGGGAACCTGAACGCGCTGATCGAGACGGAGCGCCGCCGGCTCATCCGGTATCGCAACATGCTCGACGATCTCGCGCACAGCCTGAAGACGCCGCTCGCCGCGATGCGGAGCCTCCTGAGCGAGCTCACCGCGCGGCAGGAGCCGCACGACGACATCGAGCACGCGCTCGCGCGCGAGGTCGAGCGGATGGACCAGCGCGTGTCCTATCAGCTGCGCCGCGCGCGCGCGAGCGGCGCGACGGGCCTCGGCGCCGAGCCCGTCGCCGTGGCGCCGGTCGTCGCGGACCTGAAGCAGACGCTCGACAAGGTGTATCGCGACAAGCGCGTCGAGTGCGCGGCGGACGTCGCGCCGAAAGCGGTCTTCCACGGCGACCCGGGCGACCTCACGGAGCTGCTCGGCAATCTGCTCGACAACGCGTACAAGTACTGCAAGAGCAAAGTGAACGTGCGCGTCGCCGCGAGACCCGACGGCGTGATGTTCGAAATCGCCGACGACGGTAACGGCCTCGGCCCGGACGAGGCGCAGCGCGTCCTCGAGCGCGGCGTGCGCGCGGACGAGTCGATGCCGGGGCAGGGCATCGGCCTCGCGGTCGTGCGCGAGACGGTCGAGCTCTACGGCGGCACGCTCGACGTCGGCCGCTCGAGCCTGGGCGGCGTCGCCGTGCGCGTGACGCTCGGCCGGGCCGGCTTTTCGCCGTGACCGACGCGCGGCAGGGACGCGGCATGAGCGAGCCGAAGATCGATTGGAAGGCACGCATCGCGAACGTCGCGCGGGACGACCGCGCGGACCTTCGTGCGCTGCTCGGCGCGATCGAGCGGCGCGAGCGGAGCGGGCGTCCCGCGTCGCGGCTCGTCGAGAAGCTCGACGCGCGTCTCGTAGAAGCCGAGGCGCGTGCCGAGAAGCGTCGCGCGACGCGCGTGCGGCTCGAGTATCCCGAGGATCTGCCGATCTCGCACGCGCGCGAGCGGATTCTCGATGCGCTCGCGCGCCATCGCGTGATCGTCGTCTGCGGCGACACAGGGAGCGGCAAGACGACGCAGCTGCCGAAGCTTTGTCTCGAGGCGGGCCGCGGCATCGACGCGATGATCGGTCATACGCAGCCGCGCCGCATCGCCGCGCGCTCGGTGGCGGAACGCCTCGCCGAGGAGCTCGGCGTCGAGCTCGGCGGCGCGGTGGGTTTCCAGGTGCGCTTCACCGACGAGACGAACCCGGCGACGCTCGTCAAGGTGATGACGGACGGCATCCTGCTGAACGAGATCCGCCGCGACCGCTGGCTCGACGCGTACGACACGCTGATCATCGACGAGGCGCACGAGCGCAGCCTCAACATCGACTTCCTGCTCGGGTATCTCAAGCGGCTCGGCGCGCGGCGTCCCGACCTCAAGATCGTCGTGACGTCCGCGACGATCGACCCGGAGCGCTTTGCCGAGCATTTCGGCGGCGCGCCGATCATCCGCGTCGAGGGACGCACGTATCCCGTCGACGTGCGCTATCGGCCGCTCGAGCGCGGCGTCGATTTACCGCAGGCGGTCGCCGCCGCGGTGTCCGAGCTCGCCGACGTCGACCTCGAGTCGATCGGCGGCGGCAGCGCCCGCGACGTGCTCGTGTTCCTGCCGGGCGAGCGCTGGATCCGCGACGCGGAGCGGGAGCTCAAGCAGGCGGGGCCGAAGCGCTACGAGATCCTGCCGCTCTACTCGCGGCTGACCGCGACGCGGCAGCACAGGATCTTCGCGCCGGGCGCGGCGCCGCGGATCGTGCTCGCGACGAACATCGCGGAGACGTCGCTGACGGTGCCGAGGATCCGTTTCGTCGTCGACTCCGGGCTCGCGCGCGTGAGCCGCTACTCGACGCGGCATCGGCTCCAGTCGCTCGGCGTCGAGCCGATCGCGCAGGCGAACGCCGTGCAGCGCGCGGGCCGCTGCGGGCGGCTCGCGCCCGGCATCTGCATGAGGCTTTACGACGAGCAGGACTTCGAGTCGCGGCCGGCGTTCATGGAGCCCGAGATCCTGCGCACGAATCTCGCGGGCGTGATCCTGAAGCTCGAGGCGCTTCACCTCGGCCGCGTCGACGAGTTCCCGTTCATCGACCCGCCGCCGACGAAGGCGGTTAACGACGCGTACCGGCTGCTGCATCTCTTGGGCGCCCTCGACGCGGAGCGGAGGCTCACGCCGGACGGCGAGCTGATGGCGCGGCTGCCGGTCGATCCGCGCCTCGCGCGCCTCTTGCTCGCCGCGCATCGCCAGAACGCGCTGCGCGAGGGGCTCGTGCTCGCGGCCGCGCTCGGCGTCGTCGATCCGCGCGAGCAGCCGGCGGACAACCTCGGGGCCGCGCGCGCGAAGCACGCGGAGATCGCGGACGAGCGCTCGGATTTCATGACGCTCCTCGCGCTGTGGAAGGCATACGGGAAGGAGCGGCTCGGCGGCGCGAAGGCGCTCCGCAAGTGGTGCGAGAGTCGCTTTCTGTCGCTCGCGCGGCTCCGCGAATGGGAGGACGTGCATCATCAGCTCAAGGAGCTGACGCGCGGTCTCGGCTGGCGCATCGCGCCTCGCGACGCGAGCTACGAGCAGATCCACCGCGCGGTGATCGCGGCGTTCGTCGATTTCGTTGCCGAGAAGACCGACGACGGCGGTTACGAAGGGATGCACGGCGCGCGCGCGACGATCTTTCCGGGCAGCGGGCTCGCGCAGAGGAGGCCCCGCTGGGTCGTTGCCGCGGAGCGCGTTGCGACGGAGCGCGTGTATCTGCGCACGGTCGCGCAGATCAAGCCGAAGTGGGTCGAGGACGCGGCCGCGCATCTCGTGCGGCGCGAGTACGCGGAGCCGCACTGGGACGTGCGGCGCGGCCGCGTGCTCGCGCGCGAGGTCGTGACGCTGCTCGGCCTCACGCTGTCTCGCGACCGGCACGTCGACTTCGCGCGGGTCGATCGCGCCGAGGCGCGGCGCATCTTCATCCGCGATGCGCTCGCCGCGGAGAACCTCGGCGAGCGGCTCGGCTGCCTCGAGCACAACCGAAGGCTCCGCGAGCGGCTGCACCGTTGGGAAGCCAAGCGCCGCTCGCGCGATCTCTACGCCGGCGAGCGGGCCGCCGAGGCGTTCTATGCGGCGCACGTGCCGCCCGACATCGCCGACCGCGCCGCGCTTAGGCGCTGGTGCCGGGACAAGGCGAATGCGCACCGGCTCGAGATGCACGTGCTCGACATCGCGACGCGCGATCCCGCCGAGCTCGACCGGGAGGCGTATCCCGACGCGCTCGACATCGCGGGACACCGTCTGCCGCTCCGCTATGCGTTCGAGCCCGGATCGGAGCGCGACGGGATAACGCTGCGCGTGCCGGAGCCCCTCGTCGGGCTGCTGCGCGACGAGACGCTCGACTGGCTCGTGCCGGGCTGGGCGCCCGGCAAGGCTGTCGCGCTGCTTCGGGGGCTCCCGAAGGAGATGCGCCGTGTGCTCGTGCCGCTCCCGGACACCGTCGATGCGCTGTGGCCCGCGATCGCGCGCGAGCGGGGTGTCCTGACGATGCGCGCGGCGCTTCGCGGCGTGCTCGAGGAGCGGTACGGGCTCGACGTCGGCGCGGCGCTCGATGCGGTGCCGCTCCCGCCCGAGCTCGCGATGCGGATCGAGGTTGTCGGCCCGGACGGGGCGGTGATCGCGGCGAGCCGCGATCTCGTCGCGCTGCAACGGCGCTTCGCGCGCGGCGCGCCGCAGTGGCCGAAGCCGGAGTCGGAGTGGTCGAGGCACGGCGTAACACGCTGGGACTTTGCCGACCTTCCGGGCAGCGTTCGCGTCGACCAGTACGGTACGTCGCTCGCGCTCTATCCGGCGCTGATAGACGTCGGCGGCCGCGTCGATCTCGAGCTGATCGCGCCGGGACCGGCCGCGGCCGCGCGGCATCGCATCGGCGTGCGCCGCCTGCTGCTGAAGCAGCTTCCGCAGCAGACCGACCTGATCCGCCGCCGCGTGCTGGACGACCGCGAGCTGATCCTGTCGTTCCACGGCGTCGGCACCGGCGACGCGCTCGCCGACGATGTCACGTGCGCCGCGGCCGACGAGGCGTTCGAGCTCGACGTGCCGATCCGCACCGCCGCGGAGTTCGAGCGCCGGCTCGAGCGGGGGCGCGCGGAGCTCGTGCCGGCGGCGGAGCGGCTGATCGCGCTCGCGCGAGGCGTGCTGCGTGAGCACCGCGCGCTGAAGCGCCGGCTCGAGCGGGAGGTTGGTCGCCTGCCGTCGGACGCCGCGGAAGACATCGCCACGCAGCTCGACGGGCTCGTGCGTCCCGGCTTTCTCACCGCGACGCCCGCGCGCTGGCGCGTGCATCTCCCGCGGTATTTGAAGGCGGTCGCGTCGAGGCTCGACAAGCTCGCCCAGCGCTCGCCGAAGGACGCGGAGCACCAGGCGATCGTGCGGGAGGCAACGGAGCGTCTCGACGCGTGGCGGCTTCGCCATCCGCCCGACTGGCCGTGGCCGGATCCGATCGTCGACTATCGCTGGCTGCTCGAGGAGCTCCGAGTATCGCTGTTCGCGCAGGCCCTCGGCACGTCGCGCCCAGTCTCGGCGAAACGCCTCGAAGACGCCTGGCGGAAATTGGGGTCAGAGCCCTTTTACTGATTCCGGAAATTGGGGTCAGAGCCCTTTTACTGAGTCCAAGGGCTCCGACCCGACAATTCCTGACCCGACGATTTCTGATTCCGACAATTGATGATCTCGATAATTCCTGACCCCCGACAATTCCTGGCCGGACAATTTCTGACCCCGCAATTTCTGACCGCGACAATTTCTGCCCGACAATTTCTAA
>DASVCR010000056.1:0-11338 GCA_036381515.1 Gammaproteobacteria bacterium | reverse complement strand
GCCGTTAACGGTTTAGGAACGGTTAGCGCCTCGCGTTACTGCGCGCCCGGGCGCTACACTCCCGGCGTCTTTCCGGGGACGGGACACGATCGGGAGGGAGAGATGCGTCGCGACGTGGCATTCGCAGCTGCGGGAGCTCTGCTGCTAGCGGCCGGTGGCGCCGCGAATGCGCATAGTCCGGTGTGCAACTGCTACGACAACGGCGACGGCACCATCACGTGCGAGGGCGGCTTCTCGGACGGCAGCTCCGCCGAGGGCGTCCCGATCCGCGTCGTCGACGCGCGCGAGCGCGTGCTCGTCAACGGCAAGATGGACGCGGCCGGAACGTTCTCGTTCGAGAAGCCGGACGGCGACTTCCACGTCGTCTTCGACGCGGGCCAGGGGCACGCCGTCACGATCTACGGCGCGGACATCGAGGAGTAGGGGGTGCGGCCCCGCAGTGGACGGCTGCGCGTCGCGGCCGCGGTCCTGATCGCCGGCGCGGCCGCGCCCGCGGCGGCGCACTTTCAAATGCTCTACATGCCGGAGACGGCCCTCGAGGCCGGCGGCGCGACGCACGTCGTGATGCTGTTCACGCACCCGGCCCACGGCGGACCCTCCATGAGCATGGGCGCGCCGGACGAGTTCTACGTCGTCAGCCAGCGCGGCGAGGACGCGGCGCCCGTGCGCCGCGATCTGCGCGAGCATTTGACGCCGATCGCATGGCAGTCCGAGGACGGAAAGGTCGACGCCTACGAGGCGCGCCTGCCCCGCTCCGTGATGCGGTCCCTCGGCGACTACGTGTTCGTCCTCGTGCCGTCGCCGTACTACGAGGCCGGCGAGGACAAGTACATCCAGCAGCTCACGAAGACGATCGCGAACGTCGGCGGCGTGCCGGGCAACTGGGCCGAGCCCGTCGGGCTCCCCGCGGAGATCCTGCCGCTCGACAAGCCCTACGCGAACTGGACCGGCGGCATCTTCCGCGGCATCGTGCTCGCGAACGGCGAGCCCGTGCCGCACGCGGAGCTCGAGGTCGAGTACATGAACCATCCGCCCGACCTCGACGCGCATGCGCTCGCTGCGGACGGGCAGATCGAGTTCCCGCAGGGCTCGTTCGCGACGATGTCGATCAGGGCGAACGAGCGGGGCGAGTTTGCGATCGGCCTGCCGCGCGCCGGGTGGTGGGGCGTGTGCGCGCTCGGAGTCGGACCCGACACCGAGCACGACGGGAAACCGCTGTCGCAGGACGCCGTGCTATGGATCCAGGTCAAGGACATGCAGTGACGCCGCGACTCGAGATCGTCCGGCCGGCCGGCGGGCGCAGGGAGACGTTCGTCGTCGCCGCCGTCGTCGCGGGCATCCTCGCCGTGAACGCCGCGGCGGTGTCGGCCCGGCGCGTCGAGTCCTCCGAGCCGCGCCTGCTCGAATGGCAGATCAGCGCGTTCTACGATCTCGGTTCCGCCGACCAGGCGATCTACAACGCGTTGACGGCGGCCTCCGAGGAATTGTGGTGGGCGCACGGCGAGCTCCTGACCTTCGGCACGGAGGAGGAGCGCGCGGACCCGTGGCCGACCGTCGAGCAGCTCGACGCCGACTACGTGATGCCGCCGTTTCATCGCGACGCGTCGTGGGCGGCGCTTGGCGAGGTCGAGTGGCAGCGGATTGCGTCGTTCTCGTTCGAGGGCTCGGCCGTCTATTTCGGCTCGGGCGGCAAGCTCGAAGGGCAGAGCGCGTACCTGTTGTCGCTGTCGCACACGCACAAGGGCGCGACGTACGCGGACGGCGCGAGCGTCTGGATCCACGCCGATCCGAACGTTGCGCCGCCGGACACCGTCAAGCGGGATTCGCTGATCCTGCACGGCTGGAAAGAAGTCGTGCCGTACAGCGGCGCAATGGAAGTGAGGCGGCTGAAAGGGGAGTGAACGTCATGTGGGCCTTCGCGAGATGGACGTTGCGAGCGGCGGTGCCGGCGGTCCTCGCGCTCATCGGGAGCGCCGCGCTCGCGGCACCGCTCAAGATCGGCGTCACCCTGCACCCGTACTACAGCTTCGCCGCGAACATCGTCGGCGACCGCGCGGAGATCGTTCCGCTGATCGAGGCCGGCAACAACCCGCACAATTACACGCCGCAGCCGGACGACATGAGGCGCGTGCTCGAGATGGATGCGCTGATCGTGAACGGCATCGGCCACGACGAATGGGCCTTCGAGATCGTGCGAGCGGCGGGCGTCGAGGGGAAGCTCCCGCTGATCTACGCGAACGACGGCGTCGCGCTGATTCCGATCGCGGCCGACGAGGGCCAGGCGAAGGTCGTGAACCCGCACACGTTCGTGTCGACGACCGCCGCGATCCAGCAGATCTACACGATCGCGCGCGCGCTCGGCGAGCTCGATCCGGACAACGCGACGTACTACCGCGACAACGCGCGCGCGTACGCGACGCGGATCCGGCGCCTGAAGGCCGAGTACACCGCGAAGCTCGCCGACCTCGATGTGTCGCAGTTCCGCTGTGCGACGATGCATGGAGCCTACGGCTATCTGATGCAGGAGTTCGGCCTGCGCGTCGTCGCCGTCATCGAGCCGCGCCACGGCGTCGAGCCGACCGCGCGGCAGCTCGCCGAGACGATCGACAAGATCAAGGCGGCGAACGTCAACGTGCTGTTCGCGGAGAAGTACTTCGCGAGCCGGCTCGCGGACACGATCAGGAACGAGACCGGCGTGCGGATGTACGCGTTCTCGCACATGTCGGACGGCGAGTACACGGCGGACCTCTTCGAGCGCGAGACCCGAGCGAATCTCGAGACGCTCGTCGAGGCGATCCGTGCGGTAGCCGAAGGCGACTGACCGTCGTGCGCGGCCCTTCGATCACGTTCCGCGAGGTCGGGCTCGAGCTCGCCGGCTCGCGCATCCTGCACGGCATCGACTTCGCGGTGGATGCCGGGAGCGTCCACTGCATCATCGGCCCGAACGGCGGCGGCAAGACGTCGCTGATCCGCTGCCTGCTCGGTCAGATGCCGCACACGGGCACGATCTCGATCGAGTGGCATGGCGACGCGAGGACGATCGGCTACGTGCCGCAGCTCCTCGACTTCGATCGGACGCTGCCCGTCACCGTCGAGGATTTCATGGCGCTCGTGTGCGAGCGTCGCCGGCCGGCGTTCGTCGGGCTGTCGCGGAAGCGCAGGGCCGAGGCCGCGGAGGCGCTCGCGCGCGTCGGGCTGCGCGACAAGCGCCGCACGAAGCTCGGCAGCCTCTCCGGCGGCGAGCGCCAGCGCGTGCTGTTCGCGCAGGCGCTCTTGCCGGCCCCCGCGCTGCTCGTCCTCGACGAGCCGATGACGAGCATGGACGAGATCGGGGAGGCGCTGTTCCTCGACGTCATTCGCGGGCTCGCCGCGGACGGCGTCACGATCGTCTGGGTCGCTCACGACCTCGCGCAGGTCCGCTCGATGGCCGACGCGGTGACCTGCATCAATCGGACGGTGCTGTTCAGCGGTCCCCCGGAAACGGTGCTCGGCGACGCGCGCGCCGACGTCCTGTTCACGGCGGCGGGAGAGACGGCGTGACCGGGATCTACGAGTGGATCCGCACGTCCGTGCAGATCCTTGCGTACGACGGCTATCTGCCGCTGGCGCTCCAGTACAACTTCGTCGTCAACGCGCTGCTCTGTTCGCTTTTGATCGGCCCGGTGCTCGGCGCCGTCGGCACGATGGTCGTGACGAAACGCATGGCGTTCTTCTCGCAGGCGGTCGGCAACGCCGCGATGACCGGCGTCGGCATCGGCGTGCTGCTCGGGGAGCCGTACACGGAGCCGTATGCCTCGATGTTCTCGTTCTGCGTGCTGTTCGGCCTGCTGCTCAACTATACGCGCAACAAGACGCGCATCTCGTCGGACACGCTGATCGGCGTCTTCCTGTCGATCTCGCTCGCGGTCGGGGCGTCGTTGCTGCTCTTCGTGTCCGCGAAGGTCAACACGCACATCCTCGAGGCCGTCCTGTTCGGCTCGGTGCTGACGGTCAGCGACACCGACATGAACGTGCTCTTGATCGTCGTCGCCGCCGTGCTCGGGATCGGCGTGCCGCTCTTCAACCGTATGCTGCTCGCGAGCTTCAATCCGAGCCTCGCGCGCGTGCGCGGCGTGCCGGTCGATCTGCTCGAGTACGTGTTCGTGCTGATGATCACGCTTTTGACCGTCGCGTGCCTCAAGATCGTCGGCGCGGTGCTCGTCGAGGCGCTGCTCCTGATCCCGGCGGCCGCGGCGCGGAACGTCATCACGTCGATGAAGGGCTTCGTGTTCGTCAGCATGGCGATCTCGACCGTGAGCTGCATCGCGGGCGTCATCGTGCCGATGCAGTTCGATCTGCCGGTGCCGTCGGGCGGCGCGATCATCATCGTCGCGGCGATCGTCTTCGCGATCACGACGCTGATCCGCGCGACGGTCGGCCGCTTTCGGGAAGCGGGGGCTTGAGGTGAAGCACCAAGGGTTTGCGCGGGCGGCGCTGCTCGTCGGCGCATCGGCGGTCTGGTCCCCGGGCACGGCCGCCGAGTCGGACGAGCTGCTGGTGCTGACCGCGCTGCCGATCACGTACTCGCTCACCGCGGCGCTCGCCGAGGGCACGTCGATCGAGGTCGAGAACGTGCCGGAGGACGGCCGGCCGATGAACGCGCTCGTCAACCTGCTGACGCAGCGGCCCGAGCGTTACGAGGCGCTTTTCGCCCGCGCGGATGCCGTCGTGACGATCGGGAAGCTCTGGCTCGACGACCCGCTCTACACTGCAGCGAGGAACGCGAACATCCGCGTCGTCGAGATCGACGCGACGAAGCCGTGGTCGGCCACGCTCGAGGGCGTCTCCGTGATCTCGGAGCCGGCGCAGCAGGGACCTTGGGCCGCGGCGGACACGGCGCCGCGCGCGCCGTCGGTGTACTACTGGCTGAGCCCGGCGAATGCCGCGCGCTCGGCCGACATCATCGCGCGGGACCTGATGCGGCTCGCGCCCGGCGACGCCGTCCGAATCGAGGAGAATCTCAAGAAGCTGCGGGGCGAGCTCGTCGACCTGAAGCGGGAGTACGAGCTCGAGCTCGCCGCGCTCGACGACGTCACCGTCTTCACGCTCGCGCCCGAGTTCGTCTACCTGCTCGCCGACATGGGGCTCTACGTCGACGGCGCGTTCTTCAAGCAGGACATCGACTGGACGGACGGCGATCTCGAGGCCGTCGAGGCGTACCTGCGCACGCACGCGATCCGGGTCGCGATCCACAAGTGGGAGCCCGAAGCGCGCATCGCCGACGCGATCCGCGCGGCCGGCGCGGAGCTCGTCGTGCTCGATCCGATCGAGATCGGCGTCGAAGAGGACGGCCGGCTCGCGGAGGACGGCTATCAGGAGTTGCTGCGGCGGAACCTCGACGCTTTGCACGCGGCGCTCGCGGGTGCGCAGCGCGGCGAGTGAGGCCGGACGCTCGAGGCCCGCGCGAGCGGCGAGGCGGTGACCTCGCCGCGGCGACCTCGCTTACTGCTCGGGGTACCAGAACTGCATGTGGCAGCCCTCGCACACCGCGTCGAGCGCGCCGGCCACGTCCGAGAGCTTCTCCGCGTCCCGGGCGTCGATGGCGTCGATGGCCTGCTGGGCCACGGCGTGCAGGGAGCGCGCATGTCCTACCCACGCGCCCCGGTTCTTCGCGATGAGCGCCTCCATGGCCTGCGGTGACAGCTCGCCTTCGGCCGCGACCTTGTCGGGGCCGGCGATCGGACGGCCGGGGATGATCAGCACGTTCGCGGTCTCGGCGAGCGCGACGGCGGCGTCGCGGGCGTGCTGCCAGCCCTCGTCCGTGTCCGGCCCGTGAATCGTCTCGTCGTAGACGACCGCATCCCAGACCACCTGCGCGAACGGCATCACCATCTCGCTCATGACTTCGACGAGCGTCGCGGTCGGCTGGTACTCGTCGCCGCTCTGGGCGTGCGAGCCCGTGACCAGACCGAGCAGGGCGACCGCGCCGGCGGCGCCGGCGATTCCCGCCGCCCTCCGGCGGCGTGACGTGTTTTTCCTTTTCATCGTCTTCCCTCCGTGCGCCGGGGGCTCCGGCCATCGTCGCCCGAGCAGCCTACACGCCGTCGCCCACGAGTGTGAGTTAACGATGGTTGTGTAACGGTTAGCACCGAAATCACGAGTCCGTTGTCCGTGAATCGTCGGATGAAACGTCGGCGCGAGCACGATTCGTTGGGAAGAGCGGACGGCAGGCGCGGCATCCGCGGGGGGAGGTGCACGGTGCCGCGCCCGCCGACCGAGGGACAGAGTCGCTACGCACCTTCGCATGCGACCGAATGCTCCGCAAGTTGCTTAACGGTTCATTGCGGCACCGTGCGAGCCGCCGGCACGACGAGTGAACCGTCGGCCGTTAACCGTTAATAAACTTCCTTCTCTTCGACCGTTCTCTCTTCGACCGGCCGATCGGCGATACGTGCGCCCGAGCTGCGCGTTCGGGCGGGCATGAGCGCGCGCCCCGGTTCGCGCGCGCGTCCTCGCGCCGACGGCTCCGGTGCTCGCTCCGACCGAAGTTATAGCTTCTGGCTTATAAGGCGCCAAAATCCCGCGCTCCGTTGCTTCGCCGAATGCACGCGTGTGACGCTCATCCGAAACCCGCTTGGTCCTCAAGCGAATTCCGACAAGAACACGGGGGAGCGCACCATGAATCCACGCGGCATGCGTCGCACGACGGGCGTCGCCTTCGCGACACGTCGCAAGTTCCACGCAGAGAGCGGTGACCGGCTTGCGCGCGAGCGCACGCGGACCCTCGCGGCGGCGATCGGCTTGTGCGCGTCGAGCCTCGCCGCGCTGGCCGCGTCGCCGGTCCTCGCGCAGGAGGTGCAGCCGGCCGAGGCCGAAGGCGCGGGCCCTATCGAGGAAGTCACGGTGACGGGGTCGCGCATTCGCCGATCCGACTTCATCGCGAACAGCCCGATCGTCACCGTGACCGAGCAGACGTTCGAGGAGACCAGCACGGTCGGCTTCGAGACGATCATGAACCAGCTGCCGCAGTTCGTGCCGGCCGTGACGCAGTTCAACACCGCGAACGTGCAGAACGCGGCGACCGAGACGGTCGGCGCGTCCGTCGTGAGCCTGCGGGGCCTTGGCCCGAACCGCAATCTCGTGCTGATCGACGGCCGCAGAGGACAGCCCGTCAACGCGTCGCTGGTCGTCGACACGAACGCGATTCCGACGTCGGCGATCGAGCGGGTCGAGGTCATATCGGGCGGCGCGTCCGCCGTGTACGGCGCGGACGCGGTCGGCGGCGTCGTCAACCTGATCCTCAAGGACGACTTCGAAGGCGCGACGTTCGAGGCGCGTTACGGAGAGACGATGGAGGGCGACAACCAGGAGCTCACTCTGTCGGGCCTGATCGGCGCGAACCTCGCGGACGACCGCGGCAACGTGATGTTCGGCTTCGAGCATGCACGGCGCGAGGAGGTGCTCACCATCGGACGGGACTGGCGCATCGAGGACCTGAATAATCCGAACGTCAACGGCACCCATTTCTGGTTCTCGGAGACGTTCGTCACGTCGTTGACCGGCGGGCCGCCGGCGCTCGGCAACTATCCGACGCAGGCCGCGATCGATCAGATCTTTCCCGACGCGCCGCCCGGATCGGTGCCGAGGAACGCGCCGTGGTACATCAATCCGACGCCGGACGGCACGGGTACCGTGTTCACCGGAGCGGGCTCGTTCAACGGCGCGAGCAGCGCCGCGGGCGGTTACAAGTACGACGGGCCGCTGTACCTCGACGAGTATCCGGGCATCGCGTACCGAAAGATTCACCCGAACGGCCAGGTGACGGAGAACTCGCTCGACGGATGGAGCTCGATACCGCTCAAGAGATACTCGATCTTCGGCGAGGGCCGTTACGACCTCGCCGATAACGTCCGCGTCAAAGCCCAGGGCCTCTTCGCGCGCAACTCGAACGAGACCCTTTTCGGCGGCTTCGCGTCGGCGCTCAATCAGAACGGCGCGATCATTCCGCATGGCAGCGAGATCTACGCGCCGTCGTTGATGGAGGACGGCGTGACGACCGATCCCGCCTATCGGCCGGGCGGCGTCTATGGCCTCGACTGCCCGCCGACCGGCGGCTGCACCGAGTCCCAGGCCTTCCCTCTGCCGCCGGAGCTCGAGTTCCTGCTCGCGAACCGCCCGAACCCGGACGAGGACATCCGCATCAACCGGCCGCTCGACTTCCTCGGGCCGCGGCGCACGATGACGGACACGACGACGTTTCAGCTGACGTTCGGGCTCGAAGGCGAGGTCTTCAACGACTCGGTGTGGGAGGTCTACGCGTCGACCGGCACGACCGAGACGAGCGTGAACTACGAGGGCGTCGCGGGACGCGAGCGTTGGCGCGGAGTCGTCCAGTCGCCGAACTTCGGCAAGGGATTCGTCGCTCAGGGCAACGAAGAAGGGGCGGGCTTCGCGGGCGGGTTCGCGACGTGCACGACCGGATTGCCGATCGTGCGCGAGTTCGAGGTCTCGCAGGACTGCATCGACGCGATCCAGGCGAAGCTTCAGAACAACACGGAGCTCGAGCAGAACATCGTCGAGGCGACGCTGACCGGCACGCTCGCCGAGATGCGGGCCGGTCCGCTCGGGTACGCGCTCGGCGCGACGTATCGCGACGAGCGCTACGAGTACCGGACCGACAGCTACACGACGAACGAGTCGTGGACGGCGACGGGTCTCGGCGTCTTCCCGACGTCGAACACGACCGGCGAGTTCGATGTCTCGGAGCTCTACGGCGAGCTCCTGATCCCGCTCGTCGCGAACAAGCCCGGCGCGCAGCACCTGAACCTCGAGCTCGGCGGGCGGGTGTCCGAGTACAGCACGGTCGGCACGGTCGATACGTACAAGGCGCTGATCGACTGGGCGATCACGCCGTGGGCCCGTCTGCGCGGCGGCATCAACAAGGCCACGCGCGCGCCGAACATCGGCGAGCTGTTTCTGTCGCGAACGCAGCAATTCGGCGGCACGGGCGCGCAGCTCGGCGATCAGTGTTCGGAGAACAACGAGGACGGGCCGTACAGCGCGAATCCGAACGCGAACATCAACGGCGCGGAGGGCGCGGCTTTCGCGAAGCGGATCTGCGAGGCGATCATGGGTCCGCAGGGCGCGGCCGAGTACTACGGCCGGCCGCTCGAGGATCAGCCGACCGTCGGCGGGACCGGCATTCCGAACTGGACCGGCAACCCGAATCTCGACGCGGAGGAAGCCGACACCTTCACGCTCGGCATCGTCCTCGATTCCCCGTTCCAAGGCGAGATACTCGGCGGCTTCACCGTGACGCTCGACTACTACACGATCGAGATCACGGACATGATCGCCGTCGAGGACGGCGACGCGGTGTTCCAGCGCTGCCTCGATCCCAAGCTCAATCCGGAGGGCGATCCGACCGTTCCGGCGTGCCGTGCGATGCTGCGAGATCCGTTCAGCGGCAATCCCGCGTCGATGGACCTGAGCTACACGAACCTCGGCCGGGCCGTCACGTCCGGCATCGATGTCCAGCTCAATTGGTCGACCCGGTTCAGCAACGGCAGTGGTCTCAATCTGACGCTGCTCGGCAACCGCAACCTCGAGAACATCACGCAGGCCGAGCCGACGATCGAGGAGATCGACTGGGCCGGCACGCTGGGCTGCGCGCTCGGCCTGCAGTGCATGGGCTACGACTACCGGATCTTCACGACGGCGAACTACTTCCGCGGCCCGTTCTCCGTGTCGCTTCGCTGGCAGCACTGGCCGTCGATCGAGGCCGCCGCGGCGGCGACGAACCCGGAGACGGACGCGATCGGCGTCACGTCGAGCTACGACCTCTTCGCGCTCACGGGCAGCTACCGTCTCGGCGATCGCTATACGCTGCGATTCGGCATCGAGAACCTGTTCGACAGGAAGCCCCCGATGAGCGGCGGCGACCCGGACAACGACGCGTTTCCGGTCGACTCGACGCGAGCCGGAGGCGGCGCGACCTACGACCCGCTGGGCCGCCGGATGTTCTTCAGCGCGACGATGGACTTCTGACGTGTCGACTGAAATCGGGGTCAGGGAGAAATCGGGGTCAGAGCCCTTTTTCCGACCGATGTCGTTATGTGGAAATCGGGGTCAGAGCCCTCTTTCCTTATGAAATCGGGGTCAGAGCCCTTTTCCCCGACCCGATGTCGTTATCGACCCGCCTCGATCGACGACCCGAGCCGCGCGCGACGGATGCCTGCTAGGCTCTGGAACCGTGAAATTGGGGGCAGTGGAATTGGGGTCAGCAGTGAAATTGGGGTCAGAGCCCTTTTCGGCCGCAGTGAGCGACCGAAGATCCGCCCTCCGTGGGGCTCTGACCCCAACTCTCTCGCGACCGGCGTCGTGGCTGGCCGAAGAGCCGCCCTCCAAGATCAGGGCGGCTTACCCCGGAGTCGGGACGATGAACCAAAAATGGGCTCTGACCCCGATTTCCGCGGAGTCGGGACGATGAACCAAAAAAGGCTCTGGCCCCGATCCCCACCCGGAGTCGGACGATGAACCCAAAGAATCAAAGAAAAGGGCTCTGACCCCGATTTCCCCACCCCAAACGGACGAAGAGAATGACTGCAAGGAGCATGGCTAACGTCGCGAGCGCGTCGCTTCTGCTGCTCGCCGGCGTGGATCACACCGCGGCGCAGGCGCCCCGAACGGGCGACGACGCATGGGTTCATCCGGTCACGCCGTGGGGTGATCCCGATCTCCGGGGCACGTGGCCGATCGGCCATCTGATCGCCGTGCCGTTCGAGCGCCCAGAGCAGTACGGCGAGCGGCGTCTGATGAACGACGAGGAGTTCGAGGCGGTCAGGCGCCGCGTCGAGGCCCGCAACCGGCGGTACGACGACGACACTCGAAGCGGCCGGCTGGGGCAGGGGCATTGGGCCGAGTCGACGCAGGCGCTGCGCCTGACCTCGCTGATCGTCGATCCGCCGAACGGCCGCCTGCCGGCGCTGACGGAGACCGCGCTCGCAATGCGCGAGGTGCGCGGCAGCACGTGGCAGAACACGGTGTTCGACTCGATCGAGGATTTCGACTCGTGGGATCGTTGCATCACGAGCGGCATGCCGGTCGCGATGCTGCCCCGGAACTACAACAACGGCATCGAGATCCACCAGAGCCCGGGCTATGTCGTGCTGCGCCTCGAGATGTCCGGGACGCGCATCATCCCGCTCGACGGCCGCGATCCGCTGCCGCCGGAGATCAGGCACTGGATGGGCGAGCCGCGCGGGCGCTGGGAAGGCAACACGCTCGTCGTCGAGACCACGAACTTCACCGGCCTGCACGACATGACGAGAGTCGGCGTGACCGGCTCGCCCGCCGAGCT
>DASVCR010000055.1:0-27781 GCA_036381515.1 Gammaproteobacteria bacterium | reverse complement strand
GCCTATCGTCGCCCGCAAGATCCAGCTTCGCCGATTCGGCGGCTTCACCTGGAGATAGAGTCCGGTCACGCCCCCAACGGCATGAAGTCCGGGTCGCTTGATGCGGCGGACCTGGAAGGCGGACAGTTCCTTGACGCGCTTCGGCATGATGTTGACTCCACGGCGGACCCAACATACCATCGGCACTAGGTTGCGGCAAGGCGCACTTAGCGGCACTCGGGGAAGGAACGTAAGGCACTGAGTATCAATGGCAGTTGGCATCGCGGCGCACCGTCCCGCACTTCGAAGAAGGCCGTCACCCTCTCCGCCAGCCCAAATCCGATCGCTTTGGCGGCGATGCCGGTACATCGTGAAAACGGCGTCGAGGAAAGTGGTCCGGGCTTGCCACAGGTGCCGCTCGATACCACCTTGCCCCCGCCTCAACGTCGCCTCGCGCAAGCCTCGCCCTCCGGCGGAACTCCGCTGGCGCAGCCTCCACGCGTCAAGCGCGCGCCCTGGCTATGAACGACTGCGGGTTCGTTCGGCGAGATACCCCGGCACCATCAGGATCATGAACGCGAGCCCGGGAGCTGCGAAAGCAAGGGCACCGAGCCAATGCCATCCCCAAACGTTCATGGCGCCGAAGAAGGCACCAATCGTCACCGGCAAAGTGAACCGGAATAGAAAGGCGGCCACCAGCGCGGCCACGGCCCAGAAAGCTGGTGCTCTCGCATCTCGATGCGCAGTACGGGTGCGAGAATTAGCAGCGTTTGTCGAGCGCGCCTGCGGCCTCCTCCGCGAGCCATTCAGCCCCGGAGAACCGACATGCTCTCCTCGCCGGTCATATAGCCCTCAGTCTCCGCGGAGGGATTCTTTAAATTGAGAATCGTTCAACAGATCCCTCCGCGGAGGTGTCTGCACCATGGCCAGAGCCAGCCTGCAAAGGGCACGCGCAAGCGGGGCGCGTATCACAACTTGTTCCACTGTCTTTCCTTCGCAATTCCAGACGCTGCCGCGACGCAACCTCGGCCTAGAACGACGCGGTCGCCCCGACGTAAAACCGCCGCCCGTTGATGTCGTAGTTGTTCGTATTGAACATGCCGTCGGGCAAATTCGGCAGCTCAGCAGCCGGATCCCGCCCCGTGATCGGCGGCTCCTCGTTGAACAAGTTCTCCACACCGAAACGCAGCGCGAGATTCTCGCCGAGCTGATAGCGGCCCAGCAGATCGAACAGGTTGTAGGCCGAAGCCCCGGTAATCGTCGTGTTCGGATTCGTCGCCGAGACCTCCGCGTCGATGCTCGGCAGATGCTGCCATCTGAGGCCGATGTCGAAACGGTCGAGCACGTACGTGAACGACGACAACGCCTGGTAATCGTACGCGCTGCCGTTCAGGCCGTTCTGCGTCGGCCCGAACGTGCCGGCGAAGTCCGTCAGCGGATCGGTCGGCAGCTCGGCCGATTTCAGATCGAACAGCACGTTGATCAGCGACGTGACGTCGACCTGCCCCGGCCCGGCCGCGAACGTCCAATTGAACTGCACGTCGACGCCCGA
Source organism: Gammaproteobacteria bacterium (assembly GCA_036381515.1). Taxonomy (GTDB): domain Bacteria; phylum Pseudomonadota; class Gammaproteobacteria; order Steroidobacterales; family Rariloculaceae; genus ZC4RG20. Next base: position 26,250 of record DASVCR010000055.1, on the reverse strand, counting down.
CGTCTCGAAGCGGCCGCTGTTGAAGAAGGTTCGCTGCAGATCGCCGATCGTGCCGGTCGCATTACGGTTGAACCCCTGACAGAGCGGCGCGGCGGCATCGAACGCGGGGTTGAAGGCGGGATCCGTGCACTGCCGCATCACGATATCGGGGGACTGCTCGCCGATCGCGTCGCTGACCTCGATGTCGTAGTAATCGACCGAGATCCGCACGTCGGAGAAGAGACCCTCGCCCAAAGCGAGGTCGATGACCGCGCCGATGGTCCACGTATCGGCCTCCTCGGGCTCGATGTTCGGATTACCGACGGTCGTCGGGAACAAAAACGACGGCCCCGCGGGCTGCAGCGTCGTCGTCACTTGGCCCGCCGCGACCGCCGCCGGATCGGCCGAGGCGAGCGCCTCCGCGGAAACGCCGTAAAACTGCTCGTCCGCCGTCGCGCTGCCGGTCCTCTCCATCAACGCGCCGCAGAGTCGCACGACGTCGTCCCAGCCGTCGGGATTCTGCACGGGATTCGCGGACCACGGTAGCGCGTTGTTGATCGAGCAAACGTCGCCGCCGGCCGCGAGCGCGAACGTCTGCTCCGGCGCGAGGAAGAGCTCCGCCACGTTCGGCGCGCGCTCGGCGCGATTGAAGCCGCCGCGGATGCGCAGCCCGTCGTTCACCTGCCAATCCGCGAGAATCTTGTACGTATTGCTGCTGCCGGTCGTGTTGTAGTCCGAATAGCGGCTGCCGATCTCGAGCTCGAGCTGCTGCACCGCCGGCTTGTCCGCGAGAACCGGCACCAGGAACTCGGCGTACGCTTCCCGCACCTTGATCGTCCCCGCCGAGCTGCCGGCGGGATAGAGGCCCGCCGCCTGCTCGAGGAACGACGTGCCTTGCGTGACGAGCGTGTCGTTCTGGAACGTGTAGTCGTTCTCCCGATAGTTGAGGCCCGCCGCCGCGCGCACCTCGCCAGCCGGAAGATTGGCGACGCTGCCCTGGAAGTTGGCCTGCCAGACGTCCTGCTCCATCACCTGCTTCGTGCTGATGTCCGCGTTCACGGCATCGAAACAGTCCTGGCTGACCGACTCCCACGCGAACGGATTGAGGCCCGTCGTGCACGTCCCCGTCGCGCCGCCGAAGCCGAAATCGGGCGGACCTGCGTTGCTCTCGAGCTGGAACCCCTGCCCGAAGTTCGGCTGCTGCATCACCGCGCGCAGCCGCTGCAGCGACGCAAAGCCCTCCTGCAGCACGGTCGTCTCGGCTTCGCCCTGCGACGTGAAGAACTCCCACGTCCACGTGCTGCCCGGAATCTCGCCTTCGAAGCCCATCACGAGGCTATAGGTCGAGACGTCCGTATCCGACGTGCGCGGGAACGGCAAGAGCGCGCGCAGAGCGAACGGCTCGGTCGGATCGGGACGCGAGTCGAGGATCGTGAGGAACTCCGCCGGGATGACGCCGCGGTTGATCGCCGGATCGATCGGCACGCTCCAGCCGGCAGTGATCGGGACCGGTTCCTGCGTCGTGTCGGTCTTCGTCCTGCTGAAATACCCTTCCGCGAAGGCGCCGATGGTATCCGTGATCGAGATATTGCCCTGCGCATACAGGTTGTGACGCGTCAGCGGCAGGATCAGGTAGTTGTCGGTGTTGTTGACGCCGATCTGCCCGTTCGCGAGCTGCACGTACTTCTCGCCGTCAATGAGCCCCGCGCCACCGCTTGCGCCCGGAGTGCCGGCCACGTCGAAGCCCGAGAACGCATTGCCGTCGAAGTCGCTGTAGATCACCGCGTTTGTCGGCGGCGCCGTGAAGGTCGCGCCGTCGATCTGCTGATTCAGCACGGCCGGATCGGGGAGATTCGCGAAGCCGGTGAAGAAGCCCGTGAACTCGGGGAAGAACTGCGTGCCGCTGATCGTAGGGTCGGCCCAAAGATCGCGGTACCAGTCCCTGTCGCGTTGAAAGGCTTCGTTCCGCTTGTTCGTCGAGAACGCGAGGCTGACGTTGCCTTCGCCGTCTGCGACGTCCGCGCCGATCACGCCCGAGAACTGATACTCGAAGTTGTCGCCCTCCTCCGGCGAACCGGTCTGCATCGACAGCTCGAGCCCCTGGAAGTCGTCCCGCATGATGAAGTTGACGGCGCCCGCGACGGCGTCGGCGCCGTAGGTCGCCGACGCGCCGCCCGAGATCGCTTCGACGCGCTCGATCGCCGCCGGCGGAATCGTGTTGATGTCCATGACCATCGACGCGTTCGACGGCGTGCCCCGCCGGCCGTTGATCAGGACGAGCGTGCGGTTCGCGCCGAGCCCGCGCAGCGCGACGGTGGCAACGCCCGGCGTGTTCCGCGCGTTCGGCTGTATGTCGCCGCCCTGCGTCGGGTTGTCGAACGTCGGCCTGAACTGCGGCAGGCGGTTCAGCTGCGTCTCGATCGCCGCGGTCGTCGACTGATCGAACAGATCTTCGTCGACCGTCACGATGGGGCTGTTTGCCTCGAAGTCGCGTCTCGTGATCAGCGAGCCCGTGACGACGACCTCTTCGATCTCGCCCTCCTGGGCTTTTGCGGGACTCGCTGCACCGCTTGCGATGAGGAAGGAGACTGCCGCAGGGAGGGCGGCCATCCGAACGGCCGCACGTTGCTGCCTCGTGCTCATAGAAGCCTCCATTGGCCCGCGGGCAGGGTGAATCCGTTCGAACTAAGCAGCGTCGCACCCGTATTCGGGACGATCAATGGGTGCTAATCCGCCCGCCGCAGGCGGATGCGCCGACACGGCGGCCGCACGCGAGCAAAGCGGATTCGGTTCGATGGCGGCCGAGCCGTGCGAGTCGCTACACTCGACCCAGCCGTCGGACAGCGCGGCGTGCGGCTTTCGATAACGGACGGCGTGCCTGCGCCGGCGGGACCGAAACTTGCAACGTCGGTGACGTCACGACGGAAGGGTAACGAACGTGCAGCGCGACGTCGAACGTAAAACGTCCGGCGTGCCGGTCTCTCGGGCCGTGAACGCGGAGCGGCTCGTCCTGCTCGGCTGGCCCCGCGCGATCCTGCTCCAGTTCGCGCACCCGCTGATCGCGGCGGGCATCTACGAGCACAGCCAGTTTCGCGCGCGGCCTTCCGCGGCCGTGCAGCGCCTCCGGCTGACGGTCCGCGCGATGCTCGACCTCACGTTCGGCACGCCGGCGGACAGGCAACGCACGCTCGACAAGATCATGGCGATCCATCGACGCGTGCATGGTCGTCTGCCGACGGACGTCGGTCCGTTTCCGGCGGGCACGCCCTACTCCGCCGTCGACCCGGATCTCGTGCTGTGGGTCCACGCGACCCTGATCGAGTCGGTGCCGATGTTCTATCGGATGCTGGTCGCGCCGATGACCGAGGAGCAGCGCGATGCCTACTGCTCCGAGGCCGCGGCCGTCGCCGTCGCGCTCGGCGCGAGACCGCGCGAAGTGCCGACGACCGGCGCCGCGCTCGACGACTACATCGCACGCATGCATGCCTCCGGAACGATCGTCGTCGGCGAGCAGGCCAAGGAGCTTGCGGACGCGGTGCTGTCGCCGCCGCTCGGTCCGCTCGCGGCGCCGGGTATGTTCGTGAACCGGCTGCTGACGCTCGGAACGCTGCCCGCGCGGCTGCGTGAGCAATACGGCTACGCATGGACCGAGCGCGACGAGCGGCGCTTCAGGCGCCTCGCCGCCGCGCTCGCCCGAGTGCGGCGCGCGCTTCCGTACGCGGCCGCGACGTGGAGGGCGTCGCGTCAGCCGGCGCCGCCCGCGCGCACGACGGCGGGCACGGGCGTCGAGCTCGATCAGCGCCGTTGAACAAAAAAGGGTGTCGGACGGAAAAAGGTGTCAGACACCTTTTTCCGTTGGGCTCCCCACGAACGGAGATGTCCTCGACGAAAAAAGGTGTCTGACACCTTTTTCCGCGCCAGGCGCCTCCCACCCGAGCGGCAAGCGAACGATGAACTCGCTGCCGAGGCCGGGCCCGTCGCTCCTCGCCTCGATCGACCCGCCGTGCCGCGCGACGAGCTGCCGCGACAGCGCGAGCCCGATCCCGAGGCCTCCGGCCGTCCGCTCGCGGTGCTCCGCGACCTGCGTGAACATGTCGAACAGCGAGTCGAGGCACTCCGCGGGTAAGCCGAAGCCGGTGTCACGCACGCGCACGGCGACGTTGTCGTCCTCGACGGCTGCCGTGACGGTGATCGATCCGCCGGGCTCCGTGTACTTCGCCGCGTTGCTCAGCAGGTTGCCGATGACCTGCGTCAGACGCTGAAAGTCGCCGTCGGCAGGCAGCGGCGCGCGTCCCGTGTCGACGATCAGACGATGCTCCCGCTGGACGATCGCGGGCATGCAGAGCTCGACGGCGGCGTCGACGACGTCGCGCATGTCGAGCGGCGCCTTACGCAGCACGACTTCGCCGCGGCTGATCCTCGACAAGTCGAGCAGATCCTCGACGAGCCTCGACAGATGATCGAGCTGACGCTTCATCATCGCGCGCACCTTCACGATCGACTCGAAGCCGATCGTCGGCTGCTGCAGCAGCTCGACGCCCGCGCTGAGCGGCGCGAGCGGATTGCGCAGCTCGTGTCCGAGCACGGCGAGGAACTCCGACTTGCGGCGGTTCGATTCGCGCAGCGCCTCCTCCGCCTCCTTGCGCTCCGTGATGTCGATGCCGGTCGATTGCGCCTCGATGCATCGGCCGGACGCGTCGAACGCGAGGGCACGGTTCGTCCACAGCGTCCAGCGCACGCCGTCGGCCGTCTCGAAGCGGTTCTCGATGCGGATCTCCGGGGCGTCGGGCGACAGCTGCTCGAGCAGCGCGCGGACGCCCGGCCGATCCTCGTCCGCGATGAAGTCCCAGAAGCTGCGGCCGACGAGCGTTTCCGGCGCCGTGCCGCGGGCGCGCGCATAGCCGCCGTTCACGAACAGAATCCGGCCGTCGAGGCGGAACCGGCACACCATCTCGGCCTGCGTGTCGACGATCGCGCGATAGCGCGCCTCGCTCTGGCGGAGCGCCTCCTCGACGCCGCAGCGGTCCTCGTGCGCTTCGGCCCGTGATCGCCGCGCAACGTTGACGAGCCAGCTTGCGGCAAAACCCTGAACGACGAAGAGGCCGAGCGCAGCCCCCTCGCCGCCCGGCCACGTGTCCCCTCCGCGCGCGAGCCGCATCGCGACGACGGCGGCGGCCGTGAGCACGGTCGTGGCAATGCCCGGAGCGATCCCGCCGGCGAACGCCGCGAGCACGACCGGCACGACGAGCGCGAGCAATGCGAGCTCGACAGGCAGCGGCCACGCCGCGCAGAGCGCGGCCCCGGCGGCGGCTGCGAGCGCGATCGCGTAACCGCCGACCGCGGACCGACCCTTCAACTCACGCTCCCGTTCCTCCCCTCGGCATGGGTTCCGCAGTGTACGGAAGCCCGGTCGACCCGGCCACGCCTGTTAGAATCTGCATCCATCGGAGCAGCGTCGCTCCCCTCGGTCTTTAAGCGAATCTCCGATGCCGCCGCGCTCGCCGTCTCGTCCGCTTTCGCTGTACGTCCACCTGCCGTGGTGCCTGCGCAAGTGCCCGTACTGCGACTTCAACTCGTATCGGGCCGACGGCGTCGTGCCCGAAGATCGGTACGTGGATGCGCTGCTCCGCGACCTCGAAGCCGAATCCGCGCTCGCCGCCGGCCGACCGATCGAAAGCATCTACATCGGCGGCGGCACGCCGAGCCTCTTCTCGGGCGGCGCCGTCGCGCGGCTCCTCGATGGCGTCCGCGCGGGGGTCGACGTCGCCGACGACGCCGAGACCACGCTCGAGGCGAACCCCGGCGCGGCCGACGCCGCGCGCTTCGCCGCGTACCGCGAGGCCGGCGTCACGAGGCTCTCGATCGGCGTGCAGAGCTTTCGCACGGCGCAGCTCCGCGCGCTCGGACGCGTGCACGACGGAAGCGAAGCGGAACGCGCGGTACGCGCCGCGTCCGCGGCGGGCTTCGAGAACGTGAACGTCGACCTGATGTACGGGCTGCCGGGCGACTCGGTCGCGGGCGCGGCCGGCGATGTCGAGCACGCGATCGCGCTCGGGCCTTCGCACGTGTCGTGGTATCAGCTCACGCTCGAACCGCACACCGCGTTTCACCGCCGTCCGCCGCCGCTGCCCGCCGAGGACGTGGTGCTCGAGATCGAAGCCGCCGGCCGCGCGCTCCTCGCGAGCGCCGGCTACGAACGCTACGAGGTCTCCGCGTACGCGAGAGCCGGCTTCCGCTGCCGCCACAACCTGAACTACTGGCGCTTCGGCGACTACATCGGCATCGGCGCGGGTGCGCACGGCAAGCTCACGGCCGCGGACGGCACGATCGTGCGGCGCGCGAAGACGCGCAATCCGCGGACCTACATCGACGTCGCCGGAACCGACGCCGCGGTCGTCGTCGAGCGCATTACCGTGCCTTCCGACATCGTGCTCGAGTTCATGATGAACGCGTTGCGCCTCGCGGACGGCGTGACCGTCGACGAGTTCGAAGCGCGCACGGGTCAGCGGATCGACTCGATCGACGAGCCCCTCACCACCGCGATCGATCGAGGCTGGATCGAGCGCGACGGGCCGCGGCTGCGGACGACGCCGCGCGGCTACGCGCTGTTGAACGAAGTGCTCGGGCTCTTCGTCGACGCATGACCGTCATGCGTCGGCGCTTGACCGTCATCGTCGGCGCATGATTGTCATCGTCGGCGCGTGACCGTCATTCTCCACGCGTGACCCTCACGCCCAACGCGTGACCGTCACGACCGCCGGCGCCGCTTCGCCGCCGCGATGATCTCGCGCGCGGCACGCTCGCCGCTCGACAACGCGCCGGCCACGGTCGCCGCATCGCCTTCGTCGTCGGTCGCCTCGCCGGCGAAGTAGAGCGTGTTGCCGAGCGGCGCCGCGAGCTCCGAACGCGCGCCGCGGCCGCCGACCCTCACGTAGCTGTACGCGCCGCGCGAGCACGGGTCGGACTGCCAGTCGTGAAGCCATACGCCTTCGAGCCGCGCCGCGGCGACCGCGTCCTTGCCGAGAATCGCCGCGAGGCTTGCGAGCGCACGCTCCGCGATCGCGTCCTTCGGCAGGCCCGACAGCGCACGTGCGCGCGGACCGCCGCACCACGCCGTCAGCAGCGCGCTCCGCGCCGGCAACGTCGTCCAGAACGTGCGGAACTCGGTCCTCGGATCGTGGATGAACACCGCATCGGCGTAGCGGCCGCCGTCGAGAGTTTCCCAGAACGCCGAACGGAACTGCAGCAGGACCTTGAGCACCGCGCCCGACGCGAGCGCGTCGATCGCGCGGCGCTTCGCATCGAGCGGGGGCTCGAAGCGGACCGCCGCCGACTCGCCGGCCCCGCCCGCGAGGACGCCGACAGGCAGCGTGACGACCGTGCGCGGCGCGACGGCCGAGAACGCAGTGCCGAGACGGCGTCCTTCGACGCGCACGCGTCCGCGCTGCCACGCGACGCGGCGCACCTCCGCGCCGAGCCGCAGCTCGACGCGCGAGCGGTCGAGCGACGCGGTCAGCGCATCGAGCAGCACCGCGTACCCGCCCGCGGGACGGAACGTCGGCGCGTCCGCGCTGCTCTTGCCGTTCCACTCGACGAGCGTGTCGAGCGTGCTCACGTCCGCCGGGTCCGCCGCATCGAACCCTTCGACGAGCGCGCGCGCGAAGGCCGCCGCGCGTGCGCCGAGCTTCCCGCGCGCGGGCCCCGCGAGGAACGCATCGAACGAGCAGTCCGCTTTCGGAATGTCGACGCGCGCAAGCGCGCGCCTCAGCGCCGAGAAGGTCGCGTTCGCCGCGCGCAGCCGTCCTGCGCGGCCGCTGAAGCGTACGCCCGGGACGTCGACCGCCGCGGCGTTCGCGCGCTCGAGCCACGCGAACGTCGAGCGCGGCTCGCCGTGGATCAGCTCGGCGCCGAGCTCGAGCGGCACCGGCACGCGCGGAGAGCGCAGCGTCCAGATTCGGCCCCCGACCCGCTCGCGCGCCTCGAGCACGAGCACGGAAAGATCGTGCGCCGACAGCACGGACGCGGCGGCGAGCCCTGCCGCGCCGGCGCCGATCACGATGACATCGAAGCCGTCGTCCGTGAGACTCACACCGTGCCGTGCACGTCCCGTCGATTCATCGCTCGCCGCGCGCGACCGCAGCGAGGGCGGACCTGAGCTCGCGCGCCGCGTTGCCGAGGAGCAGCGTGTCGACGCCCGCGACGAGCAGCGTGCAGCCGCGTGCCGCATACGGCGCGACCGCAGCGGCCGAAACGCCGAAGATGCCGAGCGGCATGCCCGCAGCACGGCAGCACGTGATCACGCGCTCGATCGCGGCGACGACCGCAGGGTCCTCGACCTGGCCCATCTTGCCGAGGCTCGCGGAGAGGTCGTACGGACCGAGCAGCACAGCGTCGATGCCGTCGACGCGGACGATCGCGTCGATGTCCGCGACCGCGCGCTCGTGCTCGACCTGCACGATGACCGCGATCCGCTCGTTGGCCGTCGCGACATAGTCCGCGAACGCGAAGCCGTAGCCGTGCGCCCGCGCGAGCCCGACGCCCCGGGCGCCGCGCGGCGAGTACCGTGCGAAGCGGACGACGTCGCGCGCCTGCTCGGCGCTCTGCACCTGCGGGACGATCACGCCGGCGGCGCCGAGATCGAGCGCCTTCTTGATCGGCACCTCGCTGGCGGCGGCGACGCGCACGATGCACGGTACGCGATGATCGACGGCGCGAAGGATCGCCGCGAGCTCGCGCGTCTCGAGCTCGCCGTGCTCGGCGTCGAGAAAAAGCCAGTCGAAACCTGCGCCCGCCGCGATCTCGGCGACGGCCGGATGCGGCAAGGTCAGCAGCGTGCCGAGCAGCGTCTCACCGCGCCGCAGCCGTGCTCGAAAGTCATGCATCGTCGACGCTCCTCGTTGTCATCGGCGTTCAGATGCTCCTCGTTGTCATCGGCGCTCAGACGAATCCGCGCGCCGCCTTGATGACGTCGTACGCGGCGTTCAGCTCGCGCGTCTTCTCCTCGGCGATCGCGCGCATGCTCTCCGGCAGCCCCCTCGAGGCGAGCTTGTCCGGATGATTCTGGCTCATGAGCCGACGATAGGCGCGCTTGATCTCGGCCTCCGTCGCCGCCGCCGTCACGCCGAGCGCCGCGTACGCATCGTCGAGCTTCGACCTCGGTGACGGTCCCGGCGCGCTCGCCGACGCGTCGCCCGCGAACGGCCCTTGCCCAGCCGCCCTGAGCAGCGCCTCGAGCTGGCTCACGTCCCGCTCGGACAGGCCGAGCCGGCGCGCGACGCGCACGAGCATCGCGTGCTCGGCCGGATGCACGCGCCCGTCCGCGGCGACGGCCATCAGCTCCGCCTGCAGAAAGAGCTGCAGCAGGAAGAGGCGGCCGCGCGCGGCGCGCGCGAAGCGGTCGACCTCGGCGTCGAGATCGAAGCCCGGCGCCTTGCCGCGGTTGAACGCGGCCTTGGCCGCCTCACGCTGCGCCGGAGACAGATGGAGCCGATCGAACAGCGCTTCCGCCGCGCGGATTTCCTCGCGCGTCACGACCGAGTCCGCCTTGCTGAGCGCGCCCATCACGGCGAACGTCGTATCGAGGAACTGCGCCTGCAGGCTCGCGAGGCCGCTGCGCAGCACGTTGCGGAGGCAGAGCTTGAGCGCCCAGCCGACGAGCGCGCCGAGGACGAGTCCCGTGGCGCCGCCGATCAGAAGCCCGATGAAGGCGCAGACGAAGATCAGCAACGCGATCCGCCCACGATCAACGATAACGCTCGGCGATCTCTGCGAGGCGCGCGTCGAGCGCGTCGCGATCGAGCCAGCGTCCGCGCACCATCACGCCGGCCGGCTCGCGCATCGCGGACACGTCCTCGAGCGGATTGCCGTCGACGAGCACGAGGTCCGCGGCGAGCCCGGGCGCGACGCGTCCGAGCTCGTCCTCGGCATCGAGGAACGCGGCCGGATGGACGGTGCCCGTGCGGAGCGCCTCGTACGGCGTGAGCCCCGCCGCGACGATCGACTCGAGCTCGTGATGCAGCGAGAAGCCCGGCACATTGAAGACCTGCGGCGCATCGGAACCGAGCAGCAACAGGCTCGGGTCCTCGTGATGCAGCGCCTTGACGAGCAGGCGGCGGACCTCGATTACGCGACGTGCCTTTTCTTCCGTGTATCCCGGCGACTGCATGACCTGCCGCTTCTGCTGCCGCCACTGCTGCCGCGTCTGCGGCGACACGTAAGCCATCTCCGGGCGCGCCATGAGCTCGTCCGCCGTCGGGCTCGGCGCCGCCCAATGCTCGAGCAGCGTCTGCGTCGGCACGACGTGCACGCCTGCCTCGCGCGTCGCCTTCGCCGCTTCCGGGATGCGCTCGAGGTCCACGCGGTCCGCAAGCCCGATGCCGAAGAAGCCGGCGGGCGCGGCATCGCGCTCGTCCTCCGGAACGAGATATTGCACGTACCCGTCGAGGTGATCGATCGTCGCCTGTCGCGCCTCGAGCGCGCGTGCGACGCCGACGTCCTCAGACACGTGGCCCGCGAGCTCGATGCCGGCTTCCCGTGCCGCTTCGACCGCGGCGTCGAACTCGGCGCGCGTAAGACCCGGATGCAGCTTCACGAAGTCGTAGCCTGCCGCCGCCTGCTCGCGGACGATGCGCGCGGCCTGCTCCGGGCTCGCGACGCTTTGCGCGCTCAACGACGGGCCCGACGTGTAGAGGCGCGGCCCGAGCACGTCGTGCCGCGCGATGCGCTCTCTGAGCTCGAGATGCCGCGGCTCGCCGAGCATTCCGCGTATCGTCGTGACGCCGTTCGCGACGTAGAGAAAGAGCACCTCCTCGAGATAGCGCGAATCGTTCGCCGGCGGCACGTGTGCGTGCATCTCGGCGAGCCCGGGCACGAGGTAACGGCCGTCGCCGTCGATCACGAGCGCGCCCGCGGGAATCTCCGCTTCGTTTGCTTCGACGATCGAGTCGATGCGGCCGTCGCGCACGATCACCGTCCGCGCTTCGAGCACGCGCTCCTCGTCCATCGGCACGACGTTGACGTCGTCGAACACGACGACGTCCTGCGCACGAGCTGCGACGGACACGCACGCCGCGAGCGCAGCGGCAGCGTATGAGAGGCGCTTCAGCATGACGACGCTCCCGTTCTCGTTCGACGCATGCTGCCGTGCACGTCGGCCGGGATCAATACGCGGGCCCCATCGAGGTGCATTGCTTCCCGCCGCGCTGCCGCACGATGGTGCATCGCGGCTCGCCGAGCCTCGCCCTAAAAACACAAGTCATTGATGTTACACAAAAAAACAATATGGCACGGAGGCTGCAAAAGAGGGCGCGGTCTAACCTTAACCCCCAGCCAGCAAACTCAATAAGCCCCCAGCGGAGGTTTTCGGCACATGGACAGCGTATTGGAATTGTCGTACGCGCTCGACACGTTCTACTTCCTCATATGCGGCGCGCTCGTGATGTGGATGGCCGCCGGCTTCTCGATGCTCGAATCCGGGCTCGTGCGCGCCAAGAACACGGCCGAGATCCTGACGAAGAACGTCGGGCTCTACGCGATCGCGTGCATCATGTACATGCTATGCGGCTACGGCATCATGTACGGCGACGGCAACGGCGTGATCCCCGGCATCAGCATGCTGACGGCCGGTGACAACGCGGTCGCGGACGTCGTCGCCGGCGGCGACGATGCGCCGTACTACTCGAACATGGCCGACTTCTTCTTCCAGGTCGTGTTCGTGGCGACGGCGATGTCGATCGTCTCGGGCGCCGTCGCGGAGCGCATGAAGCTCTGGTCGTTCTTCCTGTTCGCGGTGCTGATGACCGGCTTCATCTACCCGGTGCAGGGCTACTGGAAGTGGGGCGGCGGCTTCCTCGACGAGGCCGGCTTCCTCGACTTCGCCGGCTCGGGCGTCGTGCACCTCGCGGGCGCGACCGCGGCTCTCGCCGGCGTGCTGCTGCTCGGTCCTCGCCGCGGCAAGTACGGACCGCACGGCGAGGTGCGGGCGATCCCCGGCGCGAACCTGCCGCTCGCGGCACTCGGCACGCTGATCCTGTGGCTCGGCTGGTTCGGCTTCAACGGCGGCTCGGAGCTCAAGGTCTCGAACGTCGGCGAAGCGAACGCGGTCGCGGCGGTGTTCGTCAACACGAACATGGCCGCGGCGGGCGGCCTCATCGCCGCGCTCGCGCTCGCACGGCTGTGGTTCGGCAAGGCAGACCTGACGATGGCGCTGAACGGCGCGCTCGCGGGCCTCGTCGCGATCACGGCCGAGCCGCTGACGCCCGCACCGATGCTCGCGACCGTCATCGGCGCCGTCGGCGGCCTGATCGTCGTCGGCTCGATCGTCACCCTCGACCGCGTGTTCAAGATCGACGATCCCGTCGGCGCGATCTCGGTGCACGGCGTGGTCGGCATCTGGGGCCTGCTCGCGGTGCCGCTGTCGAATCCGGACGCATCGTTCGGCGCGCAGCTGCTCGGCATGGCCGTGATCTTCGGCTGGGTCTTCGTGGCGGCGTTCGTCGGCTGGCTGATCATCAAGCTGACGATCGGGATCCGTGTGTCCGAGCAGGAAGAGTACGAGGGCGTCGACCTCGGCGAGTGCGGCCTCGAGGCCTACCCCGAGTTCCGCTCGGCGCGCGAGGCGGACATCGCGCGGCCGTCGTCGACGGGCGGACGGCCGGTCACCACGCCGGTCGGAGAGCCAGTCGCTCTCGGCTGACTCCGAATCGCGGGCCGCGCATCGACGCGTGCGGCTAGCGCTCTCTCGTCGCGGCCCGCGCGCGTCGGCGCGCGGGCCGCTGCTTTTGTCGGGGGTGCGGCGTCGTCGAACGAGTGGAGCGGTGCAGCAACGAGCGTGGATCAGCCCGCGAGCTCTGCAATGCGCCGCTCGAGGAAGCGCCGCTCCGGCTCGACGCGCGTGAGCTCGAGCGCGCGCGCGTACGCACGCCGCGCCTCGTCGTGCCGCCCGAGGCGCCGGCAGAGGTCCGCCTTGACGGCATGCACGAACTGATAGCGGTCGAGCTCGCCGCGCTCGATCAGCGCGTCGACGAGCGCGAGCCCTGCCTCGGGACCGTCGCGCATCGCGATCGCGACGGCCCGGTTCAGCTCGACGACGGGCGACGGCTCGACGCGATCGAGCAGATCGTAGAGCGCGACGATCTCGGCCCAGTCCGTCGCATCGGCCGTCGGCGCCCGCGCGTGCACCGCGGCGATCGCCGCCTGCAGCGTGTACGGGCCGAACCGCCGCGATGCGAACGCGCGATCGACGAGCGCGAGGCCCTCGGCGATCATCTCGCGGTCCCAGAGCGATCGATCCTGGTCGTCGAGCAGGATCAGCTCGCCGGACGGCGACGTGCGCGCGGCGCGGCGCGACTCCTGCAGCAGCATCAGCGCGAGCAGACCGATCGCCTCGGGCTCGGGCAAGAGCTCGACGAGCAGCCTGCCGAGCCGGATCGCCTCCTGCGACAGGTCGCGGCGCGTCAGCAAGCCTCCGGTCGACGCGAGGTAGCCTTCGTTGAACACGAGATAGACGACGCGCAGCACGCTGTCGAGGCGCTCGTTCAGCGCGTCGCCGGTCGGTACCTCGTACGGGATGCGCTCGGACTTGATCTTGTTCTTCGCGCGGACGATCCGCTGCGCGAGCGTCGCGGGCGACGTCAGGAACGCGTGCGCGATCTCCTCGGTCGTGAGATCGCAGACCTCGCGGAGCGTCAGCGCGACCTGCGCGTCCTGCGGCAGCGCCGGGTGACAGCACGTGAAGATCAGGCGCAGGCGGTCGTCCTCCGGTCCGTCGCGGTCGAGGTCCGGCGCGAACGCTTCCTCGGTGCCGCCGTGCAGGGTCTCCGCGATGTCGGTCTCCGCCGCATCGAAGCGCTTGCGGCGGCGGATCGAGTCGATCGCCTTGAACCGTCCGGCGGAGACGAGCCACGCGCGCGGGTTCTCGGGCACGCCCTCGGTCGGCCACTGCTCGACGGCGGCGCGGAACGCGTCGTGCATCGCCTCCTCGGCGACGTCGAAATCGCCGAGCAGCCGGATCAGCGTCGCGAGCACACGGCGGGACTCTCTCCGATAGACTTCCTCGATGACGGCGTTCGGAGAGCCGCGTGCGTTATTGCCGGTGAAGGACATGGCCCGAAGCGGCCTCCTCGTTGCGGGCGTTCGATGCTAGGAACGCGGCTCGGGGCTGTCAACGTCTGACAAAAGTCCGACAAAAATCGATGTCTGACACTTCATATCCACGGCACCTGGGTCTGGAGGCCGTATCGCGTCGATAAAAAGTGTCAGACACGATTTTTGTCCCCCAGCCTCCCCGCGATCGCGTCCCGCTCGTCCGCGCGCAGCTCGAACTCGAAGATCGCGAGATCCTCGCGCATGTGCGCCTCGCTCTGCGTGCCGGTCAACGGCACGACGCCTTCGTGGGCCAGGTAACGAAACAGGATCTGCGCGGGCGTCCGTCCGAGGCGCGCAGCGGGACGGAGCAGCTCGGGCGACGCGAGAAGCTCCGCGTTCGCGGTCAGCGTCCAGAAGCTCTGGTAGACCATGCCGTGCTCGGCGCAAAAGCTGCGGACGTCGACGTCGTACCCGGTCGCCGCATAGAAGCGGTTCTGCACGACCGCAGGCTTGATCTTCGCCGTCGACCACAGGTGCTCGAGGTACGCGAGGCTGTAGCAGTTGCTGATGCCGAGCTGGCGCGCGGCGCCCTCCTCCGCGATCGCCTCCATCGCGGTCCAGACCTCGGCGAGCGACTCGGCGTCGCGCATCGGCGAGTGCAGGACGAGCGAATCGACGTAGTCCGTCTGGAGGTTCTCTAGCGAGCTCGCGAACGACTGCGCGACCTGCGCCGCGAGCGGCGCCTTCGGATCGTACGGGACGCGGAGCGGATCCTGTCCCGGATACGGCGTGAACTTCGTCTGCACGTAGAGCGCGTCGCGCGCGACGACGCCGCGTGCGATCAGCGCGGCGATCGCGCGGCCGACCGCGGCCTCGTCGTAATGCTTCGGCTGCGCTGCGGTATCGACGCCGCGAAAGCCGAGCTCGATCGCGCGCTCGACGAGCGGCTGCGTGCGCTCCTGCTTCCACGCGGTGCCGTAGAGGATCGGCGGATTCGGCACGATCGCCGCCCGCGAGTTGCCGTCGCGCCCCGTCATGCTTCCCTCCCGTTCGGCAAGTCTTCGCGCAGCTCCGCGAGGATCTCGTACGAGCGGAGCCGCGCACGATGATCGTAGATCGCGGCCACGACGATCACCTCGTCCGCGCGCGTCTCTTCGATGAAGCGCGCGAGCCCGTCGCGCACCGCGCCGCGGGAGCCGACGAACGAGCACGCGAGCATCCGAGACGCCTGCGCCTTTTCCACCGGCGACCAGTATGTCTCGATGTCGTCGATCGGCGGCGGCAGCTTCCCGCGCGTGCCGCGCAGCAGGTTCGCGAAGCTCTGCTGGGCCGACGTGAAGAGGCGCTGGGCCGCTCGGTCGTCGCCGGCCGCGACGACGTTCGCGCCGACCATCACGTACGGACGATCGAGCTGATCGGACGGCTTGAAGTTGGAACGGTACACATCGAGGGCGTCATGCAGCGCATCCGGCGCGAAGTGCGACGCGAACGCATACGGCAGTCCGAGCTCGGCTGCGAGCTGCGCGCCGAAGAGGCTCGAGCCCAGGATCCACAGCGGCACGCGCGTGTCGGTGCCCGGCACGGCCTGGATCGGGCGATCCGCACGCTCCGGCCCGAGCAACGCCTTGAGCTCGAGCACATCCTGCGGGAAAGTCTCGGCGCTCAGCGGATCGCGCCGCAGCGCACGCAGGGTCAGCGTATCCGTGCCCGGAGCGCGGCCGAGGCCGAGATCGATCCGTCCCGGATACAGCGACTCGAGCGTGCCGAACTGCTCCGCGACGATCAGCGGCGCGTGATTCGGCAGCATGATGCCGCCCGCGCCGACGCGGATCGAGCGCGTGCCGCCCGCGATGTGGCCGATCACGATCGCGGTGGCGGAGCTCGCGATGCCCGGCATGTTGTGGTGCTCGGCGAGCCAGAACCGCATGTAGCCCCAGTCTTCCGCGTGCCGCGCGAGATCGAGGCTGTTCGAGAGCGCGTCGCGCGGCGTCCCGCCCTGGGGGACGAAAGCGAGATCGAGAATCGATAATGCGGTCATCGTTTGCGTTCCGTGCAGGTGTCGTCGCCGGCGCGCCGATGGTCAAGCACTGCGTGATATGTGCGTCTTCGGTGACATGTGCGTCCCGCGGACTGCCGTGAATCCTCCATGGAGCCGCGGGCGCCGTCGTCGGCGCGCACGCTCACCCAATGCGTCGACGCGCACATCACGCGGCGCCCTCGAGAAGGGCGCAACACGGCGACGTATCTCCGTGCCCATCCTAGACGATATGGCCCGCGAAGCGGCCCCGCGCTCCGCGGCGCGCTTGACAGGCCGCCGGCGACCCCCGTAAATGCGAACGGACCATTCTTCCGGGGGAGTCATGGCTTCACGCGCATTCCGCGCCGCGCCGCGCGCGGCAACGTCCCCGTCCGTCGTGCTCGCCGTTGCGCTCGTCGCCGCGGCGCCCGTCGTCATCGCGCAGGAGGCGGACATCGGCGTCGCGCCGGTCGTGCTCGACGCGGAATCGTACCGGTTCGACACCGCGGAGCAGCACGGCATCCGCGTCGACGTCGTCGTGCGCGGCCTCGTGCATCCGTTCTCGCTCGCGTTCCTGCCGAACGGCGACGCGCTGATCAGCGAGCGCGGCGGCGCGCTGCGGCTCGTCCGTGCAGCGACCGGCGCCGAGGCAGCGCTCGCGGCCGAGCCCGTCGCCGGCGCGCCGCCGCCGTCGTCGGTCCGCGGCGGAGGCCTGCACGAGGTCGCCGTGCACCCGGACTTCGCGCGCAACCGGCTCGTCTATCTGACGTACAACGAGACCGCGCCGTCGCCCGCAGGCTCGGGCCCCGGCGGCGGCCCGGCGCGCGTCACGTTGAAGATCCTTCGCGGCCGCTTCGACGGCGAGCGCCTCGAGGCGCTCGAGGAAATTTATTCGGCCGGCGAGCGGGCGGGCGGCAGCGGGTCGCGGCTCGCATTCGCGCCGGACGGATCGCTGTACGTGACGACCGGCGCGCCGTTCGGCAGCGAGGCCCAGCAGCTCGACAGCCCTTACGGCAAGGTGCTGCGTCTCGACGAGGACGGCCGCCCGCGTGCGGACAATCCGTTCACAGGACGCGCCGACGCTCGCCCCGAGGTCTATTCGCTCGGGCATCGCGATCAGCTCGGCCTGACGGTGCACCCCGAGACCGGCGCCGTGCTCGCGGCCGAGCACGGCCCGAACGGCGGCGACGAGGTCAACCTGATCCTGCCGGGACGCAACTACGGCTGGCCGACGTACAGCTTCGGCCGGAACTACGACGGTCCGCGCGTCTCGGAGCTGCCGGTCGTCGAAGGCATCGAGATGCCGCTCGTGCTGTGGGTGCCGTCGATCGCGCCGACCGGCCTCACGTTCTACAGCGGCCGCGGTATCCCGGCGTGGTCCGGCAATCTGTTCGTCGGCAGCGCGCGGCGCGGCGAGATCCCGCGGACCGGCGGGCTCGAGCGCGTCGTGCTGAACGAGCGGCTCGAGGAGCTGCGCAGGGAGTCGCTGCTGACGGACCTGCGGCAGCGCATCCGCGACGTGCGCGAAGGGCCGGACGGCCTGCTGTACGTGATCACCGACGAGGACGACGGCGCGCTGCTCCGGATCGCCCCGGCGCCGCTCGACTGACGCCGCCGCCAGAAAATTGTGTCAGACACCTTTTTCCTCGGAAAAAGGTGTCTGACACAATTTTCCCTACGCCGCGCGGCGGAGCGTCAGGTTGATGCGGTACGGCCCGGCGAAGGGATGCTCCGCCTCCGCGAGGGGCGCGACGCCGTGATAGCGCAGCCGCGACGGCCCGCCCCAGACGACGACGTCGCCGTGCTCGAGCCGCACGCGCACCGGCGTCTCCTTGCGTGTCGGCCCCCCGAACAGGAACGTCGCCGGCACCCCTAGCGACACCGACACGATCGGCGCCCCGAAGTCGCGCTCGTCCTTGTCCTGATGCAGCGACAGCTTCGTGCCCGGCGCGTAGCGATTGACGAGGCACGCATCCGGCTCGAAGCCGGGGAAGCCGGCCTCGTCCGCCGCGCGGGCCGCAAGCACCGCGATCACGGCCGGCATCGGCGGCCACGGTCGGCCCGCCTCGGGATCGACCGCCGCATACCGATAGCCCCGGCGATCGGAAACCCAGCCGAGCGGCCCGCAGTTCGTCATCGCGACGGACATCCGCCGATTTCCCGGCGTCGTCATGTGCCTGAACGGCGCGGCGGCGACGACGTCGGCGAGCGCGCGGCCGATCTCGTCGGCGTCGTCTAACGCGAAGCCGCGCAGGACGACGGCCCCCGGTGCGAGCGACTCGCGGCGCGCAACGGCCGGCGCGCAGCGGTCGCCGCCGCCCTGCCCGCCCCGCCCGCCCGGCGAGAGCCCCGGCAGATCGAGCTGCGGCGACGCGGTGCGTCCGTTCATCGTCGGTCAGGCCCGAAGCGGTAGCCCGGAAAGCCGATCGATCTCCTCGCGCAGCCACGCCGCGAAGGCCGGCGGCGACGACGCGAAACGGTGATGCGGCACCGTGAAGCGCCGCCCTTCGACGTCGAGCACGAACGTCGGAAAGCCGCGGGCGCCGACGGCGCTCATGAGCCGGCGCGTCTCCGCGACGTGCTCGTCGACCGGCGCGCGGGCCGCCGCGGCTTCGAACGCGTCCCGATCGAAGCCGAGCCGCTCGGCGATGTCGCAGAGCACGTCGTGCCGGACGACGTGCCGGCCCTCCTCGTAGTGCGCGTGCTGGATGCCGCAGACCATGTCGAAGCCGCGGCCGGGCTCGAGGGCTTCCGCGGCGAGCACCGCGGCGATCACCGGCGGCGAATGCAGCACGAGATCGGGATCGAGCAGCAGGCCGTCGAGATAGGCGGCGCCGTACGGCTGCCCGCTCAGCGCGGCGACGCGCGCGTCCGCCTCGCGGATGTAGCGGCGCATCTCGTCCGGCAGGCTCGTCGGCACGGGCCACAAGCCGCCGGCGCGGAGGCACACGTCGAGCCCGTCTACGGCGCGCGCGGCACGGACGAGCGGCTCCGCGCCGTAGCACCAGCCGCAGAGCGGATCGTAGAGGTAATGCAGCACGGCCATCTCGTCCGACCTCGCAACGCGCATCCCCGAGGCGGATTATAGGCGTGCGACCCTTTGCTCCGCGCGCGCATCTATACACGCGACCATCACACACGCGACGAATGAGCAGCCGATTTCCGACAGCCGAACCCGAGTGGCTCGAGCGCGCGCGGCGCGGCGACATGCACGCGCACGCGCGGCTCTACGAAGCCTTCGCGCCGATGGTCTACACGCTCGCGTGCAGGATGCTCGCGTCCAGGACACATGCCGAGGACGTGCTGCAGGAGACGTTCGTCGAGGTGATCCGCAAGCTGCACACGTGGCGGGGCGACGGCGAGTTCGGCATCTGGGTCAGGCGGATCGCAGTGAACAAGTGCCTGATGCACCTGCGCTCGTGCTGGGTGTCGCGGCAGGCGCCGCTCGACGCGGAGCCATGCGCGCCGCCGGGCGGCGACGCCGCGGACGGCCTGCTGCTCGAGCGCGCGCTCGCGGCGCTGCCCCCGACCGCCCGCGCCGTCGTGCTGCTGCACGACGTCGAGGGCTACACGCACCAGGAGATCGGCCGGCTGATGGGTCGCACGGCGAGCTTTTCGAAGTCGCAGCTCGCGCGCGCGCACGACCGGCTGCGAGAGCTGTTGAACGACGACGTGACGAGAACCGAAGTCGAGCTATGCGAGCCCGTACTGAAGACCTGCTGACCCTTCGCGACGGCGGCCCGATCGACGCCGCGCTGCGCGCGCGTCTCGCTGCGGATCCCGACGCTGCGCGCGAGATCGAGCGGCTGACCCGCGTCGCGGAAGACCTGAGGCGCCTGCCCGTGCTCGAGCCGCCGCCCGGCATCTGGGAGCGGATCGCGGCGGAGACCGCGGCGCGGCGGCAGGCGCGGATCGGCCTGCGCTCCCGCGCGGCCGCGGCCGCCGCCGCGATCGCGGCGGTCGCGCTGCTCTGGCTCGCCGCGCCGTGGCGCGCGGCCGATCGGGTCGAGACCGCCACGGCGCCGGCCGATCGGGTCGAGACCGCCGCGGCGCCGTCCGAGACGCGCCCCGCTCGGCTGCCGCTCGAGCGCGCGGCCGAGCCCGATTCCGGCGCGGACTACGCCGCCCCGCGCGTGGACTACGCCGATCGACGCTTGGACTCCGCCGATCGCCGCTTGGACTCCGCCGACCCCCGCGAGGATTACGCGCGCCTCGTCGCCGAGTCCGCTCGCCTCGAGCTGATGCTGTCCGAGCTCGACGGCTCGCCGCGGCTCATGAACGCGGGCACGGCCCGCACGATTGCCGACCTCGAGGACTACATCGGTCTCGTCGACGAGCAGCTGAGCTATGCCGAAGCGCGCGGCGTCGACCTGCGCTACCGCGAGGCGCTTTGGCGCGAGCGGGTCGACGTGATGAACGCGCTCTTGTACGTGCGTTACGCGCAAGCGCAGAGGCCGACCTATTGACCTTCCTTGCGATGGAGGAACGACGTGATGCGACACCGAACCCTTCGTGAACGGAACGGAGCGCGGCGCTCGATCCCGCTGCTCTGCGCGGCCGGCGTCCTCGCCGGCGCTCCCGCGCTCGCGGTGGCGCAGGACGAGCCGGCGCCGCCGGCGCCCCCCGCGCCTCCAGCGGCCCCGCTGCCGGCGCCGGGCGACCCGGGCCGCGATTTCGACGAGGCCCGGCGCGAGTTCGAGGCGGCGCAGCGCGAGTTCGAGGCGGCGACGCGGGAGGCCGCGCGCGAGCGCGAAAACGCGGCACGGGAGGCCGGGCGTGAGCGCGAGCTCGCCGTGCAGCGCGGCAACACGGCGCGCGCCACGGCCCAGCGCGAGAGGCAGGCGGCGTTCGAGGAGTCGCGCGGCGAGCTCGAGCGCGCGAGGCGCGAGCTCGAGGCTGCGCGGCGCAATCTCGAGGAGGCCGCACGCGAGGTCGCGCGCTTGTCCGCGAGGGCCGTCGCGCCGATCGTCGAGGACTTCCAGGTGCAGTGGCTCGGCGCCGGTCAGGGCGCGATGCTCGGCGTCGTCGTCGAGGACGATGCCGAAGGCGCACGTGTCACGGCCGTGAGCCCCGGCGGTCCGGCGGACGAGGCCGGCGTCGAGACCGGCGACGTGATCGTCTCGGTCGACGGCCGGGCGCTCGACGAGAACGGCCGCGGCCCTTCGCGCGTGCTCATCGAGCGTCTCCGCGACGTCGAGCCCGGCGACACCGTCTCGCTCAGCATCGTGCGCGACGGCGAGACCCGCTCGATCGACGTCGAGACCCGCGAAGGCGCCCCGCGCGTCTTCGCGTTCGAGGGCCCGCGCGTGCAGGTGCTGACCGACTTTTTCCGGCCGGACCGCTGGTCGTCGATGGAGCTCGTGTCGCTGACGCCCGAGCTCGGCGCGTACTTCGGGACCGAGCGCGGCCTGCTCGTCGTGCGCGCGCCGGACGACGAGTCGCTGATGCTCGAGGACGGCGACGTCATCCTCGACATCAACGGACGGGTGCCGAACTCGCCGGAGCACGCGATGAAGATCCTCGGCACGTTCGAGGCCGGCGAGACGATCGAGCTCAACATCATGCGGCACCAGCAGCAGATGACGCTCGAGATCCCCGTCGAGGACCGCGCATCGGGCCGCTCGCGCTGGAACGGCGGGCGCTCGAACGACGGGCGCTCGAACGGCGGCTCCGTCTGACCGCCGGCGCCGGCGCGTCGACGCACGCCGCGAGACCGGTTGGGCGTCGGCGCGCCGACGCGTGCGTCGCTACGGCGACGGCGAATCGTGGGCCCTGAGCCAGTCGAGCAGCTCGTCCAGGTTCGCCGTCGCGAGCCCGACCGACGTGTCGGCGCAGCCGTAATACATGCGGACCTCGCCGTCGACGAGCGTCCAGCCGCACGGGAACACGACGTCCGACACGTCGCCCGCGCGCTCGTAGCTCTCGCGCGGCGCGAACACCCATTCGCTCGAGCGCCTGATCACGCGCCGCGGATCGTCGAGATCGAGCAGCGCGAGCCCGAGCCGATAGAGGCAGCCCGCGGCCGTGCTGCGCACGCCGTGATACAGGATCAGCCAGCCCTCGTCCGTCTTCAGCGGCGGCGGCGACAGGCCGATCTTGTTCGCGTCCCACCAACCGCCCTGGCGGGCGCGCAGCAGGATCTCGTGATCGCCCCAGTGCTTCAGGTCCGGCGAGAACGAGATCCAGATGTGCGCGCCGAGCGACATCGCGCCCGGCACCGGCCGATGGATCAGGGCCCAGCGCCCCTGGATGCGCTCGGGGAAGAGCGCCGCGTCCTTGTCCTCCGGCGCCATCACGGGGCCGAGCCGCTCGAAGTGCACGAAGTCGGACGTCCCCGCGAGCGACACGAGCGGCCCGCCGCGCGAGTACGCCGTGTACGCGACGATCCAGCGGTTCTGCTCCTCGAGATACGTGATCCGAGGATCCTCGATGCCCCAGATCTCCTCCGGATGCGTCTCGGGCGACGGCTCGAGGGTCGGCGTCGGATCGATCCGCCACGCCGTGATGCCGTCCGCGCTGCGCGCGGCCGTGAAGTGCGAGAACCCGCGCCTGTCCTCGACGCGCAGCAGCAGGATCGTCTCGCCGTTCACGATCGCGGCCGCCGGATTGAACACGCTGTTCGCGCGGTAGTCGAGGTCGTCGACCGTCAGGATCGGATTGCCCGGATGCCGCTTGAAGACCTCCGGAGCCGTGCGCGCGATGATCCGGCCCGAGACCGGCTGCGCTCCCTCCTTGAACGCTTTCGCTTCCGTCATACGCGTCGTCTCGTCCATGCGCCTACGATGCATTGCGGAGCCGCGCGCCGAAGACCTGGGGCCTGCCGTGCTGCCACTCGAGCTCGCGCGCAGCCGCGAGCTCGTGCATCTCCGCGAGCGCGTGCAGCCACGCGAGCGTCGACTCGGCGCCCTGGTTCTCGTTCACGCCCGAAGGGCCGAGCCCGTCGCGGCAGCCGCCCGTGCTCTCGTCGCAGATCGGCACGCCGAGGTCGTTGTAGCCGACGAACCAGCGGTACGCCCGCGTCGCGTCGCCGATCCATGCCGTGTCGCCCGTCGCGCGATACGCCGCGGCGCACGCGCTCACGGACGTGTCCGCCTCGATCGGCTGCTGCGCGAACCGCGCGCGAGCGCCGCCGCGCCGGTACCAGCCGTCGTTGCCGATCGGCACGAAGCGCCCGTCGATCGTCTGCACGTCCATCAGCCAACGCAGCGCCGCCGTGCCCGCGTCGATCATGTCGGCGCGGCCGAGCGCAGAGCCTGCGGCGAGCAAGCCGTGCGGCAGGACCGCGTTCGCGTACGTCAGCTCGTCCTCGGGCCACGGCCACTCGGCGTCCCCGCGGCTCGCGTCGAACGCGCCGAGCAGCCGCTCGGCGAGGCGCTTCAGCGCCGCCTTCAGCGCGCGGTCGCCGTCGAAGTCCCTGTGCGCGGCGGCGAGGCCGAGCAGCGCCATCGCCTGCGCGCGCAGATCCGGCACGGTCTCGATGCGAGGCAGCGCCGCGCGCAGCAGCGTGACGCACTCGCCCTTGATGCGCCGATCGTCCGCCTCGGCGGCCGCGACGCCGGCGGCCCAGATTCCGCGGCCGTGGCAGTCCGGCGAGCCGACCTCCTCGAGCCAGCGGCGGTCGTAGCCGAGGAAGTTACGGAACGCGCCCCGGTCGGCGTTGAACGCATGCTCGAGGAACGCGAGATAGCGCACGATCAGCGCGTCGAGCGCCGACGGGTTCTCGACGTGACGCCGGAGCTTCAGCGCGACGATCAGCGCGCGTGCGTTGTCGTCGGTGCAATACCCGTGCTCGCGACGCGGCACGAAATGCTTCGCGTGCTGCAGAATGCCGACGTCGTCCGTGAGCCGCTCGAGATGCGCGAGCGGGACGGCCGGCAGCACCTGGCTGCGATCGCGTTCCGTCTTCGCCGCAAATGCGGCCCTCGGCCGCGTGCCCCGCTCGCGGCGGACGCGCTCGATCAGCTGCACGTAGCGGCGGCCGACCGTCGGCCACGTGTGCGATCGCGTGAACATGTAAGCGCGCTTGCGCACGGCGTGACGCTCGCGCTCGTCGTCGAGCAGCCGGACGATCGCGCGCGCGAGGTCGTCCGGGTCGCCGAAGTCGACCAGAACGCCGCGGCCGTCGGCGAGCATCTCCGCGGCGTGCCAGTACGGCGTCGACACGACGGCCTTGCCCGCGCCCATCGCGTACGCGAGCGTGCCCGACACGATCTGGTCCTTGTTCGGATAGGGCGTCACGTACACGTCCGCCGCGCCGAGCCACTCGCAGAGCTCGGTCAGGTTCACGTAGCGCTCGTGAAAGATCAGGTGACGGTCGACGTCGAGCTCGGCCGCGAGCCGTTGCAGCCCCCGCCGGTACGACTCGCCGGACGCCTGGCGCACGTGCGGATGCGTCTGCCCCACGACGACGTACACGGCGTCCGGATGCGCCTCGGTGATCGCGGGCAGCGCGCGGATCATCGTCTCGATGCCCTTGTTCGGGCCGAGCAGCCCGAACGTCAGGATCACCTTCCTGCCGTCGACGCCGAACTGGTCCTTGTAGAAGTTCGGGTCGACGAACGGCAGGTCCGGAATGCCGTGCGGGATCACGTCGACGCGCGCGGGCGGCACGGCGTACACGTCCTCGAGAAACCGACGGCCCGTGTCGGTCATGACGACCAGCCGGTCGCTCGCCTCGGCGATCTCGCGAATCACTTCGCGCTGCCGCTCCGACGGCTTCTCGAGCACGGTATGCAGCGTCGTGATGACCGGCATGCGCAGCTGCCGAAGGAGCTTCAGCAGGTGCGCGCCGTCCGCGCCGCCGTACAAACCGAACTCGTGCTGCACGCACACGGCGTCGACGAGGTTCATGTTCAGGAAATCGGCCGCGTTCCGGTACCCGTCGAGGACGTTCTGCGGAATCTCGAACCGGACCTCGTCCGGGTACGCATACTCGTCGCTGCGGTCGTTCATCGCGACGACGTCGACTGCCGCCTCGCCGGTGCCGGCGATCGCGGCGGCGAGATCCGCGCTGAACGTCGCGATGCCGCAGCGCCGCGGCACGTAGCTGCCGATGATCGCGACGCGAGTCCGGCCCTCGTGCCGATACGGCCGAAGGCGGCGCACCGCCGCTCCGCTCGAATCAGCGCTCATGACGTTGGTGCCCTCCCGTAGTCCGCGAAAAAGATCGTGTCGAATCCCTCTTCTCGCCTTTTCCGGGGGGACGGGCCGCGCAGCCGCGGGCCCGTCCGTCGGCCCGCGTCTACCCCGCGCGTGGTGCAGGGCGGTAGTAGTCTTTCGGAAACTCCCTCCTCGCCCAGAGGGCCGCTTCATGGCGGCCGCGATCGCGTTTCGCGGCCACGTCGAGTTGCTCGACGGATTCGAGGAATTGCTCCACGTCGAAGTCGTCGTAGAGCAGCGATTCGTCGATGACGTCCAACGGATCCTGGGATGCGCAGGTCTTTCGACTTCGCATGATTCGTCCTCCGTTGCGGCTCGGACGCGGGTCGCAGTCGTCGCGCGTCCGATGTCTCGTACGTCAAAAGCCTCCTCGCTCCGGTATCCGGAGCCCTGATCGAAGCATCGTCCCGGAGGCGCGCACGCCTCCGGGACGCTCACGGCATGCCGCGGGGGAAAATGGTGTCTGACACCATTTCCCCCGCGTGCCGAGGTCAGAAGTCCTCCATGTCCTCCGGCGCGCCGGCGGGCATCGAGCTCTTCTTCTTCTCCTCGGGCACCTCGGTGATCGCGCACTCGGCGGTCAGCAGGAGGCCCGCGACGGAGACCGCGTTCTGCAGCGCCATGCGCGTGACCTTCGTCGGGTCGATGATGCCCATCTCGAGCATGTCGCCGTAGGTCTCGTTCGCGGCGTTGTAGCCGAACGCGCCGTTGCCCTCCTTGACCTTCGCGAGCACGACCGCGGGCTCGCCGCCGCCGTTACGCACGATCTGGCGCAGCGGCTCCTCCATCGCGCGAAGCAGGATGCGGGCGCCCGCCTGCTGGTCCTCGTTGTCGAGCTTGAGCGCCTCGACGGCCTTCTGCGCGCGGAGCAGCGCGACGCCGCCGCCCGGCACGACGCCTTCCTCGACGGCCGCACGCGTCGCGTGCAGCGCGTCCTCGACGCGCGCCTTCTTCTCCTTCATCTCGACCTCGGTGGCCGCGCCGACCTTGATCACCGCGACGCCGCCCGC
>DASVCR010000054.1:0-77522 GCA_036381515.1 Gammaproteobacteria bacterium | reverse complement strand
CGTACTCGCGGATCGTGTTGCGGTCCCCGATCACGAGGCGCGTCGGCTCGCCGCCGTACTTTTTGTCCTGCGGATCGTCGCCGAGCGAGGCGAACTGGAAGATGTGGTTGTCCTCGCCGATCGTCGTCGGACCTTTGACGACGGCGTGCGCCTCGATGCGCGTGCCGCGGCCGATCTCGACCTCGTCCCCGATGATCGCGTAGGGGCCGACCTGAACGTCCGAGTGGAGCCGTGCTTTCGGCGAGACGATCGCGCGCGGATCGATCAAGGCCGCTTCCCGCTGATCATCATGATCTCGGCCTCGGCCACGACCTTGCCATCGACCTCGCCGCGCGCCGAAAAGACCCAGAGCCCGCGCCTGCGGCGCGCGATCTCGACCTTCAGCAGCAGCTGATCGCCGGGGCGCACGGGTTGCTTGAAACGCGCCTTCTCGACGCTCGCGAGATACGGCACGGCCTTGCGCTCCTCGGCGCTGCTCTCCTCCCACGCGAGGATGCCGCCCGCCTGGGCGAGGGCCTCGATGATGAGCACGCCGGGCATGACGGGATAGCCCGGGAAGTGGCCGACGAAGTGGGTCTCGTTGACCGTCACGTTCTTGAGCGCGACGATCGACTGGTCTGGCGTGATCTCGAGCACCCGGTCGACGAGCAGGAACGGGAAGCGGTGCGGCAGCCGCCCCATGATCTCTTCGACGTACATTCTCGGCTTTCGGTCGTCGGGCTCGTTGTCCACTGATCGCTTCCCGTCTTCGTCGCTACTTGCGGTTCGGTGCCGGCCGCCCGCCTTCGTCCGCGGCGGAAATGGGGTCTGACCCCATTTTTCTCTCGAGCGCGCGCAGGCGCGCGGCGTACTCGTCGAGATGCTTGAAGCGGGAGGCGTTCCGTCGCCAGCGCGAGGCTTCCTCGGCCGGCAAGCTGCCGGAGTATACGCCAGGCGCCGAGACCGAGTGGGTCACGAGGCTCCGAACCAGGAAGACGGCGTCGTCGCAGATCTCGAGATGACCGATGATGCCGACGCCGCCCGCGAGCACGCAGCGGCGGCCGATCCTCGTGCTGCCCGCGACGGCGGCCGTTCCGCAGACCACGCTGTGCGCGCCAATGCGCACGTTGTGCGCGATCTGCACGAGATTGTCGATCTTGACGCCGTCCTCGATGACGGTGTCCTCGATCGCGCCGCGGTCGATCGTCGTGTTCGCGCCGATCTCGACGTCGTCGCCGATCACGACCGAGCCGAGCTGCGGGACCTTGACCCAGCCGCCGTGCGCGAAGTCCTCCGCGAAGCCGAAGCCGTCCGCGCCGATCACCGCGCCCGGATGCACGATCGAGCGGCGCCCGATCCGGACGCCGTCGAGAAGCGTGACGCGCGCAGCGAGGCGCGTGCCGTCGCCGACCTCGACGCGCGCGCCGAGCGTGCAGCCGGGACCGATGATCGCGCCTTCGCCGATCGTGCAGCCCTCCCCGATCGTCACGTGCGGGCCGATCTCCGCGCTCGAAGCGATGCGCGCATCGGCGGCGACGACGGCGGTCGGATGGATGCCGGGCCTCGGCGCGCGCGGCGGATGCAGCGCGGCGGCGACGCGGGCGTAGGTCGCGTAGGGATTCGCGGCGACGAGGCTCGGCACGGGGCAGTCCCGGCGATGCCGCTCCTCGAGGATCACGGCGCCGGCGCGCGTCGTCGCCAGGCGGCTCGCGTACGCGGGATTCGCGAGGAACGCGACCGCGTCGGGTCCGGCGTTCGACAGCGTCGCGACGCGCGCGACGACGGCGTCCGCCGGGCCGTGCAGCACACAGCCGAAGCGCTCCGCGAGCTCGCCGAGTGTGAAGGGCATTTGCGGCTACCGGGCACGAGACTCGCCGGCGCGCCGGCCGGCCGCCTCGTGCCGCTGCAGGATCATCGGATCGGCCCTGCAGCCGTCATCTGTTGAGCCGCCGGAGAATCTCCTCGGTGATGTCGATGTCGCTGTCGAAGTAGAGCGCGTCGCCGACGATCAGGTCGAACCGCTCGTCGCGGCCGTAAGCCTGAATCGCCTGCAGGACCTCGTTGCGGATCTTCGCCATCTCCTCGTTCTGGCGAATCTGCAGGTCCTCCTCGTACTCCTGCGCCTGCCGCTGCAGCTCGCGCGCACCGTCGCGCAGCTCCCGCTCGAGCGCCGTGCGCTCCTGCTCGGAAAGCACGGTGCGGTCGCGCTCGTACGTCTGCTGCTTCTGCTGCATCTCCTGCTGAAGGTTCAGCAGCTCGCGCTGCCGAGGCGCGAACTCGGACTCGAGCGCTTTCATCATCGCATCGAACTGGGGCGACTCCTGCAGGAGCCGCGCCGCGTCGACGAATCCGATCTTCTGGGCATGGGCCGGCGCAGCCATCAGCAGGCCCGTCAGCAGAGCGAAAGGAGTCAACGCTCGAAGTACCTTCAACATGAAATCTATCCTCAGATGCTAGAACGCGTTTCCGACATTGAACTGGAAGGTCTCGACCTCGTCGCCGAAGAAGCGATCGGTCTCTTTGTCTTCGTTGAGCGGGACGGCGTAGCTGAAGCTCAAAAGCCCCATGGGCGACAGCCACTCGACCGCGATGCCCGCCGACTTCTTCAACTTATCATAGTCGAAGCTCCAGTCGACGGGGTCGCCCAGCCGATCGTAGAAGACGACGTCGTCGGTCGAGAACACGTTGCCGATGTCGTAAAAGAGAGAGATCCGTGCCGAGTTGGCGAACTTCTCCGGCGTCGGCATGACGAGCTCGAACTGGCTCGCGAAGAGCAGGTTGCCGCCGTACGGATTGTTCAACGAATCGCGGGGACCGAGATAGCTCTGCTTGTAGCCGCGCACCGACCCCGGACCGCCGGCATATCGGTTGCGGTACGGCGGCAGCGACGTCGTGTCGCCGTACGCTTCGCCGTACGCGAGCTCGCTGTTGATCTTGAAGCGCCACTGGCCCGGCAACCTGATGAACTTCAGGAAATCGAGCGACGCGTAGTAGTACTCGACCTCGCTGCCCGGCGCCGTCGCGCTCAGGTTCGCGCGCACCCGCGAGCCGAGCGTCGGGAAGATCGACGCGTTCAGGTTGCGGTACTGCCACCCGGCGGACAGCTCGAAACTCTGGACCGTCGTGCCGAAGAGATCGCTCGAGCCAGGCACCGTGAACGGATCGCCGTTCTGCTGCACCCATTCGCGCGCCTGCTGCGAGCTGAAGCTGCTCGTCAGCAGCTCCGAGTCCTGATACTGGAAGCCGAAGTTGAAGTACTGGTACTCCGTGATCGGGTAGGACCAGCTCATCCCCGTGCTCAGCGTCTCCGTCGAGAACTGCGACGTGTACGTCGTGAACCGCGTGATGTCCTGGTACGAGAACAGGATCGTCCGCGACAGCTCGTCGACGGTCCGGTAGTAATCGGTCAGCGAGAACTCGTAGAGCTTGTAGTACTCGCCGCCGCTCAGATTCAGCGCGACGCGGTTGCCGGTGCCGAGGAAGTTCGAGTGAACGAAGTTGCCGCCGAGGATGATCCCCTGCGACTCGGAGTAGCCGAGGCTCCCGCCGAACTGACCGGGCAGCCCCTCCTCGATCTCGAACTCGACGTCGACCTCGTCGGGCGAGCCGGGCACCGGCACGGTCTCGTACTCGACCGACTGCACGTACGGCAGAACCTGGAGCCGCTGCTTCGAGCGCTCGAGCGCCGCGTTCGACAGATACGCGCCTTCGAGCTGGCGCAGCTCGCGACGGAACACCTCGTCGTCGACGTTGTCTGCGCCGTTGAAGTTGATGCGGCGAACGTAGACGCGGTTCTTCGGATCCACGAAGAACGTGACGTCGACCTCCCTCGTCTCGGGGTTCAGCTCGGGCACCGACTGGATCTCGGCGAACGCGTACCCGGAGGCGCCGAGCAGGAAGCGCATGTTCTCTTCGGTCGCCGTCAGGAGCCGCTGCGAGAACGTCGTGCCTTGCCGCGGCAGGATCAGCGCGCGCAGCTGCGACTCGGGCACCACCATGTCCCCGGCGAGGTCGATCTCGCCGAACTTGTACTGATCGCCCTCGGTCACGCTGATCGTGATGAAGATGTCGCGCTTGTCGGGCGAGATCGCGACGCGGACGTCGTCCCAGCGGAAATCCGCGTAGCCGCGATCCATGTAATAGGAGCGCAGCGTCTCGAGGTCGCCCTCGAGCGCTTCCTTCGAATACCGGTTGTCGTCGCGGATGAACGAGAGCAGCCCCCCCGTCGTCAGCTCGAACTGGTCGAGGAGCTCCTTGTCGGAGAACGCCTGGTTGCCGACGATGTTGATCTGGCGGATCTTCGCCCGCTCGCCCTCCTCGATCTCGAGCGACACGCGGACGCGGTTGTCCGGCAGATCCTCGACCGTAGGCGTGATCCGCGCGCCGTACTTGCCGCGCGCGTAATACTCCTCGGTCAGCACCATCGTGACCTCGTCGAGCACCGAGCGGTCGAAGGTCTTGCCGCGGGCGAGACCGATGTCGCTCAACGACTGCTCGAGCGCCTCGTCCGGAATGTCCTTGTTCCCGCTGAACGTGAACTCGGCGATCGACGGGCGCTCGAGCACCGCGATGACGAGGGTGTCGCCGTCGCGGCGCAGCTCGATGTCCTGGAAGAACCCGGTGCGGTAGAGCGCGCGGATCGCCTCGCGCTCCCGCTGCTGCGTGATCGTGTCCCCGATGTTGATCGGCAGATAGTTGTAGATCGTGCCTTCCGAGATGCCCTGCGCGCCTTCGACCCGGAAGTCGCGCACGACGAACGGTTCGTGCTCCGCCGGCTGCTGGGCACGGGCGCCCGCAGAGACCGCGACGGCCAATGCGCCGACGGCGAGCCGCCGCAGCGCGGCGTGGGGGTGAAAAGCTCCGAATGCCATCAGCTGAATACCCGCGACAGATCGATGTAGAAGACCAACCCCGTGAGAAGAATCATCAGCAGGATGCCGACCTGCTGACCGAACGCCATCGCCCGCTCCGACAGCGGGGCGCCTTTGATCCACTCGACCACCTGGTACACGATCTGGCCGCCGTCGAGGATCGGAACGGGAAGCAGGTTCAGGATGCCGAGGCTGATGCTGACGATCGCGAGAAAGCCCAAGAATGCGCTCAAGCCCGCCTGGGCGCTGTCCCCCGCATAGCCCGCGATGCCGATCGGACCCGACATATTACGGATCGAGACGTCGCCGACAACCATTCGCCCGAGCATGCGCACGGTCAGCGCGGACATCTCCCAGGTCTTCTCGAGCGAGCGGCCGACCGACTCGAAGACGCCGTAGCGCTGCTCCGCCCGCAGGCTCTCGAGCCGCTCGGCCCATCCGGGCGGCAACAGCTCCGGCGGCACCCTCGACACGCTCGAGACGCCGATCTGCCCCACCCGCTCCCCGGCGACCTCGGCCTCGCCGACACGCACCGTCAGCGTCAGCGTCCGCGGCGGTGCGCGGTCGGCGCGGAGCTCGAAGTCGCCGTCCGAGCCCTCGCCGGGCTGCCAGCCCCGCTCGACGCGAAGCTCGATCGTTTCGCCGGGACGCTCCCTGATCAGCGCGGCCCACTCCTCGAACGTGCGGACCGGCGTGCCGTCGATCGACAGGATCCTGTCGCCCGGCTCGAGCCCTGCCTCCTCCGCGGGGCTTCCGGCGATCACGTCACCGACGACGGCCGGCAACGGCAGAACCGGACCCGGCCTGATGCCGAGGCCCGGGAACAGCGCGTCCGGCTCCGTCAGCTCCGAGATGCGCCCGCGGACGTCGAGCTCGACGTCGCGCGTCGAGCCGTCCGCGCCGCGCACGCGCAGCTCGAGCGCGCTGTCGTCGAGCAGCCCGTCGAGAATCGCGAGCGTCGCGTGCTCCCACGTCTCGGTCGGCTCGCCGTCGATCGCCTCGATCACGTCCTCGGCCCTGAGGCCCGCACGATCCGCGATCGAGTCCGGCTCGACCTCGCCGATATACGGCTTCATGCCGGGCACGCCGGTCACGAACAGCAGCCAGTACGCGGCGATCGCGAACAGGAAGTTGAAGCCGGGGCCGGCGAGCAGCACCGCGATCCGATGCGGAGGCGGCCGACGATTGAATGCGCGGTCCCGGTCCGCCTCGGGGACCGGGCCCTCGCGCTCGTCGAGCATCTTCACGTAGCCGCCGAGCGGCAGCGACGAAATCCAGTACTCGGTGCCGTCCCGGTCGCGTCCGCGCCAGCGTGCGAGCGGCTTGCCGAACCCGATCGAGAAGCGGAGGACCTTGAAGCCGAGGCGACGCGCGACCCAGAAGTGACCGAACTCATGGACCGACACGAGCAGGCCGATCGCGACGATGAAAGCGATGAGCGACAGGCCGATGTCGAGCATGGGGTACCGGGCGACCTCGATGTTGGGCAAAGGACCATTCTAACCGCGCCTGCGCGGGCGTGCGGGCGAGCTTCTTTTCGATGTGTTGCGTTTTCCCCGCGCGCAAAGGCTACAGACTCCGCGCGGCGCCCGCGGTTCCGCGGCGTCGCGGGCCCGGCCGCGACGTCGAACGGGGCCTCGGGGCTAGACGAGACGTGCTGCGGCGACGCCGAGCAGGAACGCCGGCGCCGCGGCCGTGAGGCTGTCGATGCGGTCGAGCATCCCGCCGTGCCCCGGCAGCAGGCGCCCGGTGTCCTTCACGCCGATGTTGCGCTTCGCGATGCTGACGGTCAGGTCCCCGAGCACCGAGACGAGCGCCGTCGCGCAGCCGATCGCGACGAGCGGGCCGACCGGCAGGCGCAGAACGTAGCCGGCCGCGCCGGCCACGATGCCGGCGAGGAGCACGCCTCCCGCGACGCCCTCCCAGGTCTTGCCCGGGCTCACCTTCGGCGCGAGCTTGTGCCGGCCGAGCGCACGGCCGGTGAAGAACGCACCGCTGTCCGCGGACCAGACGATCGCGAATACGGTAAGCACGAGCCCGGGGCCTGCCGCGTCCGCGCCGTGCAGGTAGACGAGCGCGGCCCACGGCGGCAGCAGCGCGGCGAACCCGGACGCCCCGACCGCAGCGAGCGGCAGCGGCCGCGGGTACGTCAGCACCGCGCCGAGCGCGACGAGCCAGCCGAGCATCGCGACGGCGACGAGCGCCGTGACGACGCCGCGGTCGTCCGCCCACCACGTGCCGCTCGCGACGAGCGCGGCGAACACCGCAGCGTAGGCCGCGCGCCACGCCGGGGCGAGGCGCGCGAGCCCGGCCCACTCCCACGCGCCCGCGACGAACAGCAGCGCGAGCACGGCGGCGGCGCCCTCCGTCGGCAGCCACAGCACGGCCGCGATGACGACGATCCCGAAGATCGCCCCGGTGACGAAACGCTGGATCAGCAACGGACGGCCTCGACCTGCTCCCCGGTTCGCCCGAACCGCCGCTGCCGCTGCGCGTAGAACTCGAAGGCCCGGCCGAGCTCCGCCGCATCGAACTCGGGCCACAGGAGGCTCGAGAAGTACACCTCGCTGTACGCGATGTCCCACAGCAGGAAGTTGCTGATGCGCTGCTCGCCGCCGCTGCGGATCAGGAGATCGACGCTCGGCAGGCCGCCGGTCGCGAGCGCGGCCGCGACGCACGCCTCGTCGATGTCGGCGGGGTCGAGCCGCCCGGCCGCCGCTTCCGCCGCGAGGCGGCGTGCGGCCTGCGTCAGATCCCAGCGCCCGCCGTACGCGACGGCGACGACGAGCGTCATCCGCGTGTTCGCCCGCGTCCGCGCCTCCGCCGCGAGCATCGCGTCGCGGAGCTGCGGTCCGAGCCTCGCGAGGTCGCCGATGAAGCGCAGCCGGATCGCGTTCGCATCGAGCTCCGCGACCTCGCGCTCGATCGCGTCGACGAGGAGCGCCATCAGGCCGCTGACCTCGTCCGCGGGCCGGCGCCAGTTCTCGCTCGAGAACGCGAACAGCGTCAGGACCTCGACGCCGCGCTCGGCGCAGTACTCGACGGTCGCGCGCACCGGCTTGATGCCGGCCCGATGACCGGCCTTGCGCGGCAGCCCGCGCCGGCGCGCCCAGCGGCCGTTGCCGTCCATGATGACGGCGACGTGCCGCGGTAACGCCTGCCCGTCGTCAGGCCGGGCCGCCCGAGCCACCATCCAGGCGGTCCTAGAACTCCATGATCTCGGCTTCTTTTTCCTTCAGAAGCGCGTCGACCTGGGCCACGTAGCGGTCCGTGAGTTTCTGGATTTCGTCGTGGGCACGGCGATCGTCGTCCTCGGTGATCTGCTTTTCCTTCAGCAGCTCCTTCAGGCTGCTCAGCGCGTCGCGACGGACGTTGCGAATCGCGACCTTCGCGTTCTCGCCCTCGTGGCGGACGACCTTCACGAGGTCCTTGCGCCGCTCCTCGGTCATCGCGGGCAGCGGCACGCGGATCACGCTGCCCGCCGACACCGGCGTGAGGCCGAGATCCGAGTTCAGGATCGCCTTCTCGATCGCCGGCACCATCGACTTCTCCCACGGCGACACCGCAAGCGTGCGCGAATCCTCGACGGTGACCGTCGCGGTCTGCGAGATCGGCACCTCGGAGCCGTAGTACTCGACCGTGATGTGATCGAGCAGCCCGGTATGCGCCCGCCCCGTGCGCAGCCGCCGGAGCTCCTCCCGGAGGGCCTCGATCGATTTCTGCATGCGGTGCTCCGCATCCTTTTTTACGTCGGCGATCATGAGCTCGTTCCGGTCATCGGCAACCGGTTCCCGACCGCGGTACCGACAGGATGTCCGCGGACGAGGCGGACCAGGTCGCCGGGATTGTTGAGATTGAAGACGACGAGCGGCAGGTCGTTGTCGCGGCACATCACGATCGCGGTCGCGTCCATGACCCGCAGCTTGTCGGACAGGACCTGATCGTACGACAGGCTGCGGTAGCGAACGGCGGTCGGATCCTTCATCGGATCGGCCGAATAGACGCCGTCGACCTTCGTCGCCTTGATCAGCACGTCCGCGCCGATCTCGATCGCGCGAAGGCTCGCGGCCGTGTCCGTCGTGAAGAACGGATTGCCGGTGCCGGCCGCGAAGATCACGATGCGCCCCTTCTCGAGGTGGCGGATCGCCCGGCGACGGATGTAGTCCTCGCAGACCTCGTGGACCTGCAGCGCGGACATCGTGCGCGCGGTGACCCCGCGGCGCTCGAGCGCGTCCTGCAGCGCAAGCGCGTTGATGATCGTCGCGAGCATGCCCATGTGATCGGCCGTCACGCGGTCCATGCCCGCTTCCGCGAGGCCGGCGCCGCGGAAGATGTTGCCGCCGCCGATCACGAGCCCGACCTCGACGCCGAGGCGCGCGACCTCGGCGACCTCGGTCGCGATGCGGGAGATGACGTCGGGGTCGATACCGTATTGCTGCTTGCCCAGCAGCGCCTCGCCGCTCAGCTTCAGCAGGATCCTTCGATAGGCGGGCTCGCCTTCGCTCATCGTGGCTCGCTCAGGTTCGCATCGGGACGCGGCGGACGACCTCCTGTCGAGCGCCGCGTCGACGCCGCTGCCTCACTGAATAGATTAGCGGTTCTGCGAAGCCTGCGCCATGACCTCCTCGGCGAAGTCGACTTTATTTCTTCTCGATGCCTTCGCCGAGCCCGTACCGCAGGAACCTCACGACTTTCGCGTTCGACGCCTTCAGCAGATCGCGCACGCGCTTGTCCGGATCCTTGACGAACGGCTGCCCGAGCAGCGTGATCTCGTCGAGCTGCTTCCGAAGCCGCCCCTCGACCATCTTCTCGATGATCTGGGCGGGCTTGCCCTCCTGCTCCGCCTGCGCGCGGAAGATCTCGCGCTCCTTCTCGACCTCCTCCGCGGGGACGTCGTCCGCGGAGACGTAGCGCGGCGACGTCGCGGCGACCTGCATCGCGAGATCGCGCGCGAGCTCGTCGTTGCCGCCCTCGATCTCGACGAGCACGCCGATGCGGCCCATGTGCACGTACGTGCCGACGGGATTCGTCGTCTCGAGCACGTCGAAGCGGCGCACGCCGATGTTCTCGCCGACCTTCGCGATCAGCGCGCGGCGCGCCTCGTCGAACGTCTCGCCTCCGGCGTCGAGCTGCATCAGCGCGTCGACGTCGCGCGGCGCGTGCGCGAGCACGGCGTCCGCGACCTTCTCTGCGAAGGCGCGGAAGTTCTCGTCCTTCGCGACGAAGTCGGTCTCCGAGTTCACCTCGACGATCGCATGCCGTCCGGTGCCGCTCCTGACGAGCACCGCGCCCTCGGCCGCGACGCGCGAGGCCTTCTTGTCGGCCTTCGCCTGGCCGGACTTGCGCAGCAGCTCGGCCGCCGCGTCGATGTCGCCGTTCGCGTCGACGAGCGCCTTCTTGCAATCCATCATCCCCGCGCCGGTACGCTCGCGGAGCTCTTTGACCAATGCCGGTTTGATGTCCATGCCGGTCCTCGTTCGGTAGCCGGCCCGCCGCACGGGCCGGAGGTGTCGGTCATCGGCCCGCCGCGCGGGCCGTGCTTCCAGGGTGGCCGACGCCCGCACCGCCGTAAAGGCGGGGCGAACGACGGGTGACTCGGCGCCGCGGAGAAGGTATCGGACGACCTCTCCGCCGACGGCCGTTACTGCCCGGTCTCGGCCTCGGTCGCCGCGGGCGGCGCGTCGTCCGCCGGGGCCGCGCCGTCGGCCGGAGCCGCCGCTTCCGCCGGCGCCGGAGCCGACCCCGCGTTGGCCGCCGGCTTCGCGTCCGCCTTCGGACGCGGCTTCGCGGCGCGCCCGGGCCGCTTCTTCGACGCGGACTTCTTCCGGCCCGCGCCGACCTTCGGCCGGCCCTCCTCGTCGAGCTCGACGAACTCGTCCTCGCCGGCCGGCACCTCGGGCATCGACGCCTTGCCCGCGAGCACCGCGTCCGCGATGCCGGCGGCGTACAGGTGGATCGCGCGCATCGCGTCGTCGTTGCCGGGGATCGGGTAATCGATGCCTTCCGGCGAGCAGTTCGTATCGACGATCGCGACGACCGGGATGCCGAGCTTCTTCGCCTCCTTGACGGCGATCTCCTCGTGGCCGACGTCGATGATGAAGACCGCGTCCGGCAGCGAGTCCATCTCCTTGATGCCGCCGAGCGCGCGCTGCAGCTTGTCGCGCTCGCGCACGAGGGTCAGCATCTCCTTTTTCGTGAACTCGGTGCCGCCGCTCTGGGTGATCTCCTCGAGCTCCTTCAGCCGCTTGATCGACTGGCGGATCGTCTTGAAGTTCGTCAGCATGCCGCCGAGCCAGCGCTGGCTGACGTACGGCATGCCGCAGCGGGTCGCCTCCTCGGTGATCGCCTGGCGGGCCGCGCGCTTCGAGCCGACGAACAGCACGACGCCGCCGTCCGCGACGAGCTTGCGGACGAACTCCGCCGCCTCGAGGTACATCGGCAGCGATTTCTCGAGATTGATGATGTGAATCTTGTTACGCTCGCCGAAGATGTACGGGGCCATCTTCGGGTTCCAGAAGCGGGTCTGGTGTCCGAAATGGACGCCCGCTTCCAGCATTCGACGCATCGTGACGTCGGCCATCGGAAGCTCCTGGTCTCGGGTTGATCCTCCACGTGCCCCCGCAGCGACCTCGTGCCCTTACGGGCCAGGCACCCGGCTGACGGGTGAGCGGCGCGTGTGTGTCGTTGATTGCCTGAAAGGCGCGCGCTTTATACCATAGCACGCTCGGCGCAACAAACGCGGCTCCGCCCAGGCCGCCTCGCCCCTACCCCATGACCATCACCGTCAAGACGCCTGAGGAACAGGACAAGATGCGTGTCGCCGGCCGCCTCGCGGCCGACGTGCTCGATATGATCGGCGAGCATGTCCGCCCGGGCGTCTCGACCGACGAGCTGAACCGCATCTGCCACGAGTACATCGTCGACGAGCTCGGCGCGGTGCCGGCGCCGCTCAACTACCGGGGCTTCCCGAAGTCGATCTGCACGTCGGTCAACCACGTCGTCTGCCACGGGATCCCGAGCGACAAGCGGTTGAAGAACGGCGACATCCTGAACATCGACGTGACCGTGATCAAGGACGGCTTTCACGGCGACACGAGCCGGATGTTCTTCGTCGGCGAGCCGACCGTGATCGGCGAGCGGCTGACCCGGATCTGCCACGACGCGATGTGGCGCGGGATCAACGTTGTCCGCCCCGGCGCCCGGATCGGCGACATCGGGCATGCGATCCAGAGCTTCGTCGAGCAGAACCGGTTCTCGGTCGTCCGCGAATACTGCGGGCACGGCATCGGCCGGCAGTTCCACGAGGATCCGCAGATCCTGCATTACGGCAAGCCCGGCACCGGGGTCGAGCTCGTGCCCGGCATGACGTTCACCGTCGAGCCGATGATCAACGCCGGCCGCCGCGACGTGAAGCTGCTCGCGGACGGCTGGACGGTCGTGACGAAGGATCACTCTCTATCCGCGCAATGGGAGCACACGGTCCTCGTG
This sequence comes from Gammaproteobacteria bacterium, assembly GCA_036381515.1. GTDB lineage: Bacteria > Pseudomonadota > Gammaproteobacteria > Steroidobacterales > Rariloculaceae > ZC4RG20. The sequence continues at coordinate 65,184 of DASVCR010000054.1, read as the reverse complement.
ACCGAGGACGGCTACGAGGTGCTGACCCTCGGCGCGCAGGACCGTCGGGGCTGACGTGTCGACGCCGCTCGAGTCCACCGGCGCGCAGGCCTCGGCCGCTCCGCCGGTCGACCGCGACGCGCTAGCGGCCGCGCTCGGCGGCCCGCACCCCGTCGCGACGTTCAAGGACACGCTCGCGGCGGCCGACGGGCGGCTCAAGCAGCGCTTCCTCGCGAACGAGCCGATCGATACGCTCGTGCGGGAGCGCGCGCGCGTCATCGACGACGTGATCGTCGCGTCGTGGCGCCACTTCGCGCGCCGCATCGCGGACGTCGCGGACCTCGTCGCCGTCGGCGGCTACGGCCGGGGCGAGCTGCATCCCGCGTCCGACATCGATCTGCTCGTGCTGATCGACGCCGCCGCGGACCGGGAGACGGACGAGCCGATCAGCCGGTTCCTGACGTTCCTGTGGGACATCGGCCTCGAGGTCGGCCACAGCGTGCGCACGCTCGAGGACTGCGAGACGCAGGCGCGCGGCGACGTGTCGATCATGACCGCGCTGATGGAGACCCGGCTGCTCGAAGGCCCCGGCGCGCTGTTCCGCGAGCTGCCGGCCCGGATCGGACCGGACCGGATGTGGGACTCGGCGTCGTTCTATCGCGCGAAGGTCGCCGAGCAGCAGGCGCGCCACCATCACTTCCACGACACCGCGTACAACCTCGAGCCGAACGTCAAGGGCAGCCCCGGGGGCTTACGCGACATCCAGACGATCGGCTGGGTCGCGCGCCGGCACCTCGGCGTCGAGCGCCTCGAGCAGCTCGTCGAGCACGATTTCCTGACGGAAGGCCAGCTCCGGATCCTGCTGAACGGCCAGGCGTTCCTGTGGCGCATCCGCTGGGGGCTGCACCTCTTGACCGGCCGCCGCGAGGACCGGCTGCTGTTCGACTATCAGATCAAGCTCGCCGCGATGCTCGGCTACGAGGACGCGAGCTTCACGCTCGCCGTCGAGCAGCTGATGCAGCGCTACTACCGCACCGTGATGGAGATCTCGCGCCTCAACGAGATGCTGCTGCAGCTCTTCGAGGAGGCGATCCTCCTCGACAAGGACGCGCCCGCGGTGCCGATCAACGCGCGCTTCCAGGAGCGGCACGGCTACATCGAGGTCGTCGACGAGAACGTGTTCGCGCGCGACCCGTCGGCGCTGCTCGAGATCTTCCTGCTGCTCGAGCGGAACCTCGAGCTCCGCGGCATCAGCGCGCGGACGATCGCGCTGATCAAGCAGCACCTGTGGCTGATCGACGAGGAATTCCGGCAGAACCCGCGGCACCATCGGCTGTTCCTCGACATCCTGCGCGCGCCGCAGGGCGTGACCCGTACGCTGAAGCGGATGAACACGTACGGCGTCCTCGGCCTCTACATTCCGGCGTTCGGCCGCGTCGTCGGCCGCATGCAGTACGACCTCTTCCACGCGTACACGGTCGACGCGCACACGCTGTTCGTCGTGGAGAACCTGCGGCGGTTCGCGCTCGAGCGCTTTAATCACGAGTTCCCGAACTGCAGCGCCGTGATGCAGCAGCTCGAGAAACCCGAGATCGCATACCTCGCCGGTCTCTTCCACGACATCGCGAAGGGCCGCGGCGGCGATCATTCGGAGCTCGGCGCGGTCGACGCCGAGGCCTTCTGCCTCGAGCACGGCATGAGCCGCTACGACGCGCGGCTCGTCGCGTGGCTCGTCCGCAATCACCTGCTCCTGTCGCTGACCGCGCAGAAGAAGGACCTGCACGATCTCCGCGTGATCGACGAGTTCGCGCGCGCGGTCGGCGACGAGACGCATCTCGATTATCTGTACGTGCTGACAGTCGCCGACGTGCGCGGCACGAACCCGAAGATCTGGAACTCGTGGAAGGACACGCTGTTCTGGGAGCTCTACCAGCTCACGAAGCGCGCGCTGCGCCGCGGGTTCTCGAACCCGATCGACAAGGAGGAGCTGATCCTCGAGACGCAGGCGCGCGCCGAGCATCTGCTGCACGAGCAGGGGCTCGAGCCCGCGCGCTGGCAGCACATCTGGGCGAGCTTCACGGAGGAGTACTTCCTGCGGCACCGGCCGGAGGAGATCGCGTGGCACACGCGCGTGCTGACCGAGGCCGCCACGCCGACATCGATCCTCGTCGACGTGGAGCGGGTCGACACGGAGGGGCCGACCGCGGTCATGGTGTATGCGCCGAAGGAGCTCCACTCGTTCATGCGGTCGACGGCCGTGCTCGACGAGCTCGGGCTCACGATCGTCGACGCGCGGATCGTGCCGATGACCGAGGCGCAGAACCTGGATACCTACCGCGTGCTCGAGAGCGACGGCAGCCCGATCGCGGGTCAGCGGCGGCTCGCGGAGATCCGCCACCGGCTCCTCAAGATCCTGTCGAGCCCCGATACCCCGCCGCTCAAGGTGAGCCGCCGCGCGCCGCGTCAGGTGCGGATGTTCTCGACGCCCGTGCAGGTCGCGATCACTCAGGACCCGATCAACGAGCGCACCGTGGTCGAGCTCGTCGCCGGCGACCGGCCCGGTCTGCTGCTGCAGGTCGCGCGCGTCTTCGAGCAGGAGGACGTCGCGCTGCAGAACGCGAAGATCGCGACGATCGGCGAGCGCGCCGAGGACGTGTTCTTCGTCACCGGCGAGGACGGCCGACTGCTCGACGACGAGCGGTCGAAGCGGCTCGAGGAGCGGCTGAAGCAGGCGCTCTCCGAGCAGGAACGGACCTGATCCGCCCCGATTGTGCCTATTGCACGGCCGGCAGAGTCGTTTCATCTCCCGTGTTCAGACATTCGGGATGCCCGAAGCCGCTGACGCTGACACCGGTCCCGCCGTCGGGGTTCGGCTCGACGTCATAGACGATGTTGTCCGGCCGCTCCGGATCGCCGCTGACGCCCTGCACGACTCCGCCGAACACGTCGAGGCCCAGATTGGCACGCACGCGCCACGCGATCATGTGGTCGGCGCACGACGTGTCACCGCTCAGGCCGACACCGCCGACGATCCCCGAACCGTCGTAGAGCCCGAGGCCGCCGCCGAAGACGTTCACGCCGCCGACCGCGTGACCGACGAGCGGATCGTTGGGCTGGCCGAAGTCGGTCGGCGGACCCTGGTAAGCCGCAGCGGTGTCGACCGGGTTGCTGTGCTGCAGCCCGTACAGGCTCCCGCCGGGCTGCACGGCGGAGTAGAGGTTCGCCGTCGACAACGCGAGGCCGTTCAGGCTGAACGCGTTGGCCGTATTCGCCTTCTGAGCCGAGATCACGCGGCTGCCGGGCCACTGCGCGCCCCTGTTCGAGCCGGAGAACGCGACCGCGCACACGACGCCGTCCCGGTTCACGAGCGTCGCCCACATATCGAGGTCGAGGCCGCTCGACTCGGCCGCTACCGCGGCATCGAGCGCGGACTTCAGCGTCCCGTGGTCGGGCAAGGTCGAGCAATCCGCCCCGTTTTGTGCGAAGGCGGGCGTCCCGCAGAGCGAGCAAACCGCGGCCGCGAGCAGTGATTTGTTTATTGTTGCCGACATCACTAGTCCCTCCCACAAATTTTGATGATGAAAGGCAGTGACGAAAGGCAATGAAGAAGAGCAGAGTTGAGAAAGCAGAGTTGAAAAGCAAAAAGCCGACCCCCCCGGCTTCCCGACCGAAGGCGTCTCGCGAAAGCCGGATCGTGAGTCGAAGGGTGCTTTCGAAGGAAACCCGACAATAAGACCGTTCCGGAAGTGGCGCAAGATGGTGGCGACTACGAGTCTGCGGCGCGCACTCGACACCGATGTCCATGCGGAAGCCGCATTCGGCGCATTACATCGAGCGCCCCACTTTTCGGCGCGATGCGCTAAAGTCACGCCTCCAGGACGGAGAGCGAGGTGAGCCATGAGTGATTTGAGCGCAGTGATCGAGGCCGGCTGGGAGCGGCGCGCGGAGATCACGCCGCAGAGCGTCGACGCGGAGCTGCGCGACGCGGTCGAGGCGGCGATCGCCGGTCTCGACGCCGGACGCCTGCGCGTCGCCGAGAAGCGCGGCGGCGACTGGGTCGTGAACCAGTGGCTGAAGAAGGCCGTCCTGCTCTCGTTCCGGATCCAGCCGAATCGCGTCGTCGACGCGGGCTTCACGAAGTTCTACGACAAGGTGCCGCTGAAGTACGCCGGCTACTCCGCGGAAGCCTTCGCCGAAGGCGGCACGCGCGTCGTGCCGCACGCGATCGTCCGCCGCGGCGCGTACGTCGCGCCGGACGCCGTGTTGATGCCGTCGTACGTGAACATCGGCGCGTACGTCGATCGCGGCACGATGGTCGACACGTGGGCGACGGTCGGCAGCTGCGCGCAGATCGGCCGCAACGTGCATCTGTCGGGCGGCGTCGGCATCGGCGGCGTGCTCGAGCCCCTGCAGGCATCGCCCACGATCATCGAGGACGACTGCTTCATCGGCGCGCGCTCCGAGATCGTCGAGGGCGTGATCGTCGGCCGCGGCAGCGTGATCTCGATGGGCGTCTACATCGGGCAGAGCACGCGGATCTACGACCGCGAGACCGGCGAGATCCTGCAGGGGCGCGTGCCCGAGGGCTCGGTCGTCGTCCCCGGCACGCTGCCGTCGAAGGACGGCATGTACGGGCTCTACTGCGCGGTGATCGTGAAGAAGGTCGACGAGAAGACGCGCGCGAAGACGAGCCTGAACGAGCTGCTGCGGCCGACGGACTAGGCGCCCGTCCGACTCGCGAACGGCACCGAACGGCTGCTCGACCGAGCTCACATCCTCGACGAAGCCGCATCGGCGACTTGGAGCCGTCGGCACGAACGGGGAAGAGCGCTTCGAGCGCGGCTCCCGGCCCGCAGGATCAAAGAGCAGAAGTCAATCGAGAGCATGACGCCGCTCGCGAAAGCCAGGGTGCAGATCCACGTCTGCGTCGTGCTCTGGGGCTTCACGGCGATCCTCGGCAAGCTGATCAGCCTCGCGGCGCTGCCGCTCGTGCTGTGGCGCATGACGATCGTCGTCGCCGCCCTCGCGCTCGTGCCGCGCGTCTGGCGCGCGCTCTCGACGCTTTCGGTGCGGCTCGCCGCCGCGTACGCCGGCATCGGCGTGCTCGTGGCGCTGCACTGGCTCACGTTCTATGGCGCGGTCAAGCTCGCGAACGCATCGGTGGCGGCGACGTGCATGGCGCTCGCGACGGCGTTCGTCGCGATCGTCGAGCCGCGCGTCGCCGGCGCGCGGTTCTCGTTGCGCGACCTCGCGCTCGGTATCCTGATCGTCCCCGGCGTCGCGCTCGTCGTCGGCGGCGTGCAGGAGGGCATGCGCGTCGGCATCGCCGTCGGCACGCTATCCGCGCTCCTCGTCGCGGTGTTCGGCTCGCTGAACAAGCGGCTCGTCGCGCACGCGGACCCGCTCGCCGTGACCGCGCTCGAGCTCGGCGCCGGCGCGGTCGCGCTCGGCGTGCTGTCGCCGCTGCTCGGCCGGATCTTCCCGCAGCTCGCGAGCGACCCGTTCGTGCTGCCGGGCGCGCGCGACGCGGCGCTGCTCGTGACCCTCGCGCTCGCGTGCACGCTGCTGCCGTTCGCGTTGTCCCTCGTCGCGCTGCGGCACATCTCCGCGTTCGGCGCGCAGCTCGCCGTGAACCTCGAGCCGGTCTACGCGATCCTCCTCGCGATCCCGCTGCTCGGCGAGCAGCGGGAGCTGACCGCCGTCTTCTACGTCGGCGTCGCGATCATTCTCGGCGCGGTCTTCGCGCACCCGCTGCTCGAGCGGCCGGGGCGGGTCGAGCACACGGAGGTGCTCGCGACGGCCGAGGCGAAGCACGTCGCCGACTGACACCTGCCTCGTTCCCGAGGTCGGGACCGGTTGTCCGGCCGCGGGACACGATGCGGAAGCCTGGCTCCCCCTTTCCCGGCAGGAGCTCGAGCCCGCCGCTTACACGGGCAACGCGTTCGATGCCTATGCACGCCTCGCTCCCGGAGAGTCCGTGGAGGCGGCGGAGGCCGAGCTCACGGCGCTGGTGCAGCGCCTGCGCAGCCAGCACCCCGAAGCGGACGACCGATCTCCCATCGGTCTTGCCGGCGTCGAGCGTGAGCCGAGCGGACCCGAACGCGCCCCTCAAAGACGGCACACGCGGCGGCGGACGCCGGCTGCCTCGGCAAGACGGGTCAGAAACACGAGCAGCGCCTCTTCCTCGTCGCGCCCTTCGCCGACGATCGGCATCACGCCCCACGATTGCAGGATCGCTTCCTGCACGGGATTCGGCCGCGGCATGAAGATGTAGGAGCGAGGCTTCACCGACATCCTGGCGAAGAGCGCTTCCGCGGAAGCGTTTCCGAAACGAGAATCGTTTCAGAAACACCTCCGCGGAAGCGTCGAGCCGAAGATGTCGAGCCAGCCGTCGCGGAGGCCCGCGGCCGACTGCCGTGGTCACAGGGTCTCCATGAATCTCGTGGACCCGGTCCGGGCGGTCGCGGAGAATGAAACTTCCATCGCATCGACGCCGCCGCGACGCGCGACGAACGACGCACCATGCAAGACCCGCCGAGCCCCAGCTCGGCACGTCGGCGGGACTCACGCGGTTCGGCGTGAACCTGGAGACGGTTCCTCCGGGGCCCGGTCCAGCCCAAAAGAGGACGAGCTCGTCTACGTGCTGACGTGCGAGCTCGTTGTGCGCTTCCCGTCGCGGCCGCACTCGGGACGATCCATCAGCCTTCCTCCGGTGACCGAGAAACGTCCGCGAACGCTTCGTCGCGCCCGCGGCGGACGAGCTCGCGCACGCGCTCCGCGAGGGCGCGGAGCTCCGCATCGTGATTCACGACGAGCGCGCCCGCCATGCGCACCGGATCGCCGAAGAAGAACCGCTCATAAAGCACCTGACGTGAGCCGAACGCGGACATCGAGACGTCCCACGCGAGGCGAAAGAGCGGAATGCGATCGAAGGCGTCCGCCCGTGCGGCCTGATAGTAGTGGCGGATATCGTCGGCCAGCGGGCCCTTAAGGTCCTGCTCGGTCGGCATCGCGACGAGTCCGCTCGCGCCGATCTGCTGAATGATCTCGATCATGCGCGGATAAAGGCGCGGAAACAGATTGCGCGCGGCGTCGAGCGGATTCCACGCCGGCCGCATCACTCCCCACTCGTCGAGCGACGCGTCCGCCTCGGCGGTGCGCAGAAGCGCCTTCATCGTCTCGAGGTTCACCCAGATTTCGGCGAGCTTCTCGTGTATATGCTGGAAGCGCTCGACGCCGATCGTATCGACGAGCAAATACGCGAGCCCGAGCACGAACTCGCACTTCGCGACGTTCTTGACCGCGACTTGGTGCGCCATGTGCACGACCGCGCCCGTGCGCCCGAACGCACGGTTGCAGCGCTCGACATCGCGATAGAGCAGCACGTTCTCCCACGGGACGCGCACGTCGTCGAAGATCACGACGGCGTCCATCTCCTCGAAACGCGAGCCGAGCGGATGGTCGAAATGAGAGCGCCCGTAGTCGACGCTCTCGCGGCAGATGAACTTGAGCCCCGGCGTATCGCTCGGGATCAAGAAGCCGAACGCGTACGGCGCGTCCTCGTCGCCGCCCTGGAGCAGCGTCGACGGGAACACCATGATCTCGTCCGCGATCGGCAACGTCGCGAGCATGCGGCAGCCGCGGATCACGAGACCCGCATCCGTCTCCTCCTTCACGCGCGCGGCGAGGAACGGATCCGCCTGTCCCGCGGGCCCGACGGCCCGATTCGCCTGCGGCGGGATCAGCGTGTGCGTGAGCGAAAGATCCCGCTCGCGCACGTGCGCGTGGTAACGCAGAGCGTTAGCGCCGAAGCGAGGATCGGCCTCGGCCAGAAACGACGCGCCGGCGGCGTAGGCCGTGATCGCACGATTCAGGTAATCCGGCGAGCGGCCCATCATCCCGTACGTATGATCGGCCCATGTCTTCATCGCGCGGCTGATCGTGCGGAGCTCTTCGTGAGTCCGCGGCATCTGGAAGGACCGGCCGACCTTACGCCCCGACGTCGGCGAGTCGAAAAGGCAGACGTCCGCGTGCTGCCACTGCAGATCGTAGAGCTCGGCGAGCGTCGACACACCGCGTGCGAAGGCCGGGTGCACGGTGACGTCGAGCACCCTCTCGCCGCGATACCAAAGCGCCGGCGGCCGCTCGCGCAACCGCTCGAGCACGTCGCTGCCGCGTCGCGCGCCGGTCGGCGCGTCGGGGGCCGCTTGCTTCGTCATCGGGCTCCTCCCCGCCCTGCTCACCTGCACTGCATCGTGCAGGCTACTCTACTTCCGGCAAACCTGTCCGCCGAGCCGGATGATCGTCCACGGCACGATGCCTGCCGGCGAGCCGAGACCCTCGTGCGCGGTCCGCGCACGGGCTCGAATTCGTCTCGCATGCGATCGCGGAGAAGACCGGGCTCAAGATCGTTCGCGTGCATCTGCAGCCGTCCATGCTGCGCACGACGTACGAGCTCCCGGTCACGTACGGCACCGTGAACTGGTCGTTCCTGCCCCGCGTCCTGAAGCGGGCGCTGTGGCGGCTCGTCGATCGCATGATGCTCGACCCGGCATCGGCGCCGCACGTCAACGCGATACGAGCACGCCTCGGCCTGCCGCCGATCGACAGAATTTTCCTGAACGCGCTCTACTCGCCGCTCCTGAATCTCGCGATGTTTCCCGAGTGGTTCGCGCACCCCCAGCCCGATTGGCCCGCGAATATCGTGCAGTGCGATTTTCCGCTGTTCGACGGCTTGGACGGCAGCGGCCTGCCGCCCGAAGCCGAGCGATTCCTCGATGCGGGCGACGCGCCGGTCGTCTTCACGCCCGGCTCCGCGATGCGTTACGGCCGTCGCTTCTTCACGGCCGCGGCGGGCGCGTGCGAGCGGCTCGGGCTCCGCGGCATGCTGCTCACCCGGTTTCCGGAGCAGGTGCCGAAGACGCTCCCTCGAGGCGTCGAGCGGTTCGACTTCGTTCCGCTCGGCACGCTGCTGCCCCGGGTGGCCGGCCTCGTGCATCACGGCGGCGTCGGCACGACGGCCGCCGCGCTCGCCGCGGGCATTCCTCAGGTCGTCGTGCCGTTCAGCCACGATCAGCCGGACCATGCCGCGCGCGTCGTGCGCCTCGGCGTCGGCGGCCGCGTGATGCCGAATCGCCTCGACGCGAAAAGGCTTGCGGACGCGCTCGGACGGCTGCTCAGCGCGGACGACGTGCGGCGGCGCTGCGAGGAGATCGCGCGCAAAGCGAGCCGCAGCGGCATCGGCGCGGCGTGCGACGCGATCGAATCGGCGGGAAAAAATGGCGTCTGACACGATGTTCCCGATCAGATGTCCGGCAAGGACATCGAAACTAATTTCAGGGGGAGCAGTTCTATCCGGCCGAGCTGCGGCAGTGGAGGTGAGAAGCAGCGGCGCCGGGGACCGTCCCAGAGAGCCGATGCCGGTCAAGTCCCCTGCGGTCGCAACTGAGGGATTTCTACCCAGGGATCAGCTTGCTCAATAAGTCGCACAACTGCTTCTGCTCTGTCTGGCTGAGGGCGGCGATGGCGCGGGCTTGATTCTCGACGTGCAGCGGGATGATGCGATTGATCAATTCGAGCCCGCGTTCGGTTAGCGACACTATTGTGCCCCGCCGGTCCTCGGGATTGCGCGAGCGGGCGATCAGGCCGGCCTTCTCCAGCCGGTCCAGGCGGTTGGTCATGCCGCCCGAAGAGATCATCAGCGCCTCGAACAGGTCCGTGGGAGACAAGGCGTAGGGCGCGCCGGCGCGGCGCAGCGTCGCAAGGACGTCGAACTCACCCTGCTGCAGGCCATGGCTCTGAAAGAACGGCTCGAGATGGGTGCGGACGATCAGCCGCGCGGCATGGACGAGGCTGCCGACAACCTCCATCGGCAGCACATCGAGCTCGGGCAATTCCCTCCGCCACTGGGCAACAGCCTGCTTGACTCTGTTCATGGAGATCTCTTGACGTAAAGATACTTTTCAGTAAGATTCTTGGCGCTTATTTTGTTGAGGCCAAGGCACCGATCATGGCGAGAGCGGCAACGTCACGCAAGGACACGAACCGGACAGCGTGGTGCGCATTCGGCTGCCTGTTGGTGGTCGGCACCCTGCTGGCGCTGTCGCTGGTCATCGCGAAGCTAGCTGATCAGGCAACCGCACCGCGGCTCAGCTTTCTGATGGCGGCGATGGCGGGCGCCGCGTGCGTGCTCACGGGCACCGCGGCGCTGCAGGATCACCCCATGCCGCTGACCCGTCGCACCCTGGAATATGCGGCGGTCTCCGGCGTCCTCTTCGCGCTACCCAACGCGCTCGCCTTCCTGGCCGTGCGTCATGTCGGCGCCGGCTTCATCGCGCTCAGCTTCGCCTTCCCCATTCTCGTCACCTGGCTGCTGGCTGTCCTGCTGCAGCTGGAGCGGCTACGCATGGTGCGGCTGCTCGGCGTATTGCTGGGACTGGGCGGCGGGGTGTTGCTTGCCGCCGCCAAGGCCCGGGGCGCGGATGGTGCCCAGGGATGGGCGGTCCTGGTGCTCGCCATTCCGGTGATGCTCGCCGTCGGCAACATCTATCGCACTCTGCGCTGGCCGAGCGGCACCTCGCCGGTATTCCTGGCCGCGCTCATGCTGTTTGGCGGAGCGCTGACGCTGCTGCCCTTTGCGCTGATCACCGAGTCGGGGCAGATGCAGGCGCTCCTTGGATCCGCGGCGGTAGGCCGACTGCTACTGCTCGAGATCGCAGTGTTCGCGATCCAGTATGTCTTCTTCTTCGTTCTGCAGAGGCTGGCGGGGCCGGTCTACCTCAGCCAGATCGGCACGGTGGCGGCGCTGGTGGGCACCTTGATCGCCGTCGGTCTGATGGGCGAAGCGCCGCCGCCCAACCTGGCGCTGGCAGGCACGCTCGCGGCACTTGGCCTCACCCTCTTCCATCGGGGCGCTCGGGCCGTTTCCGTCAGCGGCGCACTGGCAGCGCGCCGTACTCCGCGCGGCAGAGCTGCCTGAGTCACCAGCCCGCCACTTCACCTCATGCTCGAAGAAGGAAGCCACCCCATGATCATCCTCGACGCCTTGCACTGGCGCTACGCCGCCAAGCGCATGAATGGGCAAAAGGTCCCGAGACAACAGCTCGATCGGATCCTCGACGCGGTACGCCTGGCGCCATCCTCCTATGGCTTGCAGCCCTACTCGGTGCTGGTGATTGAAGATCAGGCGCTGCGGGAACGGATCCGGCCGATCGCCGATGGTCAGCCGCAGATCACCGAATGCTCTCACTTGCTGGTATTCGCCGCCTGGAACCCGGTCATTGAGGCCCATGTGGATCAACTGATCCAGCTGACAGCCGACGAGCGCGGCATCGATCCGGCGGAACTGGAAGGCTACAAGAACACCATCAGAGGCGCCGTAAGGAGCTATTCATCTCCCGACGAGAACTATCACTGGGCAGCCAAGCAGGCCTACATAGCGCTCGGGACCGCACTCGTGGCAGCGGCGGAGGAGCGGATCGATGCATCCCCGATGGAGGGATTCGATGCGGCGGCCTTGGACGAACTGCTGCGACTCGGCGAACGAGGCCTGCGCAGCGTGGTTCTGCTCGCCCTGGGCTACCGGGATACCGCCACCGATTGGCTCGCCCCGCTCAAGAAAGTGCGGTGGCCGCGCGAGAGACTGTTCGTCCCGCTCACAGCGCACGAACTGTGCGCGAAGCGGATAGTGCAAATAAGCGGCCGACCCGCGAAGAACACGCATCCCCTGACGGACAGAATGTAGGCGAATGCACCCGCAAGCGCTCGTACTCGGCCTGCCAGGACCGCGCGGGCGGCGGTACGCACGCGTGGGCGTGAACAAGTAGCACGGCTCGCCGTAGCCCGGATCCTATCGGTCGCCGGCTTGCTCCGCGAGCAGACTCTCGATCAAAGCCGCAGTTTCCGGTCGATCCACCGGTGGGTGTGTGGCGAGGAATACGCCGTGCGCCCATACCACCGGCGTGCGGCCGACAGCGTCAGCGACGTCGAGTCTTGCGCCGTGGGCGGCGAGCCAGCGAATGATGTCGTCGGAGCCGCGATTCGCCGCGCCGTGGATCGCCGCAAAACCGAGCGTGTTCTGCGCATTCACGTCGTTGCCGAGCGCGTGCGCGAGTTTCACCGCTTCGAGCAGCGCCTCGGGCCCTTCGTCGAAAGTCTGGGACACCGTCCAGTTGACGCCTGCGGCCGCCATCAGCGGCGTGGTGCCGTTGAAGGTCGCAATGTTGGGATCGGCGCCGTATTCGAGCAGCAGCTTCATCGTGGAGACGTCGCCCGAATAGGCGGCGCGGAAGAACGGCGTCTGGCCGGTAACGTCCACCCAGGACAGGTTGCCAAGGCGAGTTATCCAGCGCTTCACGGGCAGCACTTCCTTGATCCGCGCATTCGGGTCGGCGCCGTGCTCGAGCAGCGTGCGGATCAGGCCAAACGCGGCCTCGCGGTCGATGCCGTTGTCACGGACGGGACCCGGAACTTCGACGTTGCGCAGATCCACGGCGGCGAAAAGCGGAGTTTGACCGTACCAATCGGTGGCATTGACGTTGGCGCCCTTCTCGATCAGGTAGTGAGCAGTTTCGATGTGCTGCGTGGAGGCCCCGGGCTTGCTGGCCGTCGTGGCATTGATGATCGCGGTGAGCAGCGGCGTCGTACCGTCCGCGTCGCTTTGCTCGATATCTGCTCCGGCGTCTATCAGCAGCCGGGTGATTCCGAGATTGCCCTGTCGTGTTGCATACAACAATGCCGTCTTGGCGCCGCCAATCGGCGTGCGCGAGCCGTGCGGCGGGAAGCCGCCCCAATTCACGCCGACACCTTTCGACGCGGTGACTTCACTCGGCAAGCGCCATCTCGGTTCAGGGCCGGGCGGGGTTTGCAGATTCACTTCCGCACCGGCGTCGAGCAACAGTGCGACGACTTCGGGCGAGCCGGAGCGCACGCCGATCATCAGCGCGGTTTGCTGGTAGTGCGGTTCGCGAGCGTCGACTTCGACACCGCGCTCGAGTATCGCCTGCACGATGCCGGGCGTGCCGGTGCGCGCGGCCTGCATGAGCGGTGTTTCGCCCGCAACGTCGGGGCTGCGCGGATCGGCACCGCGGTCCAGCAACAACCGCACCATGGCGACGTCGCGGTTCTCGATCGCAATGCTCAACGCCCTGTTCCCAAGGCCGTCGCGCTGATTCACGTCGGCGCCGGCGTCGAGCAAACGAGTGGTCAGCTCGAGCTCCTCGATGCGCACGAGCCAGTGAAGCGCCGGGGTCCCGTACGGCCCGGGCGCGTTCACGTCTGAAAGACCTTCGGCCAGCATCCGCCGCACGCTCTCGAGATCGCGTTGCATGGCGGCGACCGCAAGCCGATCGTCCGTCTGTGCGGCTGCGGGTAGCAGCACGGCCGCTAATAGGCCCGCGCACAACAGCTGTCGCGTCATCACACGCTCCTCAGATCGTCAGCACACCGTTGCTCTCGCCGAACGTCTCCCCGGGAACGTCGAGCTTCTCGAGCATCGCGACCAGCAGGTTTGCCATCGGCGTGCCGGCTCCTGCATGGATGTGGCGGCCACCCTTGAGCCGACCCGACGCGCCGCCCGCCAGCAGCAACGGCAGCGGATCGTGGTCGTGCTGGTTGGAGTTGCTCATGCCGCTTCCATAGAGCACGAGCGAGTGATCGAGCAGCGTCCCGTCCCCATCGGGCGTTTCGCTGAGCTTCTTCAGGAAGTAGGCAATCGTCGTACGGGTGTGGAAGGCGTTGAGCTGCGCCAGCCGCTCGATGTTGGCCGGCACTTCCGAATGATGCGAGAGATTGTGGAACGGATCGTTGATGCCGCTCTCGGCATAAACGCGGTTGCTGACCTCGCGTGCGACCATCAGCGTGGTGACACGCGTGATCTCGGCCTGCCAGGCCAGAGTCAGCAGGTCGAACATCAGCTCCGAATGCGCGACGAAGCTCGGCGGTATGCCGACGGGCTTGCTCGGCACGTCGAGATCCCCGGCCGCCGAGGCGCCTGCCAATTGCAGACGGCGTTCGATCTCGCGCACGTCCTCGAGATAGCGCTCGAGACGATAACGGTCGGACGGTCCCAACGTGCGCTGCAGCTTGCCGACGTCGTCGACCACGGCATCGAGCAGGCTCTGCTTCAACTCCATGCGTGCGGCGCGTTCTTCCGCCGTGCTGCCGTCGCCGAACAGCCGTTCGAACACGATTTGCGGGTTCTGCTCCATCGGTAACGGCGTATCGGGCGTGCGATAGGAGATGGAGCTGCCGTCGTCGAGCGACAGTTCCAGCGAAGGCATCGGTGTGTCCTGCCCGATGTGCTGCGCGACGTACTGGTCGAACGACGTCGGCGAGGGCCCCATGCCCGGCGGCAGGCAGGTGAGCCACGTCTGCGACGACCGGGTATGGTTCGCGCCCGCGGACGCGTCCTCGCCGTAGGCGGCGGGCAGACGCATATCGCTGATGACGTTCAGGCGGTCGCGAAAGGGCTCGAGCGACTTCAGCGTTTGCGGAAACTCGAATCCCGTCCCTTCGGCGGACGGCGTCCAGTATTTCATCACGGCACCGTGCGCGATGTAGATGCAGGCGAGGCGCGGGCGCGGCGTCGCGAGATTCTGCGCGGACACGCCGGCCGGAATCATCGCATCGAGCAGCGGCAACGCGATCACGCTGCCGCCGCCCCGGAGGAAGTGGCGGCGCGACAAGTGCTTCCTGGTAAGAAACTTCATGTTGCCTCTCCTTTCCACCTCAGCGTTCGGCGACTACGGTCGCCGAGGGCTCGACGATGCTCATGCGGAACGGGGTGCTTTCCACGATACCGAGCACGATATCGGAGAATCGGTAATCGTTTTTCGACGCACGGGCGGCGATTTCGCGCACTGCCGCCATGTCGGGCGAACGCAAGTGGCGCCCAAGCGCGTAGCTCAAGAGCTTCTCGATGATGTTCGACGCGACGACATCGCCGCGCGCGAGCAACGCGTTGCGCAATGCCACCGGGCCATCGACGCGTGTGCCGTCCATCAGCTCGGTGCTCGTGTCGAGCGGGAAGCCGTTCTCCTCGGTGCGCCAGCGACCGATCAGGTCGAAGTTCTCGAGCGCGAGCCCTAAGGGGTCCATGATCTGATGACACGAAGCGCAGCTCGGGTTCTCGCGATGCAGCTCGAGACGGTCTCGCAGGGTGTTCACCACGATGCCGGCCGGAACGCCGTCGTCCCCGAGGTCGGTTTCCACGCCCGGCGGCGGCGTGGGGACCGGCGCGCCCAGCAGGTCTTCGACGATCCACGCCCCCCGCACGACGGGTGAGGTGCGGTTCGCCACCGACGTGGCGGTGAGAATGCTGCCGTGGCCGAGCAGCCCCCGGCGCGGGCTGTCGGCGGGCAAGGCGACGCGACGCATGTAGTCGCCGCGGACGTCGTCGATGCCGTAATGCCGAGCCAGCCGTTCGTTGAGCCAGGTGTAGTCGCTATCGAGCAGCCCGAGCACGCTGCGGTCCTCGCGCACGACATCGCGGAACAGCAGCTCGGTTTCTTGCCGGAAGGCATCGCGCAGCCGAGCGTCGAAGGCCGGATCCTGCGGCTCGGCCGCCTCGAGCTCGCGCAGCATGAGCCATTGCCCTGCAAAGTTGCTCACGAGCGCGTCGGCCCTTTCATCCCGCAACATCCGGCGCACCTGCGCTTCGAGCACGTCGCGCTCGTGCAGTCGACCTGCGGTGGCGAGGCTCAAGAGCTCCTCGTCCGGAATGCTGCTCCACAAGAAGAACGACAGCCGCGACGCGAGCTCGACGTCGCTGATGGCGTAGACCGTGCCCGGTGCCAGGTTCTCGGGTACCTGCTCGATCTTGTACAGGAAACGCGGGTCCATCAGCAGACGCGCGATGGCGTACTGCATGCCCATCTCGAAGCCGCCGAGCGCCTCGCCCTTGTCGTAGAACGCGAGCAGCTCCGAGATTTCGTCGGACTCGGCCGCTACGGGGTGACGCCATGCGCGCGTGGCGAGCCGCGTCAGGTTTTCACGCGCGCAGTCTCGGCCCTCCGGGGCCGCTTTCGGATAGCAGGCGGAAAAGATCACGCGCCGGCTGGGGGTGTCGCCCGGGCCGCTGATGTCGAACGGGCCGTTGATCGTAATGCCGGCAATCGCGCCGGCGAGGCTGTAGTCGTCGAAGTAGTCGTTGACGCCGGTACAGCGGCGCACGTCCTGCAGCGCGACCGCAATCGTGTGCTGGCCCGCGGTGATCGGCAACTCGAAGTCGCCGGGATTGTCGAGCGTCAACAGCTCGCCGTCGATGCCGACCACGACTCGGTAGCCATCGGAGCAAAACGTCTGGTTGCTGAAGAAGCCGCCGCCGCGAGTGCCGACCTTGATCCGATAACGTGCGTCGACCGGAAAGTTGTGCGTGATCGCGAACCCGCCGCGCGTACCGAGCGGCAATCCGTCCGTAGTGCCCTCCGCCGCTCCGTACTCGACCTCCGTCGGAATCAGCGACACGTCGCCCACCGCTTCACGACCGATGCGCATCGCCGCGCTCGCGTAGGCATCAATCAGCGTGGGAGACACGCTGAGCAGCTCGATGTTGTTATCGAAGCCTTCGCCGGCCGACTCGGCCGGAATGTTGGCGACGATGTGCGATGCGTCGAAATGCAACAGGTCGCGAATGGCGTTACCGTACTCGGTACGATTCAAGCGCGCCAGACCCTTGTGGCCCGGATTCGGATTGCGTGCATATTCCTCGTCCAGCGCAGCGCCCAATGCATGGGTCAGCTGGTCGAGCGCTGCGCGCGAAGGACGCGGCCTGTCCGCGGGCGGCATCATGCCCGTCCGCACCTTGCGGATGACCATTTCCCACGTATCGGCATCGCTCAGCAGCGACTCGCGGGACAGCCGATCCAACGCAACGCCGCCTGCCAAATCGGTCGCGTTATGGCAGTCCGTGCAATATTCGTCGAGCAGCGCCCAATCAATATGGGGCTCCGTAGCTGCGCCTGACACCCAGGCCGCAGGCGACCATGTCTTCAGCGCGGCGGAAATCCCCCAATACAAGGCGACTGCGGCGCCCGCTACCGCCACGGCAAGCGGCACCAGGCGCCGGACGGGGCGCTTCGCGGTGGATCTCGTAAGATCGGATAGAGATTTCATCTGCATGCATCCCGGCATCGGCTTCATCGCATTCAGCGAAGAGCGCCGACGATCAGGTTAACCCCCAAATGCCGGTACGAATTCTGCCAGGCTCACCCGGCCCCTACCGGGTTCAGTCTACAGCCTCAGATGGGAGCCCAACCTCCAATTTTGTCAATGACCGTTATAGCGACGAGATCTGCGGCACCCGTCGAGAAGAGCCAGCGGTCGGCAGGGGTGGCGAGTCGCCTTTTGATCGGTCTGCTGTCGGCGTCGCGTTATACGGCCTCACCTGATCAGGGCGCCACCTCATCGGGTAGGTTCGATCTATTTCGCGAAAACCCTTCGATTCGAGTATGGGCCGGCTCATCGGTGCGGCCTCCACGGCCACCCACTCTACCCCTCGCTCGAGCGCATCGCGCATACGTCCGCGTTTCGTAAACCATCAGCGATTCGGGCTCGCCTTCCTCGAATCCAGCGCTTCGCAGCCGGTCTCGCAACGAGGCCGGTTCGTCGGAGTCGTAGACTTTCCACTCGAACCCAACGTTCGCGGCGCGAAAGTGAGCGATGTGGCGCTCGATTTCCGCGTGCAAGTCGGTTTCGGCCACCCGCGTGAAGCACACGAGGCCTTCCGCAAGCGGGCTCGTCGGCGTGTATCGCACGACTGTGCCCAAGTCCTCTCGCCGCAAGCCCGGGATCTCCTGGGCGCGCCTCTCTTGCCGATAGAGCGAGATCGGTGATCCGGGTTCGGTCATGCCGAAATTCTACCTCGGGCGCGCAATTCACCTTTGGTGCGGCTCGTGGTGACCAGTTTGGGGGCGCACCCAACGACCCATCCATCACTCCTCGCGCAATGACCGCGCAAGATCGAACCGTGTCACCTCGACCGCTGGACGCAGACTAACGAGCAAGGCCAACCCGAAGATGATCCCGGACACCGTCCCCAGAACCGTCGGGTCGAGCGGCTCCACCTGATAGAGCAGCGAGCGAATCAGTCGTGCGCAAAGAACACTGAGCAGGAGACCTCCGACGATGCCGACGCCGACGACTCGTGCCGTGTCACCTACAACTGGCCGCGGAGCTCCGAAGCGCCGGCACCGAGCGCCGCGCGGATGCTCATTTCTCGGCGTCTCCGGACGACCATTGACTCCGCAACGACGTAAGTGCCAAGCGCCGTCAGCAAAAGCGCGATGCCGCCGAGCGTGCCCAGCACGTACATGCCGAACCGCTGCGCATTCATCTGACGACCGATCTGCTCGTCGAGCGTCGACATCTGCACGGGCGTCACACGCGGATCCATGCTCTCGATGACCGCAGCTACCTCGCGCATCGCGGCGTGCCGCCTCGAAATCCGGATATGTCATGGTGGCGTCCCATTGCAGGCCCGGCAGCTGAGGCTATTGTGCTTCCACGACGAACAGGCGGTCCGGGTCCCGCACCGCGAGGGGATTTATCAGCACCGAGGAAAGTAAAGACCACGTTGCGGCCGCGGCGCCGATTCCGCATGCGAGCGCAAGCACCGACGCGAACGTCGTACCGATGCTATTTCGCAAACGGCGGGTGGCCAGACGGAAGTCTTCTGCGCGAAGCATTTCGATTCGCAGCCTCCCAACGGTAATCAGAAGTCTCCGTCTCGAAGGTGTGAAGGCGCGGTCTTGCCACCAGCAACAATTGGGCTGGCAGCCCTCCCCTGATCAGTCCGCGCGCTTCGCCGCCGCGACCACTTCCCGAATCGCCGCGATGACCGCGTCCGGCCGATCGAGGTGAATGTTGTGCCCAGCGTCGGCGACGATACGGAGCTCGCCGCGGCTGGACAATGCCGCGAGCTCGGCCTGGAGCTCGAGCCAGATGGCTTCCCAGCGTTCGAGTGCGTCTGGAGGATCGCCCGGCTCGCCCGGGTCCGGCAGGCCGCGGCTCAAGACGATCAGCGGTAAGTCGGCGAGGCTTCTCGGCGGCTCCTCGCTGGCAAGCCCATGGATGACGAAGCGCCTGGCCTCCTGTGTCGCCCCGCAGAAGTGCGTCCTGTTCATGTGCGCGATCACGGTCGATCGGTGCGGGGCAGACGCCGGAACATACGCCTCGACGAGCCGAAAAGCGCGGACGACGCGAGCTTGCGCATCGCCTTGTCCACGGGCTCCGTCAACACCTCTCCGAGCTGGTCCCGCACGAATTGCATGAGCTCCTGCTGGTGACGCTCGATGACGGCGGCGACGAGCGCCTCCTTGCCCGGAAAGTATTGGTGAGGGAGCCGACGCTGACGCCGGCCACTTCGGCGATGCGATTGGTGCTGGCCTTGTCGAAGCTTTCCCTCACGAGAACGCGAGCAGTTGCTTCGACGAGCGCGTCCACCGTCGCCCGCGACCGCTGCTGCGACGCGATTTTCCTGGGTTTAGTGGCCGCTCTGCGCGCCATTCCCGTGCCCCGAAAAAGCGAGTAGAGCCGCCCCTCTTCTTCGCTTCCACCACGATGATTCCATCCCCGGCGGCATCGCGATAGTGAATCGCAGCGTCCGCAAGCTTGTTCGATGGTGCGTCGTGTATCTCGTAGCCCCAGTTCGCCGCATGTATACCGTCAATCTGCGATGTGAACCCCGCGGCTCTCAGAAACGCGGGTATCCAATCAGCAGGGTCGAAGATCGTGAAGTTTTCGAAGAGCGTCGCCGTGAGGTGTATCTCCGATCCCGGCGTGAAGAACGGACGACTCGGCCAGGTGTGGTCAAACCAAACGTGCCTCAGGCGTCGATAAGGCCAGCTGTTTCGGGTTGGAGGTACGGCAATCAGTGAAGACCACCGAAATCGCAGGCGCCCTTTGTCGTCACGCAAGATCAAGTCAGACATCACGCGTTTCCCCTGTGCCTCATATGACCGTCACCCTCAACATGCGCCAGAACCGCCCCTCCGCTACGATCTGTGTTCCGTACTCGCGAGCATTTCGCGCCTTTCCCGACCGCGTATTCGTGTCCGCCGCCACGAGCAGACCAAGCTTCTTCGCCACGCTGCTTGTGACCACGAGGCTCGGCCACCTCACGGTGCGGCCCGTCCGGCTCCGCCGGCACGGGACGCTTGCCATCCCGAGTTCTCATAACCAGAATCGGCGAATAGTGGGCCTATGACGTTCGGGACGGCGCACCGGCCGCGGGGCAGTGCCCGGCGGAGCAGGCTGCGAGACTCGCCCGTGGCGAGTCTCGTCCAGCCTGGAACATGTCCCACGTCGTAGTTTTCGTCGAGACCGCATCGTTCGCTCGCATGCGGGCGCAAGAGTGCGCCGCACGCGCGCCGACGCAGGAATGGAGGTGGGCTCATGCGCTCGTGGCCGCTCGTAGCGCTCGTCGCGTTAACAGTCGGCGTTGCCGGCGCTCAGCCGCCGTCCGCTTCGGAGGGCGGGGCGACGGTCGGCTTCATGCATGCGATTCACGCCACCGAGCGTCTCGAGACGACCCTCGAGTTCTACTCCGAGGTCTTCGGCCTGACAGCGGAGCCGCGCGCGTTCACGAATCCGGCCGTCGCCGCCCTCACGGACTCGCCGGGCGTGAGCCTGCGTATCGCGATGCTCCCGCTGCCGGGCCGCGGCTTCAACTTCGAGCTCACGGAATTCTCGAACGTCGAGAGGCGGCCCGCGCAGCCCTCGATCGTAGACCCCGGCGCGCCGCACATGAAGATTCTCGTGCGCGATCTCGCGCCCGTCGTCGCGGCGCTGGACGAGCGCCGTGCGCCGATCGTCACGCGCTCCGCCGCGCCCGTCCCGGTCACGACGGCGCTCGGGAAGGTCGAAGCGATCCTCTGCCGCGACCCCGACGGTTACCTCGTCGAGGTCGTCGAAGTCGACGAAACGGAGATTCCCGCCGATGCGCCGGCCGGCAACGTCGTCGGGGCGATCATGGGCATCACGGTCGCCGATCTCGATGCGTCGCTCGCGTTCTGGAACGGGCTGCTCGGCTTCGATTTAGAGGCCGATGCGGATTACTCGAACGACGCATCCATGCTCGACCTCATGGGCGTGAAAGGCCGAATCGAGTTCAGGACGGCGCACGGCGTCGTGCCGGGCAGCACGGCGCGCGTCGAGCTCATCGAGTTTCGCGCCGTGCCGAGCATGCCGTTCGATTTGCGCGTTCCCGACCCGGGCGCTGCCGGCATGGCGATTCGCGTCGCGCACATCGACGCTCTGCTGCAAAGGCTCAAAGACGCGGGCGTGCGCGTGATCTCCAAGGACGGCGAGCTCGTCGAGTGGAGCCCCACGTTGCGCAACGTCTTCGTCAAGGATCCGAACGGCTTCAACCTCGAGCTCGTCGGCGCAGTAGACGCGCGCTGACGAGTCCACGGCAGCCCGTCGGCCGATCGTGCACTCATCGGGTTCGCCGCCGCCACTGCGAGGGCGTCATTTGCATCTTGCGGAAGAAGACGCGCCCGAAGTGCGACGGGTCATTGAACCCGCAAGCAAGCGCGATATCGGTAATCGACCGTCGGTCGTATTCCGGAGACGCAAGCAACCTTGCTGCTCGGGCGATCCGCTCGTCGAAGACGCGCCGCATGACCGTTTCGTTGCGAGCGGCGAACGCTCTCGCGAGCGTGCGGCTCGATACGCCGATCTCCCGTGCGATGGTCGCGGGCGTGAGAAGCGGATCCGTGCACCTCGTTGCGATGACCCGGCACGCGCTCATGAAGGTCGCAGCGCCCGATGCTTCCGTCATGGCGGCGTCGCCGGTTCGCGATTCGTCGAGAAGCTGCGCCAGGAGCTCGACCGAATGGCGCGCGAAGAGCGTCGCGGCGTCGGGCGATAGCTCTTCGGCTAGCGCGAATCCGGCGGCCAGGTGGCTGGCCCAAAGGCGGGCGAGCGGCCGATCGCGCAGCACGACGCCCGCGAGCGGCCTCGCGTGCACGAGGCGACCATCGAGCCAGCCGGTCGGCAGCGTGAGGTCGAGATGTCGCCACGGTCGGTCGAGATCGAGCGTGAACAGAGCGCGGCTGTCGGTAATGAAGACGTCGCCCGGCTCGAGCGCAATCATCTCGGAGCCGCGCGAGATCAGCGCGTGTCCTGCAATGTGCACGCAGGCGCTATAGACGTGACTGCGTGCTCGGGCGATGTGGGCGCGCGTATGCGAGGCGCGGACTCCCTGCCCCGACACTTGCGCGATGACGAGGCCGCCCACGGCTCGCGCTCGAATCTCGCCCCGCAAAGGTCGTGAGGCGCCCGGCTCGATCGCGATCGGCGTAACGTTCCGGCTGATGAGGTCCGTCCAGAACTCCGCTCGCTCACGGGTGGAGACGCTGTCGGTCGTCAGGAGCATGTGTCTCTCTCAGTCGAAGCGCGTCATTCACGGGCGAGTGATGAGCCGTGACGGCCGATATTATTCCTCGCGGTTCGGGAGAGGAGTAGCCGTCCGTGGGGGAAATCTCATCGCGGAGACTCGACTATGAGAGTTACACTAGCCCTGATTTTCTTCGTCGCCGCGGCGCACGGCATGGTCGCAACAGCCCAAAATGCGGATGAAGAGCGCGTGCGCGCGCTCGACGACCAGGAACGAATCGCGGCCCTGACGCGCGATTTGCCGACGCTCGAGCGGCTCTGGTCCGAGGACTTTACGGTCAACGCGCCGAACAATGAGGTGGTGGTCGGGCGGCGGGCGGTCCTCGATGCGTTCGTACATTCCGGCATCATCGACTTCGCGACGTTCGATCGTGAGTACGAGTTCGTCCGCGCGGACGGCGACTACGTGATCGTCATGGGCGTCGAAACCGTGGAGCCGCGGAGCGACGCGCCGAGCGCCGGGCTCTCGTCCGGGCGCACCGTCAGGCGCCGGTTCACGAACATCTGGAAGAACGAAGAGGGAACGTGGCGCCTGTTCGTGCGGCACGCAAACGTAATAGCGAATCCCTGAGCAAGCCGTGCCCGGGGGCGGCCCGCGGCGGATAGCGCGTATAAGTGACCATTACGCCGGCAGCGAAGCCGGGCCGCGAGCCCGATACGCGCGCGGTGACATCCCGGTCCGCCGCGAGAAAAAGCGCGTGAAGTATGCCGGATCGTCGAATCCGAGAGCGTACGCGATCTCGCTCACCGGCTTGCTCGTGTAGAGCAGCTGACGCTTCGCCTCGAGCAGCACGCGGCCGTGCACGAGCTTGATCGGCGACTGCTCCGCGACCGAAAGGCACGCCTTGCGGAGTTGCGACTCCGAGACGTAGAGCGCCGCCGCGTACTCCGCAATGGTCTTGCCCTCGCCGAGGTTACGCGCGATCAGCTCGCGAAAGCGTGCCACGAGCGCTCGGCGTCGCCGCAGGTCCGCGTCGCACGTCCTCTCGAACGCCTGCGACAATCGCAGCACTCGCGCGAGCACGACGGCGAGCCAGCCCTCGAGCGCGAGCATCCGAGCCGGATCCCTCCGCTCGAACTCTTGCGCGAACGCGGCGAACATATGCTCGAGATCGCCGACCGCGGATCGAGAGCATGCAAGCGTCATCGGCACGTCGAACAGCCGACCGATGCCCGCCTCCCGCCGCGCGAGATCCTGCAGCAGGTCGTCGGTGATCGACAGGACGTAGCCTTCCGTCTCCGGCTCGAACTCGAAACCGTGCACGGTGCCGGCCGGCACGACGATCAGCGCTGGCGCACGATGCCGGACCAACGTGTCCTCGGCGATCGCGGCCACCCTGCCCTTCGCGACGAACAGGAGCTGGTGCAGCGCGGCGTGCATATGCGGGCGAATTCTCCAATCGTATCGCGCGCTTCGCACCGCGATCGTCTCGATATGGAGGAGACGCTCGCCCCATGCCGCCGCCGGCTCGCCGTACAGGAAAAACCGCTCGATCCGGTGCTCGGTCGCCGTCGTCGCCAACTGTCACTCCCCCTTGCCGCTGCCTGTTGCCCGCTGCCCTCTGCCCGTTGCCCGTTGCCCGCTGCCCGCTGCCCGCCGCCCGCTGACCGTTGCCCGTCGGCGCTGCGCTACGCTTCGGCAGCCTGCGCGGCCGCATCGGCCCGGCACTGCTCCGGCCCCTCCCGAATGGTAGCGCGGGACCAGAAAAGTCCAAGTTCGGAGCGAATTCCTCCTATTCTCGCGGCACGCAATTCGCTGCAAAGTCGATCCGAACATTCTCGCTTGGATCGCCGTCCGAACGGCAACCGACCATGAGAACCCAAGTCGCGATCATCGGCGCCGGCCCCTCAGGACTTTTGCTCGGGCAGTTGCTGCACAAGGCCGGCATTGACGCCGTGCTGCTCGAACGCCGCACCGGCGAATACGTACTGAGCCGGATCCGGGCCGGCGTGCTCGAGCAGGTCTCCGTCGACCTGCTCGACGAAGCCGGGGTCGGCGCACGGATGCATCGGGAGGGTCTCGTCCACGAAGGCCTCGAGATCCTGGTCTGGGGCCGCCGATACCGCATCGACCTCCACGGGCTCACGGGCGGCAAATGCGTCACGGTCTATGGTCAGACCGAGCTCACGCGCGATCTGATGGAAGCCCGCGCCGCGGCTGGGCTGCCGACCGTCTACGAAGCGGAGGATGTCGCGGTCCACGATTTCGACGGCACGAAGCCGTTCGTCACCTATCGCAAGGACGGTCGCGAGTATCGCATCGACTGCGACTTCATCGCGGGCTGCGACGGCTTCCACGGCGTGTGCCGCGCGAGCGTGCCGAAGCACGCGATCCGCGAGCAGGAGAAGGTCTACCCGTTCGGCTGGCTGGGGCTCCTCTCGGACACACCGCCGGTCAGCGACGAGCTGATCTACGTCAACAGCCCGCGCGGCTTCGCGCTCTGCTCGATGCGAAGCCGTACCCGAAGCCGCTACTACCTGCAAGTGCCGCTCACCGACAAGGTCGAAGCCTGGTCGGACGACGCGTTCTGGGAGGAGCTCAGGCGCCGGCTCGACGAGGAGGGCCGCGCGCGGCTCGTGACCGGGCCGTCGCTCGAGAAGAGCATCGCGCCGCTGCGGAGCTTCGTCGCCGAGCCGCTGCGCTTCGGGCGCCTCTTTCTCGCCGGCGACGCCGGTCATATCGTGCCGCCGACGGGCGCGAAGGGACTCAATCTCGCCGCGACGGACGTGAAGTTATTGGCGACGGCGCTGATCGAGCATTACGTCGAGAGGAGCGACGCCGGTCTCGATCGGTACTCCGAACGCTGTCTGCGCCGCGTGTGGCGTGCCGAGCGTTTCTCGTGGTGGTTCACGATGCTGACTCACCGCTTCCCCGAGACCGACACGATCGATGAGAAGCTGCGGGATGCCGAGCTCGACTACGTGCTGCATTCGGAAGCCGGACGAAAGACGATCGCGGAGAACTACGTCGGGCTGCCGCTCGACTTCGGCGAGGCGTAAAGGTACCGTCGCGCGCTCGGCGACACCGGCGCGCGACGGCACCACACCGTTGAATCATCACTCGCGCCGCTCGCGATCCCACTGGGCGAGCGTCTTGCCCTCTTCGACGAGCCGTACGAGCAGCGGCGACGGCTCCCAGTGCATCGGCCCGAACCGCTCGCGGTACTTGCGCATCCCGTCGAGCAGCTTCGGCAGCCCGATCGTGTCTGCATAGAACATCGGGCCGCCGCGATAACGCGGGAAGCCGTAGCCCGACGTCCAGACGACGTCGATGTCGCTCGCTCTGAGCGCGATGCCTTCGTCGAGGATACGAATGCCTTCGTTCAGCAGCGGGTAGAGACAGCGCTCGAGGATCTCCTCGTCGCTGTGCTCGCGCTGCTCGATGCCTAGCTCGTTCGCACGCTTGCGAAGGATCTCGATCGCCTCGGGGTCGTCATAACGCGTACGGTCGCCGGGCTCGTAGCGATAGTAGCCCTTACCGGTCTTCTGTCCGAGTCGGCCGGCCTCGTAGAGCGCGAAGTCGGCCTGATAGTACGTCGGGTCCGGCGGATACTTGTCGGCGTTCGCCTTGTGCACGTTGACGCCGACGTCGACGCCCGCCATGTCGAAGACCGCGAGGATGCCCATCGCCATGCCGAAGTTCTCGAGCACCGTGTCGACCTGGCGCGGCGTCGCGCCTTCGAGCACGATGCGCTCGGCCTCGCGCGCGTAGCCCTCCATCATCCGGTTTCCGATGAAGCCGTAGCAGACTTTCGCGAGCACGGGCGTCTTGCGAAGCGGCCTGGATAACGCCATCACGGTCGCGATGGTCTCCGGCGACGTCTTCGACGTGCGCACGACCTCGAGGAGCGGCATGACGTTCGCCGGCGAGAAGAAATGCATGCCGATCACGTCCTCGGGCCTGCGCACGACGGACGCGATCTCTTCGATGTCGAGCGTCGACGTGTTCGTCGCGAGCACCGCGCCCGGCTTCGCGACCTCGTCGAGCCGCTTGAAGACTTGCTGTTTCAGATCCATGCGCTCGAGCACGGCCTCGATGATCACGTCGGCATCGCGAAGATCGTCGTAATCGAGCGTGCCGCGGATCAGAGCGAGGCGCTGCGCCTTCTCGTCGGCCGTCGTGCGGCCGCGCTTCACGCGCGACTCGAGGATCGAGTCGATCTGCGCGAGCCCCTTCTCGAGCGCCTGCTCGTTCGCCTCGAGCACGGTCACGGGGATGTTCGCGTTCGCGAAGCAGATCGCGATGCCGGAGCCCATCGTTCCGCAGCCGACTATACCTGCGCGTTCGACCGGCCGCGGCTTTGTATCGGGCGGCAGATCCGGAACCTTTCGGCTTTCGCGCTCGGCGAAGAACACGTGGATCGACGCCTTCGCCTCGATCGTCGCCTTCGACTTGTTCGCGAGCTCGGTCTCGTATTCGAGGCCCTTGTCGAGCGGCAAGCGCGCAGACGCACGAATCGCCTCGATCGCGGTGAATGGCGCTTCGCGATTCGGATACTCGCGCTTCGCCCGCTCGATCATCCGCGAAATGATCTCGTCGGTCGCCGTCGCAGGATCGACGGTCATCTCACCGGTGCGCCGCGGGCCCTTGCCGTTGGCGACGAGCTCACGCGCGAACGCTACTGCACCCGCGGCGAGATCGCCTTCGACGATGCGGTCGATGATGCCGAGCTCGAGCGCCGCAGGCGCTTCGATCGGGCGGGCGCTCAGCACCAGATCGATCGTCTTCTCGACGCCGATCAGCCTAGGCATGCGCTGCGTACCGCCCGCGCCGGGGATGATCCCGAGCGACACCTCGGGCAGGCCCACCCGCGTGCGCGGCGCGGCGACTCGGTAGTGGCACGCGAGCGCGAACTCGAGGCCGCCGCCGAGCACGGTGCCGTGCATCGCCGCGACGACGGGTACGCTGAGCTGCTCGTAGTTGTTGAAGAGCCGCCGGTACTCCTCCTCGCGCGGCGGGCCTTCGAACTCGTTGATATCGGCGCCCGAAAGGAAGGTGGAGCCGGCGCAGCGTATGACGACGGCTTTGACGTCGTTCGACCGGATCCGATCGAGCGCTTTCGTAAGGCCCTCGCGAACGGCTGCGGTGATCGTATTGACCGGCGGATTATCGATCACGACGACGGCGATGCCGTCGTCGACGGTGACGGAGACGACTTCGTTGCTCATCGCTTTCCTTTTCCTGAAGGCTTGCTTCCGACGCAGTTCGCGGCATCGTGATCCGTCGTGAGCCGTTCGAGAAGCTCGAGGAGCTCCGTGCGGCCTCTCTCACCCAGACGCGCGACGAACTTCGTCTCGTGCCTCGCTTGTGCCTGATTCGCCCGCTGCAGCAGCGCCCGACCTTCCGCCGTCAGGTGCAATTCGACCGCACGGCGGTCCTCGGCCGCCGGACGGCGAACGACGAGCCCGCGCCGCTCGAGCGAATCGAGGAGCGGCACGAAGTTCGTCTTCTTGATATCGAGCGCGCGCCCGACCTCGGACGGCCGCACGCCGGGATTCTCGTGAATGACGGCTAGGACGCTGAATTTCGCCGGCGTGAGATCGAACTTCGCGAGTGCGTCGATCAGATCGGCGAACACGGCAAGCTGCGCTCGGCGCAGCGCGTAACCGATCTGATTCGCGAGGCTCCCAAGGCGAACCTCCCGACCTTGTCTCTGCGCGACCCGCGAGGCGCCGCGTGCCGGGTTCCGCACCAGATTTGCGGCCGGCTGCTCGGCGAGCCCGCCCAGACGGCGGCTCCGGCGTGGATTGGCAGATTCTCGCATCGGACGGCCCGTCAGCTCCACGACCCATTGGGATGCCGACGGAAGAAGTTATACCATATAACCAATCGGCCGCGGCAACCGCGGACGCGGTGAGAATGGGCTCGCCCGCCTCCCGCGGAAAACGGGAGCTGCCCTTTCCGACCATTTTTTCCGGGAATTCGAATTGACGGAGGTTGTTCCGCATGAGCACGCAGCGTATCGATGTCGACTCGATCGTAGCCTTCGACGTGCACGCGCACGTCGAGGCATCGGTCCGCGAGCCGCGGGAAGCGCAGGCGACGAAGTTCCAGGAGGCGGCGCAGAGATACTTCAAGCACGACACGCCGCGGCCGACTATCCCCGAGATCGCGGCCTACTACCGCGAGCGGAAGATGGCGTGCGTTGTGTTCTCGGTCGACGGCGAGCGGGCGCGGGGCGTGAAGCCGATACCGAACGAAGAGATCGCGGAGCTGGCAGCCGAGCATGCGGACGTGATGATTGCGTTCGCGAGTATCGATCCGGCCCGCAAGGACGCGCCGCGGGAGGCGCGGCGCCTGATCGAGCATTACGGCGTGAAAGGCTTCAAGTTCCATCCGCAGTTCCAGGAGTTCTTCCCGAACGACAAGATTGCGTACCCGCTCTACGAAGTGATCGCGGAGCACAAGCTGCCGGCGATATTCCACACAGGGCATTCGGGAATGGGCACCGGACTGCCCGGCGGCGGCGGAATCAGGCTCAAGTACGGCAACCCGATGTACGTCGACGACGTTGCGGTCGATTTCCCGGATATGCCGATCATCCTCGCGCATCCGTCCTGGCCGTGGCAGGACGAGGCGCTGTCGATGTGCCTGCACAAGGCCCAGGTGTACCTGGATCTCTCGGGCTGGTCGCCGAAGTACTTCCCGCCGCAGCTCGTGCACTACGCGAACACGATGCTGAAGCGCAAGGTGCTGTTCGGCTCGGACTACCCGCTGATCACGCCCGACAGATGGCTCGAAGATTTCAAGCAAGCCGATTTTCGCGACGAGGTGCGGCCGCTGATCCTGAAGGAGAACGCGATCGAGCTCTTCAAGCTGCGTGCCGCGGCGTAAGTCGGCCGGGACGACCGCGCGAGCGAATCGCTCGCGCGGTTCCTCGCCCTATTCGAAGTTGAACAAATCCTCGTCCGGGTCCGGCCGCTGCATCCCTTGCTCGTGGTACTTCTCCCAGAGGTACGCCCACGGGCGGCCGAACATGTCCAGGACCTCGTACTCGAACACCGCACCCGGAGTCAGCGGGGTCCCGACGCCGTTCACGGGATACAGAGTCTGGACGCATTCGATGTAGGCGTAAGGGGTCCCCTCGCCCAGGTCGCTCACACATGCCGAGGACCCGGCCTGCGGACGTGGACATCGTCTATTTCGCCGATTGCGCCGCGCGATCGTTCTTCGACCAGGTGGCCAACAAATGGTCGGTGATGATCCTGACCATCCTCATTGAGCGGCCGACGCGCTTCAACGCAATGATGCGCCGATTGGAAGGAATAACCCACAAGGCACTGACTCAGGCGCTGAGGCGGCTCGAGCGCAACGGATTGATCGAGCGCCGGGTGATAGCGACGTCGCCAGTCGCCGTCGAGTATTCGATCACCGACTTGGGGCGCACGCTGCAAGTGCCCTTCGCGGCGGTCTACGACTGGGCGATCCACCACCTCGACGACATCGAGGAGGCCCGGCGAAAATTCGATGCGAAGGCCGGCTCCTGAGCAGGAGGCGCGGGGGCGCGCAGGAAGTAATCCTTAGCTGCCACGCCGATGCTTCGTTCTCGGTCGCGAAGCTCCAGCCGTCCGCTTTGCGGTTCGCGTCGGTTGCGGTTTCTTCGCCTTGGCTCGGCTCGCATTGCTGCCATAGCCCTGCGGCGTTTCGGGGTGCATCTGAACCTGATCCCACGGCGCTGGATTTGGAAAGATCTCCTGTAAAAAGGCGACGAAGGCTTTTACGTTCGGGTTGCCGCGGCGACTTTCCGACCAAAGCGCGGTAATGCTATGCCGTTCCGCCCAATACTGCGCCAGAACCGGCACCAGTTCCCCTCGAGCAACGTATGGCGCGGCGACATAGGTCGGAGCAAGGCCGATACCTGCACCGCCAGCGACGGCGACAGTTACGGCATCGGAGTTGTCAACGACGACGCCGGCAGCGGGCAAGATTTCCACCGTTCGGTTTCCCACGCGAAACGGCCAGCGTAACAACTGTCCGGAGTTGAAGTGCCGGATGTTGACGCAGTCATGCCGCTCCAGATCTTCAATCCGGCGCGGCACGCCGCGCTTTGCCAGATAGGCGGGCGAAGCGAAGGCACCAGCTTTATTTGGACCTAGCCTGCGCGCGATAAGACGTGAATCTTCCGGGTCGCCGATCCGGATCGCGACGTCGATACCTTCCTCTATGAGATCGCTCATCGTATCGCTGACCCGCAGGTCGACAGTGACCTTGGGGTAGCGCTCCCGGAACAAGGCCAACTTTGGCGCAAGGATATGCAACGCGATCGGAACGGGGGCGGCGAGTTTGATGGAGCCTGAGGGCTCTCCGCACACCGCGGCGGCGACCAGCTCGATCTCCTCGGCGTGACGCAGCAGCTGGATCGCCCGGTCGTGTAGAACGCGCCCCTCGGGTGTCAGGGTCAGCGAACGTGTGGTGCGAGCGAAGAGCTTGACGCCCAGCCGTTTTTCGAGTCGCTGAATACTCTTGCTGACGGCTGAGGGCGAAATCGACAGCGCGCGCGCAGCAGCGGTGTAGCTTCCGAGCGAGGCCGCCCGCGAAAAAGCGATTAGCCCCTTTAGCCTGTCGAGGCCGATTTGTTCCATCGTGGCACATATATAACGACACACCCTGCCATTATCAATCTTAGAGGCGGTTGCTATCTTGCTCCTCGGACAGTGGCCACAGGTCCAGAAATCGGAGGACCCACCGGCCCGGAAATCGGAGATCGCCATGCAGGAAGACACAGCCTTTGCAGAAGTCCTCGGTCCGGTCCCATCCCTGGCTGGAAAATCCGTCCTGATCTTTGGAGGCACATCCGGCATCGGTCTGGCCACGGCGGTGGCTGCCAAAGCGTCCGGCGCGGCCGTCATCGTCGCTGGGCGCGACCGCGACCGAGTCGCACACGTCGCTGATGCTCACGGGTTCGCAGGTTCGTTAGCAGCCGAGATCAGTGACCCCGAAGCGATCCGGCAAGGTCTGTCGCCCATTGAACGGGTCGATCATCTGGTGCTTTTGGCGGGCGCACTGACCATCGGCAAGGTTATGGAGGCCGACGTCAGCTTGCTCCAGCGCGCCTATGACGAACGCATCTGGTCGGTCGTACATATTCTGCGCACGCTTGGCGAAAGGCTGGCGGCGGATGCCTCGATCACGCTGGTGTCGGGCGCGCTGACTCATCACCCTGACGGCAATGGCACGGCGATCGTGGCCAGTGCCTGCGCGGCGTTGGAGGTGCTGGCGCGCGGCCTTGCGTTGGAACTGGCACCGCGCCGCGTAAACACGCTTTCGCCTGGCCCCATCGATACGCCCCTGATCGGCAAAGCGATGGGGGATCAACGCGACGCCTATATGCGCATGGTGGCGGAGAGCCACCCTCTCCACCGGTGGGGCAGCGCCGATGAGGCGGCCGCTGCTGTGCTGTTCCTCATGGCCAACCGCTACATGAACGGCGCCGTTCTTCACGTCGACGGCGGGTCTCGTCTCTAGCGAACCCGCCACCGTGGATCGCGTCGTACCACCCCTTTGCATAGGAACCAGGAAGACGAAACATGATTACTCTCTATTATCACCGCGGCGCCTGCTCGACCTCGAACCACTTCGCACTCGAGGAAGCGGGCGTTGACTATCAGGCGATCGAGGTTCGCCTCGATCGCCCGGACGATCCGATTGCGATCAAAGTGCGCGAACTGAACCCGATGGCGATGACCCCGGTTCTGGTACTGGAAGACGGAACGGTCTTGACCCAGAACGCTGCGACGTTGGCCTATATTGCCGATCTCGTGCCCGAGAAAAAGCTGCTCCCTGCCCGAAACACGATTGACCGGGCACAGGCGGAAAGCTGGCTCTCGTTCATTGCGTCGGATCTGCATCCGACCATCATCGAATACATCTACAAGGCATTGCCCGCGGCCGAAGAGGAGAAGGAAAAGACAAAAGCGCTCTATGACCAACGCGTGGCGCGGCGCCTGAAGGTTCTGGAAGACCGACTGGCGGAACGCGACTATGTATTGGGCGATCAGTATTCGGTCATCGACGGCTACGCTTTGATTGTGCTGAATTGGTCCGTGCCTGCGCAGATCGTCCTCGATCCCTATCCGAATATCCGCGCCTATATGGAGCGGCTGGAAGCGCGCCCCGCGATCCGCCGCGTGCGTGAAGCCGAAGGGCAGATCAACTGTTAGTGCACAACCCATGCGCCGTAAGCAGGCGCTCTCCCTGGGCGTAGCGATCGAGCTCAGCGGCGCCACTATGGCGCCGCTGCGCGCCGAAGACCGCGCCTGAGCCTCAACGTCGCCGTGTCAGTTCGCCACTCGAAGCGATCAGTCGACGATGGCTTGATAGACCAGCGTTTCGAACTCGTCGCTCATGCGGGCGCCGCCGGCGCCGCCCATGCTCTGGATCATGAACACCGCCACCAAATCCTCTTCGCGATCGACGAAAAAGTGCGTGCCGGCCGCGCCCGACCAGCCGAAGGTCCCGGCCGACGTCAGGTTGCCGGCGGCGGCCGGATCGGTGACGACCCGGACGCCGAGGCCGTAGCCCTCGCCGCTCGCCGTGCCGCCGCCCGCCGCGCCCCGAGTGACGCCGGGCGGCAGGTGGTTCGACGCCATGAGGTCGACGGTCTTGCGCGACAGGATGCGCACGCCGTCGAGCTCGCCGGAGTTGACGAGCATCTGCGCGAAACGCGCGTAATCCGCTGCCGTGGACGACAGGCTGAGGCCGCCGAGCACACGGCTCGCGGCGCCCGGCTGATCGAGCGCGCCGGTCGGCTGGAGCTGCCCCGACCGGCTCGGGCCGTAGATGACGGCAAACCGGTCCTTGAGCGCCTCCGGTCGGCCGAACACGGTGTCCTTCATGCCGAGCGGCTCGAAAATGCGCTCTTTCGCGAATTCGTCGAAGGGCATGCCGGACAGGACTTCGACGAGGCGTGCCTGCACGTCGTGTGAAACCGAATAAACCCATCGCGTACCGGGCTCGTACGCCAGCGGAATCCTGCCGAGCTTGCGCGTGAGCTCGGCCAACGTGCCGCTCATCAGCTCGGCTTCGGCGTACGCCCGGTCGATGCCGCGATTGCCGTTAGGGCCGTACAGGAACCCGGCCGTATGACGGAACACGTCGTGGATCGTCGGCTGGCGCGCGGGATCCTTCAGGATCATGTTGCCGTCCTCGCCTTCGCCGACATAGAGCTTGAGGTCGGCCAGCTCCGGCAGGTAATCGGCGATCGGATCGTCGAGCTGGAATTTGCCTTCCTCGTAGAGAATCAGCAGCGCCACGCTCGTGACGGGCTTGGTCATCGAGTACAGATAGAAATAGGTGTCCTGCGACATCGGACGGTTCGCCGCGATGTCCGCAAGACCGTACGCATCCTCGTGCACCACTTGACCGTGCCGAACGATGTACGTGACCACGCCGGAGATCAGGCCGTCGTCGACGTAGCGGTGGAAATGCTCGTCGAGGCGATCCAGCCGCTCCGACGACATGCCGGCGATGACGGCCTGTTCCTCCGCAAGCGTCGCGCCGGCCAGCAACATCCCGAGCGATAGGCCGGCGAGGATGCTCGTGGTCCGATGTCGTTCGATCATGATCGTTCTCCACGTGAGCGGCGGCACCCGTTAGCGCTGCTGAAATTCCGCGATCACATCCGCCGCGTTTCCGAAGACGAAAAACGCCATCCGATTGAACTCGTTTGCGAGCGCCGCTTGCACGTCCTCGATCGAGCGTCCGGCGCTGAGCATTTCCGTAATGAGCGCCTCCATCCTGAGCGTTTCGTCTTGGAAGGCCTGCAGGGTGGCACGATCGGTCGGTTCGCTGTGTCCGGGTATCACGGTGTCGAACTCTAGCTCGAGCACGCGCGCGACCGTCGGTCCCCACTCCTTGAGCGTACCTCCGGCCGCCGGGTCGATCGCGCGCACGAACGGGTCGCCGCCGGCGAAGAGATCGCCTGTCAAGATCATGTTCTCCTCGGGCAGATGAATCACGAGATCGCCGTCCGTGTGACCGCGCCCGAACCAGTACAGGTCCATGACGTGCTCGCCGAAATACAACCGCAAATGGTCGTCGAACGTGATGGTCGGAAGCCCCATCTGCTGAATGGCCGCAAGCCGCGCGCGCGCATTCTCGGTCGCGATGATGTCGGCGCCGAGACCCTCGAGCCTGATGTTGCCGCCGGTGTGGTCCGGATGCATGTGCGTATTGATCACATACTTCACGGGCTTATCCGTGACCGTTCGAAGCAGCTCCATGTAGCGGTCGTACTCGTTCTCGAACTTGCTGTCGACGAGCAGTACCGCATCATCCGACGTGAACACGACGATGTTGCCCGATGACGAGCTGCTGATCCGATAGATGCCGTCGCGCACCGGCTCGATCTGCAGTGGGGCGTTGCCGAACGGACTTGCGCCTCCGCCGCGGCGGCCCCCGGCGTTGGGCTGGGCGAATACCGTCGCCGTCGCGAGCAGCAGCACGGCGGAAAGAACGTACTTGGTTTTCAATTCTTATATCCTCGAAATTGGACGAGCGGCTGAATCCTGCAGGCCCGATAATAACCGAGATTCGTCGCGACGCGCGCACGCCGCGCCAAACCGTTTTGCGACCTCTGCCGCACTCACGCCCGCCATGCGCCCGGTATGGCGCCCGATGAGATCTGAACGAGGCTTTCGGAGGGGACGTTGAGCAGCCTCTACTCGTGCCGCAGCACCTGGCGGTGCCGTAGCGGGTCGGGCGGGCGGCCTGTCGATCCCGTGCAGCCCCGTTCGACTACGGGTACTCGTTGAACACCCAGGAGAGAGCACCATGGCCACCAGCACGATCCGTCTGCACCGCGTCCTGCGCGCCGCGCCCGAGCGCGTCTACCGGGCGTTTCTCGACCCGGACGCGATGGCGAAGTGGCTGCCGCCGAACGGCTTCACGGGCAAGGTCCACGAGATGGACGCGCGGGTCGGCGGCAGCTACAGGATGTCGTTCACGAACTTCACCACCGGCAAGGCCCACTCCTTCGGGGGGCGCTTTCTCGAGCTCGAGCCGAACCGGCGGATCAGCTACACCGACGCGTTCGACGACCCCGGCTTGCCGGGCGAGATGCGCACGACCGTCACGCTCGAGCAGGTGTCCGTCGGCACGGAGATCCACATCGTCCAGGAAGGCGTGCCGGAAGCGATCCCGCGGGAGGCCTGCTACCTCGGGTGGCAGGAGTCGCTGACGCTGCTCGGGAAGCTCGTCGAGGCCGAGATTCCGGATTAGCCGGACCGGCGGCCGCGCGCGGCGCGTGGCGACACCGCTCAGGCGGAGCGCTGCGACGACGCCGCGGCCACCCGGCCGCGGCGCCGGGCGGCGAGCCGTGCCGCGTCGCGCCGCAGGCGCGAGACCTCTTCGCAATCGCTGTCGGACGGTAACCGGCTGCGGTCACCCGCGTCGGAGGCTTCGTGTTATCGTCTCCCGGGGCGGTATATCCCAGGTCCGGGGCATTCGGGTGTTCGCGCCGCGCCAGGCCTAGTCCACCGCCTCCTGTGTGAACGTATACGGCCCTGCCGCACAGTGGAGGTGTTCTGTCCATGACGAGCATTCCCAAAAGGCTACGAAGGCCCGCGCGGCGCGCGGGCTATGCGGCCGGAGCAGCCGCAGTTGCGCTAGCCGCGCTCGGTTACGATCAGGCAGCCGCCCAGGAGAATCCGGCGGCCACCGCGGCGGAGTGCGTGCCGCTCGCGGAGCAGTACCCCGACCTCGGCACGAAGCAGAGTATCTCGGCCCGGCGCGAGTTCACGACGGTCTGGGGCTCGTTCGAGCTGCCGGGCGGCCCTTGCGGATACTCGTCCGCCGAGGAGCACTACAACGCGCTGCTCGAGGATGCGAAGCGACGCGGCGGCCCGACGCGGCACACTTTCGCGACGCTTCCCGACTGGAGCGGCCACTGGGGAACCGACAACAGCACGGGTGAGATTGCGATCGTCGGCTTGAACTCGACACCCGAAGGCATGGCTGCGAGGCTTACCCCCGAAGCACGCGAAGTGTTCCTGCGCGACCGGCGCATGTGGGATGAGAATCACGCGATCGACCCGATCTCGTTCTGCCTGCCGCCGAACTTCCCGCGCTGGTTCACCGAATACGGCTTCCGCGAGCACTTCCTGACGCCGGACAAGGTGCTGGTCGGCAGCGAGATGATGAATGAGTTCAGGCGGATCTTCACCGACGGCCGTCCGCACCCGTCACCCGAATGGCTCTCGAACGAGTGGCTCGGCTACTCGATCGGCTTCTGGGACGGCGACATCCTGGTCGTGTGGACGAAGGGCATCAAGGAAGGGATCCTGCAACGCAACATGCCGCGGCAGACGAGCGAGATGGAGGTGATCGAGCGCTGGCGTAAAGTCGACCCGGTCGCCGCCGGCGTCGAGATCACGCCGAACACCCTCGGGTCGGCGTATATCCCGAACGAGCGGATCGAGATCGAGGTGACCATGTACGATCCGACGTTCGTCGAGCCGTGGCACACGGTCGTCGCATTCTACAAAGAGGACGACCGCACGCCCGAGGCGAAGGAACGAATCTGGCCGCACCAGTGGGATTGCGTCGAAGGCTCGCAGTGGTACATCACCGAGGACGGCGTCGTGAGCCAGTACGCGCCCGGCGAGAAGCCGGACATCACGAATCCCGATTTCTGGTTCAACGAGGACTACGTGCATCGATAGGAGGCGCTCTGCAATGGTCAAGCACACACTGCTCTGGACGGTGCTTGCACTCGGGGCCGCCGCGGTGGCGCCGCCGGCGCAATCGCATCATTCGGCGGCAATGTTCAACAACCAGGTGGTGCTGACGTTGCGCGGCACGGTGACGCGGTTCGATTACCTGAACCCGCACTCTTGGCTCTACGTCAACGTCGAGAACGACGACGGCACGGTCACCGAGTGGGGTTTCGAGCTCGACGCGCCGCCGCGGCTCCGGCGCCTCGGCATCCCGCCGACGTACTGGCAACCCGGCGACGTGGTCACGGTGAAGACGTATCCGCTCCACGATGGTCGGCCGGCGGGGCTGCTGGTCGGCGCGGTCAGCGAGAAGGGCAACAAGTTCGGCAACACCTCCGGGATCGAGTGAGCCTTATCGGTCGCAACGGTTCCGGAAGGCGACGTCAACGTGTTACGGCGTCGCGCGTGAGCTCGCCGTTGACCGTTCTCAGAATGCGGTACGGGTTCGCGTCCTTGAGCTCGGCGGGCAGCAGATCGTCCGGGAAGTTCTGGTAGCAGACCGGCCGGGCGAACCGTAGAATGGCCGCCGTGCCGACCGACGTGAAGCGCACGTCGGTGGTCGCGGGATACGGCCCCCCGTGGTGCATCGCAGCGCACACCTCCACGCCGGTCGGGAAGCCGTTGAGGATGACGCGCCCGGCACGGCGTTCGGCGGCGTCGATCAGCGCACGCGCGGTCGCGAGATCCGCGTCGTTTGCGTGCAGCGTCGCGGTCAGCTGACCGCCGAGCGACGTCAAGCAGCGGAGCATCTCCTCCGTGTCGCTGCAACCGATGACGAGCGCGAAGGGACCGAAGACCTCGTTCGCGAGCGACGGTCTCGCGAGGAAGTTCGCCGCCTCGGTCCACGCGATGCTCGGCGCGGCCGAGCCGCTTTCGGCCGGAGCCTTCGAGGCGGCGATCACCCTTACCCCTTCGACGCCGATCGCCGCTCCGCGAGCGCGCTCGAACGACTCGAGGATGCCGGCGGTCAGCATCGTGCCGCCGGCTGCCTCGCGGACGATGCGCGCCAGCTCCTCGACGAACGCGTCGGCGTCGGCGCCACGCAAGACGAACACGAGGCCGGGCTTCGTGCAGAACTGACCGACGCCGAGGGTGAACGAGCCGAAGAGCCCTTGCGCAATTGCAGCGCCTCGCTCCCTCAGCGCGCCGGGCAGCACCAATACCGGATTGACGCTGCTCATCTCGGCGAAGACCGGGATAGGTTCCGGCCTCGAGCTCGCGATGTCGAACAGCGCGCGGCCTGCGGCATGAGAACCGGTGAAGCCGACGGCCGCCGTGCGCGGATGCCGGACGAGCGCCGCGCCGATCTCGGCTCCGCCGTGCACGAACGAGAACACACCCGGCGGGAGGCCGCAGCTCGCCGCCGCACGCGCGATCGCCCCGGCGACGAGCTCGCCCGCGCCCGGGTGTGCCCGATGTGCCTTGACGACGACCGGACAGCCCGCCGCGAATGCCGATGCCGTGTCGCCGCCGGCCGTCGAGAACGCGAGCGGAAAGTTGCTGGCGCCGAAGACGACGACCGGGCCGATCGGTTTCAGCATGCGGCGAATATCCGGCCGCGGCGCCGGGGTTCGCTCCGGCAAGGCGGTGTCGATTCGCGCGTCTACCCAAGAGCCCTCGCGAACCGTCGCGGCGAAGAGCCGGAGCTGCGCGCACGTGCGTCCGCGTTCGCCGACGATGCGCGCGTCCGGCAGGCCCGTCTCGCGCGTGGTGCGCTCGATCAGCGCGTCGCCGAGCGCTTCGATCTCGGAGGCGATCGTGTCGAGGAACCGAGCGCGCGCCTCGGGCGGAAGCCGACCGTAGTCGGAGAACGCATCGGCTGCGGCATCGACTGCGCGGGCCGCTTCGGCGGCGTGCGCTTCATGAAAGACCGGCTCCAACGGCGTGCCGGTTGCGGGGTCGTGCGCACGGAAGGTTGCGCTGCCCGCCTCGCCGAGCTGTCCGGCGATCAGGCTTTTGCCATGCAGAGTCATGCGGTGTCCTGTTGCGTTGCGAACGGCTTACCGGGTGCTCTTCAGGCAACCGTGTTCCTCAACGTGCCGACCGGCTCGATCGTGATTCGGATCTCGTCGCCGTGCGCGAGCGTGAACTCGTCGGGCGGCACGATGCCGGTGCCCGTCATGAGCCAGGCGCCGTGCGGGAACACGTTCTCTCGATAGAGATACTCGGCAAGCATCGGCAGCGGCCGTTTCATCTGACCGATGTCGGTGCTGCCGGAGAAGACGACCTCGCCGCGGCGGACGATCTCCATCGCGATCTGTGTCTCGCCGGACGGCAACCGATCGGTGAGCACGAGGCACGGCCCGAGCGCGGCGCTTCCGGCATACGTCTTCGCCTGCGGAAGGTAGAGCGGGTTCTCGCCCTCGATGTCGCGCGAGCTCATGTCGTTGCCGATCGAGAACCCGAAGATCCGCCCCGCCGCGTTGACCGCCAGCGTGAGCTCCGGCTCCGGCACGTTCCATCTCGAATCGCTCCGGATACGAACCTGCCCGCCCGGACCGACGACCCGATGCGGAGTCGCCTTGAAGAAGATCTCGGGCCTCTCGGCCTCGTACACGCGGTCGTAGAAATCCCCGCCGCCGGCGCTCTTCGCTTCCTCCATCCGCGCCGTGCGGCTGCGGAGATAGGTCACGCCTGCGGCCCACACCTCCTGGCTCTCGATCGGAGCCCGGAGGCCCGACTCGTCGGGTGCCGGGACTTGCGGTGCGGACGCGATCGCGGCGAGGACCAGACGGGAAGGCTCGTAGGACGTGAATACGTCATCGAAGCCGATGGACGGGGGCGCCAGCCGGTAGCATCCGTCCGCTTCGACCACGAGCCCCTGGTCCGTCGAAAAGACTCTAATCATTCGTAGACATCACCGTGAGACGTGGTTGCTAGCGTCCGTCTCCGGGTCGGAGATAGATGCAGGTTTGCGCATTCCGCGGCGAGCACCTATTGTACACGGCACAATCAACACACCAACCCACGCGGACAACCCGATACTACGCCGAGGCGCGCCGATGACACCGCTGCATCGCAATGCCCTATGGACGTCGCTCGCCCTGCTCGTCACCGCGATAGTCCTCTTCATGGCCGACCGGCCGCAGATGGCAGGCGCGGCGCTCGTCGTCTTCTTTGCACTGGCGGCTTTCGGCGCGCGCGGCCATGAGAAGCTGCGCGGCATTTCCTTCAGCCTGCTGATCTTCGCCGGCGTTACGTTCGCGATGTGCTGGCCGGCTCCGCTCGTCCGGTGGGGCGAGTTCGAGTTGAGCACGCTGATCGTGCCGCTGCTGCAGATCATCATGTTCGGCATGGGCACCGCGATGAGCGCGAGGGATTTCGTCGGCGTGGCCAAGGCGCCCAAGGCGGTATTCATCGGGCTCGGCTGTCAGTTCACGATCATGCCGTTCGTCGGCGCCGCGCTGGCATTGGTATTCGGCTTCGAGCCCGAGGTTGCCGCCGGAGTCATTCTGGTCGGCGCCGCTCCGAGCGGGCTCGCATCGAATGTGATGTCCTACATCGCGAAGGCCAACCTCGCGCTTTCCGTCACGCTGACGACCGTCGCGACGCTGCTCGCGCCGTTCATTACGCCCTTTTACATGCAGTGGCTCGCCGGCCAGTACATCCCGATCGATGCGTGGGGGATGATGTGGGACATCATTCAGATCACGATTCTGCCGATCGCCGCCGGGCTGATCTTCAATCGTTTCCTGCACGGCAGGACCGACTGGCTCGATCGGCTGATGCCCAGAGTGTCGATGCTCGGCATCGTGCTGATCCTGATGATCATGACGGCCGGCGGCCGCGATAACCTGCTCGAGATCGGCCTGCTCCTGATCGTCGTCGCGCTGATGCACAATCTCGCCGGCTATTCTCTCGGCTACTGGTGTTGCCGGGCATTGAAGCTCGACGAGAAGTCGTGCCGGACGATCGCGTTCGAGGTCGGTCTGCAGAATGCCGGTCTCGCCACGGGCCTTGCGCAGACGATGGGGAAGATGGCGACGGTCGGGCTCGCGCCGACCGTATTCGGCTCGCTGATGAACATCACAGGGGCGACGCTCGCGACGTGGTGGCGGGACCGGCCGACGGGCGAAGCGGACGAAACCGTGTCGCAGCCGGTCGCGTCGCCGGTGTTCGACTCGAAGAAGGGCACGCCGTCCGGGGCGTGACGTCGGTCGGCCGTCAGCCGAACCGCCCCGTGATGTAGTCCTCGGTCAGCTTGTGGCGAGGGTTCGTGAAGATCTCGTCGGTCGCGCCGACCTCGATCAGGCGGCCGAGATGGAAATAGGCGGTGCGCTGTGAGACGCGCGCGGCCTGCTGCATCGAGTGCGTGACGATCACGATCGCGTAGTTCTGCTTCAGCTCGTCGATCAGGTCCTCGATGCGGGCCGTCGCGATCGGGTCGAGCGCCGAGCACGGCTCGTCCATCAGGATCACCTCGGGGCTGACCGCGATCGTCCGAGCGATGCAGAGCCGCTGCTGCTGCCCGCCGGAAAGGCCCGTGCCCGGCTCCTCGAGCCTGTCCTTGACCTCGGACCAGAGGCCCGCGCGCTCGAGGCTCTTCTGCACGATCTCGTCGAGCTCGGCGCGGTCGCGCGCGAGCCCATGGATCCGCGGCCCGTACGCGACGTTGTCGTAGACGGACTTCGGGAACGGGTTCGGCTTCTGGAACACCATTCCGACGCGCGCGCGCAGCATCACGACGTCCATCTGCTTCGCGTAGATGTCCTCGTCGTAGAGCTTGATCTCGCCGGTCACCCGCGCCGACTCGATCGTGTCGTTCATGCGGTTCAGGCAGCGCAGGAACGTCGACTTGCCGCAGCCGGACGGGCCGATCAGCGCGATGACCTCGTTCAGGCCGATGTCGAGGCTCACGCTCTGAATCGCCTGCTTCTCGCCGTAGAACACGTTCACGTCGCGGGCCGTGATGATCGGGTTCGCCGCGCGGTAGTCGCCGACCGTGCGGTAGGCCGGGGCCGGAGCAGGCTCCGGTGCGGCGGGCGCGGCCTCCTGCTGCGCCACCGCGGTGGCCGGTCGAATCATCGATAGCATCGAACTCCCCTCCAGGATCGGCGTGAGGCCTCGCTCGCGCCGAGCATAAGCTTACCGCCTTCGCTCACCATCTCCGCTCGAAGCGCTTCCGGAGCAGGATCGCGACGCCGTTCATCAGCACGAGGAACGCGAGCAGCACGAGGATCGCCGCGGACGTGCGCTCGACGAACGCGCGCTCCGGGCTGTCCGCCCACAGGAAGATCTGCACCGGCAGCGCCGACGACGGGTCGAGCGGCGACTCCGGCACGTCGACGATGAACGCGACCATGCCGATCATCAGGAGCGGCGCTGATTCGCCCAGCGCGCGCGCCATGCCGATGATCGTGCCGGTCAGCATGCCCGGCAGCGCGAGCGGCAGCACGTGGTGCAGCACGACCTGCATCTTCGACGCGCCGACGCCGAGCGCCGCCTCGCGGATCGACGGCGGCACGGCCGTGAGCGCCGCGCGAGACGCGATGATGATCACGGGCAGCGTCATCAGCGTCAGCACGAGGCCGCCGACGAGCGGCGCCGAGCGCGGAAGCCCGAACACGTTGATGAAGAGCGCCAAGCCGAGCAGCCCGAACACGATCGACGGCACGGCGGCGAGGTTGTTGATGTTGACCTCGATCAGGTCCGTCCAGCGGTTTCGCGGCGCGAACTCCTCGAGATAGACGGCCGTCGCGACGCCGAGCGGGAACGACAGCGCGAGCGTCACGAGCAGCATGAAGAACGAGCCGACGGTCGCGCTGCGGATGCCGGCGAGCTCGGGGTCGCGCGAGTCGCCCGACGTGAAGAAGTAGCGGTTGAGCTTCAAGTCCACGCGCCCGTCGGCCTCGAGCGCGTCGACCCAGCGAATCTGCTGGTCCGAGAGCCGCCGCCCCGCCTCCGGCGCGTTCCGGTCGATGTGGCCCTTGACGAGCATGTCGACGTCGTCGTCCGCGAGGAGCCAGAGGCTAAGCGTCTCGCCGATCACGGCCGGATCCTCGAGCACGAGCCGGCGGATCTCGAGGTCGGCCGCCGGGCTCACGAGCGCGTAGAGCTCGCGCAGGTCACGCCGCTCGGTGACGTCCGGGAAGCGCAGACGGAGCGCGTCGCGGATCAGCGCCT
The DNA here is from genome assembly GCA_036381515.1 of Gammaproteobacteria bacterium. GTDB lineage: Bacteria > Pseudomonadota > Gammaproteobacteria > Steroidobacterales > Rariloculaceae > ZC4RG20. Next base: position 21,972 of record DASVCR010000054.1, on the reverse strand, counting down.
GGTAGTTGGCCGTCTCGAGCGCGACAGGGTCGCGGCGGCCGTCGGGATCGATGCTCGCGGCGTCGAGCTCGATGTCGAGCAGGATCCGCGTCTGCACGAACGCGGTGTGGCCGTTCACGATCAGCGTGACGAAGAACACCGCGAGGAAGCCGAGCCCGAACAGGAGCGCGGCGAGCCCGAGCAGCCTGAAACGCCGCTCGCGCCGGTAGCGGCGCGCGAGTCCCTCGGCGACGCGGGCGCGCGTCGGCTGCATCGGGCCGCTCGCGTCGACGTCACTCATATTGTTCCCTGTAGCGCCGCACGACCTTGAGCGCGACGACGTTGAGCAGCAGCGTCACGAGAAACAGCACGAGCCCGAGCGCAAACGCGGCGAGCGTCTTCGCGCTGTCGAACTCCTGGTCGCCGACGAGCAGCGTCACGATCTGCACCGTCACCGTCGTCACCGCGTCGAACGGGTTCGCGGTCAGGTTCGCGGCGAGCCCCGCCGCCATCACGACGATCATCGTCTCGCCGATCGCGCGCGACACGGCGAGCAGGAGCGCGCCGACGATGCCGGGCAGCGCCGCGGGCAGCACGACGTGGCGGATCGTCTCCGAGCGCGTCGCGCCGAGCCCGTACGAGCCGTCGCGGAGCGACTGCGGCACGGCGTTGATGACGTCGTCCGACAGCGACGACACGAACGGGATGATCATGACGCCCATCACGAGCCCCGCGCCGAGCGCGCTTTCGGACGCGACATCGAGCCCGACCGCCTCCCCGAAGCGCCGCAGCATCGGCCCGACCCAGAGCGCGGCGAAATAGCCGTAGACGACCGTCGGGATTCCGGCGAGCAGCTCGAGCAGCGGCTTCGCGTAGCTGCGCAGGCGCGGATTCGCGTACTCGGAGAGATAAATCGCCGACATCAGGCCGACCGGCGCCGCGACGAGCATCGCGATCCCGGAGATCAGCAACGTGCCGGTGAAGAGCGGAATCGCGCCGAACGCGCCGGACGCCCCGACCTGGTCCTCGCGTATCGCGGTCTGCGGGCTCCAGTCGAGCCCGAACAGGAAATCGATCGGCGAGACCTGGCGGAAGAACCTGAGCGCCTCGAACAGCACGGAAAGAAAAATGCCGATCGTCGTCAGGATCGCGACGAGCGACGCGGCGACGAGCAGGTACTCGATCGTCTTCTCGACCTGGTTCCGCGCGCGCATCTCGGGCCGCACGCGCCGGTACGCGAACACGAGCGACGCGACGCCCGCGACGACGACGGTGGCCGCGAGCAGATAGCGGCTGACGCTCCTGAGCCGAGCATAGCGCTCGGCGGCCTCGACGACCGCGGGCTGCGGCTGGCCGAAGACGACGTTGCCGTCGACGAGGTTGCGCACGTCGTTGTAGAGCAAGCCGAGCTCCGCGTCGGGAAGCGACTGCAGTGGCGGGGGCAGCGCATCGACGACCGCGGCCTTCAGCACGATCGGCTCGACCGCGAGCCAGATCGCGAAGAGCGCGAGCGTCGGCAATAGACACCACAGCGCGACGTAGCCGCCGTAGTAGCCGGGCAGTGAGTGGTACGTGCGGGTCGGGGCCGTGCCCTCGCCGGCGATGGCCCGCTGACGCCCGGCCGCGTACGCGAGCGCGCTCAGGCCGAGCAGCACGATCAGGACCGTCGAAGCGCTCATGCGGGCGCTCGGCGCACGACGTCGCCGATCATCGTGTGACGTTCGCGAGCTGCAGGGACTCGAGCGATTCGATCCGCTCGACCATCTCCCGGCGCTCGTTCTCGCGAAGCGGCACGAGCCCGAGATCGGAGAGATAACCGTAGTCGCCCGCCGCGGCCTCGCTCATGAACTCGCGGAGGTACCCCTCGATGCCCGGGATCACGCCGACGTGCGCCTTCTTCACGTAGAAGTACAGCGGCCGCGAGATCGGATACCTGGAATCGGCGATCGTCTCGAAGGTCGGCTCGACGCCGTCGATCGCGACGGCGCGGACACGGTCGCCGTTCTGATCGAGGAAGCTGTAGCCGAAGATGCCGAGCGCGTTCGGGTTCGCGTTCAGCTTCTGCACGATCAGGTTGTCGTTCTCGCCGGCCTCGACATACGCGCCGTCCTCGCGGAGCGTGTGGCACGCGACGAGGCGCTCGTCGTCGCCGAGCGACCGGATCAGCTCGAACGTGCCGCACCCGCCTTCCATCGCGAGCTCGAGGAACGCGTCGCGCGTGCCGGAGGTCGGCGGGGGCCCGAGCACCTCGATCTCGGCGCCCGGAAGCTTCGGATCGAGGTCGGACCACCGGCGATACGGATTCGGGACGAGCCGCGGGGCGCCCGACGGATCCGGGACGTGCTTCGCGAGGGCGAGGTAGACTTGCTGCAGCGTCAGAGAGATAGGGTTCGCATCTCGAGACGACGCGAGGACGATGCCGTCGTAGCCGACGACGAACTCGACGACCTCGCGGACGCCGTTCCGGGCGCAGCTCTCGATCTCGCTCCGCTTGATGCGCCGCGAGGAGTTCACGATGTCCGGGTGGCGCACGCCGAGGCCGTTGCAGAACAGCTTGATGCCGCCGCCGCTGCCGGTCGCCTCGACCTTCGGCGTCTTGAAGCGGGTCGCGCGCCCGAAGCGCTCGGCGACGACGGTCGCGAAGGGATAAACCGTCGACGAGCCGACGATGTTGATATAGTCGCGGGCGATTTGCGCCGCCGCCGGCGAGGCGGTCGCGAGCGCGAGCAGGAGCGCCGCGACGGCACGGACGACGGGCGCTGACGGGAAGTCGTCGGCTCGCATGACGGGCCGAAAGGTAGTCGACGAATGTTACGGAATTGTTGCAGGCCGGCGCCGTGGCCGCCGGTCGACGCGGGCGGACGGCATGAGGGCCTCGTAAGATCAATGGGTTGTGCTCGATCCTTCGCGCGGAAAATCATGGAGGGGCCGGCGTGAGCCTCGACCTCGTCGCGCTCGCGCGCGCACTGATCCAGCGTCCGTCCGTGACGCCCGACGATGCCGGCTGTCAGGCGCTGATCGCCGAAGAGCTCTCGGCCTCCGGGTTCACGGCCGAGCCGATGCGCTTCGGTCCGGTCGACAACCTGTGGCTGCGGCGCGGCACCGGGCGCCCGGTCCTCGTCTTCGCCGGCCACACCGACGTCGTGCCGCCCGGTCCCGAGGACCAGTGGTGCGCGCCGCCGTTCGCGGCGACGGTGCGCGATGGGATGCTGATCGGCCGCGGCGCGGCGGACATGAAGGGCAGCCTCGCGGCGATGATCAAGGCCGCCGAGCGGTTCGCGGCTGCGTATCCGGACGCGCCCGGGTCGATCGCGCTCCTGATCACGAGCGACGAGGAAGGCGCGGCCGACGACGGGACGCTCAAGGTCATGGAGCGCCTCGCGGCGCGCGGCGAGCTGTTCGACTACTGCATCGTCGGCGAGCCGTCGAGCAGCGAGCGTCTCGGCGACACGGTCCGGATCGGGCGCCGGGGCTCGCTGACCGGGTTCCTGACGGTGCGCGGCGTCCAGGGTCATGTCGCGTATCCGCTCGCGTCCGAGAACCCGATGCATGCGTTCGCGCGCTTCGTCGCGGCGATCACGCGCGAGCCGATGGACGCGGGCAACGCGCACTTCCCGCCGACGACGTTTCAGATGGTGAACGTGCATTCCGACGCCGGCGCGCCGAACGTCGTCCCGGGCGAGCTCAACTGCCGCTTCAACTTCCGTTACTCGACCGAGTGGACGGCGCAGTCGCTGGCCGCACGCGTCGAGGCCGAGCTCGAGCGGCTCGGCATCGACTACACGATCAGGTGGCGCGTCGCCGGCGAGCCGTTCCTGACGGCGCCCGGCAGGCTGACCGAGACGGTCGACGAAGCCGTCGCGCACGAGACCGGCCTTACACCAGAGCTCTCGACGAGCGGCGGCACGTCGGACGGCCGCTTCATCGCGCCCTACGGCATCGACGTCGTCGAGCTCGGCCCGTTGAACGCGACGATCCACAAGGTCGACGAGTGCGTCGCGATCGAGGACCTCGAGCGCCTCGAGCGGATCTACTTCCGGATCGCCGAGCGCCTGCTCCTCTAAAAAATGTGTCAGACACGATTTTCCACGGAAAATCGTGTCTGACACATTTTTCTCGATGTCGCGGCGGGATTGACGGCTGCAGGCGAGCTCCCGGGCGTACTACGCTCGTCGGGTCTGGTTCCTGCACCCTCCGTCATGGGCCGAGCACACCGGATTCGTCTGTCAGGCTTGACGTTCCACGTCGTCCAACGCGGGCACAACCGGGATGCGACGTTTCTGGACCGGCGCGACTTCGTGGACTATCTGTCCCTCCTTCGCACAGGCGCACGTCGTTTTGAGACCAGCGTCCATGCCTACGTCTTGATGACGAATCACGTGCACCTGCTTCTGACGTCGCGGCTTCCCGACGGCGTCTCGCGCCTCCTGCAGTACGTCTCCGGCCGCTATTCCGCCCACTTCAACGCGCGCTACGCGCGTACCGGATCGTTGTGGGAGAGCCGTTTCCATGCCTCACCCATCGATGCCGACTATTACTGTCTCGCGTGCTATCGCTATATCGAGCTGAACCCGGTCCGGGCCGGGATCGTCCGGCGCCCAGATGCGTATCCGTGGAGCAGCTGCCGCGTCAACTCCACGGGCGCCCCGTCCTCCCTGATCGCTCCGCACCCGACCTTTCTGTTACTCGGGCCGACACCGTTCGAAAGGGCCGCCCGGTATCGCGAGCTGATTTGCGAAAGGCTGCCGGAGGAAACGGTGCAGAGGATCCGGGAAGGCCTGAACGATAGCGTACCGACTGGCGATGACGCGTTCAGGCAGAGCCTGGAAACCGCCGTGCAGCGGCCGCTCGTGAAGAGGAAAAGGGGGCGGCCGCCGCGGCGGACGAGCTGACGGCGAAACACGGAAAATTGTGTCAGACACATTTTTCCGGGGAAAAATGTGTCTGACACAATTTTCGCGCGATTTCAGCGGGAGACGCGCGCCCAGTTCGCGGCGACGGCGAGCGCGCCGAGCAGCACGAACCAGATCAGCACCCACGCCGGCATGCTGAGGCCGAGGAAGGTCCAGTTGACCTCCGAGCACTCGCCGGACGCCGTGAAGACCGCGCGCAGCGCTTCGAGCACCGGGAGCGTCTCGAAGTAGACGTTGAGGCCGGGACCGCAGCTCGGGATCGCGTCCGGCGGCAGGTTCTGCATCCGCACGTGCCACCCCGCGATGCCGACACCGGTCAGCGCGACGATCGCGCCGAGGCCCGCGTACACGCGCGCGCCCCACCCGGTCGGCGCATGCAGCGCCGCGGCAAGGAACATGAAGCCGAGCGCGATCATCGCGACCCGCTGGAAGATGCAGAGCGGACACGGCGCGAGCCCGAGGACGTGCTCCGCATAGAGCGCATACCCCATCAGCGCGGCGACGATCAGGAAGCCGATGCCGTTCAGGAGCCGCCGCCCGCCGCGCGTCCCGAACCACTGCCGCGGCGCCGCGCCGGCCACGGCGATCACGAGCGGCTCTCCCGACGGCGCACCGCCTCCTGCACCTCCGCCTCGATGTGCTCGAGCCCCGTATACCTCAGATCCTTGCCGTGCACCATGAATATCACGTACTCGCAGATGTTCTTCGCATGATCGCCGATCCGTTCGAGCGCCCGGGCGACCCACATCGTGTCCATGACGCGCGAGATCGTCCGCGGATCCTCGATCATGAACGTCAGCCCCTGACGATAGATCGACTCGTACTCCTCGTCGACGACGTCATCCGCCTTCACGACCGCGAGCGCCGCCTTCGCATCGAGGCGCGCGAACGCGTCGAGCGCGCCGCGCAGCATCTCCTTCACGTGCTGCGCGAGGTTGCGCAGCTCCCGGTAGTTCGTCGACGGGCGCTCCTGGCCCGCGAGCCGCGCGGCCAGCACGCCGATCTTCTCGGCCTCGTCGCCGACCCGCTCGAGATCGGTGATCGTCTTGATGACGGCGATGATCAGGCGCAGGTCCCCGGCGGTCGGCGCGCGGGTCGCGAGGATGCGGCTGCACTCCTCGTCGATCGCGACCTCCATCTTGTTGACCTTCGCGTCGTTCTCGGCGACCTGCAGCCCCAGCTCGCTGTCGGCCTCCGCGAGCGCGCGCATCGCGCGATCGAGCTGGTCCTCGACGAGCCCCCCCATCGTCAGCACCGAGTTGCGGACGCGCTCGAGGTCCTCGTTGAACCGTCTCGAGATGTGGTGACCCAGGTCTTCGACTTCCATCGGCCGACTCCCGCCGCGCTCGCGCGGCTCAGGCGAATTCTATACGACGGCCCGCGCGGACGCCTTGCGCGCGGCCTCGTCCCGATGCGCGATCCGCGCCGCCGGAAAGCGACACGTGAACGTGCTGCCCTCGCCTACGCGGCTCTCGATCTCGAGCGTGCCGCCGTGGCGCTGCAGCGCGTGCTTCACGATCGCGAGCCCGAGCCCGGTGCCGCCGGTCGCGCGCGAGCGGCCCGGATCGACGCGGTAGAAGCGCTCGGTCACGCGCGAAATCTGATCCTGCGGGATGCCGATGCCGGTGTCCGCGACGACGAGCGCGGCACCGTCGCCGTCCGCGCGCCACGTCACGTCGATGCGGCCGGACGGCGGCGTGAACCGCACGGCGTTGTGCACGAGGTTGTACGCGATCGAGTGGATCTCGACCTCCTTGCCGAGCAGCGCGGCGTCGGTCTCGACGTGGAGCTCGATCGTCCTGCCTTCCGACCGCCTGCGGAACTCGCCGACGATCTGCTCGAGCAGCGCGGCCACGTCGACGAAGTCCTGCCGCGCGCTCGGCTCCGCGGACTCGAGGCGAGTCAGCTCGATCAGATCCTTGAGGATTCGAGTCATCCGGTCCGCCTGGCGCTGCATCTCCGCGACCGGCTGCCGCCAGCTCTTTGGCAGCTCGTCGTCGTCCGCGAGCGCGTCGAGGTAGCCGCTGATCACCGTCAGCGGCGACCTGAGCTCGTGCGACGCGTTCGCGACGAAATCGCGCCGCATCGTCTCGAGCTTCATTTGCCGCGTAACGTCGCGAACGATCGCGAGCCGCTGGTTCTGTCCGTACGGAATCAACGTGATCGACAGCCAGCAGTCGGGCCGATGCGGCGACGGAATCGTCACGTCCTCGCCCTGCGGGTTCGACAGGTGCCGGACGAAGGCCGGGTGGCGGACGAGGTTGTCGATCCGGTTGCCGATGTCCCGCGACGGATCGAGGCCGAGCAGGCGCGTCGCCGCGGGATTGAACCACAGGATCTCGTGCGCCGCGTTCAGGATGATGCCCGCATCGCGCAGCGCACCCGTGCTCTCCCAGACCTCGCGCAGCAGCCGGTGATACTTCTTCTTCCGGCTGCGCGCCTTCGCACGGATCTTGTCGACGCGGGCGAACATTTCGGCCCAGAGGCCGCGCGTCTCGAAGCTCGGCAGACGCTTCTCGCCCTCGAGCACGCGGTCGAGCAGATACACCTGCCGCAGCACGTGGCCGAGGTAGAGCGCGAGCGCGCCGGCGAGCCACCAGCTCACGCCGCCGAACCACAGGCCGAGCAGCAGCGCTGCGCCGAGCCACGCGGTCAGGATCCCGAGTTGCGATACCCAGCGGTTCGGCAGTCTCACGCTCGATCCGGCGAAAACCCGTAGCCGGCCCCTCGGACGGTGCGAATGAGTCTATCGTATCCGAAAGGGGTCAAGGCTTGACGCAGTCGCCGAATGTGCACGTCGACCGTGCGCTCCTCGACATAGACGTTGCCGCCCCACACGCGATCGAGGACCTGCGCGCGGCTGTAGACGCGGTCGGGATGCTCCATGAAGAACTTGAGCAGCCTGAACTCGGTCGGCGCGAGCGCGACCTCCTCCCCGTCGACCATCACGCGGTGACTCGCCGGGTCGAGCACGAGGCGGCCCGCGGTCAGCAGCTCGTCGTCCTCGACCGTGCCGCGCCGCATCACCGCCTTGATCCGCGCGAGGAGCTCGCGCGGCGAGAACGGCTTCACGACGTAGTCGTCCGCGCCGCCCTCGAGCCCCGCGACGCGGTCGTCCTCCTGCGCGCGGGCGGTCAGCATGATCACGGGAATCTCGCGCGTCGCGGGGTCACGCTTCAGCTCTCTCGTGAGCTCGAGGCCGCTGACGTCCGGCAACATCCAGTCCATCAGGATGACGTCGGGACGCGTGTCGGCGATCGCGGCCCGCGCCTCGGCACCCGTCGCCGCCGGCACGACGGCGTAGCCGGCGCGCGCAAGCCTGAAACGCAGCAGATCGCGGATCGGCTCTTCGTCCTCGACGACCAAAACCTTCTTTTCCGTCATGGCGGGATCGCTCGGCTCAACCGGCGCCGGTCATTACAGCTTCACAATGTTACAGAGGGGTGAACGCCGAAATTGGGGTCAGAGCCCTTTTCCAGACGAAACTCGGGTCAGAGCCCATTTCCAGACGAAACTCGGGTCAGAGCCCTTTTCCAGACGAAACTCGGGTCAGAGCCAGGCGGAGACATTGGGGGCGGCTCTTTCCCGGGAGAATCCGGCCAGAGCCGGTTGCCGCATGGCAATTAGGGCCAGCATGCGGAAATCGGGGCAGAGCCCTTTGGGAATTAGCTCAGAGAAAACTTGAAACTGCGTCGAGAGACTCCGTCCGTGGAAAAGGGGCGCTGACCCATCTCTGCCCCAACTTCCGAGAGCGGGCTCTGCCCTCAGTTTCCCACTTTCCGCACGAACGAAAGCTCTGACCCCAGATTCCTCTGCGCCCATTTCCGCTGACGGAATCTCCGAGAAAAGGCCTTCCTGAAGTTGGGGGTTACTGAAGGCTTCCTAAAGTTGGGGGTTAGCCAAGGCGTCCTGAAGCTGGGGGTTAGCCAAGTTGGGTCAGGGGCCGCTCGTCCTCCGAGCCTCTTCCCGGTCAGGAAATGGGCTCTGACCCCGATTTCGCAGAGAAATGGGCTCTGACCCCAATTCCGCCGGAAAAATGTGTCAGACACCTTTTTCGGCCGAAAAAGGTGTCTGACACATTTTCCGGGCTAGCGGCGCCAGGCGTTCTCGTCGCGCAGATACACCGGCAACGCCGCCTCGGGCGCGAGGAACCGCCCGGCCGCGACGTCGTCCGCCGCGGCGACGAGGAGGTCACGAGCGGCCGGCACGAGGTCCGGCACGACGCGCGCCGCACGGCCGGCGAGCGGCGCGAGCACATCCGCGTACGCCGCAAAGCCGCTGCCGACGGCCGTCCAGCCGTCGCCGTCGACGCCGCCCGGCGCGACCAGCGCCTCGGGCGGACACAGCCGCTCCTCGCCGCGGAGCGCCGCGCGGCCCCGCCGGACGACGTAGCGCGCGGCATAGACTTCCCGCATCCGCGCATCGACGCAGACGAGCGCGTCGTCGACGCCGAGCTCGCGCCACGCGCGCTGCGCGAGCGCCTCCAGGCTCGAAACCGCGACGACCGGCACGCCCGACGCGAACGCGAGGCCCTGCGTGACGGCCGCGGCAATCCGCAGGCCCGTGAACGAGCCGGGACCGCGACCGAACGCGACCGCGTCGAGGTCGCGCAGCGCGAGTCCCGCCGCGTCGAGCACGTCGTCGACGAACGGCAGCACGAGGTCGGTCTGCTCGCGCGGCGTCTCGATGAAGCGCTCGAGCACGTCGTCGCCGCAGAGCAGCGCGATCGAGCCGACGGGACTCGAGGTTTCGAGCGCGAGCAGATTCATTGCGGCGGAGATTCTGGCACGCGGCGCGTCGTCGATGAACGTTTACGCCGCCGCCGCGGCTCGCAGCGACGCCGCGAACTCGAGCGCGTCGTCGAGCTCGTCGATGATCGGCATGTCGGGCAGGCTCTTCAGGAAGATCCGGCCGTACGGACGCGTTCGAAGCCGCGGATCGCCGATGACGACGATGCCGCGATCGCCGAAATCGCGGATCAGCCGCCCGACGCCCTGCTTCAGCGCGAGCACGGCCTCGGGCAGCTGCGATTCGACGAAGGGATCGCCTCCGGCGCGCCGGATCGCGTCGAGGCGCGCCTGCACGAGCGGGTCGCCCGGCACCGCGAACGGCAGCTTGTCGATCGCGACGAGCCTGAGCGCCGGCCCCGGCACGTCGACCCCTTGCCAGAAGCTGCCGGTGCCGAGCAGCACCGCGTCGCCCGCTTCCCGGAACCGCTCGAGGAGCTGATGACGCGGGCCGCTGCCCTGCACGAGGACCGGTCCCGGCGTGTCGCGGCGCGCGATCCACTCGCTCGCGAGATGGAGCGCGCGATAGCTCGTGAACAGCAGGAACGCACCGCCACCCGCGGCCGCGACGAGCGGCCAGACGATCCGCATCAGCGCCTCGACGAAGTCGCCTCGCGCGGGCGGCGGCAGGCCCTGCGGCAGGTAGAGCCTCGCGTTGCGGCGGTAGTCGAACGGGCTCGGCAGCACGTGCCCGGCCGCGCGCGGCAGACCGATGCGCTTCAGGAAATGCGAGAAGTCGTCGCCGACCGCGAGCGTCGCCGATGCGAACACCCACGCTCCACCCTGCGCGTCGATCGCGGACGACAACGCGTCGCCGACGTCGAGCGGCGTCGAGTGAACGCTCACCGTGCGCTGCGTGCGCTCGACCCAGCGAAGGCCCGCGTCGTCGTCGGTGTCTGCGATCCGCGCGAGGCGGAGTGCCGCGTCCTCGCAGCGCTCCCGCAGCCTCGCGAACCCTGCGCTCGGCGGCTCGGCGTGCGCGAGCGCCGCATCGAGCGCATCGAGCCGCGCACGCCAAGCGGCGACGTGCGGGGCGAGCCCGGCGGCGGCCGCCCACGGCAGGCGGCCGAGCGGCGCGTTGTAAAGCGCGATGCGTGCGTCGGCGGCGGCCTTCGTCAACGCGTCCGCCGCCGCCTCGACGTCGCGCGAGCGGGACGCCGCGCGCGCCTCGACGACCGCGTCGCGCGCGATCAGCTCGAGCTCCCGGGTCGATGCGCTGACGCCGAAGAACTGCTGTGCGACGTCCGGCAGCAGGTGCGCTTCGTCGACGATCACGGCATCCGCCTCGGGCAGCAGCTCGCCGAAGCCCGACTCCTTGAGCGCGAGGTCGGCGAGCAGCAGGTGGTGGTTCACGATGACGACCTGCGCGGCGAGCGCGCGCCGGCGCGCTTCGACGACGAAGCATCGATCGAAGTGCTCGCAGCGGCCGCCGAGGCAGTTGTCGACCGTCGACGTGATCCAGGCGCGGGCCGGATGCTGCTCCGGAAGATCGTCGAGCTCGGTCAGGTCGCCGCTGCCGCCCGCGGCGGCCCACGCCCGGACGGCCTCGAGCGTCTCGAGCGTCGCGGCGTCCGCTTCGCCGCTCGAGCGCATCAGCTCGAGGCGATGCCAGCACAGATAGTTGTTGCGTCCCTTCAGCAACGCGACGTCCACCGGCCGGCCGAGCACGCGGCCGAGGCGGGGCAGGTCCCGCGCGAAGAGCTGGTCCTGCAGCGTGCGGGTGCCCGTCGAGACGACCGCGCGGAGCCCCGAGTGGAGGACCGGCACGAGATACGCGAAGGTCTTGCCGATGCCGGTGCCGGCCTCGATCACGACGTGCGAACGCTCGGCGAGCGCGTTCGCGACGATGTCCGCCATGCGGGCCTGGGCCTCGCGATACGAGAACCCGGGCAGACGGCTCGCGAGGACGCCTTCGGGGCCGAACAGATCCGCGAGCGCTTGCATCGGCGGACTATAACGCGAATGCCGGCCCCCGCCGCAGCGTCGAATCCGGCCTGCGCCCGCGGGAATCGGCCGTCGGCGCGGCGCCGCGACGGTACCGATACCGGAAAGAACCGTAGAGAACCGAAGCGCGCCGCCGCGCGAAACGCCCGATCGCCGCGGCAGCGGACGGACCGAACCGTCGAGTCCGTAGAACCCTCGACCGCAATTTCCGCGAGCGTCGCGTTATACTTCCGGCACGCATCCTCCCACTTCAGCCACGAAAATACCCAATGACGACAAGACTCAAATCGCTCGGCGACTGGGTCGCCGAGGTGGCGGAGCTTACCCAACCCGACAAAATCCACTGGTGCGATGGCTCCGACGAGGAATATCGCTCGCTGATCAAGAAGATGCTCGCGGACGGCACCTTGATCGAGCTGAACCAGAAGACCTATCCCCGCTGCTATCTGCACCGCTCCGACCCGCAGGACGTCGCCCGCGTCGAGCATCTGACCTACGTCTGCACGCGCAACCAGGAGGATGCCGGGCCCAACAACAACTGGATGCCGCCCGACGAGGCGAAGCAGCTGATGATCGAGTGCTTCCGCGGCTCGATGCGCGGAAGGACGCTTTATGTCATCCCGTACTGCATGGGCCCGATCGACTCGCCGTACGCGCGTTGCGGCGTCGAGATCACGGACAGCCCGTACGTCGTCGCGAACATGTATCTGATGACGCGGATGGGCAAGCCCGCGCTCGAGCGCATCGAGCGGGACGGCACGTTCGTGAAGGGCTGGCACTGCACCGGCGAGCTCGATCCGGAGCGGCGCTACATCATGCATTTCCCCGAGGAGCTCACGATCATGAGCTACGGCTCGGGGTACGGCGGCAACGCGCTGCTCGGCAAGAAATGCCACGCGCTGCGCATCGCGAGCTGGCAGGCGCGCGACGAGGGCTGGCTCGCCGAGCACATGCTGATCGTCGGCATCGAGAATCCGAAGGGCGAGACGCACTACCTCGCCTGCGCGTTCCCGTCGGCGTGCGGCAAGACGAACCTCGCGATGCTGATCCCGCCCGCGAGCCATGCGGGATGGAAGGTGTGGACGCTCGGCGACGACATCGCGTGGATGCATGTCGGTAACGACGGGCGGCTCCGCGCGATCAATCCCGAGGCGGGCTACTTCGGCGTCGTGCCCGGTACGAACCGGAAGACGAACCGCAACGCGTTCGACATGATCACGCACGACACGATCTTCACGAACGTCGCGTTGACGGCGGACATGGAGCCGTGGTGGGAGGAGAAGAACGAGGGCGAGCCGGTCATCGACTGGCTCGGCAACGCCTATAAGCCCGGGAACGGTCCCGCCGCGCATCCGAATTCCCGGTTCACGGTCTCGGCGAAGCAGAACCCGAGCTACTCGAGCCTCGCCGAGGCGCCCGAAGGCGTGCCGATCTCCGCGCTCGTGTTCGGCGGCCGCCGACGCGAGCTCGCGCCGCTCGTCTACGAGGCGAAGGACTGGGCGCACGGCGTGCTCGTCGGCGCGAGCGTCGCGTCCGAGACGACGGCGGCCGCGACCGGCAAGGTCGGCGTCGTGCGGCGCGATCCGATGGCGATGAAGCCGTTCTGCGGCTACAACTACGGCGACTACTGGGCGCACTGGCTGAGCTTCGCCGAGCGCACGCGCGCGCTGCCGAAGATCTTCCACGTGAACTGGTTCCGCCGGGACGCGGACGGCCGGTTCCTGTGGCCCGGCTACGGCGAGAACCTGCGCGTGCTGCGCTGGATCATCGACCGCTGCGAAGGCCGCGCCGGCGCGGTCGAGACGCCGATCGGCTATCTGCCGCGGCCGGAGGATCTCGACGTCTCCGGGCTCGACGTCTCTCCGGAGACGCTCGCGCAGCTCCTCGCCGTCGATCCGGCGCAGTGGCGCGACGAGATGAAGGATCTCGGCGCGTATCTCGACACGTTCGGCGACCGCCTGCCGAAGCGCCTGCGGGAAGAGCACCGGCGGGTCATCGACGCGCTCGGCTGACCGAAAATTGTGTCAGACACCTTTTTCGCAAGCGAAAAAGGTGTCTGACACTACTCGCGACATCGAACCCACCGCGCCGGCAGCGCCGGCGTGTCGTCGGCATGCGCTTTCGGCGGCCGTTCGGCGGCCATGGATGGCCGCCGCCGAGCGGCAGGACGTTCTTCCCGCGTGCCGCGGAAAGCGCATGCCGACGACACGCGCGATCGACCGGCGCCAGGCCCGGCGCACACGAGCACGCAGCCGCCGCCGTCTACCGACGGCGCGCACTCTTCAGCAGACGACGCAGCGGTCAGCGTTCAGTCTTCGACGACGTAGTGCACCGCAAGCGCGGTGCCGGGCTGCGCGGCGCGGCCGAGGCCGATCACGCCCTCGCCCGTGAGCTGCGTGCTGTCGCGGCGAACGAAGATCTCCTCGCCGGAGTCGGTGCGCACGAACGTGCCGTTCGTGCTCTCGTCGAATAACGTGAACTTGTCGCGGCTCGCCTCGACGCGGGCGTGCAGCCGCGAGATCAGATTTCCCTTCACGACGAGGTCGTTGTCCTCGGCGCGGCCGAGCGTCACGCTCTTGCGCCCCTCGCCGACCAGGATCTCCTTGCCCTGGTAGCGCAGGCTCAACCGCTTCGGACGCGAGTTCGCCTTCTTGCTCCACGGCACCGTCGGCAGCATGCTCGTCGCCTCTTCCGGCTGCCACAGCACCTCGAACAGGATCACCTCGTCGGCTTTGCCGCGCACGGTCGCGACGTCGATCTGGCGCGCGATCGAGCGCCATTCGGGCGACAGCCGCTCGACCGTCGACAGCGTCGTGACGATCTGCTTCGCCTTCGCCTGGCTCGTCATCCGATTCGCGATGTGCACGGCCGAGCCGAAGATGTCGCGCTGCTCCTGCACGACCGGGCCGAAATGGCAACCGATGCGGATCGCGACGCGGCCGTTCTCGTGGACGAGCTCCGACGCGGCCGAGATCCGCTCCTGCATGCGCCGCGCGGCGGTCATCGCGTCGTCGGCCGTCGGGAAGGTCGACATGACCTCGTCGCCCATCGTCTTGATGACGGTACCGTTCGAGGTCTCGGTCGCCTCGCGCATGATCGCGAGGCACCGGCCCACCATCTCGCGGGCCTTGTCGTCGCCGAGTTGTTCGTAAAGCTGCGTGCTGCCCACCACGTCGGCGAACAGGATCGCAACTTCGACTTCCCTACCCATGGCTTCCTTCTGCGCCCAAGCGGGGGCGAGGTCAGCGGGATTATACGTCGGGTCCGACGCGGGTCACGTGACTCGGAGCAGCTAGGATCGGCCACCCCGGCTGCGTGAAAGTTCCCGCAATTCGGGAGGATACGCGCTCCCGCAGCGAACGGCCAGCGTGGGACGCCGGCGGGCTGGAAAGCCCGCCAGCCACGTGCACGAGACGCGCTGCGGACGACTCCCCCTCGCGGCCGAAACCGCCGAGCGACGGCGATCGAGGCCTCCGATCGGCCGCCCGAGGCCGGTCGAGCGGCGGCGCCGGGGTTGCCGAGCGACGGCACCGAGCTGCCGTACGACCACGGCCGAAATCCCGGACGATCGCGGGCGAACTGCCGCGCGACCTGCAGCCGAACTGCCGTCGGACCGCGGCCGTCGCTGCCGTGCGGCCACGGCCGTCGCTGCCGAGCAACCGCGGCCGGTGCCACCGCGGCCTGGGCTGCCAGGTGACGGCGGCCGGACCGCTGACGTGCCAGCGGCAGCGGCCGCCGTTCGGCACGCCCGACGCAGTGTTACTTTTCGGCGACGACGTACGCGATCCACGCCGGATCGGGCTCGCCGGTCTCCGTCTCGTAGAACTCGCCGTTCCCCTCGCCGTCCTCGTCCTCGCCCTCCCAGTAGACGCGCACCTTCGAGTAGCCCGCCTCGTCGAGCAGCTCGCGGATCTCGGGCATCGTCCACATCCGCCATTCGTAGCTGAACGCGTTCTTCAGCTTCGACCCGTCCGGAAACTTGAAGTGGATGTGGCACACCATCCGGTGCGTGACCGGGTCGAACTCGGCCTGGTCCCAGATGTACGTGAAGTCGTCGTACTTGGTCTTTTCCTTTTGAACGGCAAACGCCTCGGAGCCGCCGAAGACGTCGAGGACGAGCAGGCCGTCGTCGTTCAGCGCGTTGCGCACGTGGCGGAAGTACCCGCCGAGCTCCTTCCGCGTCTTGAAGCAGTAGTAGCTGAAGTTGAACGCACCGACGATATCGACCGGCTCGGTCTCGACCGTGCGCACGTCGGCATGCAGCAGCTTGACGCGCGGGCGATCCTTCTCCGGAAGCCGTCCGACGCGGTTCGCCCGTCCCCACTCGAGCGTCTCCTCGTCGATGTCGACGCCGATCGCGACGCGCTGCGGATGCGTGCGCACCCATTCGCACGCGGCGCTCGCCGTGCCGCAGAAGTCCTCGCGGAAGCTGATCGGCTCGCGCCCCCGCAGCGCCTTGAACGTATCGACGAGGTACTCGACTTCGCCGTCGACGGCCTGCACGGCTTCCTCGTAAAGCTCGTGTATGTCGGCCTGCTGCGCCATCGTGAGGACGGGCTTTCGCTTCGCGGTGGACATATTGAAATGAATCCTCTTCGACCCCGGGACAAGGAGCGTATTGTAGCGGGAAGCGTGCGCGCTTCACTCGGGACAGACGCCCTTCGCCTGCGCGCGTCGATGCGGTTACGTGCCGCAGGCCCTTGACAATTCGCGTCGCACCAGGCTCTCCGCGAGCGCGCGCAGCGCGGCGAGCGTCGCTCGAGCATCGTCCGCCCGCGGCCACTCGCCGAGCGCGCGCCGCCACGCGCGGCCGCCCGGTCGTCCGGCGAAAACGCCCATCAGGTGTCGCGTCATCACCCTCAACCGCGTGCCCGCGGCGATCTCGCGCTCGGCATGCTCGAAGAAACGCTCGAGCGCATCGTTTACGGATACGGGCTCGTGCCCGAAGATCGCGGCGTCGAGCCGGGCAAGCAGCATCGGATCGTCGTACGCCGCGCGCCCGAGCATCACGCCGTCCACGTGATCGAGCTCGGCGAGGGCCGTCGCTTCGTCCTTCAGGCCGCCGTTCAGAATCACGTCGAGCGCCGGGAAGTCGCGCTTCAAGCGCCGCACGCGTGCGTAGTCGAGCGGCGGGATCTCGCGGTTCTGCTTCGGGCTCAAACCCTTGAGCCACGCCTTTCGCGCGTGGACGATGACCGTCTCGCAGCCCGCGTCCGCGATCGTGCCGACGAAGTCGCACAAAAACGCGTAGCTGTCGTGGTGATCGACGCCGAGCCGCGTCTTGACCGTCACCGGCACGTCGACCGCGTCGCGCATCGCGGCGACGCACGCGGCGACGCGCTCCGGCTCGAGCATCAGCGCGGCGCCGAAGCACCCGGCCTGCACGCGGTCGCTCGGGCAGCCGACGTTCAAATTGATCTCGTCGTAGCCTGCCGCGGCCCCGCAGCGGGCCGCCGCGGCGAGCTCGTCCGGCTCGCTGCCGCCGAGCTGCAGCGCGACGGGATGCTCGGCCGGATCGAACGCGAGGAGACGCGCCCTGTCGCCGTGCTTCAGCGCGGCCGCCGTGACCATCTCCGTGTAAAGAAGCGTGCGAGGCGCGACGAGGCGCAGGAAGTAGCGGCAATGCCGGTCCGTCCGCTCCATCATCGGCGCGACGTTGAGCCGCCGGTCGAGCACCGGTGCCGCATCCGGCCGGCGGCCGGAGCGCACGTCGATCGCGAGCCCGCTCGATGCGTTCTGGTATTGGGCCATCGTCAGCTTGCCGCCGGCATGGAGCTCGCCTCGTCGGGCGGGCGGCGCACGCCGCGGCGCGTCTCTTCGATCAGGTGGTCGACGACCGCGACGAACGCCTCGGCCTCGGTCGCGCCCGCCGCGAGCGCTTTGCGCCGCACGTCGATCTGGCGGTGCGCGCTCGTGCCGCGCGCGAGGATCGTGCGCGCATGCTCGACCTCGGCCGTGCAGCCGAGCGCGGCCGCGTCGTCGCGGATCAGCGCGAGCAGCTCCTCGAGGAGCTGCGGGAACGGGATGACCTTGCCGCGGCCGAGATCGAGCAGCCCCTGATCGAAGCTGTAGCGCATCGCGCGCCAGCGGTTCTCGCGGATCAGGAGCGGCGAGTACGTGCGCCAGCGCTGATTGCCGCAGCGCAGGCGCCACATCATCCGGAGCAGCGACACGACGAGCGCGGCGAGGCAGATCGCGTCGTCGAGATCGGTGCAGACGTCCATCACGCGCGTCTCGAGCGTCGGGTAGCGCGCGCTCGGCCGCAGGTCCCACCAGATCTTCGACGCGTCCTCGATCAGCCCCGCCTCCGTCATCACGCGCACGAGCCGCTGGTACTCGGCATGGCTCGAGAAGCGCTCCGGGACGCCCGTCCGCGGCAGCGCGTCGAAAACCGTGAGGCGGAACGACTTGAGGCCCGTGTCGATGCCCTCCCAGAACGGCGACGAGCACGACAGCGCGAGCAGATGCGGCAGGAAGTAGCTGAACTGGTTCATCAGGTCGACGCGCAGCTCCTCGTCCTCGATGCCGACGTGCACGTGCATGCCGCATATCAGGAGCCGCCGCGCCGCGGCCTGCATCTCCTCGAACAGCGCGTGATACCGCGCGCGCTCGGTGTGCTTCTGGCTCATCCACACGGCGAACGGATGCGTCGACACCGCGAGCGGCGCGAGCCCGTGCTCGTCGGCGACGCCGACGACGGCGCCGCGCAGCACCGCGAGCGAGTCCCGGACCTCGGCGATGCTCCGGCAGATGCGCGTGCCGATCTCGATCTGCGAGCGCATGAACTCGGGCTTCACCTGCTGGCCTTCGATCCGCGCCGCGCATTGCTCGAGCATCGGTGCGGGCATCGTCTGGACGAGGTCGCGCGTCTTGCGGTCGACGAGCAGATACTCTTCCTCGACGCCGAGCGTGAACGAAGGTTCCTTCATCGTCGTGTGCCCGTTTCGGCGTACGCGACGCGCCGGTCGCCGCCGCCCGCGCCGCTGCCGGGCCGCGTGAGCCTCGGACGGGGCACGGCATGGCGGCCCGCGCCGGTCTCGTCCGTGCCGAGCGCGGTCGCGGGCGCCGGCCGGTAGAGCGCCGGATCGTTCAGCACATCGTCGAGCACGTCCGCGAGGCGCTCCGCCCACCGCATCTGCCCGTCCTCGTCGCGGATCATGTCCTGACGGATCTCGAGGCTCACGTGCGCGATGCCGCGCGGCTCCGCGTGATAGTCGATCGTGAAGTCCGCCGGATGACGGCCGGAGTATGGCTCGTTGTCGCCGGCGACGATATCCGGATGACGGCGCAGCGCCGCGAGGATCGGCAGCGGGAGACGCGGGTCCTTGTCCCACAGCACGCCGATGTGCCACGGCCGCTCGATGCCGTGCAGCCGCGGCGTGAAGCTGTGCACGGCGATCATCACGGGACGCGCGTCGTCCGTCGTCGCGTCGTCGAGCACGCGGTCTATGGCGTCATGGTACGGCCAGTAGAACGCCGCCGCGCGCGCGGCCTTCGCCGAGTCGTCGAGGCCGATGTTGCCGGGCACGAGCACGCCGTCGCTGAGCGGCGCGAACGCGCTGCCGTCGGCGAGGTTCCGATTCAGATCGACGACGAGGCGCGAATAGCCGGCGAGCACGCCGCGGCCGCCGAGCCATTCGGCGAGCTTCAGCGCGACGGCCGCGGCGCCGATGTCCCACGCGATGTGATCGAGCAGATGCCGCTCGTCGAGCCCGAGGCGATCGAGCGCCGCGGGCACGCGATTCGACGCGTGGTCGCAGACGAAGACGACCTCGCGGCCTTCGCGCGCGTTGCCGGAAGCGACGGTCACGTACGCGGGCGGCTCGTCGGCGGCGATCAGCGGAACATCCTGGGCGGACATGCGGATAGCGTAACCCAGTTCCGCGGCCCGGCGTCCGCGGCACGGGCCGGCGTCGGGGTCTCCGCGCCACCGGTCTTCGGCGCCAGGCGCACGGTCGCGTCCCCGTCCGGCTGACCGGCCTACCTGCTCGTGCGCGTGCCGAAACCGCCTTTGACGTAGACCATCGCCGACCGAAACGACAAGTCGATGATGCCGCGGAAATCGTCGTCGCCGGACGAGACGTCGAGGCTGTTCAAGTTGAAGCCGAAACCGAAGCCGATGCGGTCGAACGTGTCGTGCTCGAACGTCAGGATCACGTCGCGGAACACGCCCTTGACGTCCCCGACCTCGACATCGAACAGGTCGAGCGCGCCGCTGATGGCCCACCGGTCGCCGATGCGGTAATGGCCGCGTACGCCTACGACGGGCAGCGGCGCGGTCGTGCGCGCTTCATAGCTTCTCGACAGGGCGGAGACGGCCAACCCGACCTCGAAGCGCATCACGTGCAAGCCGAACGACGGTCCCAGGGTCGCACGCGGCCGCAGGAGAACGTTGTAGCCGTAAGCGAGCTTCACGACCTCCTCGTCGAAGGACGCGCTCACGGAAGTGCCGAAGTCGAACGTCTGCTCGCCGAAACGGATCTGCCGGGAAACGTCCCGCGTGCCGGTTCGCTCGATGTCGTAGCTCGCGAGCACGACGTGGTGGCGTGCGTTGAAGTGATAGACGAGATCTGCGCGAGCCACGCGCGTGCGTTCGTCGAGCGCGACGTCGGTCTCGAGCCTGAGCTGCGTGCCGATGCCGCGAGACGCCGAGTCGACCCGCACGGCGGACGTGAACTGCGTGAACGCCTGCATGCCGAGGCGAAGCTCGACGCGGTCCGGAGCCGCGGCGGATTGCGCGGCCGCACCGAGCGGCAGCATCGCGAGCACGAGCACCGCGAGCACGAGGCGAAGGCAGGTCCCCTTCGAGGACGAGATCGAATCGCGCCTCAGCGTGTGCATGGCAGGCCGAGCCTCGCGGACCTGGCGCCGGTCTGACGCCGACCCCGACTTGCGCGTCGACGTGAAGCAGGGCGACTCACGGAGGCGCGCCGCCTACGCGCCCGGGTCAGTCGTCGTCGGGACGTCAGCCTACCCTAGCTCAGCGGCGCGCCCGTCGAGAATGGGACCAAGGGCCAATGGCCGGCGGAGCCGCACCGAGCGGCAGTGGCCCTCCGGCGCTCACCGCCCGATCGGCAGCTCGCTGACCGGCTGCGGGACCGCGATGTAGTAGCCCTGTGCGTACGCGATGCCGATCTCCGCGAGGCGCTGCAGCACGTCGCGGCCCTCGACGCGCTCGGCGATCGTCTGGATCTTGAGCGCCCGCGCCATCCGCGCGATCGCGTCGACCATGCTCTCGTCCGCCGGGTCCCGCGTGACGTTGCGGATGAACTGGCCGTCGATCTTCACGTAGTCGACCGGCAGATGCTTCAGGTAGGTCAGCGACGAGAGGCCGGTGCCGAAGTCGTCGAGCGAGAACCGGCATCCCCGCTCCTTCAGCGCTCGCATGAACGACACGACGTTCGCGAGGTTCGCGATCGCCGCCGTCTCCGTAATCTCGAAGCAGAGCGCGCCGGGCGGCACGCCGTCCGCCGCGAGCTCGCCGAGCACGAAGTCGAGGAAGCGCGAGTCGTTCAGCGTCGTTCCCGAAAGGTTCACCGCGAGCATGTACGGCGCGCAGCGGCGGTGCTCGCGATACACGAGCGAGCCGATGACCTGCGTGATGACCCAGCGATCCAGGCTCGGCATCAGGTTGTAGCGCTCCGCGGCCGGGATGAACGAGTCGGGCGGCACGAGCTCGCCGTGCTCGTCGCGCATCCTGAGCAGCAGCTCGTACTGCGTGACGGCCGCCTTGTCGTCGCCGATCGGCACGATCGGCTGATAGAAGAGCTCGAGCCGCTCCTCCTCGCGCGCGCGGTTGATCCGCGCGACCCACTGCATTTCCTGATGCCGCTCGGCCGCGTCGCCCTCCTCGTACACGTGGATCCGATTGCGGCCGTGATCCTTCGCGACGTAGCACGCGACGTCCGCCGCGCTCATCACGCTGCCGACGTTCTCCGCGCTCGCGTCGATCGGCACGACGCCGATGCTGACGCCGACCTGGAGCGCGCCGTCGCGCCAGACGAAGCGAAAGTTCGCGATCGCCTCGCGCAGGCCGTCCGCGATCTCGACCGCGCGCTGCACCGGACAGTCCGCGAGCAGCACGGCGAACTCGTCGCCGCCGAGCCGCGCGATCACGTCGCCGGCGCGGACGCGCGACCGGAGCACCTCGGCGAGCTGACGCAGCAGCAGGTCGCCCGCGGCGTGCCCGCACGTGTCGTTCACGACCTTGAACTGGTCGAGATCCATATAAAGGAGCGCGGCGGCAGGCGCGTTCCGCTGCTGCGCCGCGCGGACGGCCGCAGACAGCCGCTCCTCGAACTCGCGCCGATTGATGAAGCCCGTCAACGAGTCGTGGCTCGCGTAGTACG
>DASVCR010000053.1:0-32347 GCA_036381515.1 Gammaproteobacteria bacterium | reverse complement strand
CGCGAGGCTCGGCGGCGAGCTGAACGCCTTCATCACCGTCACCGGCGACGAGGCGCTCGCGCAGGCCGAGCAGGCGGACCGGCGACTCGCCGACGGCACCGCGACGCCGCTGACCGGCATCCCGGTCGCGCACAAGGACATTTTCTGCACGGCGGGCGTCAAGACGTCGTGCGGCTCGCGGATGCTCGACAACTTCGTGTCGCCGTACGACGCGACCGTCGTAGAGCGGCTCAAGGACGCGGGCGCCGTGATGCTCGGCAAGACGAACATGGACGAGTTCGCGATGGGCTCGTCGAACGAGACGAGCTGGTACGGCCCGGTGAAGAACCCGTGGGATCAGGCACGCGTGCCGGGCGGATCGTCCGGCGGGTCGGCCGCGGCCGTCGCCGGCAGGCTCGTGCCCGCCGCGACCGGCACCGACACCGGCGGCTCGATCCGCCAGCCGGCGGCGCTGTCCGGCGTCACCGGCATCAAGCCGACGTACGGGCGCGTATCCCGCTACGGCATGGTCGCGTTCGCGTCGAGCCTCGATCAGGCAGGCGTCCTGAGCGTGACGGCGGAGGACGCGGCGCTGCTGCTCGAGTCGATGGCGGGCTTCGACCCGCGCGACTCGACGTCGCTCGACGAGCCCGTGCCGCGCTACTCGGCCGAGATCGACACGCCGTGGGAGCACTTGCGGATCGGCGTGCCGGACAACTTCTTCGACGGCGGGCTCGACGCCGCGAACGCGGAGGCCGTGCGCGCCGCGCTCGCCGAGCTCGAGAAGCTCGGCGCGACGCTCGTGACGCTCCACCTCGATCACGTCCACCTGTCCGTGCCCGCCTACTACGTCGTCGCGCCGGCCGAAGCGTCGTCGAACCTCGCCCGCTTCGACGGCGTGCGCTACGGCTACCGCGCGCCCGGCGCCGAGAAGCTCGATCTCGCGAGCTTCTACAAGCGAAACCGCGGCGAAGGCTTCGGCGCCGAGGTGAAGCGGCGGATCCTGACCGGCACTTACGTGCTCTCGGCCGGCTACTACGACGCGTACTACCTGAAGGCCCAGCGCATCCGGAAGCTCATCAGCGACGACTTCGCGCGCGCCTTCCGCGAAGTCGATCTGATCGCGGGCCCGACGACGCCGACGCCCGCGTTCCTGCTCGGCCAGAAGACGAACGATCCGATCCAGATGTACCTGAACGATATCTATACGATCGGCGCGAACCTCGCGGGGCTGCCCGCGCTGTCGATGCCGTGCGGGTTCGTCGAAGGCCTGCCGGTGGGCCTGCAGCTCGTCGGCCCGCCGCTCTCCGAAGCGAAGCTCTTGAAGACAGCGCACTGGTTCCAGAAGGTCACGGACTGGCACCGCCGCGTGCCGCCGGGCTGGGAGTGAGGGCGTCACGGATGGACTGGGAAGTCGTCATCGGCCTCGAGATCCACACGCAGCTCGCGACGAAGAGCAAGATCTTCTCCGGCGCGTCGACGGCGTACGGCGCCCCGCCGAACACGCAGGCGAGCCTCATCGACCTAGGCTACCCGGGCGTGCTGCCGGTGCTGAACCGCGAGGCGGTCGTGATGGCCATCAAGTTCGGCCTCGCGACGGGCTGCACGATCGCGCGGCGCTCGGTGTTCGCGCGCAAGAACTACTTCTATCCGGACCTGCCGAAGGGCTACCAGATCAGCCAGTACGAGCTGCCGATCGTGCACGGCGGGAAGATCGACATCGTGCTCGACGACGGCACCGTGAAGACGGTCGGTATCACGCGCGCGCATCTCGAGGAGGACGCCGGCAAGTCGCTGCACGAGGACTTCCACGGCCTGACCGGCATCGACCTGAACCGCGCGGGCACGCCGCTGATCGAGATCGTCTCCGAACCCGACATGCGCTCGGCGGCCGAGGCCGGCGCGTACATGCGCAAGATCCATACGCTCGTCCGCTATCTCGGGATCTCGGACGGCAACATGCAGGAGGGCTCGTTCCGCTGCGACGCGAACGTCTCCGTCAGGCGGCGCGGGGATCCTAACTTCGGCACGCGGACCGAGCTCAAGAACCTGAACTCGTTCCGGTTCGTCGAGAAGGCGATCGAGGTCGAGGCGGAGCGGCAGATCGACGTGCTCGAGAGCGGCGGCCGCATCGTGCAGGAGACGCGGCTCTACGACCCCGACCGCAACGAGACGCGGCCGATGCGGACGAAGGAAGAGGCGAACGACTACCGCTACTTCCCGGACCCGGACCTGCTGCCGCTCGTCGTCGACGACGCGCTGATCGAGCGGATCCGAGCCGAGCTTCCGGAGCTGCCCGACGCGAAGCGCGAGCGCTTCATGAGAGAGTACGAGCTGCCGCCTTACGACGCGTCGCTCCTGACGGGCCAGCGGCCGCTCGCCGATTACTACGAGGCAGCCGTCAAGGCGACGAAGGCACGTCCGAAGGCGGTCGCGAACTGGGTGCTCGGGGAGCTCACGGGCGCGCTGAACCGCGCGGGCCTCGAGATCGGCCAATCGCGCGTCGCGCCCGAGCAGCTCGCGGCGCTGCTCGATCGAATCGAGGACGGGACGATCTCCGGAAAGATCGCGAAGGACGTCTTCGAGGCGCTGTGGAACGAAGGCGGCGACGTCGCGCGAATCATCGAGAGCCGCGGGCTCGTGCAGATCACGGATCGCGAGGCGATCGAGGCGCTCGTCGACGACGTGATGAGCGCCTATCCCGAGCAGGTGCAGCAGTACCGCGACGGCAAGACGCAGGTGCTCGGCTTCCTCGTCGGGCAGGTCATGAAGGCGTCGCGCGGCAAGGCGAATCCGCAGCAGGTGAATCAGACGCTGCGCGCGCGGCTCGATTCGCCGGATTGATCACGGGCGCGCGCCCCGCATACGGAAGTGACTCGAGGGCCGACGGCATGAACGAAGTGCAAAGCTTTCTGCTCGAGGGCTGCGGGATCCGCGGCGCGCTCGTGCGGCTCGAGGAGACCTGGCAGCAGGTCGTTGCACAGCACAACTACCCGCCCGACCTGAAGCGCCTGCTCGGCGAGAGCATCGCGGCGACCGTGCTGCTCGCGAGCAGCCTGAAGGCGAGGCCGCGCGTGTCGATGCAGCTGCAGGGCGAAGGCGCGCTGAAGCTGCTCCTGATCCAGTGCACCGAGGAGCTGCGCGTGCGAGGCATGGCGCAGTGCGACGCGCGCGAGCGCGGCGAGGCGCTGCTCGGCGAGGGCCGGCTCGCGGTCAACATCGACACGCGCGGCCCGATGGGCTTTTTCCAGGGCATCGTGCCGATCGTGAGCCCGCACCTCGAGGCGTGCCTCGAGGCGTATTTCCGCCAGTCGGAGCAGCTGCCGACGCGGCTGATCCTGCGCGGCACCGAGCGGCGCGTCGCCGGCATGCTGCTGCAGGCGCTGCCGGGCCACGAGCCGTCGCAGGACACGTTCGACGAGGCGGCGATGCTCGCGCAAACGGTATCGACCGACGAGCTCACGGGCGCCGCCGCGCCGGCGCTGCTGTCGAAGCTGTTCCACCGCTACGACGTCCGGCTGTTCGCCGCACGGCCCGTGCTGCACGACTGCCGCTGCACGCCCGCGCACCTCGCGAGCATCGTGCGCCTGCTCGGCGAGGACGAGCTCGAGGACCTGCTCACGGACCCGGGCTGGGTCGAGCTGACCTGCGAGTTCTGCAACCGCGCGTTCCGCTACGACGACGCCGACATCGCGGCGATCCTGCGCGGCGAGGCGCCGCGGCAGATGCTGCATTAGCGGCCGGCCGACTCGCTCTCGAATTCCGGGCGCCTGCCCGGGCGACTCGGCCTCCTCGGGTTCCGGCGTCGGCGCGGTGTCGTCGCCGCCCGCGGCCGCGTCAAGGCCGCGCGCGCGGCCGCGCGAGCACGACGTAGCGGTCGCGCCCCGCGAGATCCCGCCCACGCTCGACGACGTCGAATCCCGCCGCCGCGGCGAGCCCGGCCACGTCGGTTTGCTGATCGCTGCCGTGCTCGACGAGCAGCACGCCGCCGTGGCGAAGCCGCGCCGGCGCGTCGTGCAGCACGGCCCTGATCGCGTCGAGCCCGTCCGGGCCGCCGTCGAGCGCCGCGCGCGGCTCGTGCACGAGCTCCGCGAGATGCGGATCGCCGCTCGCGACGTACGGCGGGTTGCACACGATCGCATCGAACGTCAGATCGCGCACTGCGCTGAACCAGTCCGACCTGCGCCAGTCGACGTCGAGGCCGAGGCACGCGCCGTTCGCGCGCGCGACGTCGAGCGCCGCGGCACTCGCGTCGACGGCGACGACCTGGGCGTCCGGCCGCTCCGCCTTGATCGCGAGCGCGATCGCGCCGCTGCCCGTGCCGAGGTCGAGGACCGCGGGCGACGCGACGCCGTCGAGCCGCGCGAGCGCGGCCTCGACGAGGTGCTCCGTCTCCGGCCGCGGCACGAGCACCGCCGGCCCGACGACGAGATCGAGCGAGCGGAATTCCTTGCGGCCGACGAGGTACGCGAGCGGCTCGCCGGCCGCGCGGCGCGCGACGAGCGCGGCGAGCCGGCGCGCGGCGTCGGCGGCGAGCAGCCTCTCGGGGAACGCGATCACGGCGCTCCGCGCGGCCGGCACCGCGTGCGCGACGAGGAGCTCCGCGTCGAGCCGCGGCGTATCGCTCGCGCGCTCGAGCGCCGCCGTCGCGGCGCGGACCGCGTCGCGATAGCAGCGCGCGCGATCGAGCTCGGACGACAAGGGCCCCGCCCGCATCGCTCAACCGCCGCCGAGCGCGGCGAGCTGGTCGGCGCGATACTCGTTCGCGAGCGGCTCGATGACCTCGTCGAGATCGCCCTCGAGGATCCTGTCGAGCTTCTGCAGCGTCAGGTTGATCCGATGATCCGTGACGCGTCCCTGCGGAAAGTTGTACGTGCGGATGCGCTCGGAGCGATCGCCGGTGCCGACGAGACGCCTGCGCCGCGCGGCCGTTTCGCTCTCGCGCTTCGTGACCTCGGCGTCGCGCAGGCGCGCCGCGAGCAGCGACAGCGCCCGCGCGCGGTTCTTGTGCTGCGAGCGCTCGTCCTGGCACTCGACGACGATGCCGCTCGGGATGTGCGTGATGCGTACTGCGGAGTCGGTCTTGTTGACGTGCTGCCCGCCTGCCCCCGACGCGCGGAACGTGTCGATGCGCAGGTCGTTCGGATTGATCTCGATGTCGCCGATCTCCTCGGGCTCGGGCATCACGGCGACCGTGCACGCCGACGTGTGGATCCGCCCCTGGGCCTCCGTCGCCGGAACGCGCTGCACGCGGTGCACGCCCGACTCGAACTTGAGCTTCGCGTACGCGCCCTTGCCGACGATCCGGCTGATGATCTCCTTGTAGCCGCCGTGCTCGCCCTCGTTCGCGGACAGCACCTCGACGCTCCAGCCCTGCTCTTCCGCGTAGCGGCTGTACATCCTGAAGAGGTCGCCCGCGAAGAGCGCCGCCTCGTCGCCGCCGGTGCCGGCGCGGATCTCGAGGAACAGGTTCGCGTCGTCGTCCGGATCGTGCGGCACGAGATGCAGCGCAAGCTGTCGCTCCTGGGCGTCGCGCTGCTCGCGCAGCGCCGCGGCCTCCTCCTCGCCGAGCGCGCGCAGCTCGCGGTCGTCGCCGCGCGCGAGCTCCTCGGCCGCGGCGAGATCCTCCTCGAGCTTGCGGTATGCCGCGAAGTCGCGGGCCACCGGCTCGAGGCGCGCGTACTCGCGGGACAGCTCGCGAAAGCGGTCCTTGTCCGCGATCGTCTCGGGCTCGCTCAACAGGTGCGCGAGCTCCTCGTAGCGCTCGGTCAGCGCCGTCAGTTTGCGCCGTATGGATTCGTTCACGGTTCGATCGTCTAGTGGGCCGCGCCGCCCGGCCGCGGCGGGGTCGGCCGCCCGCGGCAGCGGTCCGGACGGCAACCGGCCGCGTGGGGTCGGCCGCCGCTCTGGACCCGCCCGCGCCCGGAAAATGCGGGCTGATTGTCCGGCAACGCCGCCACCAAGGACAAGGGACGGAGGCCCGGGGTTCCGGAGCTGCGGTATAGTCGGACATCCGCCCCAGGCGGACCGTTTCCATTGAGGTGGACCGACTTATGAAGCATGCCTGGCACCTCGCGCTGATCGCCTGCGTCGCGGGCTGCGCCGGCTCGCCGGTTGCGGCGCAGCGCAGCCGCGTCGAAGTGGACACTCACGCGCTGCGCGGCGAGATCGCGCTCGAAGCGGAGCGGCTCGACGAGGCCGCCGGCCACTTCCTCGCGGCCGCCCGGCTGGTCGACGACCCGTCGCTCGCCGAGCGCGCCACGCAGATCGCCTACGACGCCGGCCTGCAGGACATCGGGCTCGACGCCGCGAGGCGCTGGCTCGAGATCGATCCCGAGGACATCCGTGCGCACTGGTTCGCCGGCATCTTCGAGGCCCGCTCCGGGCGCATCGACGCCGCGGTCGAGCACTTCGGCGAGTTCGTCGCGGCGGGCGCGCAGCGCACCGGCGCCGGCACGGCGCTCGGGATCGTCGTCGAGGCGCTCGCCGCCGAGCCCGATGCGCAGGCCGGCGTGGACATCGTCAAGGCGCTGACCGAGCGCTATCCCGGCACGCCGGAGGGACATTTCGGCCTCGCGCGGCTCGCGATGCGGGCGGGCGACTTCCCGCTCGCGCTCGAGAACGCGCGCGCCGCGACCGAGCAGAGGCCCGAGTGGCGCGAAGCGCAGCTCCTCTATGCCCGCGCGCTGCTCGTCGCCGGCCGCACCGACGAAAGCCTGGAGCTCGTCCGCGGGCTCGCCGAGGAGACCGACGACCTCGACGTGGACCTGCAGTACGCGGAGCTCCTCCTGTCGGCCGGCCGCACCGACGAGGCGCGCGAGCGCCTGACGGCAATCCTCGACGAGAACCCGGGGCTGCCGGAAGCGACCCGCGCGCTCGCGTTCCTCGCGATGGCCGAGGACGACCTCGACGAGGCCGAGCGCCTGTTCGAGGAGCTGCGCTACCACGAGCGCTACCGCGACGAGGCGTTCTACTACCTCGGGCGGATCGCCGAGACGCGCGAGCAGCCGCTGCAGGCCACCCGGGCGTACGCCCGCGTCACGGGCGGGACGCACGCCGTCGAGGCGCAGCTGCGCACCGCGAGCATCCTGATGCGCAGCATGAACGACCCGAACGGCGCGCTGCGCCATCTCGAGGAGTTCGGCGAGGCGAATCCGCGCTTCCGCTCCGACATGCTCGTCGCGCGCGCGCAGCTCCTCGTGCAGATGGACCGCGCACCGGAGGCGATGAAGCTCTTCACCGACGCGCTCGAGCGCACGCCGGACGACGCCGCGTTGCACGACGCCCGCGCGCAGCTCTACGTCGTGCTCGCGGACGACGCTGCGGAGCGCGGCGATCACGAGGAAGCGGAGCGGCTGCTCGAGGAGGGTCTGTCCCTGTACCCGGAGAACGTGTCGCTGCGCTATTCGCTCGCGCTGCACTTGCAGGAGCAGGGTCAGATGACTCGCTCGATGCGCGTGCTCGAGGAGCTCGTCGAGGACCATCCGGACAACCCGGTGCTGCTCAACGCGCTCGGCTACCTGCTGACGGATCAGTTCGATCGGCACGTCGAGGCGCGCGGCTACATCCAGAAGGCGCTCGCGATGGATCCGGACAATGCCGCGATCATCGACAGCATGGGCTGGGTGCTGTTCAAGCTCGGCGACTACGAGGCGGCCTTCGACTACCTCGACCGTGCCTACCGGCTCGAGCAGGATCCCGAGATCGCCGCGCATCTCGTCGACGTGCGCTGGGCGCTCGGCGAGCGGGACGAGGCGCTCAAGCTGCTCGAGACCGCGCTCGAGCGGAACCCGGACAGCCGGCACCTGAACGAGTTGCAGCGCCGGCTGACGCAATGATCCGCGTCGTGCTGCTCGCCGCCGTGCTCGTCGCGGCGGCGGGCTGCCAGCGGGCACTCGTCGAGCACGACGGCCTCGGATTCGACGAGCGGCGGGCGCGCCTCGCGGCGATCCAGGCCTGGGAGATGCGCGGACGCATCGCCGTCGAGACCGGCGAGCGCGGGTTTCCGGCGACGTTCCGCTGGCGTCAGGACGGCGACGTCTCGACGCTCGTCATTCGGGGACCGTTCGGCGCCGGCGCCGTCGAGGTGACGGGCTCGCCGGAGCGGATGGTCGTCACGGCGCGCGGCGAGCAGCACGTGCTCGAGGACCCGGAGCAGGAGCTGTCGGAGCTCCTCGGCTGGTGGGTGCCGGTCGAGAGCCTGCGGACCTGGCTCCTCGGGCTGCCCGACCCCGCCTACGAGGCCGACACGAGGATCGGCCGCGCGAACGTGCTGACGGCGCTCGAGCAGCGGCTCTGGCGGCTCGAGTACGAGGGATATCAGCTCGCGGAAGGGGTGCTCGTGCCGCGCCGCATCGACATGAGCCACGACGAGCTCGAGGTGCGGCTACGGATCGACGATTGGACGATCGGTTCCTTGAACTCCGCGGCTTCCGAACAGCACAATACCGCGCTCGGAGCTGCCCACGGGCGTTGGGGCGTAGCCAAGCGGTAAGGCAACGGGTTTTGATCCCGTCATACGCAGGTTCGAATCCTGCCGCCCCAGCCACGCCGCGTTCGATGCGATGAGCGGACACGAAGACGACATGCCGACGGGTTGCCGAGGATGGCGAACTCGGTGAAACCCGTAATCCTGGCTCCGCTCGGAGACGCTTCCCAGCCGATCGGAGGGCCGCTGGTGGATTCCGGAACGACGACCCTATTCTCGGGCAATGCGCATCCTCGACTGACGAAGGACATTGCGCATCATCTCGCGCTGCCCGTCGGCCGGATCTCGGTCGGCCGCTTCAGCGACGGCGAGGTCAACGTCGAGATCATGGAGAACATCCGCGGCAACGATGTTTTCCTCGTGCAGCCGACGTGCCCGCCGGTCAACGACAACCTGATGGAGCTGCTCGTGATGGCGGACGCGTGCCAGCGCGCGTCCGCGCATCGCATCACCGCGGTGATTCCGTATCTCGGCTATTCCCGCCAGGACCGGCGTCCGCGCGCCGCGCGCGTCGCGATCACCGCGAAGCTCGTCGCCGACCTGATCGTCGCGTCCGGCATCGACAGGGTCGTCACCGTCGACGTGCACGCGGATCAGATCCAGGGCTTTTTCGATATCCCGGTCGACAACGTGTACGCGTCGCCGGTGCTGCTCGGCGACGTGTGGAAGCAGGAGTACGAGAACATGGTCGTCGTGTCGCCGGACGTCGGCGGCGTCGTGCGCGCCCGGGCGCTCGCGAAGCGGCTCGACGACGCCGACCTCGCGATCATCGACAAGCGGCGGCCGCAGCCGAACATGGCCGAGGTCATGAACGTGATCGGCGAGGTCGAGGGCAAGACGTGCGTGCTCGTCGACGACATGGTCGATACGGCCGGGACGCTGTGCCAGGCCGCGCGGGCGCTGAAGGAGCGCGGCGCGGTCAAGGTCGTTGCGTACATCACGCATCCGGTCCTGTCCGGCCCCGCGGTCGAGCGGATCGAGTCGTCGGTCCTCGACGAGGTCGTCGTGACGGACACGATCCCGCTCCGCAAGGAGGCACGCGCCTGCGCGAAGATCCGCCAGCTCAGCGTCGCGGAGCTCCTCGCCGAGACGATCCGCCGGATCACGGGCGGGGAGTCGGTCAGCTCGCTCTACCTCGACTGACGCGGAAAAATGGTGTCAGACACCTTTTTTCGACTGCCCCGCCCGGAATGCCGGGCCGGTCGGCCGAAAAGGTGTCTGACACCATTTTTCCCCCCTTTCTGCTATGATGCCCGGCTTCGCTCCGAAGGGTGATTCCCGTGACTACCGAACTCCAAGCTGAAGCCCGCGATCCCCGCGGCCGCGCCGGTAGCCGCGCGCTGCGCCGCAACGGCAAGGTGCCCGCCGTGGTCTACGGCGGCGGCAAGCCGCCGCAGGCGATCGCGCTCGATCACAACAGCCTGCTCCGCGAGATGGGCCAGGCGGCGTTCTACACGAGCATCCTGACGGTGAGGATCGGCTCCGAGACGCAGTCGGTCGTCGTCAAGGAAGTGCAGCGCCACCCGGCCCGGCCGCAGGTCGTGCACCTCGACTTCCAGCGGATCGTCGAGGACCAGCCGATCACGCTCCACGTGCCGATCCACTTCGTCGGCGAGGACGTCGCGAAGGGCGTCAAGGAGCAGGGCGGCGTCATCGAGCATCTCGCGACCGACCTCGAGATCACGTGCCTGCCGAAGCACCTGCCCGAGTTCATCGAGGTGGACGTGTCGCAGCTCGAGCTGAACCAGATCGTGCACCTGTCGGACTTGAAGCTCCCCGAGGGCGTCAAGCTCGTTGCGCTCGAGCACCATCAGGACCTGCCGGTCGTGACGATCACGCCGCCGCGGCGCGAGGAGGCCGAGGCCGAGGCCGAAGGCAGCGCCGAGGGCAGCGCGGCGGGCGAGACCTCCTGACCGACCCCATTCGGCGGCCGCGCCCGGCACCGACCCGGGCGCGGCGCTCGCCGCACACGGCCGCTGACGCTGGAAACGGGGCCCGGAGCCCTTAGACTCGGCCGAAGGGCGCTGCGCCGTCTCGCATCGAGCGCCGGGCGGCCACGGAACACGACATGCGGCAACGTCTGGACCTGATCGTCGGGCTCGGGAACCCCGGACCGAAATACCAGCTCACTCGCCACAACGCGGGCTTCTGGTTCGCGGACCTGCTCGCACGTGCCCACGGCGCGAGCTTCTCTCAGGACAAGAAGCTGCGCGGCGAGACGGCGGAGATCTCGATCGCGTCCCACCGGATCAGGCTGCTGAAGCCGCTGACCTACATGAACCTGAGCGGTCAGGCGGTCGCGGCGGCCGTCAACTACTACAAGATCGAGCCGCAGCACGTCCTCGTCGCGTACGACGAGATCGACCTGCCGCCCGGCCGCGCGAAGCTGAAGTTCGACGGCGGGCACGCGGGCCACAACGGCATTCGCAACATCGCCGAGCACATCGGCACGGCGTTCTGGCGCCTGCGGATCGGCGTCGGGCATCCGGGACCGGGACGGCGCGACGAGGTCGTGAACCACGTGCTCGACCGCGCGTCCGCCGAGGAGGAAGCGCTGATCATGGCGACGATCACGGACGCGGTCGAGCTCGTACCCGTCTTCATCGAGGAAGGGGCCGAGCGCGCGACGCACAGGCTGCACAGCCGCAAGCCGGCGGCCGAAAGCAAGGCGGCGGAGTAATGCGGCCGCCGGAACCTCTCTAAGGACAACATGGGCATCAAGTGTGGAATCGTCGGCTTGCCGAACGTCGGCAAGTCCACGCTCTTCAACGCGCTGACCGCGGCGGACATCCCAGCGGAGAACTATCCCTTCTGCACGATCGATCCGAACGTCGGCGTCGTGACCGTGCCCGATCCGCGGCTCGACGCGCTTGCCGCGATCGTGAAGCCCGCGAAGATCGTGCCGACCGTCGTCGAGTTCGTCGACATCGCCGGCCTCGTGAAGGGCGCGTCGCAGGGCGAAGGCCTCGGCAACCAGTTCCTCGCCCACATCCGCGAGACCGACGCGATCGCGCATCTCGTCCGCTGCTTCGAGAACGACGACGTCACCCACGTCGCGGGCCGCGTCGATCCGATCGACGACATCGAGACGATCGAGATTGAGCTCATGCTCGCCGATCTCGAGACCGTGCAGAAGAGCCTCGCGCGTGCGGAGCGCGCCGCGAAGACGAACGAGAAATCCGCCGTCGCGCGGCGCAACGTGCTGCAGAAGCTCGCGGCGGCCCTCGAGGCCGGGCAGCCGATCCGCGAGCTCGCGCTCGACGACGCGGATCGCGACGTGCTGCGCGACCTGCATCTCCTGACCGCGAAGCCCGTCATGTACATCGCAAACGTTGCCGAGGGCGCGGGCGACGACGATCCGCTCGTCGAGCGCGTGCGCGAGTACGCGGCGGCGAAAGGCGCCGAGGCCGTCGCGATCTCGGCGTCGATCGAGGCGGAGCTCGCGCAGCTTCCGGAAGCGGAGCGCGGCGAGTTCCTAAAGGATCTCGGGCTCGAGGAGCCCGGCTTGAACCGCGTGATTCGCTCGGCGTACCGTCTGCTCGGGCTGAAGACGTTCTACACGGCCGGGCCCAAGGAGGTCCGCGCGTGGACCGTGCGGCACGACGCGACCGCGTACGATGCGGCGGGTGCGATCCACACGGACTTCCAGAAGGGCTTCATCCGCGCAGAGGTCATCGCGTACGACAGCTTCATCGCACGCGGCGGCGAGCACGGCGCGCGCGAGGCCGGCGAGCTCCGGCTCGAAGGCAAAACGTACGTCGTGCAGGAAGGCGACGTGATCCACTTCAGGTTCAACGTCTGACGGCGGCCCTGAGCGCTCGGACCGGAGGCAACGAGATGGACGTATTCGAGAATCTTCCGCCGATCGTCGTGCTCGTGCTCGGCTTCGTGCTGATCGCGTGGCTCGTGCTCGTGTTCCTCGTGCCGTTCATGATCGAGGGCATTCGCCAGTCGGCGCGGAAGTCGCACGAGGAGCTCGTCGAGATGAACGCAAAGCTCGACCGGCTGAACGCGCTGCTGTCGCAGGGCCGGCCCGCGGCCCGCGCGGGCTACGCGGAGCCGACCGTCCCCGATCCGCCCGAGCCGCGCGGCCGCCGCGAGCCGACGATCTCCGAGCCCGCGGTGCACCCGAGCGGATCGCGGAATCGGCGCGAGCCCATCGTCCGCTGACCGGCGGAAAATGGTGTCAGACACCTTTTTCGTTGCTGCGTGTCCTGATACGGGGCACCTCAACGAAAAAGGTGTCTGACACCATTTTTCACGCCATTTTCCGCTACGGCACCTCGACCCCGAGCTCCGCGAGCTGACGCTCGATCACCGTCGCCCAGCCCCGGTTCGCATTGGGGTTCGCGGGGCTCGGATGCAGGATGCAGCCGATCCGGCACGGCTCGCCGGCGAGCGCCGCCCTCGCCCGCTTCTCGGCGAATCCTCCGATGCCGACGACGAGCTCGGGCTCGAGCACGCGCACGACGCTGCGCAGCGCGTCGTCGCACAACGCGAAGAGCGTCTGCTGCTCGGCCGCCGGCAGCTTGTCGGGCGGACGGTTGCGCCCGCTCTCCTCGACGAACGCCAGCGGGCAGTAGTTCGCGACGAAGAAGCGCGCGAAGAAGCGCTCCGGAGTGCCGAACCGGTCGCGCGCCCATCCCCAGAGCCGCGTCCCGCTGACCTCCGAGCGAGGACAGTCGAAGCCGAGCACGGGACGCTTCGGATGCGAGTGCGCCGGCGAATCGACGCGTCCCGTGATGCCGAGCCAGTCGCGCACGAGCGTGACGTCGCCGAACGGGACGCCGGTCTGCACCATGCCGAACGGCCCGGGATTCATGCCGACGAAAAGCACCTCGCGCGGCGCCGAGCTCGCGTACCGCTCGAGGTAGCGCTCGAACGGCTCCCACGCGTAAGAGAGCGGGTTGTACGTGACGGCGACCGGCGCGCCGAAGCGCAGCGCGTCGACGCGCTTGCCGAGCGAGCGGTAGACGGCGGTGAGCTCGCGCGCGGGCGAGCGGGTCGATGCTTTGGGTTTCGGGGCGGCCGAGGTCACGGGGCGGCAGTATACGCGAAGCGGCGGCGAGTCCCGCTGCGCGTCGCCGGGCGCGTCACCCGGGGGCGGCGCTCGTTCCCTGCATCCGGCCTCGTCCCGAGTGCTCGTTCCTCGAAGATGGAGCCGGTGCTAGGCTTCGAGCACGGATCCTGGGGGATCGAAGGGGGAGCCGCGATGACGACGATCCGCATGAACGTTCGT
Source organism: Gammaproteobacteria bacterium (assembly GCA_036381515.1). Taxonomy (GTDB): domain Bacteria; phylum Pseudomonadota; class Gammaproteobacteria; order Steroidobacterales; family Rariloculaceae; genus ZC4RG20. The sequence continues at coordinate 18,641 of DASVCR010000053.1, read as the reverse complement.
GCCGCAGCAGACGCCATGGCCGGTGCCGGACGCCTCATCGGGGCCCGCTCACTCGGCATCCTGCTCGCCGTCGTCGCCGCGCCCGCGCTCGCGCAGGACCCGCCGTGGGCCGAGGACCCCGCCGTTCAGGAAGTGCTCGCGATGAGACGGCTCGGCATCGACGCGATGACGAGCGGCCGAGTCAGCGCCGAGACGGAGCGCTACTCGAGCACGTTCGTCGCGAACACGCCGAGCAACCGCGTCGTCCACGGCGACGAGCTGCTCGCGCTCTTCGAGTCCGGCGGCCTGCGTTACGAAAGCGTCGAGCAGCGCATCGAGTACGCCGGATCGCACGGCCCGGACATCGTCGTGCTGATGGGCGAGGAGATCGTCGTGCCCGGCGAGGGGATGCCGGACGCGGGGCGCCGCGTCCGGCGCCGGTTCACGGACGTGTTTCGCAGGGAGAACGGCGAATGGCGGCACGACCTGCGTCATTCGCACGTCGTCGCGGTCGAGTGACCTGACGCCCGCATCGAACGCGGGCGTGCCGGCCGCGGCCGGCATTTGACCGGCGCGGCGCCGGCTGCTTAGATGAACCGTACGGTCTCGACGCTGGTCCCCGCTGCCACGGGAGCCTGCCTTGACGACGACGCGGTTACGCTCGCTCTCGTTGTCGCTGGCGCTGCACGGCGCCGTTCTCGCCGGCTTGCTCTTCATTGCGTCCGGCCGGACGCCCGACGAGATGCCGGCGGGCATCGCCGTGGTCTGGCTCGACACCGGGCTCGCCGACCTCGCGGCCGCGAGCCGCGGCGACGCGGGGGTAGCCGACGACGGCGAGCCGGATCCCGCCGCCGAGCCGCTGCCCGATCCGATCGTTACGGTCGACGCCCCTGACCGGCCGGCGCCGCCCCGTCCCGACGCCCGCGACCCGACCTCGGGTGCCGACCGCCCCGCGCCGCCGCCAACGGAATCCGAGGAGGAGCCCCGGCTGCGCACCGCCCGGGCGCCGCCTGAGCCGAGCGAGCCCCACTCGGAGCCGACCGGGCCGGAAGCGGAGCCGACCGGGCCGGAGGCGGAGCCGAGCGAGCCCCGAGCGGAGCCACCCCGCGCTTCCGCGGAAGCGCGTCGGAGCTCGGCCGGCGCTTCCGCGGAAGCGCCCGAGCTGCCCGCAGACAGGTCCGCCGCGCTTGCCGGAACGGCGGAGGCCTCTGCTGCGCTTCCGCCGGCAGCCGACGCTTCGAGGCCGCTTCCGCGCGCAGTCGACCCTTCCGCGACGCCTCCGCGCGCGGCAGACGCTTCCGCGGAAGCGCAGCCCGCTTCGCGCGCGGAGCCGCCCGCCGAGCCCGTCTCGGCCGACGAGCGGGAAATGCTGCTCGCGGAGGTCATGGACCTCGTCGACCGTTCGCGGGAGCTGCCGTCGAAGCCGAGCGTCGCGTGGTCGCGCGACGGACGAGAGTACCGGGCCGAGCTCGCGCGCGTGCTGTCGGCCGGCGCGACCGGAATCGAAGAGGCGGTGATCGAGGTCGCGACCGAGCTCGACGGCCGTCACGTGTCGACCGAGATGCGGATGAAGCGTCTCGCGTTCTCGCACTACGCGCAGTTCATCGACCGCTGGGATCCGGACGTCCAGATCCACGACGACGAGATCGACGGCCGCTTCCATTCGAACACCGAGATCGTGATCACGAGCAGCGGCGGCATCCAGCCTGTGTTCCGCGGCAAGGTCACCACGACCGGTGGCATCGATACGACCCGGTCCGATCGCCGCGTGCGCCGGAATCAGGTGTTCCTCGGCGGCGTCGAGACGCGCGTGCCGAGGATCGCGCTGCCGAGACGTTTCGCGCCGCTCGAGGCGCTCGCGGCCGATGCGGGCGACATCGTCGCCCTCGAGCAGGACAGCCGGATCACGTTCTTCGCCGACGGCGCATACGAGATCGACCCGACCGGCCGCGGACGGTGCGGCGACGCGCCGGGCGTGCGGCGCAGCGGCAGACTCGGCGCGTCGCCGACCTACTTCGTGGCCGCAGAGAAATGCGCCGTCGCGGTCAAGGGCACGGTGAACGGCAAGGTGCTCGTCTACTCGCCGGTCGAGATCGTGATCGAAGGCGATCTCGTCTACGCGGCGGATCCGAGGCGCGCGGCCGACGCGGACGATTATTTGGGGCTCGTGTCGGACGGCACGGTCGAGATCGCGGACCCGGACGTCACGGGCCCGGGCGACCTGAGCGTGCACGCGGCAATCTACGCGAGGCGCCTCTTCGCCGTGCGCCGCTACTCGCGCGGCGAGCGCGCGACCCTCGTCCTCTACGGCAGCCTGACCGCGGGCTCGCTGACCGCGACGGAGCCGCGCTACCGCACGAAGCTCGAGTTCGACCCGCGGCTCGAGCACGCGCGCCCGCCGAGCTTCCCGATGACCGACCGGTACGAGCTCGCGTCATGGGACGGCGTGTGGCGTCCGATCGAGGAATAGGCCGCGCGGGAGCCCGCCCGACGGGATCGGCCGCGGCCCCCTGGACGCGCGACCGGCGGTCTGGACGCGTCAACGCGACGAACGCGCGGCCTCGAGCTCGGCGAGAAGCGCCCTCGCGCCCGGATCGCTCGGCGAGACCGCGAGCGCGTCCCGCGTGTAGCGCAGCGCCGCCTCGACGTCGCCCGCATCGCGATAGAGCGTCGCGAGCGCAAACAGGGCCGGGACGTAGCCCGGCGACGCTCGGCTCGTCGCCTCGAGCTGCTCGATCGCCTGCTCCCGCTCGCCCGCGGAGACGCGCGCGAGGCCGAGTGCATAGCCATAGAGCGGCTCGCCGGGCTCGAGCGCCGCGGCGCGCTCGAGCGCCGCGATCGCCTCGTCGATCCGCGCGGAGCGGGCGAGGGACAGGCCGAGCGCATAGTGGAGCGCGGCGGCCTCCGGGTTCGCGTCGATGCCCTCACGCAGCACGCCCTCCGCATCGGCCTCGCGGCCGAGCGACCGGTAGAGGTCGGCGAGATTCGCATAGGCAGGCGCGAACGCGGGCTCCCGCTCGATGACGCGCCGATACGCGGCCTCCGCGTCGCGCGTGTTGCCGAGCACCGCATCGAGCGCCGCGAGATTGAACCTCGCTTCCGCCGTATCGGCATTGAAACGCTGCACGGCGACGTACTCGTTCAGCGCCGCATCCAGATCGGCCTGCCTGCGCGCACTCAAGTCCATCCGCACCGGCGCGAGGACACGCGCTGCGGTGATGCGGAGCGCGCGGAGCGGATGCGACAGGAAGCGCTGCCCGAGCGCGGCACGGCGGTCGGCCGGTAACGATTCGAGCGCCTCGAGCGCGGCGAGCTGCACGAGCGGCTCTTCGTCGTCGAGCGCGCGCGTGATCAGCTCGACGGCGTCGCCGTCGACCTGCTCCGCGAGGTGCCTCACGGCCGTCGCGCGCGCGATCGCGGGCTGCTCGGCGTCGGTGATCACGCGGGCGAGCAGCGCCGCGCGGTCCGCGCTCCACGCTCGGCCGGCGGCGAGCGCCTGGCCGTAGTGGAACGTCGAGCTGCGCCCGCCCGGGAACCACTCGCGCACGCGCGCGGCGGCCCAGTCGGCGCCTTCGTCGCGATGACAATCGCCGCACGGGTTCGGCGTGCCGAGCGACGCCGACAGGTCAGGCCGCGGCACCCTGAAGCTGTGGTCGCGCCGCGGGTCGACGATCATGTACGTCTCGGCGCGCATGTGACAGTCGACGCACATCGCGCCGGGGCCGCCGGGCGCGTGGTGATGGTGCTCGGCGGTATCGAAAACGTTCGGCGCGTGGCAGCGCGTGCAGAGCGCGTTGCCTTCCGCGACGACGCGCGTCGAGTGCGGATCGTGACAGTCGCTGCAGACCACGCCTGCCCGGTACATCGCGCTCTGCACGAACGAGCCGTAGACGAACACCTCGTCGAGGATCTGCCCGTCCGCGTGGTAGAGCCCCTCGTCGAGGCGAGCCGGCACGAACCGGTCGAGCAGCGGCTCGCCGGGCGCGAGCGCGTCGTCGAGCTGCGCGCGGCGCGCGTGACACTGCGCACACACGTCGATCTCGCCGGCGCCCGACTCCGTCCCGCTGCGCGCGGCCGTCGCCGCGCCCTCTCCGCGCCGCCACACCCGCTCGGTCGAGGGCAGGCCGGCCTGCACGTCTTCGGGCGCGGCCGCGTGCAGCGAGCCCGGTCCATGGCACGCCTCGCAGCCGACGTCGATCTCGCTCCAGCGCGTCGCGAAGCGGTCCTCGTCCGGGATGTAGCGCTTCTCGAGCGCGGTCGAATGGCACGTCGCGCAGCGGCCGTTCCAGTTGTGCACGGACTGCGTCCAGTGGAGCGGGTCCGAGGCGTCGAGCTCGAGATCCGGATAGAGGTGGAACCAGCGCTGCCCGCCCTGCTCGGCCGGACGGCTGTCCCACGCGATACCGAACGCCTGGTACCGGCCGTTCGGCATCTCGACGAGGTACTGCTGGAGCGGCTCGACGCCGAACGTGTACGCGATCCGGTAGTCGTGCAGCGCGCCGTCCGGGCCGTCGGTGCGGACGAAGAACTCGCCGTCCCGCGTATAGAAGCGCGTCGTGATGCCGTGATACGTCAGCGTCGCGTCGTCGAAATCGCCGAGCACGGTCTCGGACGTCGCGGGCTGCATCGCGAGATCGTGGTACGAGCCCGACCAGCGCTCGGCCTCCTCCGTGTGGCACCCGGCGCAGACCGCGGTGCCGACGAAGTGCGCCTCGGCCGCCGGCTCAGGCGGCGGGGCCTGGTCCGTGCAGCCGGCGAGGCCGAGCAAGAGGAGCGCCGGACACGCGTTTTCGATCGAGCGTCGCAACGTGCGACGGCATCGAGCGAGAAAGGAGTCCGACACCTTTTTTCGCGCAGGCATCGGCCCCCGGGGCTCTGTCAGGCTTCGAGGCATCAGCGGCAGCGTGCGATGGGTGATGGCCCGCCATCCTAGGGGCCATGGCTCGTGCGGACAACCGCTCGCGGGCCCGCGAGCTGCGGCCGCAATCGTTCACGGCGGCCCCGGGGAGGAAGCCGGCATTGCGCCCCCACGGAGGAAGTCGTTGCACTCCCACGGAAGAAGTCGTTGCACGCCCACCGGGAAGAAGTCGGCGTTGTGCCCCCACGGAGGACGCCGGCGCGGGCTCGAACGCGCCGAAGATCGCCCCGTGCGTCGATCCTCGCTTATAATGCCCGGCCCGTGGTGATGTAGCTCAGTCGGTTAGAGCGGCGGATTCATAACCCGCAGGTCGGTGGTTCGATTCCACCCATCACCACCAGCCTCCCATGACTCTCAAGGCACCGTCCGCCCCTCCCGGGCGTGGCGCGCGACCGTTTCGCGGCCCGTGCGCATGCCGCCTCCCCACGAGACATCGACATCGCGATACGGGATTCGTCGGAGAGTGCGGCCGAGCCGGTGGGCCGGTGGCCGCGCGTTGACGCTGCCCTCCCCCGCATCGGTCGTGCGGGGGAGGCGCGGGCGGCCGCTCAGGCGCGACGCTTCTTGAACAGGCCGGTCAGGAACGACAGGAAGCCGCCGTCGGATTTGCTCTCGGCCGGCGCCGCGGAGGCCGACGCGCTCGACGCCGCAGGCTGCGCCGACGCGCTCGACGTCGACGTGCTCGCGGCCGCCGCCTGCGGCGCGCTTCCGGGCTTCACGCCCATCTGCTTCGCCTTGTGCTCCGAGATCGCGTCCATCAGCTCCGGCGACAGCACGTCGTACGGCGGCAGGCCGAGCTCGCGCAGGCGGCTACGCACCTCGTCCATCCGCTCGGGATCGAAGCCTGCCTCGATGATCGACGAGACGAACGCGGCGAACTTCGGCTCCGACCAGCCCTCGTCCGGCGAGAGCTCGGTATGGATGAAGTCGAGGCCGTAGAACGGGTGGTTCTGGTCCTCGATGCGCCCGTACAGGTGCGCGCCGCAGTCGCGGCACGCATAGCGCTTGATCACGGCGCTCGGATCGACGACCTGGAGCTTGTCGCCGTTCGCGGTGACGTGCAGCTTGTCGCGCGGCACGACCGCGACCATCGAGAACAACGCGCCCTCGGGCTTCCAGCACTTCGTGCAGCCGCAGACGTGGTTATGCGCGCTCTGGCTGTCGACCCTGACCTCGACCGCCCGGTCCGTGCAGAGGCACCTCAACGTACCCCCTGCGAAGTCGCTCGCGCCAGCCTTGATGCCATGGTCTACGGAGGGATGAATCGAGATCGCCATTTGTTGTTCTCCTGATCTAACGAGCGGCGGTATTGCCCTGATTCCAGCCTATAGGCGGCCGAAGGCCGCGTGATACCGAACCGTCCCCGCCTTCCCGGCGAGCGCCCCCGGGACGAGCTCGAGCGCGAGAAACGCGTCGTCGGGCACGTCGTACTCGCAGCGCAAGCCGAAACGCGAGGCGGGACCGAAACCGAAGCGCGGGTAATAGTCCGGATGGCCGACCGCGACGACGCCGAGCGCGCCGAGCGCGCGACAGCGCTCGAGCCCGGCGCGGACGAGCGCCGAGCCGATGCCGCGGCCCTGGTAGTCGTAATGCACGGCAAGCGGCGCGAGACCCATCACCTTCGCGTCCGGATGCCCGTCGACCGTCACCGGCGAGAACATCACGTGGCCGACGACGGCTCCGTCCTCCTCGGCGACGAGCGAGACGCACGGCTCGGCCTCGTGACGCAGCTGGTCGACGAGGTCGGCTTCCGCGCCGGTATCGAACTCCGCGGAGACGATCTCGCGGACGGCCGGCCGGTCCCGCTCTTCTTCGTCGCGTATCCGCATTCGGCTCATCCCCCCTCGGCTTCGCCTGCCGCCCGACGAAGCCGCACAGACTAGCTATTTCATCCCTGCGAGACGGATCATGCAAGTTGCGTCATCGCCTCGCGAGCCGCGATCGCCCTGACCGTCTCGATCGTGTCTGCATCCTCTGCGCGCTTGTCCGGCCGATAGCGCAGGACGCGGGCGAACCGCAGGGCGAGCCCGCCCGGATAACGTCGGCTCGCCTGCAGCTCGTTGAACGCCACCTCGACGACGAGCTCCGGACGCACGTGGACCACGTGGCCTTCCGTCGCGACCGCAAGCGCGGCAAGACGCTTCGTCTGCCAGGCGAGCATCTCGTCGGTGAGACCCTTGAAGGTCTTGCCGAGCATCACGAAGCCGCCGTCCGGATCGCGCGCACCGAGATGCAGGTTGCTGAGCCAGCCGCGGCGGCGCCCGCTGCCCCATTCAGCCGCGAGGACGACGAGGTCGAGCGTATGCGCGACCTTGACCTTGAGCCACGCCGCGCCGCGATTGCCTGCCTCGTACGGCGCGTCGAGCGCCTTCGCCATCACGCCTTCGTGCCCTGCATCGAGCGCGGCGGCGAGAAACCGCTCGGCCTCGTGAACGCTCGACGTCACGATTCGCGGCACGACGAGCTCCGGCGGCACGAGGCCGGCGAGGCGCTCCGCGCGCTCGACCGTCGGGCGGTCGATCAGGTCCTCGCCGTCGGCATGCAGGCAGTCGAAGCAGAAGAGCGACAACGGCAGCGCGTCGGCGTGGACGTCGATCCCGCGCTTTCTGCCGAAACGCCGCATCGTGTCCTGGAACGGCCGGGGCCTGCCGGAAGGCTCGAGCGCGAGCACCTCGCCGTCGAGCACGAAGCGGCTCGCGGGCAGCGCGTCGATTCGGGCGACGATCTCGGGGACGCTGTCGGTCACGTCGCGACCGCTTCGCGAGTAGAGCCGCGTGCCCGCATCGCCCTTGTGGATCTGCACGCGCGCGCCGTCGAGCTTGTACTCGAGCGCGGCCTCGCCGAGGCTTTCGATCGCGCTGCCTATGTCCGGCGTCGGGCTCGCGAGCATCGGCCTCACGAACTCGTAGAGCTCGAGCCGGAACCGGCCGAGGCCGGCCGGCCCTTCAGCGAGGACCGCGTCCGCGACGGCGGCAGCGTCGCCGGCCAGCATGATCGCGCGGCGCACGGCCGCGGGCGGCACGCCCGCAGCCGCGGCGATGCCGTCGGCCATCACGCCCTCAAGCGCGCCCTGGCGCAGCTCGCCGAGCAGCAGTCGAACGAGGAAGCGCTGCTCGACATCGGTCGCCTTCGCGAGCAGCGCGGCCAACGCGTCGCGCCGACGCTCGGCCGATCCCTTGCCGGTAATCGCGCGCAGCCCGTCGAGCGCGGCGCGGGCCTCGTCGATCGACAGCACCGGGGCAGGGGCGGCCGGCGCGTCGCGGAGCGCGCGCACCGCGGCCGCGCCGATGCCGAGGCGGCCGCCGGGATGCACGCCGGACAGCCACGCGACGGCCGTGCGGCGCTCGTGCGCATCGACGGCCCGGAGGAGCTCGGCGAGGCGGCGGACCTTCTCGAGCCGGCCGCGGGTCGCGGCGACGGCCTCCGAGGTTTCCGCAAGCACGCTGAGTCGCATCGAACCGCCCCGATTCATAAACGGGAAAAGGTGTCAGACACCTTTTCGCTCGAAAAGGTGTCTGACACCTTTTTCCGGCGCCTTTGTCCGGCGCTAGCCCGCCGAGCCGCGCGCCCCGCGTGCGCGGACCCGCGCGAGCAGCGCGCCGAGCGCGATGCCGAGAAGCTCGAGCAGACCGGTCGCTCCGCCACCGCCGCCGCTCGAGCGCGGCTGCTGCGCCGGAGGCGGCGGGTTCGGATTCGACGCCGGCGGAGGCGCCGCGACCGTGATCGTGAAGGCCTGCTCGGCGACGGCGCCCGCCGCGTCGCTGACGGTCAGCACGACGTCGTGGCTGCCGACGTCGCCGGCGCCCGGCGTTCCGGACAGGCTCGCCGTGCCATCGCCGTTGTCGCTCAGCGTGAGCCACGCGGGCACCGTCGGCGCGCTGATCGTCAGCGTATCGCCCGCGTCCGGGTCCGCGGCCTGGATCGCATAGGTATACGCGCTGCCCTGCGTCGCCGATTCGACCGGCGAGCTCGTGAAGCTCGGCGCCGAGTTGCCCGGCGCTGCCGCCGAGACCGTGATCGTGTACGCCTGCTGCGCTGCGGCACCGCTCGCGTCGGTGACGTCGAGCACGACGTCGTGATCGCCGATGTCGGCCTCCGACGGCGTGCCGACGAGCGTCGCCGTGCCGTCGAGGTTGTCGGTCAGCGCCAGCCATGCCGGAAGCATCGACGCCGTGATCGTCAGCGCGTCGCCGTCCGGATCGGTCGCGGCGATGTCGTAGCGGTATTCCGTGCCGACCGTGCCGGCCGCAGGCGGCGTGCTCGTGAACGTCGGCGGGCTGCCGGCCGGCGCGACCGAGATCGTGAACCGCTGCTGGTCCGTGAGCCCGGTCGCGTCCTCGACGTCGAGCACGACCTCGTGGTCGCCGACGTGCTCGGCGGCGGGCGTGCCGCTCAGCGTGCCGGTGCCGTCGCCGTCGTCGACGAACGTGAGCCACGGCGGCAGCGTCGACGCGGTCAGCGTCAGCGCGTCGCCGTTCGGATCGATCGCGGCGACATCGTACGTGTAGGCCGTGTTCGCCTGCGCCGTGCGCGGCGGCGCGCTCGTGAACGACGGCGCGTCCGCGGCAAGCGTGACGCTGTCGAGCGCGAGGTCGGCGGCCGCGGCCGGCGATTTCGAGTGCAGCTCGACGCGCCAGACGAGGTCGGAACCGCGGATTGCTTCCGGAAACACGACTTGACCGCCGCCGGGCGTGACGTGCACCCAGTTCGCGCCGCCGTTGCTCGACGCCCAGAACTCCGCATCGTCGTGCGCGGACATCGATGCGAACGCCGCGTCGAGTGCGACGGAAACGATCGGTCCGGCCTCCGTGTCGACCGGAAGCGACGTCGCGAAACCGGACAGCTGCCGGACCGCCGCCGCCCCGGACGGTTGGCCGATGTTTCGATAGAGGCGATTGACCTGCGGCACCGCGATGCTCGCGGCGTCGCGCTCTTCGTTCCCGGCGATCAAGTCGAGGTCGCCGTCGTGGTCGACGTCGCCGATCGCGATCGCGTTCGTCACGTCCATGTCCGCGCCGACGGCACCGGCCGCAGAGAACCCGCCCGCGCCGTCGTTCAGATACAGCCGGTTCGTGAAGCGCGTCACGTTGGGCTGCGGCGCGTCGAGCCCCGCCGTCGCGAGCACGATGTCGAGGTCGCCGTCGCGGTCGAGGTCGGCAAGCGCGACGTTGTGCGTGTAGGACGGATCGTTGACGACGGTGAGATCGGTAGGCACGGTCGTGGTTGAGAACGGCGCCGCCGGATCGCCCGAGTTCAGATAGATCTTGCTGACGAGACCCGGCTGATAGTTGCCGACGACGAGATCGAGCCAGCCGTCGCCGTTCAGGTCGCCGAGCGCGCCTGCCTGCGAGTTGTCGGTCTCCGCGCCGATCGGCAAGGGAGCGCTCATGTTCCCCGCGCCGTCGTTCAGGAAGTAGACGTTCGGCCCGATCTCGTTGATCAGCACGACGTCGTTGTCCCCGTCGTTGTCGAGATCGCCGACCAGCGCGGCCTGCGTGTGCAGGCCGTTCGTGTCGATCGGCTGTCCCGGCACGCCGTGCGGGCCGAACGGCTCCGTCGGGTTGCCGGTGTGGAAATGGATCAGGCTGTTGCGGAACTCGTGAGTGGGGACGACGACGTCGAGCCAGCCGTCGCCGTTCATGTCCTCGAGCGCGACGCCGTCGGCGCGCGCGGGCTCGGTCCCGACGTTGTAGCCGGTAAACTCGAGGCCGTCGCCCGAGTTCAAGTAAAGCCTCGTGTGCGCGTTCAGGCTCGCGGCGACGACGTCGAGGTCACCGTCGTGGTCGACGTCGCCGATCGCGACGCCGCGCGTGTTTCCGGTATCGCTCGTCAGATTCCTGCGCGGCAGAAAATTGCCGGCGCCGTCGTTCAGATAGACGCCGTTCTGACCCGTCGACCCTTCGACGAGATCGAGCCACCCGTCGCCGTTCAGATCGCCGAGCGCGAGCGCGCGGGTCGTATGCGGAGTCGTGCCGACGACCTCGCCCGGCGCGGCCGGATCGAACGGGGCCATCAACGGCTCGGCCGTCGGCAGCACGAGTTGGCCCGGCGACGAAGCGCCCCAGTCGGCGCTCGTGCGCGCCGCATCCATCAGATGATCGTCGTCGAACGACTCGATGAACGGCAGGCCTTCATGGTCGGCCGACGCGATGCCTGCGGCGCCGACCAACGCCAAGGTGATCGAGCGCGCGAGACGCCGCGGCCGCTGTCCACTCTCGTCCGATCGCCGTCCCCGCCGGGGCGGCCAACTTGAATCCTTCATCTCGTTCTTCTCCGTGTTCAAGAACCGTCCGTCGTCGGCAGATACGGCGAGCGGGAGCTATCGCGCGTTTCGAGAAAGCCCCGCCTTTGAACCCGGCAACCGCTCTCGGAGCTTCGAGAAAGTCGATGTCTTCTGCTCCTGCGAACGGAGCGTGGTACGAATCTGCTGCTTGTAATTGCTGCGCGTGCGGTCGATGCAGATTCCATGCCACGGCCTCGGAGCCGCGCCGCGCCGCGAGGGGCCGGGGCCCCCCACGCGTTCGTCGCGAAATTTGGAAGCGATGCTTGCAATCGCGGAAGATTTGCGCGCCCGCTTCGGTCGCCGAATGATCCGGCGGCGTGAACCGGCCCCGCGCACCGCGGCTTGCCGGAAAAGGCGCGGCCGGGCCGGCGACGCCCCGCGACAGGCAGCGCTCCGGGCACGGGTGCCGATTGCTGTATAGTGAGCACCCGCCGATCGGCGCCGCACCCGGCGTGCGGCCTCGCACCAGCCGAGCCGGCCGTCACGCACGACGACAGAAAGCCGGCCCGAACGAGACCACCACTAAGGAAGACTCACCGCCGAAAGGAGACCGGCTTTGGAAGTCGATGCCTGGCTGACGCTGGCCATCGTCGTCGCGATGTTGCTGCTGCTGATCGGGACGCGGATGTCGCCGGACGTGATCCTCGTCGGCGCGCTGACCGTGCTGATGGTCGCGGACGTGACGTCGCCCGCGGAGGCATTGTCGGGGCTGGGCAATCCGGGGCTCGCGACGGTCGGCGTGCTGTACGCGGTCGTCGCCGGGCTCACCGATACCGGCGCCGTGCACGCGTTCGGCTCGCGGCTGCTCGGCCGCCCGACGAGCGTCCCCGCCGCGCTGACGCGCCTCATGGTGCCCGTCACCGCGATGAGCGCGTTTCTGAACAACACGCCTATCGTCGCGATGCTCGTGCCGGTCGTCGAGGACTGGGCGAAGCGCATGGGCATCGCGGTCTCGAAGCTGATGATCCCGTTGAGCTATGCCGCGATTCTCGGCGGCATGTGCACGCTGATCGGCACGAGCACGAACGTGATCGTGTACGGCCTCGCGCAGCAGCGCGGCGACATCGGTCCGATCGGCTTCTTCGAGGTCGGCGCGGTCGGCCTGCCGGCAGCGATCGTCGGCGTGCTCTACGTGCTCGCGACGCAGAAATGGCTGCTGCCGGAGCGCCGATCGCCGCTGCGCGACGTCGGCCAGACGCGCGAGTATGCGCTCGAGATGCTGGTCGAGGAATCGAGCCCGATGATCGGCAAGAGCGTCGAACAGGCAGGCCTTCGGCATCTGCCCGGCGCATTTCTCGCCGAGATCGACCGCGACGGCACGCTGATCCCGGCCGTTGCGCCGACGGAGAAGCTGCGCGCGAACGATCGGCTGCTGTTCGTCGGCGTCGTCGAGTCCCTGATCGATCTATTGCGCATGCGCGGCCTCTATCCGGCGCCGGACCAGCTCTTCAAGCTGAACGCGCCCCGTCCGGAGCGCCGCCTCGTAGAGGTCGTCGTCGCGGAGAGCTGCCCGTTGGTCGGCCAGACGATCCGCGAGGGCCGCTTCCGTTCGCGCTACGACGCCGTCGTGATCGCGGCCGCGCGCAACGGCGAGCGCCTCCGAGGCAAGATCGGCGACATCGAGCTGCGCGCGGGCGATACGCTGCTCCTCGAGTGCCGCCCGTCGTTCGTCGAGCGGCAGCGCAACTCGAAGGACTTCCTGCTCGTCAGCGAGGTGCAGAACGCACACATCCCGAGGCACGAGCGCGCATGGGTCGCGGCGGCGATCCTCGCGGGCATGGTCGGCCTCGTCACGGCGGAGCTCCTGTCGATGCTCGAGGCCGCGCTCGTCGCGGCCGCGCTGATGATCGCGACGGGGTGCACGACGACGAGCACGGTGCGCTCGAGCATCGACTGGTCCGTGCTGATCGTGATCGGCGCGTCGCTCGGGATCGGTCAGGCGCTGCAGTCGAGCGGCGCCGCAACGGCGATCGCCGAGACGTGGATCGGCGCGTTCGGCGATCGGCCCTGGCTCGCGCTGATCGGCATCTACGTGCTCACGAATCTCTTCACAGAGGTGCTGACGAACAACGCGGCGGCCGTGCTCATCTTCCCGATCGCGTCGGCGACGGCGCAGAGCCTCGGCGTGAACTTCGAGCCGTTCGTGTTCGCGATCATGATGGCGGCCTCGGCCGGCTTTGCGACGCCGATCGGTTATCAGACGAATCTGATGGTGTACGGCCCGGGCGGCTATCGGTTCTCGGACTACGTGAAGGTCGGCGTGCCGCTCAACGTGCTCGTCGGCGCGGTGACGGTCGTCCTCGCGCCGTTGATCTGGCCGTTCTGAGCGCGCAGCAGCACCGCTAGTCGCCCTGCTTTCGACGAGCGCCGCCGGCTCGGCGGTAGGCAAATTCGCCGATTGCGCTCGGGGAACCCGCGCTTCACGTTGCAGGGAGCGTCCGCAATCCCGAGAGGTGAACGCGATGGCACGCTGCGAGAAGTGCGGAAACGACTACGACAAGGCTTTCACCGTCACGATGAACGGCGGCACGCATACGTTCGACTCGTTCGAGTGTGCGATCAACACGCTCGCGCCAAAGTGCCGACATTGCGGCACGTTGATCATCGGGCACGGCATCGAGGCCGGCGACGCGATGTTCTGCTGCGCGCATTGCGCGCATCACGAAGGCGTGACGCAGGTCGCCGATCGCGCGTGACGACGCGGCGAGCGTGAGCTTCGGTCCGCCGTGAGCGGACGAGCCGAAGCCCGCGGCGACGCCGATCGCCCGTTCCCGGCCCCTTAGCCGGGAGGGACGGCGATGTGCGGATTCCACACGACCTCCCACAGGTGGCCGTCCGGATCCGCGAAATAGCCCGCGTAGCCGCCCCAGAACGTCTCCGCTGCCGGCTTCACGATCGCGGCGCCGGCGCGCCGCGCCTGCTCCATCGCGGCGTCGACCTCGGCCTTCGACGACACGTTGTGCCCGATCGTGAACGCGGTCGGGTCACGTGACCCCGCCGCGACGCCGGAATCGAACGCGATGCTCTCGCGCGGCCAGAGCGCGAGCTTGAGCCCGCCCTCGAGCTCGAAGAACGCGACCGCGCCGTGCTCGAACTCGGTGCCGACGATGCCGTCGGTATGAAAGCCGAGACCGTCCCGATAGAAGCGCACGGCGCGGTCGAGGTCGTCGACGCCGAGCGTGAGCAGCGTGATTCGAGGCTTCACGTTCCGGATCCTCGCGCCGGCGGAGTCGGCGCTTTCGTTTATCATCCAGCGACTCGACGAATCCCACAACAAGACGGAGCTCGCATGGACCGACGCATCGGATTCATCGGCCTCGGCGTGATGGGCACGCCGATGGCAGGGCACCTGGCCGCGGCGGGCTACGAGCTCACCGTGCTCGACGTCGACCGAGCGAAGGCGGAGCGCTTCGCGGCCGCGCATCCCGCGACGACGATCGCCGCAACGCCGCGCGACGTCGCCGCCGCCTCGGACGTCGTGATCACGATGCTGCCGTCCGGCGAGTACGTGCGCGACGTCGCGCTAGGCGAACACGGGCTGATCGAGGGCTTCGAGCCCGGCGCCCTCCTGATCGACGCGTCGTCGTCCGAGCCCGCGTTCACGACGCAGACGGCCGATACGTTGCGCGCCCGCGGGGTCGATACCGTCGACGCGCCGGTCTCGGGCGCGGAATGGGGCGCGAAGCGAGCCGAGCTCGTCTTCATGGTCGGCGGGGAGCCTCCGAGCGTCGAGCGCGCGCGGCCGTTGCTCGACGTGATGGGACGCCAGGTGTTCCACCTCGGCGGCGTCGGCGCCGGCCACACGATGAAGTCGATCAACAACCTGATCACCGCGATGACGCTGCTCGCGACTGCCGAAGGGCTCGCGCTCGGGACGAGGCTCGGCCTCGATCCGAACGTGATGACGGACGTGCTGAACGAAGCGACGGGCGGATCGTGGGTGTCGCGGACCCACATCAAGCAGCGCGTGACGAGCCGCACGTTCGACGACCCGTTCAAGCTCGAGCTGATGATCAAGGACATCCGCATCGCGATGGAGCTCGCGCACGCGAGCGGCGTGCCGATGCCGTTCGCCGCGCACGGGCGCGCGCTGTGGCAGCGCGCCGGCGCAGCGGCGGCGCCGGGCGCGAGCGTCAGCGAGCTCGTGCGCTTCGTCGAGCGCGAATGCGGCGTCGAGATCCGTCCGCAATGAAAATCGTGTCAGACACCTTTTTCCGCAGAAATGGTGTCAGACACGTTTTTCGCGGCGGCGCAGTCGCCTCAGCGATCCCGAACGAGGCTCGTGTACGCGCGGTCCACGAAGCTCGCCGGATTGCCGTAACGCTCGTCGAACGGCTCCGTCGGCCGCGCGGCGACGACCTGCTCGAGGCTCGCGCCGCCGTCGATCAGCTCGACGATGCGGTCCCGCACCGCGGACAGCATCTCGACGTAAGCGACGAGGTCCGCGTACGTCGCGATCGGCCCGTGGCCGGGCACGACGACCGTCCGCTCGTCGATCCGCTCGAGCACGCGGCTCGTGAACTCGATGACGCCGTCGAGGCTGCCGCCGTTGTCGGCGTCGATGAACGGGTAGCCTGCGTTGTTGAAGACGTCGCCCATGTGCACGACGTTGTGCCCGCGGAAGATCACGGCCGTGTCGCCGCTCGTGTGGGCCGGACCGAAATGCAGGAGCTCGATCGGCTCGCCGTTGAAGTGGAACATCATGCCGTCGGCGAACGTGATCACGGGCAGCGCGGCCGCAGGGTACGCGGGCTGCTCCCGGCGCGCCGAGACGAGGTTGACCACGTTGTCCCGCATCATCATGCGGCGCGAGTTCTCGTGCGCGACGATCCACGTGCCTTCCGGGCCGAGCACCTTGTTCCCGTCGGCGTGATCGAAGTGCCAGTGCGTGTTGATCACGAAGTCGATGTCGCCGCCGCCGAGCTCGCGGATCTTCTCCTTGTACTTCGGCGCCATCTCCGGGAACTGATCGTCGACCGCGAGCACGCCCTGCTCGCCGATCGATACGATGATCGCGCCGCCGACGCCGAAGAGCGCGTGCAGCCCGTCACCGAGCCGCTCGGCCCTGATCGGCGTCGTGCGCAACGCCTCGTCGAGATCGTCGAGCTGTCCGTGCGCCGGCGTGCCGAGCGCGAGCGCAGCGGCCGGCACGACATGCCGCCATCGGATCATCGGCCACCCTCCCCCTTATCGTTCTTTTGACGGACACGGACCGTTGGCCCGCTCTCCGCCGAGCGAGCCCATTCGGGCCGCGGCAGGGCGCAGGCGCTTTATTATGTCGCTTCAGCCGACCTTCTCGGGCTTGTGCGTCTCCGCCGAGCGGATGATCGCCTCGGTCACCGCGGCGCCGTGCACCATCTCGTCGAGCGGGATCGGGAACGGCTTGCCGCCCGAGGCGGCCTCGGCGAACGACTCGAGCGTCGCGCGCGTCACGTCGCAGCGCTCGGCGTCCCACGTCTCGGCCGGCCCCTGGGTCGGCTTGAAGATGCACTTGCCGAAGAGCCGCGTGCGCCGCTCCTCGGACGACGCGCCCGCGACGTGCGTCATGCCCTCGAGCCGCACGTAGCCCTTCGAGCCGTAGATCTGGAAGCTGAAGCCGCCGCCCGTCGCGGTCATCGTGCCGAGATAGCCGGACATGCCCTCCTTCATCCGAAACAGCACGGACGTCGTGTCGTCCGCGTCGATCTGGACGACGCGCCGGAAGCTCTGACAGTAGACCTCGTCGATCGGACCGCAGAGGTCGATCATGCCGTCGACCGCGTGCACGCCCATCGGCGTCAGGCCGCCGCACGGCGTCTCCTCGCGGTTCGCGCGCCACGCGTCGGGCTTCAGGAACAGTGCGTTCGGGAACGTCATCGTCGCCTCGACGTGCAGGATCACACCGAGGTCGCCGTTCCTGATGCGGTCGCGGAGCTTCGTCATCTCCGGATGCCAGCGGCGGTTGTAGCCGAGCCCGAGCGCGACGCCGGCCTGCTTCACGGCCGCGACGGCCTCCTCCGCTTCCGCCTTCGTCAGCGCGAACGGCTTCTCGCAGAACACGTGCTTGCCCTTGCCCGCGGCGGCGACGACCTGCTGCACGTGCATCGAGTGCGGCGTCGCGAGGACGACGGCGTCGACGTCGGGCGCCGCGAGCACCTCGTCGAAGCTCGAGTAGAGCCTGAGCTTGTGCTGCTCGGCGAACGCCTTCACGTCGTCGTTCAGGGTGCGCGTCGTGCCGGCGACGAACCGCATCCGGTCGCTCTGTCCCGATACGGCCTCGACGAGCGTGCGCCCCCACCAGCCGAGTCCTACGATAGCCGCGTTGATCATCCGAAATGCCTCCTCGCTCGGGACTTGGGCTCGAGCCCGCGTCGTCCGGTTGTTTGAATGCTGCCGCGGCCGGCCAAGAAGCGCGCCGACCGCGCGTGCGGGCCCGCTATTCTAGTCCGCTCGCTCTCGCCTGGTCGCGCGCCATCACGGACCAGTCGAGCCCGCTCTCGCCGTGCGCGACGGCGCCGAGCAGCCGGTCGCGGTAGACGTTGCAGCTCGGCAGCGGCACGCCCGCCGCCTCGCCGGCCGCGAGCGCGAGGTTCGCGTCCTTCAGGCCCAGCAGCGTCGTGAAACCCACCTGGTCGTATTTCTCGTTCGCGATGATGTTGCCGTAGACCTTGTAGGCCGGCGCGGCGAAGAGCCCGTCCGTCAGCACGTCGTAGAAGACCGGCGGCGCGACGCCGAACTTGCGCGTCAACGCGAAGCCTTCGCCCATCGCCTCGATCGCGCAGCCGAGCACCATGTTGTTCGCGAGCTTCACCGCGGAGGCGCCCTCGGGCTTCTCGCCCGCGTCGAACGTGCGCCGCCCGATCAGCGCGAACAGCGGCTGCACCTTCTCGACCGCGTCCTTCGGGCCGGCGGCGACCACGCCCACCTGTCCCGCGGCCGCGGCCTCCGGCCGGCCGAGCACCGGCGCGGCGACGAGGATCTGACCGCCCTTGTCGTGCGCCGCCTGGATGTCGCGCAGCGCGGCGACGCTGTGCGTGCCCATCGCGATATGGATCGCGCCCTTCGGCAGCGCCGGCACCACGCCGTCCTTCACCACCTCGGCGAGCGCCTTGTCGTCGGTGACCATGCTGATCACCGCCTCGCGGCCCTTGCATGCGTCCGCCATCGAGCCGGCGACCTTCGCGCCCGCCTTCTCGAGATCCGCGGCCTTCGAGCGCGTGCGGTTGTAGACGACGAGATCGTGACCGCCGCCCAAGATGCGCGCGGCCATCGCCTGGCCCATGCGCCCCAACCCGATGAACCCTACCTTCATACGAGCTGGCCCTTGACCCAGTCGAGCTCGCGCTGCACGTAGTCGACGATGGAGCCGGTCTTCATCGAGTCCGGCAGCACGTCCCACGTGTAGGTCTCGATCTCGAGCTGCGGCGACTGCTTGTTCTTCTTGTGGAACTTCAGCGCGTCCTCGATCGCGAAGCGCGTCGT
>DASVCR010000052.1:0-83677 GCA_036381515.1 Gammaproteobacteria bacterium | reverse complement strand
GAATCCGCGCCATGCCCGAGCTTTCCGTCGTCGTGCCCGTGTTCAACGAGCGCGACAACATCCCGCCGCTGCTCGCCGAGATCGCCGCCGCGCTGCGTGGGCGCGTCGATTACGAAGTGGTGTACGTGGACGACGCGAGTTCCGATGATTCGCTCGATGTGCTGAAGGCCGAGCGCGCGAAGCACCCCGAATTGCGCATCGTGCGGCACCTCAGGCAAAGCGGCCAGAGCACCGCGATCCGGAACGGCGTGCGCGCGGCACGCGGCGCGTGGATCGCGACGCTGGATGGCGATGGGCAGAACGATCCCGCGGACATTCCGAAGCTCGTTGAAGCCCGCACGGCGGCCGATGAGAAAGTGAAACTGTTCGCCGGCTGGCGCGTCAATCGCCGCGACAGCTTCAACAAGCGCATCTCGTCGAAGATCGCCAACGGCGTGCGCTCGCGGATGCTGCGCGACGCGACGCCCGACACCGGCTGCGGTCTGAAGCTGTTCGAACGCGAAACCTTCCTCGCGCTGCCCTATTTCGACCACATGCACCGCTACCTGCCGGCGCTGGTGAAGCGCGCAGGCTTCGCGAGCGTCAGCATCGCGGTCGGACACCGCCCGCGCACCCGCGGCGTGTCCAAGTACGGCATGCTCGATCGACTGTGGGTGGGCCTCGCCGACTTGCGCGGCGTCGCGTGGCTGATGCGCCGCGCGAAGGTGACCGACGTCGAGGAACTCTGACGGGCGGGTCACGATGACCAACGCTTCCCCGGACGCCATCGAAGACGCCACGCCTGATGCAGCCGTGCAGGCCCGAGCGGTGCTGCGCGACGTGTTCGGGTATGGCGCTTTTCGTGATCGCCAGCAGGCCATCATCGAACATCTGGTGGCGGGCGGCGACGCGCTGGTGTTGATGCCGACCGGCGGCGGCAAGTCGCTGTGCTATCAGATCCCGGCGCTGCTGCGCCCGGGCGTCGGCATCGTCGTGTCGCCGCTGATCGCGCTGATGGAGGATCAGGTCCGCGCGCTGCGCGAGCTCGGCATTCGGGCCGCGTTCCTGAACTCGACGCTCGCGTGGCGCGAGCAGCAGGACGTGATCGGCGCGCTCCGATCGGGCCGGCTCGAGCTGCTCTACGTCGCGCCCGAGCGCCTGCTTCAGCCCGAGACGCTCGACCTGCTCGCCGCGGTTCCAGTCTCGATCATCGCGATCGACGAAGCGCACTGCGTCTCGCAGTGGGGACACGACTTCCGCCAGGACTACCTCGCGCTGAACCGGCTGCGCGAGCGCTTTCCCGGCGTGCCGCGGATCGCGTTGACGGCGACCGCGACGCCGCCGACCCGGCGCGAGATCGTCGAGCGCCTCGAGCTCGACCGGCCTACGGTCTGCATCGGCGGCTTCGATCGGCCGAACATCCGCTACAGCGTGCAGGCGAAGACCGATCCGCGGCGGCAGCTGCTCGGCTTCCTCGGCGCGCGCCGCGGCGAGGCGGGCATCGTCTACTGCCTGTCGCGCAAGAAGGTCGAGAGCATCGCGGAGTGGCTCGCGACGCAGGGCTTCGACGCGCTGCCGTACCATGCCGGGCTCGACGCCGACACGCGCGCGGCGCATCAGCGCCGCTTCCTGAACGACGACGCCGTGATCATCGTCGCGACGATCGCGTTCGGCATGGGGATCGACAAGCCGGACGTGCGCTTCGTCGCGCATCTCGACCTGCCGAAGAGCATCGAGTCGTATTACCAGGAGACGGGCCGCGCCGGGCGCGACGGCGAGCCCGCCGACGCGTGGATGGTCTACGGCGTGCAGGACGTCGTGCAGCTCAGGCAGATCGTCGAAGCCTCCGCCGCGGACGAGGAGCACAAGTGGCGCGAGCGGCAGAAGCTCGAAGCGCTGCTCGGCTGGTGCGAGATCACGTCGTGCCGGCGCGCGCCGCTGCTCGAGTACTTCGGCGAAGAGGCGCCCGAGCGCTGCGGCAACTGCGACAACTGCGCGAATCCGCCCGCGACCTGGGATGCGACGGAGGCCGCGCGCAAGCTTCTGTCGGCCGTGTACCGCACGGGCCAGCGTTTCGGCGCCGCGCACGTCGTCGACGTGCTGCTCGGCAACGCGACGGACAAGGTCAGGCAGCACCGCCACGAGTCGCTGTCGGTGTACGGCATCGGCACGGAGCTTTCGGGCAGCGCGTGGCGCTCGGTCGTCCGCCAGCTCGTCGTGCGGGGCTACCTGCGCGCCGACCCCGAGCGCTACGGCGGGCTCGTGCTGACGGAGAAGAGCCGGCCGCTCCTGCGCGGCGAGACGACGCTCGAGCTTCGCGAGGACCGCAAGGACGTCGTCCCGCGCAAGAAGCCGGCCGCGTCGCACGATCAGCTCGCGCCCGAGGACGAGGCGCTCTTCGAAGCGCTGCGCGAGTGCCGACGCAGGATCGCCGCCGAGCAAGGCGTGCCGCCGTACGTCGTCTTCCACGACGTCACGCTGCGCGAGATCGCGGCGGCGAAGCCCCGCTCGCCCGAGGCGCTGCTCGAGATCGTCGGCGTCGGGCGCGCGAAGCTCGAGCGCTACGGAGAACGCTTTCTCGACGTCGTGCGCGCGCACGGGGTTGCCCGCGACGACGACGAGCGGTGATCATCGTGAAGTCTCGCCGTCGGCCGGGGGACCGGCCGGCGCTCTGAACGCGGGGAGAAGTCATGACGCAGCGACAGGAACTGCTCGATCCCGAGCTCGCGACGCCGCTCGAGGGGTTTCTCGGCGCGGTCGGCGGCGGGTTCGATCTTGGCGACGTCGCGGCCGCACGGCGTATCGTCGACGGCGTAACCGCCGCGGTGAAGGCGCAGGCGCCGAAGCTCGAAGGCCTCGAGGTCCGCGACCTCGACGTGCCCGGCTTCGAAGGCGCCCCGCCCGTCCGCGTGCGCGTGTATCGGCCGACGGGGCATGCGGAAGCGCTGCCCGGGCTCGTCTGGATGCATCCCGGCGGCTGGGTGCTCGGCAGCATCGACCTCGACGGCCTCGCGGTCGCGCAGCTCGCCAAGGAGGCCGAGTGCGTCGCCGTGTCCGTCGAATATCGGCTCGCGCCGGAGCACCCGTTCCCCGCCGCGCTGCACGACTGCTATGCGGCGCTTGCGTGGCTCGGCGCCGAGGGCGGCGCACTCGGCGTCGACCCGACGCGGATCGCGGTCGGCGGCTCGAGCGCCGGCGGTAATCTCGCGGCCGCGCTCGCGCTGATGGCGCGCGATCGAGGCGGCGTTCGGCCGGCGTTCCAGCTGCTGATCTATCCGGCGCTCGACGACCGCACGGCGATGCCGGGCGAGATGGGGCCGGAGACGCTCTTCTGGAGCCGCCGCAACGTGATCGACGGCTGGGCCGCGTACCTCGGCACGCGCCCGGGCTCGGACGGCGTTTCCGAATACGCGGCGCCGTCGCGCGCGCGTGACCTCGCGGGGCTGCCTCCGGCTTACATCGCGGTCGGCGCGCTCGATCCGTTCGTCGACGAGAACATCGCGTATGCCGGGCGCCTCCTCGCCGCCGGCGTCGCGGCGGAGCTCCACGTCTATCCAGGCGCGTGCCACGCGTTCGACGTGTTCGGCGCGGATACCCGCATCGGGCGGAGATTCATCGCCGAGCGGAACGCCGTGCTGCGCGGCGCGCTCTACCCGGCGGTCCGGTCACCAGCTGCCGCGGCGTAGCGCCTGGCGGATGCGCGCGGTCCAGACGCTTTGCGCGTCGGGCAGCGTGCCGTGCCCGGTCTCCGCGTCGTACTGGTCCTGAACGCGCTCGAGCTCGTCGAACACCTGCCCGCGGATCTCGGCGATCCACTCGTTGACCTCCGCTTCGATCGCCGACGGGTCCGCGCCGGCGGCGCAGCGCTGCGGCCGGCCGACGAGCGCCGCCGCCTGCCGTTCGAGCACGGCCCTGAAGACCTCGGCGAGATCGAAGTGCCCCTGCTCGTGCTCGAGGACCGCGGCCGTGCGCGCACCGTCCCGCACCCACGAGTGCTCAGGATGAAACTCCGCGGTCGTCTCGATCCTGAGGACCTCGAACTCGCAGCGCCGCCCGCCCCGGACCTCGAGCTCGAAGCCGACCGATACGGACGCCGAGGTGAGCGCCGCCGTCTGCGGCCCCGCATTCGGATCGACCTGCCCTTTGAAGTCGGACCACTCGAGCGGCCGGTCCGCCTGCCAGCGGATGCCTTCGCCGACCTGCTGCGCGAGCGCCCGATCTGCGCCGATCGACGCGCCGCCGACCGCGAGCAGCACACTCGCGAGCACCGCCGGCCGGACACGGCTCACGGCGTCATCCGCTTCCGTCGACCGCCCGAAGCGTGCAGCGAAGGCGTCCATGCGACCGCTCACGAGCACGCTCGAACGGGACGCGCGGACCATCCGCGCACGACCGGCTAATACGACCGCCCGTCGACGTGCACGACCTCGAGCGTGCCGAGGTCGACGTTCTCGAGACAGCGTACGTTGATGGCCGCCTTCGGCGTTCCGGGCGGATGCTCGCCGAAGCCGAGCGGCGCGACGCCGCAGACCGGACAGAAGTGGTGCTTGATCCGATGCGTGTTGAACGTATACGTCGCGAGCTCCGACTCGCCCGACTTGAACCGCAGGTTCTCGCGCGGCACGAACCACAGCAGGTAACCCTTGCGGCTGCAATGCGAGCAGTTGCAGTCCATCACCTGCGTGAGCTCGCCTTCGACCTCGTACGAGATCTTCCCGCAGTGGCAGCTTCCCGAGTACACCATTCGTCGCGCTCCCCGGCGGCTCCGCCCTGGGCCTCCGTCATCGTGTCCGCTATTCGCGTTGCCCGGCAGGATAAGGTATTTTCCGGCCTCGGGTGAATCGCAGGGTCCCGCTCGAATGAACACGCTGCAAGCGTCCGTCGGAGCCGTCATCGTCGCCATGGCCGTCGCGGCCCCTGCGTCCGCGCAGTGGCCGTCCTGGCCGACGCCCGACGTCCCCCGCACCGCGGACGGCGCGCCGGACCTCGACGCCCCGCCGCCCCGGATGCCGAACGGCAAACCCGATCTGTCGGGCCTCTGGGAGAATCGTAGAGGCGGCGGCCCCGGACGGCAGGCCGCGGACACCGACGAGAATTCACCGCCGGTCGCGACGTTCTTCAACCTCGGCGCGAACATGGAAGGCGGTCAGCTGCCGTATCAAGACTGGGCGCGGCAGCTGCGCGACGAGCGCGTCGCGAACGACATGAAGGACAACCCCGACGCGCACTGTCTGCCGATGGGGCTGATGCAGCTCCACATGCATCCGCAGCCGCGCAAGATCATCCAGACCGACGATCTGATCGTGATCCTGTACGAGGGCAATTCCGGCGTCCGGCAGATCTTTCTCGACGGGCGACCGCTCCCGCCGCCGGACGTGCTGCCGTGGTGGTACGGCTACTCCGTCGGGCACTGGGAAGGCGACGAGCTCGTCGTCGAGACCGTGCGGCTCAAGGATCTCGGCTGGCTCGACGTGAACGGCAGCCCGATCACCGACGACGGGATGATGATCGAGCGCTTCCGACGCCCCACGTACGGAAGCCTCGAGATCGACGTGACGATCCACGACGAGCAGGCGTACACCCGGCCGTTTACCGTGCGCGTGAACCAGCGCATCATGCTCGACACCGAGCTGATCGAGTTCGTCTGCAACGAGAACGAAAAGTCGACGCAGCACTTCGATCCCTGAGACCGCGGGCGCCGCGTGCGGGCCTTTGGAATTCTTGAATCGCCGAGCATGTGACCCCCGCGATACCGGGGCGCCGGTATAGTAGGTTGAACGAGCGCGGCCCGCCGCCGCGCGAAAAAACCGCAGGAGGATGTTCGATGCTCGCGAAAACGAAGATCGCGTCGTTCCTCGCCCCCGCCGCCATCTGGTGCACCGCATGGACCGCCGCCCCCGCCGCGGCGGACGAGCTGAACCCGCTCGAGATAAACGAATGGCCCGTGCCGTACGAGGGACGCGCGCGCGACCCGTTCGCGGCCGGCGCCGACGAGATCTGGTTCGTCGGCCAGCGCGGCCACTATGTCGCCCGATTCACACCGTCGACCGGCGAGTTCTTCAAGAAGGACCTGCCCGATCAGGCGGGTCCGCACAACCTGATCGTCGGCTCGGACGGCATCGTCTGGTACGCCGGAAACCTGCGCGGCTACATCGGCCGCTACGACCCGCGCACCGACGAGATCACGAAGATCGAGATGCCGGACCCGTCCGCACGTGACCCGCACACGCTCGTGTTCGACGACGGCGAGGAGCACATCTGGTTCACCGTGCAGGGCGGCAACTTCGTCGGCCGCCTGACGGTCGCGGATCGGTCGGTCGACCTGATCCCCGTGCCGACGCCGCGCGCGCGGCCTTACGGCATCAAGATCGCGAGCGACGGCACGCCGTGGGTCGTGCTCCTCGGCACGAACAAGATCGCGTCGATCGATCCCAAGACGCTCGAGCTGACCGAGCACGAGCTGCCTGCCGCCGAGTCGCGGCCGCGCCGGCTCGAGATCACCGCCGACGGCCGGATCTGGTACGCGGACACCGGACGCGGCTATCTCGGCATGTACGACCCGGCGTCGAAGTCATTCGACGAGTGGGCGCTGCCCGGGGGCTCCGGATCGCAGCCCTACGGCATGGCGTCGGACGAGCACGGCCGCGTGTACGTCGTCGAGACCGGCGTGCGCCCGAACAGGATGATCGGCTTCGATACGGCCAAGCGCGAAATCGTCTCGATCACGGAGATTCCGTCCGGCGCCGGCGCCGTGCGGCACATGCATTATCACGAGCCGTCGGGCGCGATCTGGTTCGGCACGGACGAGGAAACGCTCGGCCGGGCGCTCGTCGCGAAGCCGTGACGAAGCGGGTCCATGCCTTCCTCGGGATCGCGATGGCGGCCGCCGTCGCGGTCCCGGCCGTCTTCGCGTTCCCGGACGGCGCGCCGTGGGAGGTGACCGATCACGGCCGCGGCGGCTGCAGCGAGTGCCATTTCGACGTGCCGCCCCAGGACGCGTCGGCAGCGATCTCGATCGTCGGCTTGCCGGCGTCGGTCGCGCCCGGCGTCGTCTATCCGCTGACGATCCGGCTCGAAGACAAGAACATCTCGAACGCGGGCTTCATGGCGTCCGCGAAGGATGGCACCGACGCGGCAAGCATGCTCGAAGCGGGCCGCTTCGACGCGCAGGACGAGCGGGTCGCGACGGACGGCGCACGCGCCCGCTCGACGGAGAAGGGCTCGGGCCCCGCGTCGCCCGGCGTCGCCGAGTGGTCGGTGACCTGGCGCGCCCCCGAGTCGCTCGAGGGTCCCGTCGTTTTCGACGTCTGGGCGAACGCGGGCAACGGCGACCGATCCCCGTTCGGGGACGCGATCCATCACCGCGTCTTCGAGGTCGCCGCGGGCGCCGGCGGTAAGCCGGACGTCGCGGCCCACGGGGGCTCGAGCAGTGTCACCAGCGGCACGAGCAGCGACCCCGGCGGCCCGAGCAGTGCCCCCGCTGGCTCGAGCAGTGACCCCACCGGCTCGGGCGGCGGCTCCGGCGCGGCGTCCCGACGCGGCGCACCGCATTAGGCGGCCGCCGCCGCCGCTCGACGCCGATCAGGCGACCGTCAACGCCGATCGGGCAACAGGTCGGCGCGCACGACGGAGTAGAGCACCGCGTCGTGACGCCGGCCGAACACGGACAACCGTGAGCGCAGCACGCCCTCGCGGACCGCGCCGATCTTCTCGGCGACGCGTTGGCTGCGGCGATTGCCGGTCGCGGCGAGAATCTCGATCCGCTCGAGATCCGTGTGCGCGAAGCCCCATGCGATCACGCGCCGCGCGGCTTCGGGCGCGACGCCCTGCCCGGTCGCGCGCGTCCTGACCCAGTAGCCGAGGTTCGCGACGCCGGCCGCGTCGTCGACGTGGCTCAAGCCGCACGCGCCGAGGAAGCGGCGCCCGTCGAAGATGCCGAACTGGAAGCACGAGCCGTCCTCCCGGCCGCGCAGCGACGAACGGATCCACTCCTCCGCATCGGCGGGCCCATAGGTCGGCTTGCACCAGTCCATCCAGCGGCTGATCTCCGCGCGGGATTCGTCGACGGCGCGGAACACCGCCGGCGCGTCGCGTAGCTCGAGCGGCCGGATGTCGACGCTGCGCCTGCGCTCAGCGAGTCTGCCGAAGACCAAAGCCGGGCCCCCCTTCCGATTTGCGTGGTCACGTCGTGCCGGCGAGCGCACAGAGCGCGCGAAGCGCGACGATAAAGCATCGCCTGCCGCGTCCGCGCGCGCAACCGACGCCGTTTCGCTACGGCTTGCGGGACATCCGCCGTCCGCGGATAATCGCCGACTTTCGAGACGCACGGCTTAGTCCAGTCATGCCCCGCTTCACGACGACGCGATCGAACCTCATCGGCAGCCTGCTCGGCTCGCCGGCCGTCGTCGTCGCGCGCGTGCTCGTACTCGTCCTCGTACGAGTAGTCGACTGCGCGCGCCCGCGGGCCTGAATGATCGAGCCGAAAAGCACCTGATCTTGACGACCCCGCCGGCGCGAGCCGAGCGGGGTTTCGCGTCTTTGGGCTCCGTCGACTCGCGTCCGGCGACGAGACGAAGGAGCCTCAACGATGGAAACACTGACCGGAGCCGCAATCGCCGTTCGCTTGCTGGAGCGTCAGGGCGTGCGGCTCGTCGCCGGCATCCCGGGCGGCGCCGTCCTGCCGATCTACGACGAGCTCTATCGGTCGAAGCGCATCCGTCACGTGCTCGCGCGTCACGAGCAGGGCGCGGGCTTCATCGCGCACGGCGTCGCGCGCACGACCGGGCGGCCCGGCGTCTGCATCACGTCGTCGGGCCCGGGCGCGACGAACCTGCTGACCGCGATCGCCGACGCGAAGCTCGACTCGATCCCGCTCGTCGCGCTGACCGGTCAGGTCCCTCGCGCGCTGATCGGCACGGACGCGTTCCAGGAGGTCGACACGTTCGGGCTGTCGATCCCGATCGCGAAGCACGGCTTCCTCGTGCGCTCCGCGGCCGAGCTGCTCGACGTCGTGCCGCGCGCGTTCGCGATCGCGTCGTCGGGCCGTCCCGGTCCGGTCGTGATCGACGTGCCGAAGGACGTGCAGACGGAGACGGTCGACGTCACGTCGTGGCCCGCTCCCGGCGGGCCGTCGCCCTGCCCGCTGCCCGACGGTGCGCCCGTCGACCTCGCCGCCGAGATGATCGACGCAGCGAGCCGTCCGATCCTCTACCTCGGCGGCGGCGTCGTCGCGGCCGGCGCCGCGGAGGCCGCCGTCGCGCTCGCGGAGAAGATCGGCGCGCCGACCGTGATGACGCTGATGGCGCTCGGCGCGATGCCGGCTCGCCATCCGCTGTCGCTCGGCATGCTCGGCATGCACGGCGCGCCGTGCACGAACCGCGCGCTCGACGAATGCGACCTGCTGATCGCCGTCGGCGCCCGCTTCGACGACCGCGCGACCGGCAAGGCCGACGCGTTCTGTCCGAACGCGAAGGTGATCCACATTGACATCGATGCTGCCGAGCTCGGGAAGATCAGGAAGCCCGACGTCTCGGTCAACGCGGATGCGCGCCTCGCGCTCGACGCGCTGTCGTCCCGCGTCGCCCGCCGCGACCGTGCGGGCTGGCGGGCGCGCGTCGCGGCGCTTCGGGCACGTCATCCGCTCAGGCTCCGCGGCCGCGACGACGTGCGTCATCCGTACGGCCTGATCGCGGCGGTCGCCGAGTGCGTCGCGCCCGATGCGATCGTCACGACGGACGTCGGCCAGCATCAGATGTGGGTCGCACAGTCGTATCCGTTTGCGGGCCCGCGCCGCTGGCTCACGTCGGGCGGGCTCGGCACGATGGGCTTCGGCCTGCCCGCGGCGATCGGTGCCGCGCTCGCCGAGCCCGAGCGGCAGGTCGTCTGCTTCTCCGGCGACGGCTCGCTGCTGATGAACCTGCAGGAGCTCGCGACCGCGGCCGAGGAGCAGGCGAACGTCAAGGTCGTGCTGATGAACAACCGCGCGCTCGGTCTCGTGCACCAGCAGCAGGGGCTCTTCTACGGCGGACGCAGCATCGGGGCGAAGTTCGGCGCGAATCCGGAGTTCGTCCGCGTCGCGGAAGCATTCGGCGTCCGTGCGATCGATCTCGATGCCGCCGGCGATCCGCGCCGCGCGCTGGCGCTGGCGCTCGGCGCGCCCGGCCCGTGCCTGATCCATGCGAGCATCGCGACCGACGAGCGCGTGCTGCCGATGGTGCCGCCCGGCGCCGCCAATCTCGAGATGATCGAAGGGTGACGACGGTCGAGCGCGGCGGTCGCGAGTTGTCGCCGCTCCGCGGCTTCGTTACTCTCGACCCGCCCTCGTCGCGGCCCTTACGCGGAAAGCGAGCAGAACACGATGCGGACGACGTGGCGATTCGCGCACAGCCCTTCGGAGCCTCCGGATCGAACGAGGCCGTCGGGCGGCCGCTCGAGCTCGACGACTGCTGCGTGTGGAGCGCGACGAGCCTCGTCGAAGAGCCGGCAGAGGCGAAGGGTCAGCTGCCCCCTCCGACCAACGCGCCTGCGACTACTACTGGGGTTACCTGTTCGCGAGCGGCATTCGGTACTACAGCTTCCGGCGCTTTCCGGACGGCCTCGCGATGTGCGTGCGCGACCCGTAGTCACGGACGCAAGCGGCCGGACGCGGGACGCGGCTCGGGCTCGACCGGGTGCATCCGCGTGAGCCTCATCCCGAGGCCTCGAGGGTCACCAGTAGCCGATCATCCGCCCGCACGCGAGCGCGGCGAGCCACGCGACGAGCGACACGCCGCCCGCGATCGCGAGCTGCGTCGCCTCTCGCCCCGTCGGCTCGCGCTCGCCCTTCGCGCGCCACGCGGGGAGCCGCGACACGACGGCGACGTTCACGAGCCCGAGCCCGATCGCGGCGAACTTCAGGAGCAGGAACGGATTGCCGTAGTACTCGGTCGCGTTGACGGAGACCATGCAGATGCCGCTGGCGACCGCGATCGCGAGGCCGAGACCGGCGAGCGGCACGGTCGGGCGCGCGAGCGCGGCGAGCGGCGTCGCGCGCCACGCGCCGAGCAGGCGCAGATCGAGCAGCACGACGGAGCCGATCAGCAGGCTCAGGCCGAGCACGTGCCCGAGATTCAGGACGCCGTAGGTCCAGACGCCGGCGCCGCGCAACGCGTGCCCGAGCGCCGAGTTCTCGACGGCGCTCAGCAGCTCGAGCACGAGGCCCTCCCTGCGCGCCGGGCACCGCCGGCGCGGGTGGCGAGGTCACGCGGCATGCTTCGACGGGCTCCGGAAACCGCCGGCGTCAGCCTTGCGGATAGACGTCGTAATTCTTGCCGTTGTGCGTCACGCGCCGCGTCTTGACCTCGAACCTCGACGGGTCGTCGTTGCGCATCCCGCTGATCGTGACCTCTGCCCCGACCGGAACCGCCTTCTCGAGCCCGGTCCGGGCCGTGCGCGGCGCCGGCGCGAGCGTGATGTCCCACACCTGGCCGTCCGCGTCGCGGATCTGCATCGTCGCGTGCGGACCGGACAGGTCGACGGGGGACACGACGGTGCCCGTCAGCTCGATCGGCTGGTTGTTGCCGCCCCAGCCGTGGTGCGCGGCGACCGACATCGACCCGAGCGCCAGCGCGGCGCCGAGTGCAAGCGAAAGCTTCGATGTACGCATGACTCCCCCTCCTCGTTCGCATCGCGTCGCCGCCGGCCAGGCGGCTTCCGTCGAGCTTAGCGACAACCTCGAACCCGGCCCAAGGGGTATCGGCCCTCCCGTCCGGATCCGGCGGCTCCGCGTGATCCGCTTAGTGACAGTGACACATTAGGAATGAAATCTAATACATTGATTTAATAGTCATTTCAAGCGCCCGAGCTTGAAGACGCGCTCCGCGTTCCCCGCATAAAGCGCTTGCTTCTCCACATCGCTGATCGGCAGATCGTCGGTCACGGCGACCTCTTCCGGAACGAACTGATAGGGGTAGTCCATCGCGTACAGCACACGGTCCGCGCCGAGGACGCTTCGCGCGAAGAGGATCACCGGTTCCCACGCCATGCCACTCGTCGTGACGTAGAAGTTCTCGCGCATGTAGTCGCTCGGCTGCCGCTTCAGCGGCTTCACCGACTCGTAGCGGCGCGTCGCGACGATGCTGCGATGGAAGAAATCGACGCGGAAGAGCCAGTACGGGATGCCTTCGCCGAGGTGGCCGACGACGATCCTGAGCTTCGGGAAGCGGTCGAAGACGCCGCTGACGATCAGCCGCAGCATGTGCAGCCCGGTCTCGACGCCGAAGCCGAAGATCGCGCCGTCGAGACCGCGCGCGAGGAACGGCTCGATCATCGATCTCGGCGGCGTCTGCGGATGAATGTAGACCGGCACGTCGAGCGCCTCGGCCGCCTCGAAGATCGGCCAGAATCGCTCGTCGTCGAGATACTCGCCGTGCGTGTGCGAGTTGACGATCGCGCCCTTCATGCCGAGCCGCGTGACGGCCCGCTCGAGCTCGCGCGCCGCCTGCTCGGGCTCCTGCGGCGCGACGGCCGCGAGCCCGCAGAGACGATCCGGGTAGCGCGCACACGCGTCGGCGAGCTGGTCGTTGTACTCGACGGTGAGCGCCGCGGCCGTTGCGCCGTCGAAGATCTGCACGCCGGGCGCCGTCAGCGAGACGACCTGCATCGCGATGCCGCTCGAGTCCATGTCCGCGATGCGCCGCTCGCCGACGTCCTGCAGGCGTTCGACGATCGCCTTCGTGCGCGGATTATCGGCGAACAGGAAATAGCCCATCAGGCTGCGGAACCCCGGGTCGTCGACGCTGCCGTCGCGGATGGCGTCGCGGAAGCGGCGGACGAGGTCGGGCGGTGCCCAGGCCTCCTCGGTGGCGATGCGCCGGAAGCGCTGCGGGTCGATGCTGCTCATGTTCGTGTCCGGGTTGTGGCGGGCCCGCAGTATTGTAGACTGCGCCGGCAAACCTTGGTGGACGAAGCCATGCCGCTCACGAAGCTCGAGCACTACCTCGTCATCAGCGACGATATCGAAGCGACGCGCCGCTTCTATTGCGACGGACTCGGCATGCACGTCGGTTTCCGGCCGAAGCTCGAGTTCGACGGCTACTGGCTCTACGTCGGCGACGTGCCGTGCATTCACGTCGCGGAGCGGCACTCCTACGCGCGCTACCTCGACAGCGTCGGCATCCCGATGTCGTCGGGCGACCCGGGCAGCGGCATGGTCGACCACGTCGCGTTCAACGGCACGGACTTCGACGGCATGCTTGCCCGCCTGCAAAGCCTCGGCATCGAGGCGCACCGGAACGACGTCGACGAGATCGGCTTGAAGCAGCTCTTCCTCGTCGATCCGAGCGGCATCAAGATCGAGCTCAACTTCTTCGACCAGCGGCGCACGGCGTAACCGCCGCGCCGCCGGTCGCTTGGCACCGGGCGCAGCGGATTGGTACTGTTACGCGGCAAAAAGGTGTCAGAAAAATGTGTCAGACACCTTTTTCGGCGAAAAAGGTGTCTGACACATTTTTTCCGGGGGGAGGACCGGAAGTGAACGCCACGGACTACGGATTCATCGGCATCGGCCGCATGGGCGCGAACATGGCGAAGCGCCTGCTCGATGCCGGCTTTTCGCTGACCGTCTACGACACGTCCCGCGCGGCCGTCGACACGCTCGTCGGGCACGGCGCGCAGGCCGCGTCCTCCGCCGCCGAGGTCGCCGATACGACCGAGACCGTGTTCCTGAGCCTGCCGACGCCAGACATCATCCACCGCGTCGCGCTCGGCGAGCGAGGCGTGCACGAGGGCTCCCGGGTCAGGCAGGTTTTCGACTGCTCGACGACCGGACCGGAAATGGCGCGCATCGTCGCCGCGGAGCTTGCGAAGAAGAGTATCGCTTACCTCGACAGCCCCGTCAGCGGCGGCATCGCCGGCGCGAAGAACGGCACGCTCGCGGTCATGGTGTCCGGACCGCGCGCGATCTTCGAGCGCGCGGAGCCGGCCCTCCGCCAGTTCGGCAAGCTGTTCCACGTCGGCGAGGAGCCCGGCCAGGGCCAGATCATGAAGCTCGCGAACAATCTGCTCGCCGCCGCGGCGATCGTGCTGTCGTCCGAGGCGATCGCGATGGGCGTGAAGGCTGGGCTCGACGCGAAGCAGATGGTCGAGATCATCAACGCCGGCACGGGGCGCAACAGCGCGACGCAGGACAAGTTCCCGCGCGCCGTGCTGACGCGAACGTTCGACTTCGGCTTCGCGACCGGCCTCTCGTACAAGGACGTGAAGCTCTGCGTGCACGAGGCCGAGAATCTCGGCGTGCCGATGGTCGCGGGCAGCGCCGTGCTGCAGATGCTCGCGATCACGCAGGCGCGGTTCGGCGCCGACTCCGACTTCACGTCGATCGCCCGCGTCGTCGAGGAGTGGGCGGGCGTCGAGATCAAGCCGAAAGCGTGACCGAGCGCGGCCCGTGGACACGCCGCAGCTCATCGAGAACTTTCTTCAATCGCTGACGGCCGGTCTTCTGACCGGCACGATCTACGGTCTTCTGTGCGTCGGCCTCACGCTGATCTTCGGCGTCATGCGCGTGATCAATTTCGCGCAGGGCGACTTCATGATGCTCGGCATGTATTTCGCGTTCTACTGCTTCGGCGCGATCGGCGGGCAGATCGTCTTCGGCGACGTGATCGGACCTTTCGTCGCCGCGCTCCTTGCGGGACCGGCCGTGTTCATCGCGGGGCTCATCGCGCACAAGGCGCTCGTCGCGCAGGTGACGGGCACCGGCGCCGCGGCGCTCGAGGCCGAAGGGCATTACGCGCAGCTGATCCTGACGCTCGGCCTGTCGCTCGTGCTGCAGAACGCCGGGCTCTTCGCGTTCGGCTCGGCGCCGGTGTCGATCTCGACGCCGTTGTCGTACAGCGCGTGGGAGATCGGCCCGCTGTACGGCGACCGGATCTCGGTCTTCGTGAATCAGGGCCAGACGATCGCAGCGCTCCTCGCGATCGGCGTCGCGGTCGGCTTCGCGCTGCTCCTCGGCCGCACGCGGCTCGGACGCTCGCTGCGCGCGGCCGCGGACAATCCGCGTGCGGCGATCTACATGGGCATCGACGTCGAGCGCGCGTACCGGCTCGCGTTCGGCTTCGGCGTCGGCATCACGGCGATCGGCGGCGGCCTGCTCGCGTCGAGCTATCCGTTCCAGCCGTACGTCGGGCTCGAGTACGTGATCGTGATGTACGCGGGCGTCGTGCTCGGCGGGCTCGGCAGCGTCCGCGGCGCGTTCTTTGGCGGCCTGACGATCGGCCTCGTGCAGCAGCTCTCCGCGCTGATCCTGCCGACGCAGCTGCAGAACACCGCGATCTTCGTCGCGTTCCTCGCGATCATCCTGCTGCGGCCGCAAGGCCTGTTCGGCACGGCGGCACGGCGGGCATGAGCGCGAAGGTGTCCACGAAAGGGGTGTCGGGCAAGGTGTCGAAAAATGTGTCAGACACCTTTTTCGCGCAGCGACGCGTGAGCTTCGGCGTCCTTGGCCGAAAAAGGTGTCTGACACGTTTTTCGCATCGCTGGTGGATCCTCGCGTTCGTCGCGCTCTACGGCGTCGTCGCGCTGTTCGTCACGAACAGCTATCAGCAGCTCATCATGACGGTCGTGCCGGTGTGGGCCGTGATGGGGCTGTCGTGGAATCTCCTCTCGGGCTACAGCGGGCTCATCTCGTTCGGCCACGCATCGTTCTTCGGCATCGGCGCGTACTTCGTCGTGCTCGCGCTGATCGAGCTCGACCTCACGCCGTGGATCGGCATTCCGATCGCGGGGTTGCTCGGCGCGCTCGCGGGCCTCGTGATCGGCATCCCGACCTTCCGCTTGCGCGGCCACTACTTCGCGCTCGCGATGCTCGCGTATCCGCTCGCCCTGCTCTACGTCTTCGAATGGCTCGGCTACCAGGAGGTCGCCGTGCCGATGAAGCGCGACGCGCCGGCCGCGTACATGCAGTTCGCCGATCAACGCGTCTACGTGTTCCTCGCGCTCGCGCTGCTGCTCGCCGCGATGATCGTCACGCGGCTCGTCGAGCGCTCGCGCTTCGGCCGGTCGCTGCTCGCGATCAAGCAGGACGAGACCGCGGCCGAGGCGTCCGGCATCGATACGCTCCGCTGGAAGCTCAAGGCCATCACGCTGAGTGGCGCGATGGCGGGCGTCGTCGGCGGCTTCTACGCGGTCGTGCTGCTGATCGTCACGCCGCCTGCCGTCTTCGGCATGCTCGTCTCGGCGCAGGCGCTCGTCGTCGCGATGTTCGGCGGCGTCGGCACGGTGTGGGGACCCGTGATCGGCGCGGCGACGCTCGTCCCGCTCGCTGACATCCTGCATGCCCGGCTCGGCCACATCGTGCCCGGGATCCAGGGCGTGATCTACGGGCTCGCCATCATCGCGGTCGTGAGGCTCGCGCCGGAGGGCGTCTTCTGGCGCGTACGCGACGTGCTCGCCAATGCGACGGCGAGCCGCAGGCCGGCCGTGGGCGCGGCGTTGGCTCCGACGCCTCGCGATGCGTCCGCATCCGTCGCGTGCGACACGCGCACGGAGTCGCACGGCGCACCCTTCGAGACCGCAGGCGGACGCGAGCGCCTGTCGGACGATCGCACCGAATTAGCACCGACCGAGAGCGCTCCGGCACGCGCCGCCGAGATCGATCGCCGCAGGCGCACCGAGCGTCCGTCGAACGCACCGGTCGTGCTCGAGGTGCGCGGGCTGACGAAGGCCTTCGGCGGCCTCCATGCCGTGAAGGACGTGAGCCTCGACGTTCGCGAAGGCGAGATCCTCGGCATCATCGGTCCGAACGGCGCCGGCAAGACGACGCTGTTCAATCTGCTGAACGGCTTCACGGCCCCCGACGCGGGCCGCGTGCGGCTCTACGGCGACGACGTGACCGGCGCGCGGCCGAATCGGATCTGCCGCCGCGGCATCGGCCGGACGTTCCAGGTCGTGAAGCCGTTCGCGCGGATGACGGTCGCGGAGAACGTCGTCATCGGCGCGTACGTCCGCGCCGCGCGCGACGACGATGCGGCGGCGCTCGCGCACCGAGCGCTCGAGACGGTCGGCCTCGCCGGCGCGGCGGACCGCATCGCCGGGCAGCTCACGAATCGCGAGCTGCGCCTGATGGAGCTCGCGCGCGCGCTCGCGTCGCAGCCGAAGCTGCTCCTGCTCGACGAGATCCTCGCGGGCCTGTCGCACGACGAGGTGCGCGAGCTGATCGGCCTGATCGCGCGACTGCCCGAGCTCGGCATCACCGTCGTGATCATCGAGCACACGATGCACGCGATGGTGCGGCTCGTCGACCGGTTCGTCGTGCTCGACCACGGCGCGGTGCTCGCGAGCGGCGATCCGGACTCCGTCACGCGCGACCCGGCCGTGATCGAGGCGTATCTCGGCAGGAAGTGGCTCGAAGGGCATGCTCGAGATCGCTGACCTCTCCGTCGCGTACGGACGCATCCCCGTGCTCCACGGCGTGACGCTCCGCGTCGGGACCGGCGAGCTCGTCGCGGTCGTCGGCCCGAACGGCGCCGGCAAGAGCACGCTGTTCAACGCGATCTCGGGGCTCGCGCCGGTCACGTCCGGCACGATCCGCTTCGACGGCCGCGATCTCGCCGGCGTGCCGCCCGCGCGCCGCGCGCGTCTCGGCATCGCCCACGTGCCCGAGGGACGTCAGGTGTTCCCATCGCTGACGGTCCGAGAGAATCTCGAGATCGGCGCATACACGGACGCGGGACGGGCCGCCTGGGGGCAGACTCTCGAAAGAATCTATACTTGGTTTCCCGTGCTCGCGGAACGCGGCCGGCAGGCGGCCGGCACGTTGTCGGGAGGCGAGCAGCAGATGCTCGCGATCGCGCGCGGGCTCGCGTCGTCGCCACGGCTCCTGATGCTCGACGAGCCGTCGATGGGGCTTGCGCCTGCCGTCGCTGACGAGATCTTCGAACGCATCGTCGCGATCCATCGGGAGCGCGCGATGAGCATCCTGCTCGTCGAGCAACGCGTCGCCGAGGCGCTCCACTTCGCGGACCGCGCGTACGTGCTCGAGACCGGACGCGTGATCCTCGAGGGCGATCACGCTACGCTGAAAGACGACGACCGCGTCCGCCGCGCGTACCTCGGCATGTAGCGCCGCGCCGCAACGACGACAAAGGCGCCGACAAGAAGGAAGGACAACATGAGCGACAGAACGGCCTCCCGCAGCATGCTGCCCGTCAAGTGGACCCGCCGCGCGCTCGCCGCCGTCGCCGCGGCGCTCGTCGCGCTGCCCGCCGCGGCGCAGGCGCCGGTCAAGATCGGGCTGATCGTGCCGCTGTCCGGACCGTGGGCGCGCCAGGGACAGGTGATGCGGATCGGCGCGGAGATGGCCGTCGAGCACATCAACGCGCAGGGCGGCGTCCGCGCGCTCGGCGGCGCGCCGATCGAGCTCGTCGTCGTCGATACCGGCGACAGCGTCGAGCGCGCGAAGAACGCGGCGCAGCGGATGGTCGCCGATCACCCGGACATGGTCGGCGCGACCGGCTCGTATTTGAGCTCGTTCACGCTCGCGGTCTCCGAGGTCACCGAGCGGGCGTCGCTGCCGCTCCTGACGCTGTCGTACTCCGATCTGATCACGGGCCGCGGCTTCCGCTACATCTTCCAGACGTCGCCGACCGGCGTTCAGCAGGCCGAGGGCGCGCTGCCGATCCTGCTCGATCTCGCGGAAAGCGCGGGCGCGAAGCGCCCGGAGCGGATCGGCATCGTGATGGACAGCACGGCCGCGTCCGTCGCCTTCGTCAAGCCGATCAAGGAAGGCGGGATCCTCGACCGGCTCGACCTCGATCTCGCCGTCGACGAGACGTTCACGCCGCCGCTGTCGAACGCGACGCCGCTGATCCAGCGCGTGCGCTCGACGCGGCCGGACCTGCTGTTGCTGCTGCCGACCGTCGTCGCCGACACGAAGCTGCTGCTCGAGAAGATGAACGAGTTCGGGCTCGGCCGCGGCCGAGTGCCGACCGTGTCGAACGGCAGCGCGATGGGCGATCCCGATCTCGCGAAGAACATGCCGCCTGCCCTGCTCGAAGGGATCATGACAGTCGTCGCGAACTGGAACGTCAAGGGGCTCGAGGCGCTTTCCGCCGAGTACATCGAGCGCAGCGGCGAGCCGTGGCTCACGCAGAATCCGCTCTGCGCGTACGGGCACGTGTGGCTTCTGAAGGAGGCGCTCGAGATGTCGGGCACCGCCGAGCGCACCGCGGTGGCCGACGCGCTCCGCACGATGGACCTCACGGACGGCCCTGCTCGCTACTTCCCGGGCCACCGCGTCCGATTCGACGAGCACGGTCGACGCATCGACGCGCCGCTGCTCGTGATCCAGTGGCAAGACGGCGTGCCGGTCACGGTCTATCCGCCGGACGCGGCCATTGCCGAGCCGGCGTGGCCGAAGTGACGGCCCTCGCTTACGGGCCGGGTGTCCCGCAATGAATGCGCCGCACGCTTCGCGCGCGATGCGTTCGTGCGGCCTCCCCTCATGAATCGTACGAAAGGAGATCGGTATCCATGAACGACGAATTGTTCGAGCGCGGCCTCGCGATCAGGAAGTCGGTGCTCGGCGCCGAGTACGTCGAGAAGTCCATCGGCAGCGCGGACGACTTCACGATGCCGCTTCAGCGCCTCGTCACCGAGTACTGCTGGGGCGCGGTCTGGGGACGCGAGGCGCTGCCGAAGAAGACGCGCAGCCTGCTGAACATCGCGCTGCTCGGCACGCTGAACCGTCACCACGAGCTCAAGATCCACGTGAAGGGCGCGATCCGCAACGGCTGCACGAAGGAGGAAATCCGCGAGGTGCTGCTGCACATCGGCATCTACTCCGGCATCCCTGCGGCCGTCGACTCGTTCCGCGTCGCGAAGGAGGCACTGGCCGAGCTCGAGCGGGACACGGCGGGCCAATAAGCGGGGTGCGGCGGGGAGAGCGGGCGCGCCCTCCCCGCCGCAGCCGTACCGAAAGCGAGACCTGTGTCACGGCTCGGGCGTCCTGACGAAAGCTAAGCTTCGCGAATCGAAGCCCATCGACGATTCGCGGGCGAGCAATAACGACAACAACACCGCCCGAGAACACCTCGAACGCAAAGGGGGGAACACGATGGACCTGAGTCCGACGGATGCTGCGCTGCGGTCTATCGACCGCATCGACCTCTACAACGCGGATCCGCAATACGACTTCAGGCTTGCGGACATCCTTCGCCGGCGCCAGCGGCCGCTCCTGCTGCTTCTGAACCGGGACGCGGAGCTGCTCTACTCGTCCGCGCCGCTCGCGGCGGGGGACGACGGCGGCGAGGTCCCGGACCCGAGGGTCGACGCGGCGCTCGCCGAGGCCCAAAGGCTGTTCCGCGAGCCGCAGCCCGTCGTATCCCTCGTCAAGCAACTCGTCGTCGACAAGCCCGGCGAGCGATGCGCGCTCGTGATTCTCGAGAACCGGTTCCACTGCATGCGCCTGTTCCGGCTGCAGAAGGTCGATCAGGACGCGGAGGAAGTCTACGCGGCGCTGATCGAGCCGATCGGCAACACGAAGCTCGTGGATCTCGACAAGGTGAAGGGGCTGTTCCGGCTTTCGAGGCGCGAGGTGGATGTGCTGGACGCGCTGATGTCCGGGATGACGGACAAGGAGATCGCGGCGCGGCTCACGGTGAGCGTCGAGACGGTGCGGGCGTACCTGAAATCCATTCGCGCGAAGCTCGGCGTGAAGACCCGGACGGCGATCGTTTCGACCGTGCACAACCTGCGGTCGGGCATCCCCGATCTCGGCAGATCGCGCGACTGACCGCCGCAGCCGCCCCATTCGATCTGCCGAGGCGACCGGTCCATGGCCGCGAACGACGAGATGAATACCGGCAACGAGACCTCCACCCCGCTCGACGGCTCCGACGCGAGGATCCGCGAGCTCGAGAAGACCAACGCGCAGCTGCGGGCCACGATCGGCGAGCTGCGAGCCCATATCGACGGACGCAGGCAGCACTGGTCGCACCTGCAGAAGCGCCTCGAGCAGTATCAGGACACGCTCGCCGGCCTGGAGCAGCGTCTTCGTGATGCGGACGACGCACTTGCCCGCAAGGACGCAGAGCGAGAGATGCTCTCGAACCGCATCGTCGAGCTCGAGCGCCGGCTCGGGAGCGCCGACGAGATCCGCTCGCTGCGCCAGGAGCTCGTCGCTCAGCGGCACCTGATCGGCAAGCTCGAGAGCGAGCTCGAAGCGAAGCAGGCGCGGATCGACGCGCTCGAGAAGCTGATGGAGCCGCAGGATCCCGCGTCGCAAGCGGCGGGGATGCCGGTGACCGAACGCGCGCCCGACGAAGCCGAAGGCGGCGCGGAGAACGTCGAGATCATCCAGATCGGCGAGCTGTTCCGACGCGATCTGCAGCGTCATCGCGGACCGATCGCCGTGCTCGAAGCGCCCGATGGCACGACCTATCCGATCACGAGGCCGGGCGTCACGATCGGGCGCGCGTCGAGCAACGACATCTGCATACGGCGCGAGTTCATCAGCCGAACGCATGCGCGGGTGATCGTGCGCGGCGCCGACGTCATCATCGAGGACGCGGGCAGCACGAACGGCATCTACGTGAACTCGGAGCCCGTGGGGCGCCGGCTGCTGGTCGACGGCGACATCGTCAGCCTCGCCGGAAGGCTCGACCTGAAGTACGTCGAGCTCGATCCCGCAACCGACGCGGAAGCCGCCGGCCGGCGGACCGAAGCGGAGCGCTGAAAGGCTCGGCGCGCCAGGCGGCCTTGCCCCTCCATCCCGCGCGGCCGCTTTCACTTGCCGGCGACGCCGCACCTGCCAGTCTCGTCCTCACGATTGTCATGCCGACGATACGGTAAGATACTCGCTGTATCGGTCCCTGTCGGGGCTCGATATCCGAAGGGGGATTCCGCAATGACAGTCGATCAAGCAAAACTCGACGCGTTCCTCGGGAAGGCCGTGACGGACCTCGGCGCCTCGATCAGCGCGGTGCTCGTTCTGATCGGCGACGAGCTCGGCTTCTATCGTGAGCTCGCCGCGGCCCCGCTGACCGCGGCCGAGCTCGCCGAGCGCACCGGCACGCACGAGCGCTACGTGCGCGAGTGGCTGGGCAATCAGGCGGCGGGCGGATACGTCGAGTACGACCCCGCCGCCGATCGATATTTCCTGAACGCCGAGCAGGCGCTCTGCCTCGCCGACCCGAACGGACCGGTCGACCTTCCGGGCGCCTATGAGATCGTCCAGGACCTCTTCCATGTCCGCGAGCGCGCGGTCCGCAACTTCCAAACCGGCGACGGCATGGAATGGGGGGAGCACCATCCGTGTCTCTTCGCCGGCACCGAGCGCTTCTTCCGCGCGAGCTACAACGCAAACCTGGTCTCGTCGTGGCTTCCCGCCCTCGACGGCGTCGTCGAGAAGCTCGAGCGGGGCGCGAAGGTTGCCGACGTCGGCTGCGGCCACGGCTCGAGCACGATCCTGATGGCGAAGGCGTTCCCGCGGTCGGAGTTCGTCGGCATCGACTATCACGGCGCGTCGATCGAAACGGCCCGGCGCCGCGCGGCCGACGCCGGCGCAGGCAACGCGCGCTTCGAGCAGGCGGACGCGACGTCGTACGAGGAAGGCGGCTACGATCTGATCGCGTTCTTCGACGCGCTGCACGACATGGCCGACCCCGCCGGCGCGGCCCGGCACGCCCGCGAGTCGTTGCAGCCGGACGGGCACTGCATGCTCGTCGAGCCGTTCGCGCACGACGACGTCGCGAGCAACCTGAATCCGGTCGGCCGCGTCTACTACGGCGCGTCGTCCCTCGTGTGCGTGCCGGTCTCCCTGGCGAAGCGCGGACCGG
Organism: Gammaproteobacteria bacterium; assembly: GCA_036381515.1. GTDB lineage: Bacteria > Pseudomonadota > Gammaproteobacteria > Steroidobacterales > Rariloculaceae > ZC4RG20. The sequence continues at coordinate 60,887 of DASVCR010000052.1, read as the reverse complement.
CGCTCGGCGCGCAGGCCGGCGAGAGGCGGCTGCGGCAGGTCATGATCGACGGCGGCGGGTTCTCGCGGTTCCGGCGCGCGACGGAAACGCCGTTCAACCTCGTGTTCGAAGCGCGCCCATAGGTCGCCGTCGACGTCCGCGGCCGTTACGCAGCCTCGCTCTGCGCTTCGAGCCTGCGGATGAACGAAGCGAAATCGGCGGCGGCGCGCTCGAAGTCGCCGCCTTCCGTCGTCGCGACCGTATCGCGGCCGTGCACGACGCGGATCGTCGCATCGAGCCGAACCGGCCCCTCCGGCATCGGCCGCTTGCGGGCACGCTCCACCGCCGCGCGCGCCTCGGCGATCGCCTCGTCGGTGCCGAGGTTGCACGCGTCGACGAGCGCATCGGGCGCGAGCGAAGCGCCGGTCAGCGCGACGAGCGTCGAATCGAACGACGCCGCGTTGCCCGGCGCCCAGTAGTGCTGCGCGAGATCCGGCCCGATTCGCGGGTTGTCGGTGAGGTATCCGTCGCGCTCGAGGAAGAAGCGCCGCGTCTGCTGCACGGCCATCTCGGCGAGCACGTAGCCGTGGTAGTACGCGCTCGACTCCCCGGCGAGCAGATGCGGCACCGCGAGCACCGGACGGACGCCCGCCGAGAGCCCCTGCAGCTCGCGCTCGATGCGTCGGAACGTCTCGAGCACGCGGTCCGGGCGCAGATCGGCGTCCGCGAGCTCGTACAGCGCGCGTTCGGCGAACGGCACCGTCAGCATCATCCGCATGTCCCACGCGCGGAAAGGCTGGGTCTCGCCGATCGACCGTTCGATCAGCTCGAGCGGCATCGCGCGGCCGTGCTCGTCGCGTGCGTAGCGCACGCGCCAGTCGGCGTCGCCGAGCAGCGATTCCATGAACATCGATTGCGTCTCGGCGTACGCGACGCTGGTCGGCGCGAACTCGTGGCTGAAGCACGGCGCATCGGCGACGATGTTCGCGAAGTGGGCCGCATGCCCGCCTTCGTGAAAGAGCGTGCGGGCCGCGTCGCGCCCGCTGCCGACCTGGCCGACGACCGCGTTCGCGGTGAAGTTCACGCGTGCCGGGCGCCACGTGCCGTTGTCGAAGAACGCGGGGCCCGGCCCGTGCATGAAGCCGTTCTCGTACTTGCCGGAACGGTCGACGAGGTCGAGCGTCAGCGTCGCGCCGCGATAGCGCACGCCGAGCGCATGGAACGAGCGCCCCCAGCGCTCGAGCGCGTCCGCGAAGCCGAAATACGGATCGAGCTCCCGCTCGACGTCGCCGGAGCGCAGGTAGCGGAAATTCCACGGATCGAGCGCACCCGGTCCGTGCTTTCTCTCGAACGCCGCAAGCTCCGCCTTCGACTTCTCGGCCGTGCGCGCCGCGAGCACGTCGAGCCGGTCGAACACCTCGCGCTTGCTCATCCGCTCGACGACCGCGACGCGCCACGCGTAGTAATCCTCGTGCCCGAGCATCCGGCCGAGGCGATTGCGCTTCCTGACGATCTCGAGGAAGCCGGCGTCGAGCACGTACGGCTCGATGCTCCGGAGTCCCTCGTAGGCCGCCTTGCGCCGTGCCTCGTCCGGATCCGTGCGCATCATCATCCCGAGCCGCACGCTCGACGCCGGCGTGTGTCGGCCGGTCGCCGGGTCGACGTAGCCGAGCGGCATCGTCGCGCGCTTCTCGGCGAGCTCGGCCTCGAGCTCGACGATCTCCGCGGAGAGCTTTCGCGCGTCCGGGTCCTCGATCACGTGCGCGGCGAGCGTCGCGATCCAGCCTTCGAGGATCCGCTTCTCGGCAGCGCTCATGCCGTTCGGCCGCGCCGCGAGTTCACGCAGCGACGCGAGCCGAGCCGGGTCCTGCAGAAACCGGTTCCACGCGATCTCCGCTTCCGCCATCGCCTTGCGGGCCGCCGGCATGTCGTCGGCGAGGCCCATCTTCGTGACCCAGAACAGGTCTTCCTTGCGCGTGTGCAGCTCGACGTACTCGGACTTGAGCTGCTCGAGCGTGTCTCTGATGGAGCTCATGGCGCGACTTTACGTCACGCGGGGCGCGGCTCGCTACAGCCGGCCGGGCACGGCGTGGGCCGCGAGCGACCGGTCAGCGCGGCGCCGGCTCCCGTGGAGCCTCGCGTCCGCCGCCGTCACGCGCCTCCTGGCTCTTCTCGCGCTTGCTCTTGCGGCGGTGCGTGACCATGCGGATCGGCCAGAGAACGAGGCCGACGATCCCCATCAGAATCGCCGCGACGAACGCGAGCATGATGCCGACGAGCCCCATCCCGGCTCCGGGGCCGACATAGGCGTCGGCAGCGGGCGCGACGCTGATCGCCCAGCCGGCGACGGCCGCGGTCCAAGCCAGCGTCGCGCGCGAGACGCGACGCTGCCCGGAGTTTCCCGCCCTATCCTTCTTGCTTCTTGGCGTCATTGCAGCTCTCCGCTTCGATCGACTCGGCGTAGCTCGCCGGATATCGCACGGCGCGTCCGATCAGCGCCGCCGATTCCTCATCCCATCGGTTCACGTAGGACCAGACGATCTCGCCGGAAGGCGCGACCTCGAACGCCCGGCCCGCCTCCGACTCCGTGATCAGCACGTTGCCGTTCGGGAGGTGCTGGTGCTCACCCATCGTCTCCGTGTAGAAGCGCTGGTCTTCGCGGTCGCCGTACACGACGGAGATCTCGCGGGTCGCGGGATCGATCTCGAGGATTCGGCTTCCGCCGAGCGCCTTCCCGCCCGCGCCGTCCCGGCGGTTGTCGAACACGGAGATCCGCCCGTTCGGCAGGAAATCCGGGTCGTGTTGCCGCAGATACGGCCCGACCATCCACCACTTGACGACCGCGGTGTCCGGGTCGACGACGAGCAGCAGGTTCAGGTTGCGCAGCGAAAGCAGCAGGTCTCCCGCTTCGAACATCGGGAACGCGGCAGCGATCGACGGCTCGAGAACGTCGACGTCGTTCAGATGCGTGAAGTCGCCGTCGAGCGGCAGGTTCAGCACCGCGCCGTGCTCGCCGTTCGCGTACAAGAGCCCCGACTGGCCGCCTTCGACGATCACGTCGAGCACGGAGATCTCGCGCAGCACGCGGCCGTCCGGCGACAGCTCGAGCACGAGATCCTCGTAGTACGGCACCGGGGCGCCTGGGAGCGCGGAGCTCGGCTCGTCGTGCCGCCAGCGGGACGGCACCCACAGGTGCCCGTTCTCGTCCTCGTACACCGAGTGATGCGTCTGCTCGGCGAGCCGCCAGATCGGCCGCCCGCACGCGTCGATCCGCGCGAGCCCGCCGTACTGGAAGTTGAACACGACGTCGCCGTTCGGATAGAGCAGCGCGCCGTGGATCTGCGCATCCCAGTCGTGTATCGCACGCTCGACGTGCGTCGCGTCGGGCCACAGATCGTTGAACGCGACGGGCCACTCGTGCAGCACGTCTCCGTTCATGGCGAGCAGGCGCATTCCCGTCGACCGCCCAAAGAACCCGTCCACGAACGTCACGCCGTCGAACGCGCCGGGCAGGCGGACGGCCGGTTGCGCGGCGGTCGACGCTGCGGCGGGCTGCGGCACGAGGAATTTCTCGGGACGCAGCCTCACGTGATGCCGCGGATAGCGAATCCAATCGCGCGCCGCGGCCGCGCCGCGCTCGAGGAGCGAGTACGGGAACAGCTTGAACGTGCCGACCGCGACGCCGAGCGCGAAGACGGCGAGCACGACGAGACCACCCGCCGACGCAAAGAAGTACGCTCGAAGCCAGCGATGCTCGGCGAGGTCCCTCATCACGAGTCGTGTGCCCATGCCGGGCTTGTTCTGATCTTCCTTGACCTCACGACACCCTCGCCGTCGGTGCTGATCCTTTAGGACGCCGGACCACTGCAACTTTCGGACCAGTAGGTACGGCTACGGACGCCCGCCCGCCTACGTCTCGTCGTAGCCGAAGCGCTCCGCGACGCGACGCGTTTCCCGCCACACGCGTTCGCGTGCGCTCGGCTCGTCACGGCGCGGCGGCGCCGAGATGCGCGCGAGGGCACCGTCGAGCTCGTGGACGTGCTCGTCGAGCTCGCAGAAGCGGAGCAGGTCGCTCATGATCGCGCGCGGCTGCGCGCAGAGGTCCTCGTAGCGCACGAATCGGAGGCGGCCCTCGAGCTCCTCGTCCCGCGCGACCGTATCGACGTGCGCGTACACGGCGCGCCACAGGATCGCGTAGCCGGCGGCGTCGTCCCCGCTCGCCCACGCGGCCGCGATGCGGGCCGACGCTTCGGGATCGACGTTGATCGGCATTCGTTGCGGGCCGAACTCGAAGTGTCCTGCAGCACGCAGATACTCGGGCACCCGCGGGTCCTGCTCCGCGTAGCGCGTGAAAAGGCGGTGCTGGCGAACGAGCGAGCCGACATGATCGACGGGATGGCGCACCGGGATCACGAACCGCGCGTCGGGAAAAAGGTGCGCGAGGTAACGCAGGCGCGTCACGTTGTAGTTCCCCTTCGAGACGTAGCGCGTCTTGCCGCGCAGCAGCAGCACCTTCCTGACGTGATCGCAGAAGAACGCGTCGAACCGCTCGTCGTCGTCGTCCGCGGTCAGGACGTGCAGCGCCGCCGGATCGTTCGTAAACGGAAAGAAGTATCTCCAGATCGGCTCCTCGAACGCGTCCGGGCTCTCCTTCGTGATCTCGATCCGGTCCTTGTGCGGGCGCTCGACCGGGTCACCCGCGCGGCCGAAGCGGTCGTTGCACCAGCTCCACCAGCACGGCGCGAACAGGAACGGAAAGTCGCGGTAGCGATGCGTGCCCACCGGCCCGAGCTTCGAGAAGAGGTCGAGAAGGATCGTCGTGCCCGCGCGCGCGAGCCCCGTGATGAAGACCGGCCGGTCGATCGCGATCTCGTCGAGCCGCGAGCGCAGCAGGTCCGTCTCCATGTCCCCGATCAGCTTCAGCGCGCGCGGCGCCCGCTGCGCGAGCCGGCACAGGAAGTAATCGGTCGAGCGCAGGTTCATCGTCGCTCGGTGCGGCGCTTCCGATCGAGCCACGCGGCCCCCGCGCCGCCGAGCATGACGGCCGCGAAGAACGCGAGCTCGAGGTCGTTCACGTACGGCCAGACGGGATTGCGGTCGAAAGCGGCGGCCCGGACGACGATCGAGCGTTCGAGCTCGGGCGACCTGTGCGTGTCGAACAGCATCATCTCGAACAGCGCGCAGTCGACCGCGGACGCGCAGAACGCGTCCTTGCCGCCGGCCCGCGCAGACGGATCCCACGCATCCAGGAGCAGGAAGCCCGCGGCCACCGGCAGGAGTCCGATCGCGAGCGCGACGGCGTTCCGCGCCGACCAGCCGAGCATGCCGAGCACGGCGGCCTTGTAATGCTTCAGCATCTCGGAAGGCTCCTCGGCCGTCAGCATTCCGCGGATCTCGCCCGGCAGCCGCGCGACCAGCGTGTTGCCGAACGACGACGGCAGTATGCGGCGCCGGACGCGCTGGAAGGCGTACCCGCCGAGAAGCCCAAGAACGATTGCGCCTGCGAGAACGACCCCAGGCGCGAAGTAAAAGGTCTGAAACTCCGTCAATCTGAATCGCCGATTCCGATCAGTGGATCGAGGCTAGAGCGCGTTGGCGCGCGGTGACAATGCGGTGACATCCGCACGTTGCCGGATGGCGACGCTTCGTCGTCGTCGAGCGCGCGTCGCGCGTCGATCGCACGCACACAAGCCGGGCGGCCTGTCAACGGCTTTCGTCCTACGTCCGCGGTTGCGACAATCGCCGCTCGCGGCGCTGCGCCGCCCATCGATTCAGGAAGATGTCCGAAGCTTCGACGCTTGCGAGCAAGATCGCGAAGACCATCGCCGACGAGATCGGCGCCGCGCCGTCCCAGGTCGAGGCAGCGGTGGCGCTGCTCGACGACGGCGCGACCGTGCCGTTCATCGCGCGCTACAGGAAGGAGGTCACCGGCGGCCTCGACGACACGCAGCTGCGCACGCTCGAGACGCGCCTTGCATATCTGCGCGAGCTCGAGGATCGCCGCAGGACGATCCTCGCGAGCATCGAGGAGCAAGGCAAGCTCACCGACGAGCTTCGCGCGAGCATCGAGGCCGCGGACAGCAAGTCGCGGCTCGAGGATCTCTATCTCCCGTACCGGCCGAAGCGGCGCACTCGCGCACAGATCGCCCGCGAAGCCGGCCTCGAGCCGCTCGCCGACAGGCTGTTACAGGATCGAAACATCGCGCCGGAGGCGGCCGCCGCCGACTTCGTCGACGAGAAGAAGGGCGTCGCGGACGTGAAGGCGGCGCTCGACGGCGCACGCGCGATCCTGATCGAGCGCTGGGGCGAGGACGCCGAGCTCCTCGGGCGGCTGCGCGAGTGGCTGTGGGAGCGCGGCGTGATTCGCGCGAAGGTCGTCGAAGGCAAAGAGACCGAAGGCGCGAAGTACGCCGACTACTTCGATCACGCGGAGCCGATCGCGAAGATTCCGTCGCACAGGCTCCTCGCGCTGCTGCGCGCGCGCCGCGAGAAGATTCTCGAGCTCGAGCTCGAGCCCGGGCCCGACGCCGACAAGGGGCACGCGCACGCGGAGGCCGTGATCGCACGACACGCGGGTCTGGAGTTTCGCGGCGGTGCCGCGGACGCGTGGCTCACGCAGGCGTGCCGGCTCGCGTGGCGCGCGAAGATTCACGTGCACCTGACCGTCGATCTCGTGAACCGCGCGCGCGAGGCGGCCGAGGAGCAGGCGATCGCCGTGTTCGGTGAAAACCTGAAGGACCTGCTGCTCGCGGCGCCGGCCGGACCGCGCGCGGTCATGGGGCTCGATCCGGGCCTGCGCACCGGGGTGAAGATCGCCGTCGTCGATCCAACCGGCAAGCTCGTCGCCGCGGGCACGATCTATCCGCACGAGCCAAAGCGGCAGTGGGAGGAGTCGCTCGCGACGCTCGCGAAGCTCTGCGTCGCGCACGAGGTCGAGCTGATCGCGATCGGTAACGGCACCGGCAGCCGCGAGACCGACCGCCTCGCCGGCGAGCTGATCGCGCGTCTCCCGCAGCGCAAGCTCGCGAAGCTCGTCGTGAACGAAGCGGGCGCATCGGTCTACTCCGCGTCGGAGCTCGCGGCCCGCGAGTTCCCGGAGCTCGACGTGTCGCTGCGGGGCGCCGTATCGATCGCGCGGCGGCTGCAGGACCCGCTCGCCGAGCTCGTGAAGATCGAGCCGAAATCGATCGGCGTCGGTCAGTACCAGCACGACGTCGATCAGAACCGGCTGGCGCGCGCGCTCGATGCGCGCGTCGAGGACTGCGTGAACGCGGTCGGCGTCCACGTGAACACCGCGTCCGCGCCGCTGCTCGCGCGGGTCGCGGGTCTGTCGAGCGCAGTCGCCGACAACATCGTGCAGTTCCGCAACGAGAACGGACCGTTCAGGCGGCGCAAGGATTTGCTGAAGGTGCCGCGGCTCGGCCAGAAGGCGTTCGAGCAGTGCGCGGGGTTCCTTCGCATCGCCGACGGCGACGAGCCTCTCGATGCATCGGCCGTGCATCCGGAAGCGTATCCGGTCGTCGAGCGGATCGCGCGGCACGCCGGCAAGAGCGTGAAGGCGCTGATCGGCGACTCGGCGTTCCTGCGCACGCTGAAGCCCGAGGCGTTCACCGACGAGAAGTTCGGCGTGCCGACCGTGCGCGACATCCTGAAGGAGCTCGAGAAGCCCGGGCGCGACCCGCGCCCCGAGTTCAGGACGGCGCGCTTCGCCGACGGCGTCGAGAAGCTCGAGGACCTGAAGCCCGGGATGGTCCTCGAAGGCGTCGTCAGCAACGTCGCCGCGTTCGGCGCGTTCGTCGACATCGGCGTGCATCAGGACGGCCTCGTGCACATCTCCGCGCTGTCGCACAAGTTCGTGAAGGATCCGCGCGAGGTCGTGAAGGCCGGCGACATCGTCAAGGTCAAGGTGCTCGACGTCGACGTCGCGCGGCGCCGCATCAGCCTGACCCTTCGCCTCGACGACGCGCCCGGTGCCGAGCGCGAGCGCGGCGAGCGCCGCCGCGAGCCGCGGTCACGGGACGAGCGACGCGGCGCGAGCCGAGACGGCAAGGCGGCCGGCGCGCGAACGCCGCCGCGCGGCGGCGCGAACGGGAACCGCAACGCGCCGCGCGAGCCTTACAACACGGTGCTCGCCGACGCGTTCGCACGCGCGAGAAAGACCAACGAGTAGAATCGAGAGCATCGTAACGGCGGGACGACCGCGATGACGGCCTCGACGATTCGTATTGCGCGCCGGTTCTGCGGCCCGACCGGCATCGCGAACGGCGGCTACACGTGCGGCGTGATCGCGTCGTTCGCGCGGACGCCCGTCACCGTGCGGCTCCTGAAGCCGATTCCGCTCGAGACGACGCTCGACGTCGCCGAGCGCGACGGCGTGCTCGACGTGCGGCACGGCGGCGAATCACTCGCGGAGGCGCGCCCGGGCGAGGTCGGCGCGCTCACGCCGCCCGGGCCGCCGACGTTCGACGAAGCGGCCGCCGCCTCGCGGCGCTATGCCGGCTTCACGAGGCACCCGGCGCCCGAATGCTTCGTCTGCGGACCGACGCGCGCGGAAGGCGATGCGCTGCGGATTTTCGCCGGACCGCTCGCGCCCGGCGTCGCGGCCGCGCCCTGGACGCCGGATGCGTCGCTCGACGGCGGCGACGGGCACGTCGCGGCGGAGTTCGTCTGGGCCGCGCTCGACTGTCCCGGTTTCGCGGCCGCCGCGCCCGACATGCGCCCGATGCTGCTCGGCGAGCTGACCGCACGGATCGACCGGCGCGTCGGCATCGGAGAGCCGTGCATCGTCGTCGGCTGGGTCATCGGCGCGAGCGGCCGCAAGCACGAGGCCGGCACGGCGCTCTACGACTCGACGCGGACGCTGTGCGCGCTCGCGCGTGCGATCTGGATCGAGCCGCGGAAGTAGCTCGGGGTCAGAGCCCATTTTCGTCACGCACCCTGCCAGCTTGAGGCTAACTCAGTGAAAATGGGCTCTGACCCCGAAAATGGTGTCTGACACGACGACGGGCCCGAAATCGGGCTCTGACCCCGAATAGTCAGACCCCGCATAGTCAGACCCCGAATAGTCAGCGCGTCGGCGCGGTCAGCCTGAGCAGCCGGCCGCCGGCCCCCCGGCGCTGATCCTCGAGCACCCAGATCGCGCCGTCCGGTCCCTGCTCGACCGCGCGGATCCGCTGGCCCATCGCGAAGCGCTCGGCCTCGCGCGCCGTCTCGCCGTCGATCTCGACGCGCACGAGCGACTCCGACGACAGGCCGCCGATGAACGCGTCGCCCTGCCACTCGGGGAACTCGTTCCCCGAATAGAACATCAGGCTCGACGGCGAGATCACCGGATTCCAGAACGCGGCGGGCGCCGCGAATTCCGGCCGCGTGTCGTGGTCCGGGATCGTCTCGCCCGAGTAGTGGTCGCCGTTCGAGACGATCGGATAGCCGTAGTTCGCGCCGCGCCGGACGAAGTTCAGCTCGTCGCCGCCGCGCGGCCCCATCTCGACGTTCCAGAGCCGCCCCTGTCCGTCGAAGGCGAGACCGAGCGGGTTGCGGTGGCCGAGCGACCAGATCTGGGCGGTGACGCCGCCGCGCTCGGCGAACGGGTTATCCGCGGGCACGGAGCCGTCGTCGTTCAAGCGCACGATCTTGCCGAGATTGGACGCCATGTCCTGCGCGGGATCGAACTTCTGCCGCTCGCCGGAGCTGATCCACAGATACCCGTCGCCGAACGCGATCCGGTGACCATAGTGGCCGTTGCCGGATACCTTCGGCACCTGGCGCCAGATCACCTCGAGGTCCTCGAGCGCGCCGCCGCCTGCGTCGTCGAGCACGAGCCGCGCCCGCGCGACGGCGGCCCCGCTCGTGCCCTGCTCGCCGCGCTCGGCGTAGCTCAGGTAAACGAGCGCGTTCTCGGCGAAGTCGGGATGGAGCACGACGTCGCCGAAACCGCCCTGCCCGCCGTAGGCGACCTCCGGCACGCCCGAGATTTCGCCCATCGTGCCGTCCTCGGGCGAGTAGAGCTTCAGCGCCCCTCTCCTCTCGCTGACGAGCAGCCGTCCGTCCGGGAGGAACTCCATCGCCCACGGCTCTGCGAACTGCGCGATCGGCTCGGCGTCGAACGCGCCGTTTTGCGCGAGCACGCCGTCGTCGCCGCCGCACGCGGCGACCAGCACGACGACCCCGACCACGTTCGTCCCCCTCATCATCGTCCGCTCCTCGCTTGTCGTCGTTACACGCCCGAATCGCGGCCCGTGCCGCCGTCTCCGCTCGAAGTCGATGCGCCGCTCGCGTCCCGTCCGGCCTCCGCCGGCACGAAGGTCCGGCTGATCTCGCGCTGCACGGCTGCACCGTGCGCCGCGATCGCCGCGTCGAATGCGGCGTCGAGCTCGCGCTCGAGCTCGGCGCGCAGGTTCGTCAACGCGAGGTCGAGCGCGCGCTCGAGCTCGTCCCGATGCATGGCCTCGTCCACGTAGAGCAACGCCCAGTCGGTCGCGAGCCACGCGCCGGCGCCCGCGAGCAATGCGCACGCGGCGGCGGCCGGGCCCCCTGGAGCACAGACGGCCGCGCCGCCTGCGGCGGCTGCGCCGATCCGCGAGACGCCGCGCGCGGCCGCACGGCCCGCGACGGCGCGGCCCGCGCGTGCGCCGACTGCCCGCGCGAGGGCCGGCGCGGCCGCCGCGCCGACGCCCGCCGTCGCGGTGCTGAGCGACACGCGCAAGCCGAGCGCGTCGGTCTCGCGCGCGATGATGTCACGAACGAGACCATCTAGGACGAGAGTCGGACGCCGGTCGGCCCCCGGGCCGAGCGGCGCCGGTATGCGACGCGCCGACAGCCGCATTGCGACCTCCGCGCGCCACGCGCTCTCGACGTCCCGGTAATGCGCGCTGAGCCTCGCCGCCGCGGTGCTTTCGAGGCCCGCGAGGCGGGCGGTCCACGCGTCTTCGGGCAACAGGATCGACGCCGCGCGCTCGGCGACGTAGCCGGGCGCCGCGAGACCGGCCGCCTCGAGCGCCGCCATTGCGATCCGGCTGTATTCGCCGCTCAGCGAGTAATACCAGTCGAGAAACTCCGGGAGACGTGCCCGCGACGCGTCGAGCAGCCCGTCGAGGGCCGCGTCGACCTCGTCGGCGACGAGCGCCCGCGCGGCCTTCCCGCCGGCGTCGAAATGCGCCGCCGTGAAGGACTCGAGCCAGCGAAGCTCGTCGGGCCCCGCGCGATAACGGACGCCGTCGACGACGATGTCCGCTTCGGGGACGTGCCATTCGCGCGGCGCGACGTTCGTGACGAGCCACATCAGAAGGGCCGCGGCGGCCGCGACGAGCACGGCCCCGCCTGCCCCGCCTCGGGACAGCCTCTCAGCCGGTAACGTCGCGGCGCTCGTCATGCTTCGATTCGATCACGACCGGGCACAGGAATGATAGATAAGACCATACGAAGACGGCTTCTTCTGCAAGCACGATCAGCCAGCCGACGGCCTGGCCGGCGGAAAGCCCCGGCTGGGGCATCAGCTGCTGGGCGATCCAAAGCCTCACACCGTCCTTGACCGCGGCGAGTTGTAACAGAAGCTCGACCGGCGCGCTGCGCGCCCGCTCCTGGTCGACGAAATGCCAGACGGCCCGCTCGAGCGTGACGCCGCCGACGTCCGGGTACGGCCGGTGGAACGCGAGCCAGACGAGCACGGCGCCCATCGCGACGCCGGCGACCGCGACCGTGAGCCGCCACGCGACCTCGGGCAGATAGCGCGCGGTGAACGTCCCTCGGAGCCCGTTTCGCCACAGCGCGAACACGCCGCCCGCGGCCGGCGCGCCGACGACGAGCACGGCCCACGCGGCCTCGTCCGCGAGCCGCACGAGCGCCGAGAACAGCACGAGCGCGAGAAGCCCGCCGACGAGCGCCGCGCGGACGTGGATGAGCACGCTGCCGCCGAGCCGCCTCCCGACGGCGCTGTCGGGCCGAAGGTATACGGCGCGAAACGCGGCGCAGCGCAGCCGTCCGCGGCGCGCGAGACCGAGCGTGATCGGCGCGGCGAGCCCGACGAGTACCAGCCCCGCGCCCCACGTCGGCAACACGCGGCCGAACACGTGCACGAGCCACGCGCCGGCGGCGAGCGCGAGCAGCGCAAGCATGCGGGCCGCGAGTACGGTCATCGGCGGCGGCGCGTCACTCGGACGGACGGCGGTCCCGCGTGCGGAGCCCCGCGCCTCCGCGCCGACGCGGCATCGCTGCGCGCCGCGTCCCGCCGGCTCATAGCGTCGGTCCGCCGCTCCCACGGCTCGACCGGCCCCGCGACCGCGACGAACAGCGGGTGACACTCCGGGAGCTCGACGGCGCCGAGCCGCGCACCGTGCTCGGGGTTCCTGGCGTTCACCTTCGCGAGCAGGTGCGCCCACTCGTGCGCGATCTGCCCGGTCGTCGCCGGAATCCGGGCGACCGTGCCGAGCGGCCCGATCTTGCTTCGATCGAACAGGTAGCCGCGCGCCGCCGCCTCGGCGTGGACGACGGCAAGATAGGCGCTGATCGCGCGCCTCGGCGCCGGATGCGCGCGGAAGCGCTCGAGCTGCGGATGCCGCCTGTAGCCGCGCGTGCGCCCGCGCAGCACCGCGCGGGCGAGCAGCGCCTCACGCCAGAGCGCGACGAGCCCTTGCCGGTCGAGGTAGCGAGGATGCAGGGTCCAGAGCCGCATCCCCGCAGGCTTTCACAAAAGCAGCGCGGCCGCCACCAACGCCGCCACGGATGCGCCATGCAGCGCCCACGCGCTCGCCGTGATCAGCGCGAGATGCGCTTCGGGCGTCAGGAACGCCAGCGAGCCATCCAGGGACTCGAAGCACTCCCGCACCTTGTCAGGCCAGCGCCGGAAGACGGCGCCGGCGATGAACGAAAGAAACGAAACGACGCAAAGCGTGCCCACGGCCGCCCACTCGGACGGCGCCCCCATTTCCGGCATCTGCTCGAACCTCGCGCAAACCTGATCGGCCACGGACGCGGGCGCCGCGTGATCGTTCTCGGGTGTGCGTGCGCCGCGCCGGACCGCGGCGATTTAATCGGCGCCATCGCGCCGCGTCAAGGAAGGGCGTGTGGGGTCAGAAGCGCCAGGCCGCGGTGATCCAGACCGCCTCCGCGTCCTCGATCTCGCTGATATCGATGACCTCGTACTCGGCGCGCAGAGCGAGCCGCTCGAGCAGCGTCAGGCCGATCCCGGCGCCGTACATCGGGTCGTTCTCGCTCTCGTCGAAGATCTCGTCGCCGTCCGCGCTGACCTCGAGATCGTAGAAGAGCCATCCGCCTTTGACGAACAGCTCGATCGGCCCCAAAGGCAGCGTCGCGACGAGCGACGGCGCAACGCCCTTCGCGTCCGCCTCGATCTCGAGCAGGTTGGTTGCGGCGGACGAATCCCCGAAATCGAAATAGTCGAGCTGGGCGGCGATCACGCGGTTGAAACGCCAGCCGGCGAAGATCCTCGAGGCGTCGCTGTCCTCGTCGAAGTCGAGATCGACGTCGTCGAGCTCGCGGATCTCCGTCGAGAAATCGCCGAGCCCCGCGCCGAGATAGAGGCCGGAGTTCTCGTCGGCCCATGCAGGAACGGTCAACGACATGCTGCAAAGCGCTGCGAGAATTCCCTTTTGCACCATCGGTGCTCCTCGTCGTCGAAAAACGACGTGCCTCAAGCAAGGTTTATGCCACGCGCGAGCGGGCGCGGGATCTGGCCGAGCGGATCCTCGCCGCCGTTCACGACGTGCTCGGCGAGCAGGAAACCGGCCGCGCTCCACGACTGGCCCGGCATGCCGCGCGGCCTGAGCGTCCGCCCATGGAGCCACTCGGAAAAGCGCCAGCCGCGCAGCGCGCACGCACGCGCGAGCTTCACGAGCTCGGCACGCGCGAACGCGGCATGTCCCGCGCGGACGAGCGCGCACACCCAGAACGCTCCGACCATCGGCCAGACGCCGCCGTTGTGGTACTGCCAGGCGAAGTTCTGTCGATGCCGGGCCATGTACGGGCGCCACAGCGCGCTCGTGCGCAGGATCGGCTTCACGACGGCACGGACCGGATACGGCTCGTGCACGCGCGCCGCGAGCAGCGCATCGAGCGCGAGCCGCGCTGCTTCGCGCTCGGCGGCGCCGGCGAGCATCGCAAGCAAATTGCCGAAGACGTCGCCCTCCTCGCCGAAGAACGAGAAGTTGACGAAGCTCAGGAACAGATCCCGGTTTTTCGCCTTCTTCAGCGCGTAGTCGCAGAGCAGCCGGCCGCGCCGATACTTCGGCAGCGCCGCCGAGAACGGATGGAACAGCTGGTTGAAGTTCATCCGCGTCTCGTCGGCGTGCGGCAAGCCGAACAGCCGCTTCACGCGGTACCAGAGCGCGTTCGTGTACAGCACGAAGCCCGAGCGCGGCATGATGTCGGCCCAGTCGCTCGCTTCGTTCTGTTGCAGCAGGTAGAAGCGCTGATGCTCCTGCGCGAGCAGCCAGCGCAGCGCGAGCTCGACGCGGCGTCGATGACGGCGCAGCAGGCCGCGCGCACGGCCCGCGTGATCGAGATGCTCGACCGCGATCAGCCACCACAGCGTCGAGTCGATGCAGCCGAGGTACCAGAAATCCGCGTCGCGGCCGTCGACGTCGACGAACTTGGGCAGCTGTCCGTTCGGCGCCTGATGCGCGGCGAGCGTCTCGAGCCCGGCGACCGCCGCGCGCTCGAGCCCGCGGTCGCCGGAGACCGCCATGCCGAGCGCGCAGATCGCGGCGTCGCGCCCGAAGACGGCCGTGTAGCCGCGCCGCTCCGCTTGCGCGTTCGGCGATGCGGCGAGCACGCCGGCCGGCGTCGAGTTCTTCCTGAGCAGGTCGATGGCCCGCGCGCGGCACTCGGCGAGGAGCCGCGCGTCGTCGTCCGCGGCGCCGGGCCCCGCGCGCCGCCTAACCGGACGTTCGCCCTTCAAGGCGCGCCCGCGCTCAAGGCCTCCTCGTAGCCCGCCGGAGGCACGAACTCGAACGGCGCCTCGAGCGCGGCGAGCACGCGCGCGTCGCGCGTGTAGACGTCGGGCAGCAGAAAGAGCTCGCCGTTCTCGGGCACGGCCGTCGCGTAGATCAAGAGCACGGTCAGCGGCCGCGGCAGCGCGATCGTGCGCGGCTGCCCCGTCGCGAGCGCGGCATCGATCGCGGCCCGATCCCAGCGCCCGGTCTCGGCGAGCAAGAGCTCCGCGAGCTCGAGCGGATGCTCGAGGCGAATGCAGCCCGAGCTGAACGTCCGGTCGGCACGCGCGAAAAGCTCGCGCGACGGCGTGTCGTGCATGTAGACGTGATGCGGATTCGGGAACATGAACTTCACTCGCCCGAGCGCGTTGTCGGGACCCGGCTCCTGGCGCAGCATGTACGGGAACTGCGGCGCATTCCAGTCGACGGCGGACGGATCGACGACGCGCCCCGACGTGTCGAGGACGACCATGTTGCGCCGCGCGAGCGCTTCCGGGTCGCGGCGCAGCTCCGGCAGGAGATCGCTCCGCAGGATCCCGGGCGGCACCGTCCACGTCGGGTTCAGCACGAGATAGGTCATCTGCGCGCGAAACGTCGGCGTCTGCCGGTACGGACGGCCGACGACCGCGCGCGTCGTCCACACGGGCTCGCCGTGCTCGATCAACGAGACCTGAAAGCGGGCGATGTTCGCGATGATGTAGCGCTCCTCGAGGTCGCGGAAGATCCAGCGCAGCCGCTCGAGGTTCACGCGGAGCTGATCGATGCGCGCCGCGACCGGCACGTTCAGCGCCGCGATCGTGCGCGGGCCGACTGCGCCGTCCGCGTCGAGGCCGTGCAGCCGCTGGAAGGTCTGCACGGCCGCGTCGAGCGCTTCGTCGAAAAGCAAAGGATCACTGCCCGCGTCCGCGGCGTACCCTTCGATCCGGAGCCGCTCCCTGAGCCGCGCGACGCGTGCGTCCCGCATGCCGGGCTTGAGCGTCGGCCCGCCTTCGAGCTCGGGCCAGCCGCCCGCGCGCTCGATCCCGCGATAGGCCGCGAGCGCCGCCTTGAGCTCCGCGTAGCGCGGCTCCTGCGGCGCGAGCGCCTCGACCTCCGCCGCGATGTCCGCGGCGTCGATCAGGCGCTGAAACACGGCAACCGGGTCCGTGCCCTCGAGCGTACGGCTGAAGTTCCAGCTCGGCTCGAGCGCCTCCGGGTTCACCTTGCCGAAGCGCAGATGGAACGCGAAGCGCGCGAGCGCGTCCGACGCGAGCAGCTCGAAATGAATCGCCGCGGCCTTCGGGTCCTCGCCGTTCGTTTCCGCGGCGTGCGCGCGCAGCAGCCCGACGTGATAGTCGTCCGGGTCGAGGCCATGCTCGACGCTGCGCTCGAGCGCGCGAAGCAGCGCGTCACGCTTTGCGCGGGATTCCCACGCGGGGCTAAACTGCCGTCGCTCATAGAATCGAATCAGGAACCACGGGTCGGCCACCGCGACGCCGTCGATGCGCGGCTCGACCGCGAGCGCTTCGACGCGCGCGCGCAGCGCCTCGTCCGCCAGCGAGACGGTCGAGAAGACGAGCGCGAGCAGCGCGGCACAGGCCGAGATCCGCGCGGCTCGGCCGCGCGGACGCAAGCGACGACACAGGGGAGGAATCCGATTCATGTGCGACGAATGTCAGGACGCTTGGCCCGAGAGCTTGGCCCGCCGTCGCCTGCTCGTATCGAGCGCGGCCGCGATCGCGGGCGTGTTGTTCGCGCGGGCTTCTCGGGCGACTGAGCCGCGCGCGTTGACGTTCTATCATACGCATACCGGCGAGCGCCTGCGCGTGACGTACGCCGTGAACGGCAGGTACCTGCCCGACGCGCTCGACGAGATCGATCATTTCCTGCGCGACTTCCGCACGGGCGACGTCCACCGGATGGATCCGCGCCTCCTCGACATCCTGTACGAGCTGCGCCTTCGGGCGGGCGGGAGAGGCACGTACGAGATCATCTCCGCGTACCGCTCGCCGAAGACGAACGAGATGCTGCGCGCGCGGAGCAACGGCGTCGCGAAGCGCAGTCTCCACATGGAAGGCAAGGCGATGGACGTGCGGCTCGTCGGCGCGCCGCTCCACCGGCTCCGCGACGAGGCCCTCGCGCTCGAAGCCGGCGGCGTCGGCTACTATCCCGATGACCGGTTCATCCACGTCGATACGGGCCGCGTCCGCCGATGGTGACCGTCCGCCGCTGAGCGGCGCAGCAATCACGAAGCCCAAACCGCGATGAGCACCGTTCCGCTGTACGAGATCTACGCCGTCAAGTACGCCGAGCTCGCGCGCAAGGCGTTCAGCAACTTCGTCGGTGCCGATGCGCACGAGACGTCGGACATGCCGCTCGACTATTACGTCTGGGCGATCGTCGGCGACAGCGCCGTCTACGTCGTCGATACCGGCTTCGACGCGGCGATGGCCGCGAAGCGCGGCAGGACGATCGTGAACCCCGTCGAGCGCGGCCTCGAAGCGATCGGCATCCGGCACGCGGACGTGCGCGACGTGATCGTCACGCATATGCACTACGATCACTGCGGCAACGCGGCCCTGTTCGAGAACGCGTGCTTCCATCTGCAGGATGCGGAAATGCAGTACGCAACCGGGCGCTTCATGTGCCATCGCAAGATCAAAGAAGCGTTCGAGGCGGACGACGTCGCGCGGATGGTGAAGCGCGTGTTCGACGGCCGCGTCGTGTTCCACGACGGCACCGACGAGATCGCGCCGGGGATCACCGTTCATCGGATCGGCGGGCACACGATGGGGCTCCAGTGCGTCCGCGTCGCGACCCGCCGCGGCAACGTCGTGCTCGCGTCGGACGCGTCGCACTTCTATGCGCACATGGAGACGGGCCGTGCCTTTCCGGTCCTCTACAACCTCGCGGAGCTGCTCGAAGGCTACGCGACGCTCTACCGGCTCGCGAGCTCGAAGGCACACGTGATCCCGGGCCACGATCCGCTCGTGCTCGAGCGCTATCCGGCCGCGTCCGACGCGACGCGGAACTGGATCGCGCGCGTCGACCTCGATCCGCTGACATAGTGGAATGCCCGCTCCGCAGCCGCCCGCTCGCCTCCGTGCCGCCACGCTGATCGACGTCGCGACGCTCCGCGCGCACCTCGACGATCCGTCATGGCGGATCTTCGATTGCCGGTTCTCGCTCGCGGACCCTCTAGCCGGGCGGAATGCGTATCTCGCCGGGCACATTCCGGGCGCACGGCACGCGGACATCGACGAGCACCTGAGCGGACCGCGCGTTCCGGGCGTGACCGGCCGGCATCCGCTGCCCGAGCGCGCCGCGTGGATCGCGCGAGTCGAAGCGTGGGGCGTGTCGCCCGATGATCAGGTCGTCGCGTACGACGATGCGGGCGGCGCGTTCGCCGCGCGTCTCTGGTGGATGATGCGCTGGATCGGCCACGCCGCGGTCGCCGTCCTCGACGGCGGCTGGCGGGCATGGGTCGACGCGGGCTGTCCGGTCACACAGGCCGTGCCGCCTGCTCCGGTGCCTTCGCGCACCGATTACGCGGAACGCGCGCCGCTCACGCGCGTCGTCGCGGCCGACGACGTCGACGGACGCACGCAGATCCTGCTCGATGCACGCGACCGCGCGCGCTTCCGCGGCGACGTCGAGCCGATCGATCCCGTCGCGGGCCACATCCCGGGCGCGCGCTCGGCGCCGGCGAGCGAAAACCTCGACGCGCGCGGCTTCTTCAAGCCGAAGGACGAGCTGCGCCGCCGGTTCGACACGCTCCTCGGAGACGCGTCCGGAAAGGACGTCGTCTGCTACTGCGGGTCGGGGATCACGGCCGCGCACGACATCCTCGCGCTCCGTCACGCGGGATTCGACGAGCCCGTGCTCTATGCGGGCTCGTGGAGCGAATGGATCAACGATCCTTCGCGAGGCGTCGCGACCGGGGACTGATCGGGACGGAACGGACCGCCGCCGTGTTTGCGGCCGCGAAGACGGGCGTCACTGGAACGCGACCTCGGCGAAGCTGCGGAGCTTGCGCGAATGGAGCCGCTCGCGCTCCTGCGCGCGCAGCCGCTCGAGCGCGTCGAGGCCGATGTCGAGATGCTGCCCGACCCGCTGCCTGTAGAACTCGCTCGCCAT
Source organism: Gammaproteobacteria bacterium (assembly GCA_036381515.1). Taxonomy (GTDB): domain Bacteria; phylum Pseudomonadota; class Gammaproteobacteria; order Steroidobacterales; family Rariloculaceae; genus ZC4RG20. The sequence goes on along the minus strand of DASVCR010000052.1, from coordinate 41,844 downwards.
GCCGGCGAGCTTGATCTCGCCGTGCATCGGCTTGTCCGACACGCACAGCAGCGTGCCGTACGGCACGCGGAAGCGGAACCCGTTGGCGGCGATCGTCGCGGATTCCATGTCGAGCGCGATCGCGCGCGACTGCGACAGCTTGCGAATGCGTGTCGCGCTGTCGCCGATCTCCCAGTTGCGGTTGTCGACGCTGCAGACCGTGCCGGTGCGCATCACGCGCTTCAGCTCGAAGCCGGTGAGCCCCGTGACCGCGCCGACGGCCTGCTCGAGTGCAACCTGCATCTCCGCGAGCGCCGGAACCGGCACCCAGAGTGGCAGCTCCTCGTCGAGCACGTGATCCTCGCGCACGTAGCCGTGCGCAAGCACGTAGTCGCCGATCTTCTGCGAGTTCCGGAGGCCCGCGCAGTGCCCGAGCATCAGCCATGCGTGAGAGCGCATCACGGCGACGTGGTCGGTGATGTTGCGCGCGTTCGACGGTCCGGTGCCGATGTTGATCATCGTGATGCCGTCGCGGCCGGGCCTGAGCAGGTGGAAGGCCGGCATCTGAGGCATCCGCTCGGGCGGCCTGCCTTCGACGGGCCCGGCGCGGCCCGGCCGCGTCACGACGTTGCCGGGCTCGACGAAGCCCTCCCACTCGCCGCCTTCGGCCGCGAGGCGCTCGCGGCAGATCCGCGCGAACGTGTCGACGTAGAACTGATAGTTCGTGAAGATCACGAAGTGCTGGAAGTACTCGGGATCGGTGCCCGTGTAGTGGTGCAGCCGATGCAGCGAGTAATCGACGCGCGCCGCACGGAACAGCGCGAGCGGCGCGGGCTCGTGGGGCCCTCGCCGCAGCGTGCCGTTCACGATCGCATCGTCCATCGCGGCGAGGTCCGGCGTGTCGAACACGTCGCGCAGCAACCGCCGGCCTGCCGTGTTGCCCGAGTCGACCGCGATGTTCACGTCCCGTCGGTACGCGAAGTGCACGGGGATCGGCTCGGCCGATTCGCCGATCGCGACCGGCACGCGATGGTTCTCGAGCAGCAGCGCGATCTGCTCCGTGTAGTACTCGCGGAAGAGATCGGGCCTCGTCACGCTCGTCTCGTGCACGCCGGGACCCGCGACGAAGCCGTACGAGAGCCGCGAGTCGAGGCGCTCGTACGTCTCCGTCGTGATGCGCACGAACGGGTACACGGCGCGCACCCGACAACCGGGATCGTCGCCGTTCGCGTAGGCCTCGAAGCGCTCGCGCAGGAACGCCGTGTTCCGCTCGTAGATCTCCTCGAGCCGGCCTACGGCCGCGGCCGCGTCGTCGAAGAGCTCGGTCGGGATCGGCGGCGGCGTCAGGACGCGTAAATCGCTCATCACACAAGGTTCCATCGAAGACCTTGGCCGTGGCAAGGGGCGCCTGCTTGGCATGCCGATTGCATTTCTTGTCGCGAGGGGAATCCTCCGAAGCGCGTCGATGACATGACTCACCGCCGCACCAATCGAGCCGGCCGGCCGCCGGCGGATCCCGAGCCCGAGGAGCGCGCCGACCGACGCTCGCGCGCCTGACGCGTCGAGCGTCGAGTCCGACGCCGGGAGGCCGTTCATGAGAGTCGCCGACGTCATGAGCCGCGAGGTCGAGCTCGTGTCTCCGGATGCCACCGTGCAGGAGGCCGCGACCGCGATGGCCGAATACGACGTCGGCGCGGTGCTCGTCGGCTCCGGCGAAACCCTCGAGGGCGTGCTGACGGACCGCGACATCATCCTGCGGGCCGTCGTCGACGGAAAGAATCCAGCGGAGCTCAGCGTCCGCGACATCATGTCCTCGACGCTCTTCACGTGCCGAGAGAACGATACGCTCGAGGACGCGTTCCGGATCATGAGCGAGCGACAGGTGCGTCGCCTGCCGGTGCTCGACGCCGACGGACGCCTCGCCGGCATCGTCACGTTGAGCGATCTCGGCCGCCTCGAGCGCGATCCGCAGCAGGCAAGCGAAATTCTGCGAGAGCTCGCGGACCCGCATCGCCGCAGGGCGACGGCGCCACGCGCGGCTCCGGACGGTGAAGCCGTCGAGCGTGACCGGTCCGAAGACACGCTGTGACCCTCGACCAGGCGCTCGCGTTCGCCATCGTGATCGGCATGATGGGCCTGTTCGCCTGGGGGCGGCTGCGCTATGACCTCGTCGCGCTGCTCGCGCTCCTCGCCGCCGTCGCCGCCGGCGTCGTGCCGCCCGACCAGGCGTTCACCGGCTTCGGCAATGACATCCTCGTCATCGTCGCGACCGCGCTGCTCGTGAGCGCCGCCGTGTCCCGCTCCGGCGTCGTCGACATCGTGCTGCGGCGCGCGAGCTCGCACCTGCGCTCGCCGACGACGCAGGTCCTCGGCCTCGTCACGACGGTCACGCTGCTCTCCGCGTTCGTGAAGAACATCGGCGCGCTCGCGATGCTGATCCCGGTCGCGCTGCAGCTCGCGCGCCGCACGGGCACGTCGCCGTCGTACCTGCTGATGCCGATGGCGTTCGGTTCGCTGCTCGGCGGCATGATGACGCTGATCGGGACGTCGCCGAACATCATCGTCTCGCAGATGCGGGAGCAGATCGCGGGCGAGCCGTTCGAGATGTTCGACTTCTTCCCGGTCGGCCTCGGCCTCTCCGCCGCGGGCGTCGTGCTGCTCGCGTTCACGTATCGGCTGCTGCCGACGTCCCGGAGGGGCGCCGCGTCGATGGACGCGGCGTTCAATATCGAGGGCTACACCGCCGAGGCGCGGGTGCCGCCCGATTCGCCGTTCGTCGGTCGCACGGTCGCCGAGCTCGAGGCGCTCGGCGAAGGCGACGTCGAGGTCGCGACGATCATCCGCGAGCGCTTCCGCCGCTATACGCCGTCCGACAACTGGACGTTGAACGCGGACGACGTGCTGCTGCTCGAGGGCGATCCGGGCGCGATCGAGCGCGTCGTCGGGCAGAGCCGGCTCACGCTCGCAGCGGAGGAAGAGGACCCGGCGATCGGCGCCACGAAGCGCGAGAACGTCGGCGTCCTCGAAGCCGTCGTGCGCAGCGATTCGCCGCTCGTCGGACGCTCCGCCGCGCAGCTGCGCCTGTCGGAACGCTTCCAGGTCAGGCTGCTGGCCGTAAGCCGGAGCGGCGAGCGCGTCACGCACCGACTGCGGTCCATCAAGTTCCGGCCCGGCGACGTCATCGTGCTGAAGGGCAACCTCGAGCAGCTTCCCGATACGCTCGCGGAGCTGCGCTGCCTGCCGCTCGCGGGCCGGGACCTGAGGCTCGGGCGCGGCGGGCAGAGCTATCTGCCGATCCTCGTGCTTGCCGCGGCGATGGTGCTCGTCGCGATGGACGTCGTGCCCGTCGCGATCGCGTTCTTCGGCGCCGCCGTCGTGCTGCTTCTCTTCCGCGCGCTCACGCTGCGCGAGGCGTACGAGGTGATCGACTGGCCGATACTCGTCCTGCTCGGCTCGCTGATCCCGATCAGCGACGCGATTCGGACGACGGGCGGCACGGAGCTCCTCGCGTCGTGGCTGTCGTCCGCGACGGGGCCGATGCCGCCGCTCGGCGCGCTCGCGTCGATCATGGTCGTCACGATGCTCGTCACGCCGTTCCTGAACAATGCCGCGACGGTGCTCGTGATGGCGCCGATCGCGGCGAGCCTCGCGAAGACGCTCGGCCTCGCGCCGGATCCGTTCCTGATGGCCGTCGCGGTCGGCGCGGCGTGCGACTTCCTGACGCCGATCGGCCATCAGTCGAACACGCTCGTGATGGGCCCCGGCGGATACCGGTTCGGCGACTACTGGCGGCTCGGGCTGCCGCTGTCGATCGTCGTCGTGCTCGTCGGCGTGCCGCTGATCGCGTTCGTCTGGCCGCTGTCCACCGTGTGATGCCCGTCACACGGCCGATCAGAGACGGTCCGGTGCCGAGAGCTGCAGCAGCGACACCATGTTGATCGCCGTGTGCGCGAAGATCGCGGGCCACAGCGTGCCCCAGCGCAGCGTGAACACCGCGAGCACGAGCCCGAACAGCGCCGTCTGCACGACGCCGTAAACGCCCTGGTAGAAATGGCCGAGCGCGAACAGCCCGGCCGAGATCAGCGCGGGCGGCCAGAAGCCGCCGACGAGCTCGCGCGCGCGGGTCAGCAACAGCCCGCGCGCGACGACTTCCTCGTAGAACCCGACGAGCAGGAGCAGCAGGAGCATCAGCGCGATCGGCGTGTCGCCGGTGAGCCCGACCGCGAGCGACTCGAGCCCCGCGATGTGCTCCTCGAGCGTGCCGGGCGACAGCGCGACGACGGCGAGCGTCAGCAGCGCGTTCACGCCGAAGCCGGCGAGCATGACGATCAGCCCACGGCCGAGGTCGGCACGTTCCGGCGCGCGAAGGCCGATCCGGTCGAAGCCCTGCTCCCGTGCCGCGAGCAGCAGGTAGACGCCGCCGAGCACGAGCAGCGCCTGCACGCAAAGTGCGACCGCGACGCTCGGCGGCCCGGGCGAAAACATCCCTACGAGGACGCCCGCGGCGATCGCGCAGAGCGGAACGAGCACGACGACGGCGGCGATGTCGAAGGCCGCCTCGCGGCGCGACACGCGGGGAGCGTTCTTCTCCGCTCGAGCGTCCTCCGCCGTGCTCACGCGCCCTACCTCGACTCCTGCATCGATCCATTCTACCCGGCGACCGTTTCGACGACGCCGGTACCGATACGAGGCCGGCATGCCGGCGGTGTGCCTGTCGCCGGCGCGTTTCCATGCCGTGTCTCGTGAGGCCGGCAGCACCGGATCCGGCCGGGGACGCCCGACGAGCCGTTGCCGCCCGAGCGACCGGCGCCGCGGGACAGCGCCGACCACGCTCGTGACGCGCGTCACGCTTCGGCGCGTTGCCATAATTCGGCATTTTTCGTCCGCTCCCGAGCCATTTCCGGCTGCGAAGCTGTGCGCGTCTCGAAGGAACGGATGCGTCATGGCACTGACTCGCACCGACAAGACCGCCGCGGCCTTCGCCGCGCTCTTCATCGGCCTGATCGCCGTCGAGTCGGTGCTGTTCACGCGTGACGCCACGGACGCGGATCGCGTCGCGGCCGCCGAGGCCTTCGAGCACGACGCCGAAACGGCTGCGGGCACGTCGCCGCGCGGCGATCGAACCGCGATGCATGCCGATCTCGCGGAGGTCGACGTCACGCGCGTGGCGCACCGCGACGGCGCCTTAGAGAACCCGTTCACCGCCTCGGGCGCCTGCTGCGGCTACGCTGGGTCGGCGTCGGCGAGGCTGCAGCGGCCTGCCGCCGGTAAGAGCGACGCGGCGCTGCCGCAATGACACATGGAAAGGGAGGCTCTTCGGAGGGACAACCGATGACGCTGCAACGCTCGATCGACATCGCCATCGCGGCGCTCGGGCTCGTCTTGACGAGTCCGCTGCTGCTCCTGATCGCGTGGCTGATCCGCCTCGACGACGGAGGACCGGTGCTGTTCACGCAGCTCCGGCTCGGCACGAACCGGAAACCGTTTCGGATCTACAAGTTCCGGACGATGCGCGAAGGCTCGACGACGCGGATCGGGCGCTGGCTGCGTCAAACGGGCCTCGACGAGCTGCCGCAGCTCGTCAACATGCTGCGCGGCGAGATGAGCCTCATCGGTCCGCGGCCGCTGACCGGCGAGGACGTCGCACGGCTCGGCTGGGACGACGAGGCGCACGCCGTCCGCTGGAGCGTTCGGCCGGGCATCATCGGTCTCGCGCAGCTCTATGCCGGCCGCGGCAAGCGCCTCTCGTGGTTCCTCGACGTGACGTACGTGCGCGACCGTCGACTCGCGCTCGACGTCGGCATCTTCGCCGCGACGGCCGTGATCGGCGTCGTCGGCAAGCGGCGCGTCCGCGCGTGGCTCCGCGCCTACCGGCGACGCCGGGCGATGCTGGCCGCGACGCCGCGGCTCGACGCGCAGCGTCCGGCGCTCGTCGAAGGGCAAAGCGCGTGGCCGGCGCTGCCTCGCTGAGCGGCTGACGGGTGGCCGCGTGCCGCGGCGCGGCTAGCATGTTTTCACGACGACTCGAGGATCCCGCCGCGCCGCGCCGACCGAGCACGGAGCGCTGTTCAGGCGCGCTCCGTTCCGACCGGCGCGGAGCTTAAGTTCAGAAGCGCTCCGTCCGACGACGGGTCGCCGCTGCCCTTCCGGGCTTTACACGCCGCAGTGTCCTTCCGTGCCCGAGAATGTCATCATGCCCGGATGACGCTCCGACTCGGATGCGCGGGCGCGGCGCTGCTGCCGCTCGTGATCGCGGCGGGCTGCAACGGCTCGTCCTCCGGCGGCGCCTCGCCGACGCCGCCGGGCGGCGGCACTCGATCCGGTCTCGACTCGAGGCCGCCGAACCTGACGTGCATCGCGCCCGCGCGGACCGATCCGGCCGCGCCCGAGATCGAGCTCGAGCGAATCTTCGCCGCGCTGTCGTTCGACCAGCCGCTCGGCATGCTGCAGGCACCGGGAGATCCGAGCCGCTGGTTCGTCCTCGAGAAGGGCGGCACGGTGCGCGCGTTCGCAAACGACCCGAGCACGGCGTCGTTCGGTCCGGACTTCCTTCGCCTGAACGTCAATCCGGCCGGCGAAGGCGGCCTGCTCGGCATGGCGTTCCATCCCGACTATCCCGCGGACGGCCGGGTCTTCGTGTCGTGGACCGAAGGCTCGTCGCCGATGGTGTCCGTGGTCGCCGACTTCGTCAGCGTGAACGGCGGCGCGACGCTCGATCCCGGCAGCCGGCACGACGTCATCCACGTGAATCAGGACGCGACGAATCACAACGGCGGGCACATCGTGTTCGGTCCCGACGGGTATCTCTACTTCGGGCTCGGCGACGGCGGGGGCGGCGGCGACCCGCTCGACCGCGCGCAGAACACGACGAACCTGCTCGGCTCGATGCTGCGCCTCGACGTCGAGGGCGGCGACCCGTACGCGATCCCGTCCGGTCCGAGCGGGAACCCGTTCGCGGGGCAGCCGCTATGCCCGCCGGACCACTCCGGAAGCGCGAACTGCCCCGAGATCTTCGCGTGGGGCCTGCGCAATCCGTGGCGCTTCGCGTTCGACCGCGAGACCGGCCGGCTGTGGGTCGGCGACGTCGGCCAGGGCGCGCGCGAGGAGATCGACATCGTCGAGCGCGGCGGCAACTACGGCTGGGACTGCCGCGAAGGATTTATCGCCCATGCAAACGCCGCGGCGGTGTGCGCGACCGTGACGAATGCGATCGACCCCGTGCACGACTACCCGCGCACGCTCGGACAGTCCATCACCGGCGGCTACGTCTATCGCGGCACGTCGATTCCCGAGCTCGTCGGGCAGTACGTGTTCGGCGACTTCGTCAGCGGCCGCATCTGGCGGCTCGTCGACGACGGGCAAGGCGGCTACACGGCCGACGAGCTGCTCGACACCGAGCTCTCGATCGCGTCGTTCGCCGAGGACGCGGACGGCGAGCTCTACGTCGTCGACCTCGGCGGCACGTTGCATCGGATCGTGCGATCGGACGGCAGCGGGAGCGGCGAAGGCGCGCCGCCCGTCGCGGAGCGTCTGTCCGAGACCGGCTGCGTCGACCCGACGGACCCGTCGATCGTCGCGGCGGGTGCGATCCCTTACGACGTCGTGGCGCCCGCGTGGTTCGACGGCGCCGGTCACGAGCGCTTCGTCGCAATTCCAGACGGCACGGCGATCGCGCTCGACGCCGACGGTCGGCTCGTGTTGCCCGTCGGCGCCGTGCTGCTCGAGCGGCTCGTCGTGGACGGCGAGCCGGCCGAGGTCCGGCTGCTGATGCAGCATGCGGACGGCGACTGGGGCATGTACAGCTACGAGTGGGACGCGGCGCTCCGCGACGGCGTGCTCGTCGACGGCGGCAAGACGATCGACGTCGGCGGCAAGCCGTGGCTGCTTCCGAGCAGCGCGGAGTGCGCGGCGTGCCACCGCACGTCGGCCGGCGTCACGCTCGGCCTCGAGGTCGCGCAGCTGAACCGGCCGTTCACGTACCCGTCGACGGGCCGCACGGCGAATCAGCTCGCGACGTTCGATGCGATCGGCCTCCTGTCCACGCGCGTGACGCCGGAAACCGTGCCCGCGCTGCCGTCGCCGGCCGATCAGGGTGCACCGCTGATGGAGCGGGCGCGCGCCTATCTGCACGCGAACTGCGCGCACTGCCACGGCGAAGCGAAGGTCGCAGAGCTCGACCTGCGCTACGACACGTCGCTCGCGCTGACGGGGACGTGCGACGTGCCACCGACTCGAGGCGACCTCGGCATCGCGAACGCGCGAATCATCGCGCCCGGCGACGCGGACCGGTCGGTGCTCGTCGCGCGGATGTCGCGGCGCGACGCGTACGGCATGCCGCCGCTCGCGTCGCTCGAGCCCGACGACACGGGGGTCACGCTGATCCGCGCGTTCATCGACGCACTCACCCGCTGCGAATGAGCGGCGTGCCGCTTTCGCGCTGGACGGCGGTGGTTTCGTGCCGTGACGTTTGGCGTCGGCGGTGGTCGGGCGCTGCGTGATGTGCCCGTCTCGGGGACCGGCATGAACACGTCCATGCGGCCCGCGCGCAGACCTCGCGCTCGGGAACGGCACGCCGCAAAGGAGGGCGCTGTGCACGATGCGCGTCGTGGGGAGCGTGCGCGCCAGGGACGGCGCGCCCGCAGCCTCCAGGACGGATTCACGGCGGTCCCCACGACGCGCATCGTGCGCAGCGCCCAACCACCACCACGTTCAACCGTTCCCGAGCGCGACTGCCGACCTCAACCGCTCCCGAGCGCGACCGCCAACGTCAGCGCGTCAGCGCGTAGCCGGCCGTGCCTGCGTGCGACTCGCATGCACGTCGGGGCCCGCTCGCGCGCTCTCGAGAGCGCGGATGAAGCGCCGGCACCACGCATGGATGTCGTTGCGCGTCAGGACCTCCATCATCGCCCGATGCCGCTCGCGCCGCTCGGCGAGCGGCATCTCGATCGCCCGCTGCATCCCTTCGGCGACGCCCTCGCGGTCGAACGGATTCACGAGCACGGCCCCTTCCGCGAGCTCGATCGCCGCACCCGCGAGCCTCGACAGGACGAGCACGCCCGGATCATCGGGATCCTGGCTCGCGACGTACTCCTTCGCGACGAGGTTCATGCCGTCCCGGATCGGCGTCACGAGCCCGACGCGCGCGAGACGAAACAGCGCCATCAGCAGGCTCCGGTCGTACGAGCGGTTCAGGTAGCGGATCGGCACCCAGTCCACCTCGGCGAAGCGTCCGTTGATGTTTCCGGCCGCCTGCTCGAGCTCGTGACGGATCGCACTGTATGCGCTCACTTCGCTCCGAGTCGGCGGCGCGATCTGCATGAACGCGACGTGTCCCCGCAAGGCCGGATAATTCTCGAGCAGGCTTTCGTATGCGCGGAATCTGAGCTCGAGCCCCTTGCTGTAGTCGAGCCGATCGACGCCGATGATGAGCTTGCGGTCGCGCAGGCTGACTCGGAAGCGCTGCACTTGCGGACGATCGAGGTTGTCGGCGCTGAGGGAGCGGCACTGCTCGACGTCGATGCCGATCGGAAACGGCGCCACATGGAATACGCGGCCGAACGCGCGGATCCTGCCGTCGTCGAGCACTTCGCCGCCGATGTCGGGCTGCGTGAAGCACTCGCGCAGCCCATCGACGTCGGGCTGCGTCTGCAGCCCGACGACGTCGTACGCCGACAGCGCCTCGAGGAGCACGTCGTAACGCGGCAGCGCTTTCAGCACGTCGAAGCCGGGAAACGGCACGTGCAGGAAGAAGCCGATCGGCCGATCGACACCCGCTTCGCGCAGAGCGCGACCGAGCGGAAAGAGCTGATAGTCGTGCACCCAAATCAGGTCGTCGGGCTCGAGCAACGGGATCAGCCGCCTCGCGAACAGGCGATTCACGCGCCAGTACGCCTCGTGCTCGCTGCGGCTGTAGGAAAAGAAGCCGAGCATGAAGTGGAGCAGCGGCCAGAGGGTGTTGTTGCTGTAGCCGGCGTAGTACCCGGCGAAGTCCCCTTCGTCGATATCGATCGTCGCGAAGCGCACCTTGCCGGACGACGTGAGCCGCGCCGGCCCCGGCTCTCCCTGGATCGTCTTGCCGCTCCAGCCGAACCAGAGGCCGCCCTGCTCCTGAAACGCGGCCATCAGGCCGACCGCGAGACCGCCCGCGGCTTTGCCGCTTCGCGGCATCGCTACTCGATTCGACACAGCGACCAGGCGACTCATCCACCCTCGCTCATCGTTTTGGAGCCGAACGCATCATGCCCGCGGGCGCCTGGTTGCCGCAGGCTCGGATAGGCGCCGGCAACGCGCGTCAACGTCTTTGGCGACCGCCAGAGCGGACGCGGCCCCGCACGGGTGCCGCGTCCGGCGTCCCTTCGTCGTGCATGTTCGGAGGTCCGTCGGCTCTGCGACTCGTGCTGCCAGGCGCGACCACCGCGACCGGATCGCTCGCGGGGAACGTCATTTCCAGCGCTTCGTCGAGCTCGCGGTCGAGCGCTTCGGAGCTTCTGTGCATCGATTCACTGTACCGGCCACGCCACACACCGCATAGACGGCACGGCTGCGCATATGCCGACGCACGAAGGCAAGCGCGCGCATCTAGCCGGAGGCGAGCCGCTCGAGCCAGCCGAGCACGTCGTCGACGTTCGCGAGCCGCCAGCGTGCGATCGTCCGTGCTTCGCCGACTTTGACCGACACGCCGCCGAGCGCGTTCACGACGCGGAACCCGGCTTCGTCCGTGACGTCGTCGCCGACGAAGACCGGCGTGCGCCCGGCGAAAGGCGCCTCTGCCATGAACAGCTCGATCGCCCTCCCTTTATCGGCGGCGCCCGGCTTGATCTCGAACACGCAGCGCCCGAGCAGGATCTCGATGTCCGGCGGAATCTCGCGCTCGAGCGCGGCGACGAAGCGATGGACGTCTTCCTCGAGCTCGGGACGATTGCGGTAATGCACGGCGAACGCGCTCCGCTTGTCCTCGATCCAAAGGCCCTCGTGGCGCGCGACGAACGGCTCGACCTTGTGCCGGATCCGCGCGAGCTCCTCGGTCGGAGCGAAGGATGAGAACGTACCGTCCGGCCCGCGCCGCTCGAGACCGTGCACGCCGGCGGCGACGCCGGCATGGGGCGCGAGCACGCGGTCGACTTCTTCGATCCGGCGGCCGCTGATCACTGCGACCGCCCCGCCGCACGACTCGACGAGCCTCGGCAGCAGCCGCCGCAGGCGCGGCGACGCCTGCGTCAGGCTCGGGTGCTCGGTGAGCTCGACGAGCGTGCCGTCGAGATCGAGGAAGAGCGCCGGACGGCGCGGCCACGGCGGGGGTCCCTGCTCCGTCATCTCACTCCTTCCATAAAAATCGTGTCAGACACGTTTTTCGCGGGAAAAGGTGTCTGACACGATTTTTCGACCAGCGCGTAGCGTTTATAGTTGTGCAAAAGATTAACTAGACCGGCCCAGCGGCGCTCGCGCAGGCCGCCCGCCGAGCCGGCGATCGATTGGGGAGAATCCTATGCGCAAGCGCGCGGCAACCGCGATCCTGCTCGGCCTCTTGGCGTCGGCGACCCTGGCTGCGGACGAGACGAGCTTCAAGGCGCGCCTGTCGATGGTTCCGATCGACCCGGCGACGGCCACCGCGGTGACCGGTATCGGCGAGGCGAGCGGTACGCTCGAAGGCGTGACGCTCGTCGTCTCCGGCACGTTCGAAGGCCTCAAGGGCCCTGCGACCGTCGCGAGGCTGCACTCCGGCGTGCATACCGGGGTACGCGGCGAGCCCTTCGCCGACCTCGCCGTCACCGCGGCGACCTCCGGCTCGATCTCGGGCACCGTCGAGCTGTCGCCCGAGCAGCTCGAGGCGCTCAGGTCCGGCCGCGTCTACATCCAGATCCATAGCGAGGCCGCGCCGGACGGCAATCTGTGGGGCTGGCTGCTCGCGGACTGAGCGCATCGTCCCGCCGTTCGCGGAGCCGGTCCGCGGCACGCGCGTCGTCGGCCGGACCCCGCCCGTCGGTCAACGCAGCTGCGGCAGCACACGGGCGCCGAACACATCGATGAACTGCGGCTGATTGCGCGCGACGTTGTGCAGATAGACGTCGTCTATGCCGAGCTCGGCGTAGCGGCGCAGGTGCTCGACATGCCGCGCCGGGTCGGACGAGACCGGCAGAACTCTCGCGACGTCGTCGACCGAGACGAAACGGGACGCGGCGTGAAACTGCTCCGGGGTGCGCAGCACGGCGAGCATTTCCGTGCCGAGCAGATTCGCCGCCCATTCGCGATGCGCGGCTTGCAGCGCGTCGTCGTCCGTCGGCGCCCATGCGAGCGCACATTGCACCTTGATCGGCTTCCCTTCCCCGCCGCCTTCGCGAAACGCGCCGATCAGCGCGCGGAGCGTGTCCTCGTCGGCGCCCACCGTCATCAATCCGTCGGCCCAGCCGCCGAGCCAGCGCGCGGTCGCCGGCGTCAGCGCGGCGCCGAAGACTGCGGGCGGCCGTCTCGGGCGCGTGTAGAGCTTCGCCTCCTCGACGGTGATCCGCCCGTAGTGCGTCACCGTCTCGCCGGCCCAGAGTGCGCGCATGACCCCCACCGCCTCGAGCAGCCGCGCGTTACGCTCGCCTTTCGGCGGCCACGGAGCCCCGCAGATGTGCTCGTTCAACGCCTCGCCGCTGCCGACGGCTAGCCAGAAGCGGTCCGGATACATCTCGGCGAGCGTCGCGGCGGCCTGCGCGATCACGGCCGGGTGATAACGCCAGCCGGGCGAGGTCACGCAGCCGAAGTCCACGCGCGTCGCGCCGAGCGCGGCCCCTAGCCAGGACCACGCAAAGCCGCTCTGCCCCTGCGTCGGCACCCACGGATGGAAGTGGTCCGAGCACATGGCCGCGTCGAAGCCCGCGTGCTCGGCGAGCCGCACGTACGCGAGGAGCGCGCTCGGCGCGTGCTGCTCGTGGGAGGCGTGATAGCCGTAACGCGTCATGACGCGCCCTATTCTTCGAGAGCGGCGTCTGCCGCAGAAGTCGGACGCCTACGGACGGCGGGTCACGTATGCATGACGAACCTGGCGCGCCGCTCGGCGATCCGCCAGCCGTCCATGGTCAGCTTGAAATGATCCTCGAGCTCGCCGATCAACGTCCGCGGATCGCATTTCGCGCCGAAGTGCTTGTCGGAGTTCAGCGCGTCGGCGGAATAGAGCACCACGTACGTCGTGCCGTGTGCCGAGTGAGGGGATTCGACGCGCACGAGTATGTTCGTGCAGATGTGCCGCGTGATGCGATTGCGGGGCCGCGTGCGGTAGGACTCGACGATCTCGTCGGGCCCGACGAGCGGCTCTCCGTTCGGCCTGTGCAGGCGCCCGTCGCTCGTGAAGAGCGCCGCGAACGCCGCGTAGTCCTGCCGGTCGTTCGCGGCAATCGATTCGAGCACGAGCCGCGTGCACGCGTGCTCGATCAGCAGGCGATCCTGCTCGCTCAACGTGGTCGTCGTCATGGTCGGCCAAGGATAGCGCATCGTCGGCCGCGAAACGCCGCTGACGCACGCGGGCGACAGCGCGGGCTCACGCGCCGGCCGCTCGACGCCGCCGGGTCCCGTAGCTAGTCTTGCCTTCGGTAGGAAGCCGAAAGCAGTCGCGATGCGGAGAACGCTGATGCTCCTCATGGCCTTCGCGGCGGCGGCGCTGCCGTCCGCGCTCTCCGCGCAACGGCCCGCCGCCGACGATCCCGACTTCTACTTCGTGCGGCTCATGTACACGGATCTGCGCGGGCGCACGATGGGCCGGCCGGCGCCGTTCACGTGCCCCGAGCTCGGCGGCGGCGGCTTCTTTCCGAGGCAGGGACGGGGCTGGGCGACGGATTATCCCGGCGCGGACTGCAAGTTCATGGACGGCGTGGACCGGCTTACGGGCGTCAGAGTCCACCCGGACCCGCACGTCCGCGCGATCCTCGACGACGACCTGTTCGATTTCCCGTACGCGTACATCGTCGAGGCGGGCGGGATGTATCTGAGCGAGGCGGAGGCGACACGGCTTGCCGACTACCTGCTGCGCGGCGGCTTCCTGCATATCGACGATTTCTGGGGCCTCGCCGAGAAGGCGAACGTCGAGGCGCAGCTGCGCAAGGTCTTCCCGGACCGCAGCCTCGACGTTCTCCCGATCTCGCATCCCGTCTTCAGCTCGTTCTTCCAGATCCGAGAAGTGATCCAGGTGCCGAACCGCTCGAACGGCTGCTACGGCGGCCCGACGTGGGAGCGAGCCGACGACACCGAGCCGCGCGTCTACGGCATCTCGGACGACGACGGGCGACTCATGGTCCTCGTCACGTACAACTCGGACCTCGGCGACGCGTGGGAGTACCTGGACCTGCCGTGCTACCCGGCCGAGATCGCCGTTCGCGCCTTGCAGATGGGCGTGAACTTCATGGTCTACGCGATGACGCATTAGGACCGCCGCGACCCTCTGACGGCCGCGCCGCAAACCCGAAGCCCTCGGGGAGCCAAAAGACCTCCCCAAGCCGGAGCCCGCGCCGCCGGAGGACCGCCGCCAGCCGGAGGACCGCCCCTGGTCTGACGACCGCCGCGACCTGAATCGACTCTGCGATACTGCACCGTTGCGCGCCCCGGATCGATCCGCTCCACGCCACTTTCTCTAAATGACTCCAAATTCTTTCCCTAAGCCATTAGCGACACTGCAATTGAACGTTAGGGCGATTCGCGCACCGTTGATGTTTACTAACTCGTAAGTAAACTTGTTACTGAACCGTTTAGTAACACGCCTGCCGCGCGGTGGCACGGACGCCCCCGACGGACCCTGGTGGCGATTCGTCCGAATGGAGAACCACGGGCAGGCGCGTAGCATCGGACGCGAAGGGAACGCAGATGGACGCGTTTCATGCCCTCTTCGGCGAGCAACGGAAGCTCGTCGCGGCAGCAGTGGTAGCAGTCGCGCTTTTCGCCGGCCCTGCCGGCGCCAAGGAGCGGACTGCGCACGTCGCCGAAAACACGAAGGCCGAGCTCGACGTCGGCTCGACCGGGCGGCTGCGGCCGCGCGGCTGGACGGTCCACCTCGATAACGACCTCTTCGCGTTCACCGACGACGATCGCGACTATACGGCCGGAATCTCCGTCACGCTCGGCGGGAGAGAGGCCGCCGGGCTGAAGCCGCTGTCTCGGGCACTCGATTGGGTCGACCGCAAGACGGGATTCGGCACGGCGTCGGACGCCGTCGAGAGCGCCCGCTCGTTCGAAGCCGGACTCCTGCTGTTCACGCCGCAGAACCTGGACGCGGAAGCGCCGCTGTACGACGACCGGCCGTACGCGAACCTCACGTATCTGTCGAGCTCGCGCCTGACGCACGATGCGTCGAGCCGCACCGCGTACCAGTCCTCGCTGACGGTCGGCGTGCTCGGCATGCCGTGGGTCGAGCATTTGCACCGGACCGTGCACGTCGCGTTCGGCAGCCGCGAGCCGAAGGGCTATACGCATCAGATCTCGGACGGCGGCGAGCCGACGGCCCGCTATGCCGTGTCGCGGTACCGTCTGCTCGGCAGCGGGATGTACCGCGACCGGCCATACCATCTGCGCTTCGGCCTGTCGGGCAGCATCGGCTATCTGACCGAGGCGAGCGCGGATCTCGCCTTCCGCTGGGGCAACCTCGATACGCCCTGGTGGAGCTCGTCGCCTTCGCTCGCGGATTACGGAGGACATCCGCCGATCCGGCTCGCTCGCGAATCCGTCCCTCGCTCCGGACCGAGACTGCAGCTCGCGGCCGGCGTCAGCATGCGCGTGCGCGCGTACAATGCCTTCCTGCAGGGACAGTTCCGGTCGAGCGACGTGACCTTGTCGTCGTCGCGGCTGAATCCGGTGCTGCTCGAGGCGTGGCTCGGCATCACGGCCGTTTTCAAGAACCACCTGAGCGTCACGTACACGCTGCGGCATCAGACCGAGGAGATCAGAACGGGCGACGGCTCGCGCGAGTCCTCGTGGGCGAGCATCGGCATCGCGCAGCAGTTCTAACCGCGCGCGAAGGTCGCGCGGCGCGCGTAGACGTCGCCCGAGCCCGCTCCGGTGCGGAGCGAGCGCAGATACGCGCGGATGCCGGCCGCGTCGAGCCAATCGGGCGCACCGAGCACGTGGCTTTCGCCGACGGACCAGTTGAACCGGTAGTCCGCGAGCGCGGCGACCCGGTCGACGCACTCGAGCGCCCGCTCGCGGGCCGCCGGCAAATATTCGAACGACAGCGCGCGCACGGGACGGGTGAGCCCGGCGAGCACCTCGGCCTCGAAGCCCTCGACGTCGATCTTCACGAAGTCGGGCTCGCCGTGCTCCGCGATCAGCGCATCGAGCGTCGTGACCTCGACCTCTTCGCCCTCGGACCAGCGCACGCCGGCGAACGAAGGGTCGGCGCTCACCTCGTCGATCCAATCCCGCGACAGCGTCGTGACGGTCGGCGTGCGCGGGCTCACGAGCAGCCGCGCTGCGCCCGCCGCCCGCCCGACGGCCTTCGGCACGATCACGACGCACGCGTCGCCGCGGTAGAGCAGCCGGAGCAGCCGTGCGAAGTCGACCTGCGGCTCGACCGCGACGACGGTCGCGCCGAGCCGCCGCCAGCAGCGGACGCGGTTGCCGACGTGCGCACCGACATCGAAGCAGAGCCCGCCTGGGCGCACGAAGCGGGAATAGAGCCTCGCCATCCGGCGGCCGCGGAACGGCACGCCGTAATACAGCGCGAGCGAGCGCGCGATGCCGAGCCAACGCGCCGAGTGTCCGCTGGGCCGGTCGTCCTTGCTCGGGGCCGGCGTGCTCATTCTTCGACTGTAGCATGTGGCCCGAGCGTCGGCGCGCGGCCGGCGGACGCCGCGGCACCGCCGTGATCCCCGATCCACCACGCCGGCCCGCCGCGGCGGACCGAGCGGCGGGAGAGCGGCTCAGTCGATCGCGAAGCAGTAGAAGAGCCCGTTGCCGCCGGTCCCTTGCAGGTCCGACTGCCCGCAGCCGCGCGACGCATGCGCGGAGTTCCACGACGTCGGATTCTGCCCGCCGCCCTGCCGGTCGTGATGGCCGACCATTGCGCTGCCGTCCGACGCGCTGCTCGTCCAGTTCGAGCAGGTGTTCTCCGATGCACGGCCGTCCGGGAGCGAGCCCGTCAGGATGTCGTGCATGTTCGGCGTGTCGCCGCGGCCGTTGATCTGCTCCCCCTTCTCGCTGAGCGACGTCTCCTTGCCGAGGTTGTTGTCGTCGCTGTGCAGGTGCTCGACGTTCTCGGCGATCATCACGCCCTTCGCGTTGTACCAGGGCCCGTCGCCGATCCGATCGCGAGCATTCACGGCGGGCCGGCCGCCTTCCGCGGTCGTGCTGAGATACGCACGCCAGGTCTTGTTGCCCGCGCCGACGGCCTCCGCGAGCCGCGTGCAATGCGCGTCCGCCCCTTCGAGCCCGCCGAGATCCGCACCGTTACCGGGACCTTCGCTCGTGATGAAAAAGCTCATGTTCGGGTCCGCCTGCTGGGCGGCTGCGCCCGCGCAGCCGAGCACCGCGGCGACGGCCGCCGCGACGATGATCCGACCATCCCGTCTCATACGAATCCCCTCGCCTGTTCTTCGCGTTGTAAGGTTGTCGAGCGATCTAGTTTAGTATCTTCATACGGTCGACCGAGAACGAGAGGTACGCCGTGGCAGAGATCGACGAGGCCGCACGACGCATCGTTCAGCGTTTCGCCTTGAAGCCCCATCCGGAAGGCGGATTCTATCGGGAGGTCTACCGCGCGGATCTGCTCGTCGAGCATCGCGGCATCCCGTCGGGCTCGCCCGCGGCGCGCGCCGCCGGAACGTTCATCTATTACCTGCTTGCCGAGGGGCAGATCTCGGCTTTTCACCGCGTGCAATGGACCGACGAGATCTGGCATCTCTATGCCGGCGGTCCGCTCGAGCTCCACCTCATCGACGAGGACGGCGACTACCGCGTCGTCACGCTGACCACCGCGCTCGACGACGGCGAGCCGACGGCGGTCGTTCCCGCCGGCTGGTGGCAGGCCGCGCGACTCGGTCCCGACGCCGCATGGGCCTTCGGCGGCTGCACCGTCGCGCCCGGCTTCGACTTCGCCGATTTCGAGATGCCGCGCACCGACGAGCTGGTCGGCCGGTTCCCTCAGCACGCGGCGTTGATTCGCGCGCTCACGCGGCGTTGACGCGCTCCCCGCGCCTTTCGCGTGATTGTCGAGCTGCTATACTCGAGCCGCGATAAATCATAAGGAAAAGCGACGTCGCAGAGCGGGCCGCTCGCGGTCGTTCGAGCGCCGCGGCCCGGCCTTCGCAGCGTGATACGCGTCAGCGCCTGCGTCGCACCGTCGGGACATAATCCCGGCGGTCTCGAGGTCGTCGTGCTGCATCGGGGGACATCCGCATGCCGAGAAATCTGTTGCCGCGGCTTTGCCTGGCCGTCGTGATCGCGATCGCACCGGCGCTGGCGACGGCCGAGGACGAGTTTCCCCGTCCGAAGCAACTCGAGGCAGCAGTCCAGTTCTGGACCCGCGTCTATACCGAGGTCGACACGCGCGGCGGATTCATTCACGACTCCGAGCGGCTCGACATCGTTTACGAGACGGTTCGCGATACGACGTCGGAGGCCGCACGGCGGCGCCAGGTCGACGCGGCCATGCGCCGTTACCGGGACATCCTGACGAAGCTCGGGCGCGGCGTGCGCGACGGGCTCGACGCGGAGGAGCGCCGCGTCCTCGCGCTCTTTCCGGAAGGCACGAGCAACGCGGAGTTTCGGGCCGCCGCCGGAAGGCTCCGCTTCCAGCTCGGCCAGGCCGATCGCTTCAAGGCGGGCCTGATCCGTTCCGGCATCTGGCGCGACTACATCCTCGACGTGCTCGAGCGCCACGGCGTGCCGCCGGAGCTCGTCGCGCTCCCTCACGTCGAGTCGTCGTTCGACCCGACCGCGTATTCGAAGGCCGGCGCCGCCGGCATGTGGCAGTTCACGCGCTCGACCGGCCTGCGCTACATGCGCATCGATCACATCGTCGACGAGCGCCGCGATCCGTTCCTGTCGACCGAGGCGGCGGCCCGGCTCCTGCGCGACAACTACGAGGTCCTCGGCCACTGGCCGCTCGCGATCACCGCGTACAACCACGGCGTCGCCGGCATGCGCCGCGCGGTGAGCCAGCTCGGCACGACCGACATGGGCGTGATCGCCGAGCGCTACAACGGCCGAACGTTCGGTTTCGCATCGCGGAACTTCTACGCCGCGTTCCTTGCCGCGGTCGACATCGATGCCGACCCGGAGAAGTATTTCGGAAAGGTCGACCTCGCGCCGGCGTCCCCGACGATCGTGGCCGAAGTGCCCGACTACATGTCCGCGCAGACGCTGTCGCGTGCGCTCGGGATCGGTGTCAGCCGGCTGCGCGAGCTGAATCCGGCGCTGACGCCGATCGTGTGGAGCGGCGAGAAATACGTGCCGCGGGGATTCCCGCTGCGCCTGCCCGGAGAGGCGGCCGGCCGCGATCCCGACGTGCTGCTCGCGTCGGTGCCCGCGGGCGAGCGCTTCGCGGCGCAGCTTCCGGACGTCGAGCACCGCGTCGCGCGCGGCGAGACGTTGTCGCAGATCGCCGCACGGTACCGCGTCAGCGTTGCATCGCTCGTCGAGATCAACGGCTTGCGCAGCAGCCACATGATTCGCGCCGGGCAGGTCCTGAAGCTGCCCGTTCCTGCCGGCCAGGCTCCGGTCGTGCTCGCGAGCACCGAGCCCGTGCTCACGGATGGCGAGTACGTCGTGCAGAGCGGCGACACGATCGAGCGCATCGCGCGCAGGTTCGGCGTCGACGTCGACGCGCTGCTCAGCGCGAACGGGATCCGCAACAAGAACCTGATCTACGCCGGCCAGCGTCTGCGCGTGCCGACCGCCGGCGCCGCGCCCGAGGTCGTGCTCGCGGCCGCGACCCCGGATATCGCGGCCGAGGCGCGCGAGGCCGTGCTCGTCGAAACACCGGACGAGGATGCGGCTGCGCTCGCGGCGGACGCGCTCCTCGCCGCACGCGCGCCGGCCGAGAGCGAAGCGGACGACGGCGACGAAGCCGGCGCCGCGGAAGCGCTCGCCGACCTCGCGGCCGACGCGCCGCGGCTCGTCGAGGAATCGCCGGACACGGAGGCGTCGCTCGAGTCGAACGTGCTCGCGAGCCATCAGGCGGAGCTTGCGGCCGATCCGAGCGACTATGCGGTGTCGGACGGCAAGATTTTGGTGCAGGCCCTCGAGACGCTCGGTCACTACGCGGACTGGCTCCAGATCCGCACGCAGCGGCTGCGTGATCTGAACGGCCTCGCCTTTCATCAGAGCGTCGTGATCGGCCAGTCGCTCCGGCTCGATTTCTCGCGCGTGAGCCCCGAGGAGTTCGAGCGCCGACGCATCGCGTACCACCGGCAGCTTCAGGAGGAGTTCTTCTCGAGCCACCGGATCGAGGACGTCGAGGACCACGTGATCCGCCGCGGCGAATCGCTGTGGGTGCTGGCGCAGCGCACGTACAACGTGCCCGTCTGGCTGCTTCGCCAATACAACCCCGACCTCGATCTCGACCACGTGCGCCCCGGCACCGTCGTGAAGTTCCCGCGCCTGCGGCCGATCGACGACGAGGGTCAGCTGTCGATCTAGGACACGCGGGCAGGCTCCTGCCGGTTTCCACCGTCGGGCAGTTGGGTTACGCTCGCGGGCGATGATTCGACGAACGCTGGCGGCGCTCTTCGCCGCGCTGACCCTCGTGCTGCTCGGCGCGTGCGAGCAAGCCGGCGATACCGGTGCGCCGGCGGCCGCCCAGTCGATCACGATCGGCTCGAACCCGGCCGGCACGCACGTCTACGCCGTCGCGGCCGGATTCGCGAAGGTCCTGCAGGAGCGGGCCGGCATCCGCGCGACAATGCGGCCGTACACCGGCTCTTCGGTCTACCTGCCGATGCTGCAGCGCGGCGAGATCTCGTTCGGCTTGAACACCGGCATCGACTCGCATCTCGCATTCGAGGGCCTGCCGCCGTACACCGAGCCGATGGACCGCCTGCGCGCCGTCGCCGTCGCGTTTCCGCTGCCGATCATGTACATGGTGCGCGCGGACTCGGGCCTCGAGCGGATCGAGGATCTGCGCGGCAAGCGCGTCGTCATCGCGTTTCGCTCGAACGTCGCGCTCGAGCAGCTGCATACCGCGATCCTCGCGACCGGGGGCCTCACCCCGGAAGACGTCGAGCCGGTCGTCGTCGCGGGCCTTCCGGACGCGATGAGGATGCTGACCGAAGGCCGCGCGGACGCGGTGCCGACCGGGCTCGACACGGCCCTGTCGATCCAGGTCCATTCGTCGATTCCGGGCGGCATCCGCTATCTGACGATGGGCGCGGACGAAGCGAAGCTCCCCGCCGGCATGATCGGCGCGGTGCCGGTCACGGTCACGCCGGGTCCGTCGAGCGTCGGCCTCACCGGCCCCACCCGCGTCGCGGGCGTGCTCGATTTCCTGAACTCGAGCACGCACGTGCCCGAGGACGTGGTTTATCGCGTGATCAAGACGCTGCACGAGAACTGGGAGCAGCTGCGGCGCGAGTACACCCAGCTCGCCGATCAGCCTGCCGACGCGATCGCCCCCGCCGAGACCCATCATCCGTATCACGACGGCGCGATTCGCTATTACCGCGAGGTCGGCCTGTGGACGGAAGCACACGAGCGCAATCAGGCCCGCCTGCTGGCCGAGTGAGCCCTCCGGGCCTCCCATGACCGACGACGGCGAGCCGTTGCGCGGCAAGGTCATCGCCGTGCCCGAGAGCCGGCAGATCGAGGTGCTCGCGTCGCTGCTCGAGCGGCGCGGCGCACGGGTCCTGCGCTGTCCGCTGGTGACGATTCTCGATGCCGACGACGAGCGCGCGGTCGTCGCCTGGCTCGAGCGCATGATCGATGAGCCGCCCGAGCTCCTCGTGCTCTACACCGGCGAGGGCGTCGAGCGGCTCGCGGCGTTCGCCGCGCGCGCCGGCCTCGACGAGCGCTTCGTCGCAACGCTCCGGCGCACGTCGACGCTGACGAGAGGACCGAAGCCGAAGCGTGCGCTCCGCGCCCTCGGCATCTCCGTGACGATCGAGGCGCCGGAGCCGACGACCGCCGGCATCGTCCGCGCGCTCGCGCCGCTGCCGCTCGACGGACGGCGCATCGGCGTGCAGCTCTACGCCGCCGAGCCGCTCGAGGCGCTCGTCGAGCACTGCGCGGCCCGGCGGATCGAGGCCGATTTCGTCGCGCCGTACCGTTACGCGGGCGAGGCCGACGAGGACGACGTGGTCCGACTGATCGAGCGGCTCGCGAGCAACGCGGTCGACGCGATCGCGTTCACGAGCACGGTGCAGGTCGAGAGGCTCTTCGCGGTCGCGGCCGCGCGCGGCCTCGAGGCGGAGCTCGGCCGCGGGCTTGCCGCGACCCGGATCGCGGCGGTCGGGCCGATCGTCGCGGACGCGCTCGGTGCGCGCGGCGTTCGCGTCGACGCCGTGCCGGGCGACAGCTTCCACCTGAAGCCGCTCGTCAATGCGCTGATCGCGGCGCTCGCCGGGAAAGCCTGAACGCGCGGGACAGGTGCTCTCGCTTCGCGTCGCCCGGCCGGCGCCGCCTGGGCACCGAAGCCGGCCGCCGTCAGCCGTGCTGCTGCAGGCGCTGGCGCCTGAGCTGCATCGCGGTGGGCCGCCCGTCGCCGGTGGGCTGATACCAGACCGTGTAGTCGGAGAGCGCGGCCCGATATGCACCGAGCGGATCGGGATCGCGGATCTCGAACGCGTCGAATCCGCAGCGCAGCATGAAATGAAGCTGCTCGAGCAGGACTTCGCCGACCGCGCGAAGCTCCTTCTTATAGCCGTAGCGCTCGCGAAGCAGGCGGGCGTACGAATACGCGCGGCCGTCGCGAAACTTCGGGAACTCGAGCGCGATCACGTCGAAATGCTCGATGTCGCCCGCGATCGCCTGCGGCATCTGGTCGCTGCGGAGCTTGATGCCGAGCGGCTCCCCGCGCAAGAGCAGCGCATCGCGATGCGCCTGCCACTGCTCGAGGCCGACGATGACCGCCCCGCTTTCCGGCAGCGCTTCGGCGCCGCTCGCGTCGACGAAACGGTCCTCGACGAGCTCGCCGTTACGGACCAGTCCCGTCATGCGATGGCCCTCTCTTCGGCCACGCCGTAGACCGCTTCCTTGAACGGCTCGATGCCGACCCGCCGATACGTGTCGAGGAAGCGCTCGCCCTCCTCGCGCAGCTCGAGGTAGCGGTCGACGATCGCCTCGATCGCGTCCGGCACCTCCTCCTGCGCGAGCCCCGGCCCGAGCCGGTCGCCGAGCGCCGCGTTGCGGTCGGACGAGCCGCCGAGCGTCAGCTGGAAGAACTCCTTGCCGCGCTTGTCGACGCCGAGGATGCCGATGTTACCGACGTGATGATGGCCGCACGCGTTCATGCAGCCCGACACGTTGATCGTCACCGGGCCGATCGCGGCGAGACGGTCGACGTCGACGAAGCGCGCGCTGATGTCGCGTGCGACCGGGAGCGAGCGGGCGTTCGCGAGCGCGCAATAGTCGAGCCCCGGGCACGAGATCACGTCCGACAGGAGATTCAGGTTCGGCGTCGCGAGCACGAGCGCGTCGAGCTTCGACCAGACCGTATGCAGATCGCGCTGCCGCACGTACGGCAGCACGAGATTCTGCCGATGGTTCACGCGCAGCTCGCCGAAGCTGTACTCGTCGGCGAGATCCGCGAGGGCATCCATCTGCTCGGCGGTGATGTCGCCCGGCACGGCCCCGGGCGCCTTCAGCGTCACGTTGACGATCGCGTAGCCCGGCTGCTTGTGCGGCGCGACGTTGTGCCGCAGCCAGCGCGCGAAGCGGGCGTCCCCGGCCGCGAGCGCGTCGAGCTCGTCCGTGATGTCGTCGAGCGCCTCGTACGGCGGCGGCGCGAAGAATGCGGCGATCCTGTCGATCTCGTCGGGCGGCAGCTCGGGCCGCGGAGTATCCTTCGACGCCGCGAAATCCTCCTCGACGAGCTCCCGGTAACGGTCGATGCCGAGCTGGTTGACGATGATCTTGATGCGCGCCTTGTGGATGTTGTCGCGCCGCCCGTAGATGTTGTAGATGCGAAGGATCGACTCCACGTAGGCGAGCAGATCCTCCGGCGCGACCCAATCCCTGATCGTGTGCGCGATGTACGGCGTGCGGCCGAGCCCGCCGCCGACGAGCACCTCGAAGCCCGTCTCGCCCGCGGCGTTGCGATGCATCCTGAGCCCGATGTCGTGGACCGCGACGGCGGCCCGGTCGTTCGGCGAGCCGGTGACCGCGATCTTGAACTTGCGCGGCAGGTACGAGAACTCCGGATGGAGCACCGAGTACTGCCGCAGCAGCTCGCAGTAGACGCGCGGATCGGCCAGCTCGTCGCGCGCGACGCCGGCGTACTGGTCGGACGTGATGTTACGTACGCAGTTCCCGGACGACTGGATCGTCGTGATCTCGACGCTCGCGAGCTCCTCGAGGATATCCGGCACCTGCTCGAGCCGAATCCAGTGGTATTGGATGTTCTGCCGGGTCGTGAAGTGGCCGAAGCCGCGATCGTAGGTCCGCGCGATGTGCGCGAACTTGCGCAGCTGCCGCGACGACAGCGTGCCGTACGGCACGTTCACGCGCAGCATGTACGCATGCAGCTGCAGGTAGACGCCGTTCTTGAGCCGCAACGGCTTGAACTGATCCTCGGTGATCTCGCCCGCGAGGCGCCGCCTGACCTGCCGGCGGAACTGCGCGATGCGTTCGGCGACGAGGCGATGATCGAATTCGTCGTAACGGTACATCCGGTGCTCCTAGCGGCCGACGACGTCGGAAAACGCGTTCCCGCCGGACCCGGCGCCCGTCGTCGGCCCGAATGCGCGAATGGCCTCGCGAATCTCGACCGGCCTCGGCAGTCCCGCCTCGTCGATCGTGACCTCGATCAGCGTCGGGTCGACGACGACGTTGTCGGCCTCGTGGCGCTTCGCCGTCGCGAGCGCCGCCTCGGCCTCGGCCGGGTCTTCGAGCACACGGCCTTCACCGATCCACCGACACCAACGGTCGTCCGGGCCGAGAAACACGACGAACCCGTCCGCCAGGTGATTGGCGATGACCATCTGCTTCATCGGCGACTCGTCTCGTTCGAAATCGGCACGCGTGCCCCGACGAGCCCGCGTGCGAGGCGGTCATTCTAACCGGGCACATAGAGCGGCTCGTTATAAGAAAGCCGCAGTACGATATGAGCGAAAGGCACGAGCGCCGCGCGACCCGGGACGCCGGTCGGCACGGTGGCCCGCCCGACGTGGCCAACGACGAGCCGCGGTAATCTGGTGATCTCGTGCCGGGCAGCGCGTCGTCGGATCCGTCGGGTCGTCCGACGCGTCGGGCCGCAGCTCCGAGTCGGGTGTGCCCGGGCGGAGCGCAACGGTTTCGACGTCAAGACGGGCGCCGGAAGGGCGAGTATCAGCGGGCCGGCCCGGCGGATCCGTCGCCGCAATCCACAAATTCTGTGGATAACGTTGTGGAAAAGGGCTTGAAAGCAGAGCGCCGGTTCGGCTCCTCACGGGCGCTCTTCAGGTTGGTCAAAAAACCGTCAAAAAAAGCGGCACCCGAACCTTACGTCCCCGCAGCCGACGGCGGCGCCGGCTCACCGCAGCGGGATCTCGCCGTCGCGCCACCCGTCGCCGACGAAACGACGCTCGGACTCGGCGATCGGCACGTCGTTGATGCTGGCCTCGCGGCGGCGCATCAGGCCGTTGTCGTCGAACTCCCAGAGCTCGTTGCCGTACGACCGATACCACTGACCGGACGCGTCGTGCCACTCGTACTGAAACCGCACGGCGATCCGCCGCTCGCCGAACGCCCACAGGCTCTTGCGGAGCCGGTAGTCGAGCTCCCGCTCCCACTTGCGCCGCAGGAAGTCTTCGATGGCCGCCCTGCCCGTGATGAATTCGTCTCGGTTCCGCCAGACCGAGTCCTCGGTGTACGCGAGCGCGACCCGGTGCGGATCGCGGGTATTCCATGCGTCTTCGGCGGCCTTGACCTTCGCGCGGGCGGCGGCCTCGTCGAAAGGCGGCAGCGGTGGCTTCTGCTCCGTCATCGCAATCCTCCTGGAAGCGTGCGGGCCCCTAAGTCGACTCCTCCGACGGCACGCCGCTCCACCGCTCGCGCTCGGGCGGGTCTTCCGGCGGACCTCCTCCCCAGCGCTCGCGATGTGCGTCCTCGGCGGCGCGCTGCACGTTCGCGTGGCGCCTGCTGAGCAGCAGCGACCCCGGGGAGCACACCTCGGCGCGAATCAGGCCGAGATCGGTCGCCGCGTCGAACAGGCTCGGATACCAGCGCCTCCAACCCGGGAATACTTGCTCGACCTGTTCACGCAGCGTCATCGTGCCATCCGATGGGACCGGCGGACCAATCTATATGAGCGGTCCGCGGCTGGCAAACGCCGTGCTTCGCATTTTTTCGCGGCCTCGGCCGAGCCGCCGTCAATCGAGGAACGGATACGGGTCGCGCGCGCCGCCGCGCACGCCGCGACGGCGGACGTACACGCCGAAATGCAGGTGCGGCGGCGTCGTGATCGCGTTGCCGGTGTTGCCGACCGTGCCGACGATCTCGCCCGCGAGCACGAAATCGCCCGGACGGACGAGCTGTGTGTCGAGGTGCGCGTAGTAGAGGCGCAGGTCGCCGAAAAGCGGCTGCAGCCAGACGACGTTTCCGCCTCGCGCAGTCGTCTCGACGCGCGAAACGAACGCATCCATCGCCGCGAGCGCCGGCGTGCCGCGTGGCGCGAAGATGTCGACGCCCCGGTGCGACCTCGCGCCGCCGTCGCGCTCGGCGCCGAAGCCGCTCAGGATCGCGCGCGTCGTCACGCCTTCGACGGGAAACGCGAGGAGCGGCGCCGCGCGAACGCCGACCCGGTAGCGGCCCTGGAAGCCGATCTCGGGCTGCACGCGGAGCACGTATTCGCCTGGCTCGAGCGCGGCGACCTCGAGACGCTGCACGACGGGATCCGCCCCGCGGACGCGGAGCGGCAACGGATTGGCGACGGGCTCGAAACCGTCGTCGCCTGCGGCAAAGAGCTCGACGAACGGCGAGCGGCCGTCGGCGCCCGGAGCGACGGCGCTCGGCTCGGCCTCGACGTCGACGTAGATCCGCCTGCCCCCTCGCACGGCGAACGCGATACCGAGCGCGTCGGTGCGCCCGGCGTCGAAGCGGCCCGTGAGCTCGACCGGCAGCTCGACCCGCTCGGGCGCGGAGATCGCCCGCTGCGCCGAGAGCACCCACTCCCGGGCGCCGGGGCGCCGAAAGGCTTCGAGCGCGAGCGCATAGCCGTAGGCGTGATGGGCCGAGCGCGGCTGGTACGGCGCGAGCCTGAGCTCGGAGCTCTTCGACGTGCCGTCCGGCGAGATCGCGAGCAACGCGAGCCCGCACGCCGTCAGCACGAGGCCTTTGACGGCGAACGCGAGGATGCCGGAGCGAGGTCGTGAGGCGTGCGTCACCGTCGAGCTCCGCGTCGGTCGATCGCCGCATGCCGCGAGGCGCGGCCGGTCGAAGACAGGCTAGTCGGCCGATCGCCCCCTGTCGATAGGTCCCGGTGACATAGAGAAATCTTCAGTGCGCGCAGCTTGACCGCTGCCGGCCACCTGCTACTTTGGCCCACGTTCACGAGGGACCACGATGCTCTTTGGCGAGATCCTCCGCGTCGCGTTTCAGTCGATACACGCGAACATCTTCCGTGCGATGTTGACGATGCTCGGCATCATCATCGGCGTCGGCGCGGTCATCGCGATGCTCGCCGCGGGCGCCGGCGCGCAGAAGCGTATCGACGAGCAGATCGCCGCCCTCGGCGCGAACATCCTGACGATCAACTCCGCCCGTTTCCTGACGCAGGGCGTCGCGCGCGACCAGCAGACACTGACCGTCGACGACGCCGAAGCCCTCGAGACGGACTCGCGCTACCTCGACGCCGTCGTGCCCGAGGTGCAGGGCCGCGGTCAGTTGAAGTATCTCAATCGCAATACGAACACCCGGACGATCGGCACGACGCACCGCTACGTCGACGTGTTCAACTACGAGGTCGAGCACGGCCGCTTCTTCAGGCTCGACGAGAATCTCTCGAAGCAGCGGGTCATCGTCCTCGGGTCCGAGATCCCGAACGAGCTCGAGGTCTCGCCGCAGGAGCTGCTCGGCAAGACCATCTCGCTCAACAATCAGCCCTTCGAGGTGATCGGCATCCTCGCGAGCGAAGGCGGCGGCGGCTGGAACCGCGGCCCGGACTCGAGCGCGTTCATTCCGCTGAAGACCGCCGAGCAGCGCGTGTTCGGACGCGAGGAGGTCGAGAACATCAGCGTCCGCGTGATGGACGGCATCCCGCTCGAGCGCGCGATGGTCGACATCGAGCGCGTGCTGCGCAAGGAGCATCGGCTGCGGCCCGGCTCCCCGAACGACTTCGCGATCGTCGACCGGCGCGACTTCCTCGAGACGCAGCAGGAGGCCCAGCAGACCTTCACGGTGCTCTTGGCGAGCATCGCCGGCGTGAGCCTCATCGTCGGCGGCATCGGCATCATGAACATCATGCTGGTCAGCGTGACGGAGCGCACGCGCGAGATCGGCATCCGCATGGCCCTCGGCGCGACGCGCGGCAGCATCCTGCTGCAGTTCCTCGTCGAGTCCGTGACGCTGTGCCTCATCGGCGGGCTCGTCGGCGTCGGGCTCGGAGCAGGCGCGGCATGGCTGATGTCGCGCTTCGCCGGCTGGGAGGTCTTCGTGTCGCCCGAGTCCGTCGGGCTCGCGTCCGCGTTCAGCGTCGGCGTCGGCCTCTTCTTCGGCATCTGGCCCGCCCGTCGCGCGGCGCGTCTCGACCCGATCGAAGCCCTGCGCTACGAGTAAGGCTCGTCCGCGCCGCGGATGTTGCGCGCGCGCGACGAGGTTCACGGGCCGCGCCCCGGCCGGTAGAATTCCGCGCGTTTTTATGTCACCTGGCCCGGCAGGATTTGTCTGCATCCCTCATGCATCGACTCGCCGTTCTCATCCTGCTGCTCGCGCTCGGCGGCTGCGTGGGCCACATCCATCGCGGGCCGGGGCCGCTCGGCAACTACCGCTATTCGCCGCCCGTCGAGTCGCACCCGCTCTTCGAGGTGCACGGCGAGCCGGAGGTCGAGATCTCGGAGCCGGTCGACGAGACGCGCTTTCATGAGATCGTCGAGCTGCGGCTGCGCTCGAGCGGGACCCACGGCGGCCCCGACGGCTACGTCCACGCGACGTACTTTCGCAGCAAGTCGCCCGGCCCGAAGAAGCTCGTGATCGTGCTGCCGATCTGGGGCACGAGCAGCTACCCGCCGAGCCGGATCTCGCGCGGCTACGCCCGCAAGTCCCACGGCAACGCGAACATCATCTGGGTGCTCGGCAACTACCCGCTCTTCCCGTGGAGCGACCTGAGCTCGACGGCGACGGAGCAGGAGTTCATCGAGATGGCGAAGGCGAGCGCGGAGCGCTACCGCTCCGCGGTCGTCGACATGCGCCTCCTGCTCGACTGGGCGGAGACGCAGCCGAACATCGACCCGTCGCGCATCGCGATGGTCGGCTTCAGCATGAGCGCGCTCGTGACGGCCACTGTGATGGCGAACGATCCGCGCGTCGCGGCCGGCGTGCTGATGATGGGCGCGGCCGACTTCGCCCAGATCTTTGCGACATGCGGGAACCGCGCCGGCGAGGTGCGCCGGCACGTCCTGACGGAGTACGGCTGGACGCTCGAGGAGTATCACGACTTCTTCGAGGGCCTGTTCAACCCGGCGGATCCGATGTTCTATGCCGGGCGCTACGACCCGAGCTCGATCTTCATGATCGACGCCGCGTTCGACGACTGCATGCCCCGCTCGTCTCGCGAGGCCCTTTGGAACGCCACGGGCCGGCCCAAGCGGCTCACGTTGCTCTCGCGCCACCGCAGCGGCTTCTATTCGCTGACCCCGCTCGGCCTCAACTTCGTGCGCCGCGAGATCTACCACTTCCTGGACGAGGTACTTTAGAAAACTGCGCTCGAATCCCTTGCTTATAAAAGGGTTTCGAGCGATAGTCGGCCCCGCTGCTAAGGGTAAACCTGGCGAAAGCCAGCGACACAAAGCTTCCGGTCTACGGGACTTCGGTCCTACGATAGCGGGGTTGCCGGCAAGCGCAAACGCTTTCCCAGGATTCCCTAAAGCACGCTCGGACAAGGTCGCGACCGACCTTTCCGAGCGAGAACAGCGGTCGGTTCACCACGGGAGTCGAAAGCGGAATGAGCATGGCTCATGCGCGCAAGCGCGTCGGTTCCTTTACGGCCGTAGGGCCCGCCGCAGTCGTGAGGCCGACGTCGCCCTCCGAGATTGCGCAGGTCCTGACAGACGCCAAGCGTTATCCGTCGCCGGTCCGGCCGGTCGGCTCGGGCAGCTCGACGACGCGCTGCACCACGGCCAACGGCGGCACCGTCATCGATCTGAGCGACATGAATCGAGTGCTGAAGATCGACACGGATACCGTGACGGTGCAGCCCGGCATCTCGCTGGCCGAGCTCGCGGAGATCTTGAGCGAACAAGGCAAGGAGCTCGTCGGCGGCTTCGATCTCGCGAACCGCTCGGTCGGCGGCGCCGTCTGCGGTGCCGGCCTCGAGGCGACGATCGCGGGCGATGCCGGGCAGTTCGCGGCGCACGCGGTGCAGCTGAAGATCGTGAGCCCGACCGGCCGCAAGTTCGTCGTGAACGAGAAGACGAAGAGCCTGCTCGCGCTGCTGCGTCTGTCGTACGGGCTGCTCGGCGTCGCCTACGAGATCACGCTGCGCATCCGTCCGGTGCAGGGCTTCGTCGTCGAGACTGCGCACACCGGCTTCAAGGAATTCGCGAAGCTCGGACCGCGGCTCGCCGCCGCGGGGTCCGGCGTCAAGCTCTACCTGCTGCCGTTCCGCGATCACGTGTACATGGAGCTGCGGCGTCCGGCCGGCGAAAGCCGGACGGGCAAGAAGTTCGCGTGGCGGCTCAAGGATTGGGCGGTCTACTCCGCCCTGCCCGGCGCCGCGCGCTCGATCGCGTTCGCGCTGCCGGTGCGCCAGCTGCGCTACCCGCTGATCGACAGCCTGAGCGAGGCGGCCCAGGCGCTCTTCGGCAACGCGCTGGTCCGTACCGGCAGCAACGCCGTCGAGCAAAGCGGCCGATTCCGCTCGCTCGCTGCCGGTAACCGCTTCACGTACTGCACGTGGGCGTTCCCCGCCGCGGATTTCGGCGCGGTTGCGCTCGGCTACAAGCTGTTCTGCAAGGAGCACTACGCGCGGACGGGCTTCCGCTGCGACATGCCGACGATCGGCTTCAGGCTGAATCAGGACAAGAGCGCGCTGCTGTCGCCGTCGTTCGACGGCCCGATGATCACGCTGAGCGCGCTGTCGACGCAGACGGACGGCTGGGAAGATTTCGTGCTCGACTTCGCCGAATTCGCCGCCGAGCACCGCGGCGTGCCGTTCTTCAACCAGACGCGCAACGCGACGCCGGAGGTCGTGAGCGCCCGCTTCGAGCGCCGACTCTCGTTCTTCGCGAAGGTCCGCCGGGAGATGGACCCGCGCGACCGAATGCTGAACCAGTTCTTCGCGTCGTATCTCGGCACCTACTGAGCCCGCCTGACGGCCGCGGCGCTGGGGCGCCGCACCCCGGCCTTTGAGCGCATCGCGCGGATGCGGGCTTCGAGCGCACCGCACGGACGCGCGCTTTGAGCGCATCGCACCGGTGCGTGCCCACGTAGCGCAATCGCAGGGACGCGGCTTTGAGCGCACCGCACCGGTGCGTGCACGTAACGCAATCGCAGGGACGCGGCTTTGAGCGCATCGCACGGAGCGTGCCGGCAAGACGGCGTTCCCGAGGCACGCCGGAAGTCGGGTCCCTCCGGCTCGCGTTCGGCCATCCCTGGCCGAACACGGCCTCGGGAACGCCGTCTTGCCGACACGCTCCTGGAAACGCTACCGCGGCATTGGGCCCATGTTCTCACGCGTCTGCGCGGTCACTTGCTGCGCGGTGCATTTCGGTGCGCGGGCGATGCCTCCGCAAAGCGTGCGTGGCGTCCTGCGAGGCAAGTGCTCGCACGCACCCAACTGCTGCTCGAACGCTGGTACCGCGAGCCCATGGGCACCGCCGGCGTTTGGGAGGAGTGCGCGTTCAGTCCCTGTCTTCCCGAGACCGTGTGCGGCCAGGGACGGCCGCACGCGAGCCGCAGGGACGCTGTTCCGGCATGTCTCGGGAAGACAGGGACTGAGCGCGCACTCCGGCCGCGATGCGCCAAGAGACGGGTCTTCGCGCCTAAGGGAACGGTCTTCGACGAGAGCGGCCTCGCTCAGCGGGCAGCGAGAGCCGCGAAGAGCCACGACGGCCACCAGCGGGCCGGCAGGGCTCATCGCCCGCCGGCCCGCGAGTGAGCGATCAGCGGATGAAGCCGAGGCTCTCGAGCTTGACGATGATGCGGTGCGCCGCGAGGTCCGGCGTGAGCTCGGTGGTGTCGATGCGCATCTCGGGCTTCTCGGGCTCCTCGTACGGGTCGCTGATGCCCGTGAAGCTCTTGATGATCCCGGCGCGCGCCTTCGCATAGAGGCCCTTGCGGTCGCGCTGCTCGCACACCTCGAGCGGCGTCGCGACGTGGATCTCGAGGAAGCCGCCCAGCGGCTCGATCATCTCCCGCACCTGCCGGCGGGTCGCCGCGTACGGCGCGATCGGCGCGCAGATCGCGACGCCGCCGTTCTTCGTGATCTCGCTCGCGACGAACCCGATCCTGAGGATGTTGAGATCGCGGTGCTCCTTCGAGAAGCCGAGCTCGCTCGACAGATGCTTGCGCACGATGTCCCCGTCGAGCAGCGTCACCGGACGCCCGCCCATCTCCATCAGCTTCACCATCAGCGCGTTCGCGATCGTCGACTTGCCCGAGCCCGACAGGCCGGTGAAGAAGACCGTGAAGCCCTGCTTGTGCCGCGGCGGGTGCGTCCGGCGCAGCTCCTCGACGACCTCGGGGAACGAGAACCACTCGGGAATCTCGACGCCCTCGCGCAGGCGCCTCCGGAGCTCCGTGCCGGACAGGCTCAGCGTCCGCATGGACTCGTCGACCTCGTCCTCCGGCATGTACTGCGCGCGGTCCTCGACGTAAACCATGTTCTTGAACGGAACCATCGTGATGTTGAGCTCTTCGGCATGCTCCTGCATCAGCCGCTGCGCGTCGTACGGACCGTAGAACGGCTTACCGTCGCTGCCGAGTCCGGGGCCCGCGTGGTCGCGGCCGACGATGAAGTGCGTGCACCCGTAGTTCTTGCGGATGATCGCGTGCCACAGCGCCTCGCGCGGGCCGCCCATGCGCATCGCGAGCGGCAGCAGGCTCAGCGTCGTCGTCTGCTCCGGATAATGACTCAGCACGTGCTCGTAGCAGCGCACGCGCGTGAAGTGGTCGACGTCGCCGGGCTTCGTCATGCCGACGACGGGCTGGATCAGCAGGTTCGCCTCGGCCTCCTTCGCCGCGCGGAACGTGAGCTCGAAATGCGCGCGGTGCATCGGATTGCGCGTCTGAAACGCGACGACCTTGCGCCAGCCGAGCTTCGCGAAGCGCTCGCGGATCTCGCGCGGCGTGTCGCGGAGATGCTTGAAGTCGTAGTGCGTCGGCGCCTCGACGCCGCGCAGCTTGCCGCCTACGTACACCGGATGCGCCTGGCGCATCAGGTAGCGGACGCCGGGATGCGCCTCGTCGGTCGTGCGAAAGACGCCCTGGGCCTCGCGGGTCTTGTCCGGGCGGTAGATGTCCGACACCTCGAGCGTCGCGATCAGGACGCCTTCCTGATCACGCAGCGCGATCGTCTCGCCGACCTTGAGCTCCGCCGCGAAGTCCTCGGTGACGTCGAGCGTGATCGGCATCGGCCACAGCACGCCGCTCGCGAGCCGCATCCGCTCGACGACGCTGTCGTAGTCGGCCTGGGTCATGAAGCCTTCGAGCGGCGAGAACGCGCCGTTCAGCAGCAGCTCGATGTCGCAGAGCTGGCGCATCGTCAGGTCCCAGGAGCGCATGTCGCGCGCGCGCCGTTTCTCTTCCTGCCGCTCCGCGACCGGGAGATACAAATCCTTCAGTTCCCCTCCGTGGGCTTCCTTGAACGCTCCCATACCTTTTCACTCCTCGAGGTATTCTTGGCGATGCGGCAATGCCACCGGCTTGACGCTCCGAACGAACGATGGGCGGAATCCGGAACCGGCTCGCAAGCGCGCGTTCCGGGCACCGGTCTCACGGCCCTGTCAGTTGCTGGCCCGCCGTGCGAATGCCGGCGGAATTGACGGCGGGCAAATATTGCGCCTGCCCGTCGCGCGATTTCAAGGACTTCTTGACAATTCCCTCGAGATTCGGCCGCTTCGCGGCGGGCCCGTCGCCTTTGCCGATGCCGCCGCCGAGCTCGACGATCAGGTCGACGCCCGCATCGAGGGCCGTGTTCATGCACGCATACCAGCGCACCGGGTTGAAGAGCTGGAAGAACAGGCGCGAGCGGATCGCCTTCGCGTCCGTGTCGTGCAGCCGGCCGGTGTAATTCGACAGAACGCCGAGCGTCGGCGAAGCAAACGGCGTCGCCTCGAGCACGGCGCGAAACTCGAGCGCCGCCTCGACCATCAGGAACGTATGAAACGCGCCCTCGGTGTTCAGCCGGATCGCGCGCTTGCCGGGGAAACGGCCGGCGAGGTCCTCGAGCAGCTGCTCGAGGTCCGCGTCGTCGCCCGCGATCACGGTCTGATCCGGCAGGTTGATGCCGCCGATGCCGCAGAAGTGCCGCTCGGCGAGCGACGCGGCGGAATCCGCGTCGAGCGTCGTCGCGACCATGCCGCCGCGCCCGAGGCGGCCCATCAGCTCGCCGCGCTTCGCGACGAGCGCGAGCGCGTCCTCGAACGCGAGCGCACCGGCGGCGACGAGCGCCGTGTACTCGCCGAGGCTGTGGCCGGCCGCGAGTGTCGGACGGACGTCGCCCGCGACGCTCTTGAGCGCCTCGAGGCATGCGTACTCGTGCGTCAGGAGCGCGGGCTGCGTGAACCGCGTCTGGTCGAGCTCGCCGCGCGGATCGCGGAACGAGAGCTCGCGCATGTCGTACTTGACGACGTCGCTCGCGCGCTCGTAGACGTCGCGCGCCGCCGGAAACTCCTCGACCAAATCCGAGCCCATGCCGGCGTACTGGGACCCCTGTCCGGGAAAGACGAAGAGGATTTTCCGAGAAGACACGGGCAGCGCGTTCCTTGGCTTGAAAAAGGGGCCGACAGAATACGCCGCCGACCGACGTCCTCTCAACCGAGTGCGTTCACGCTCCCGAGCGCCGCCTCGGCGACGCGCACCCAGTACGATGCGCCGAGCGTCAGGATCTCGTCGTTGAAGTCGTAGGACGGGTCGTGAATCGCGCAGCCGCCCGGCCCGCCGCCGTTGCCGATGAACACGTAGCAGCCCGGCCGCTTCTCGAGCATGACGGCGAAGTCCTCGGACGCGAGCACGGGCTCGGCGTCCGCGTCGACGGCGGCGTCGCCGACCAGCGACGCCGCTGCGGCCGACGCGAGCACGACCGCATCGCGGTCGTTGACGACGGGCGGATTCTCGAAGACGAACCTGACGTCCGCGGACGCACCGTGCGCGGCCGCCGTCGCGGACACGACCTCGGTCAGACGCCGCTTCAGCAACGCACGCACGTCCGGGTCGAGCGCGCGCAGCGTGCCCGAAAGATCCGCGGATTCGGGAATAACGTTATGCGCGTGCCCCGCAGCGAGCTTCGTGACGCTCAATACGGCCGCGCGGCGCGGATCCACGTTGCGGCTCACGATGCCCTGCAGCGCGACGACCGCTTGCGCGGCGGCGAGCACGGGATCGATGCCTTCGTGCGGCAGCGCGCCGTGCGTGCCCCGCCCGCCTATCCGCGCATCGAAGCAGTCGATCGATGCCATCAGCGGTCCCGCGCGCATCGCGAAGCGGCCGGCCGGAAGGCCCGGCCAGTTGTGCATGCCGAACACGCGATCCATCGGGAAGCGCTCGAAGAGCCCGTCGTCGATCATCGCCCGTGCGCCGCCGGCCGCTTCCTCGGCGGGCTGAAAGACGAAGCGGACCGTGCCGCGAAAGCGCGGCCGCTCCGCAAGCTCCCGCGCCGCGGCGAGCAGCATGACCGTGTGGCCGTCGTGGCCGCACGCATGCATGCGGCCGTCGAAGCGGGAACGGTGCGCGAAAACGTTCGCCTCGCGGATCGGCAGCGCGTCCATGTCCGCGCGAAGCCCGACGGACGGGCCGTCTCCGGTCGACAGCGTCGCGACGACGCCCGTCCTCGCGAGACCGACCTCGACGTCGAGGCCGATGCGGCGGAGCTCTGCCGCGACGAACGCGGACGTGCGCCGCTCGTCGTACGCGAGCTCCGGATGGGCGTGCAGGTCGCGCCGCCACGACACGAGCTCGTCGCGTCTCGCCTCGATCCCCGGGAGCGTCTTCGCCGTGACGGTGCCCACCACGTTACCCTCCCCCGCTTGCCGGCCCGCTATGCCGTTACGGGCGCCGGCGTCGCGGCCTTCGCCGCGGCCTTGCCCTCCTGCTCGTCGACGGTGAGAAGCAGTGCGAGGCCGATCACGAACAGCACGAGCACGATCGACACGCCGACGCGCTGCGATCCCGTGGCGTCCGTCAACGCGCCGAGCAGGAACGGCCCGATGAACGCCGTCAGCTTGCCCGAGAACGCGAAGAAACCGAAGAACTCGTTCTCGACCGCCTTCGGCACGAAGCGTCCCATCAGCGAGCGGCTCGCGGACTGGTTCGGCCCGGTGAAGATGCCTATCAGGATGCCCGCGACCCAGAGCCACAGCTCGCTCGTCGCCGTGATCGCGAGGGCCGTCGCGACGATCAGGCCGACCAGCGACACGACGATCGTGCGCTTGCCGCCGATCCAGTCATCGAGGAGCCCCATCGCGATCGCCGAGGCGCCCGCCGCGATATTGATCACGATGCCGAACAGGAGCACCCGCTCGATCGTGAAGCCGAACGTCCCGGCCGCGTAGATGCCGCCGAACGCGAACACGGTGACGAGGCCGTCGTTGTAGATGAGCCTTGCGATCAGGAAGCGGACCGTCTGCCGGTAGCGGCGGACCTGCCGGAACGTATGCTTGAGCTGCAGCCAGCCGTCGCGGATCACCTGGCCGGGCGGCGACACGCGCGACTTGTCCTCGTCGACCCACAGGAGCAGCGGCACGCTGAACACGACGAACCACGCGGCGACGAGCAGGTTCGTCGCGCGCACGTTCTCGCCGTTCTCGGTCGAGAAGCCGAACCACGGCGTCTCGGGCTGCACGAGCGTGACGAGCGCGAGCACGAGCGCGAGGAGGCCGCCGAAGTAGCCGAGCCCCCAGCCGAGCCCCGAGATCCGGCCGATCTTGCCCTCGTCGGCGATCTCCGGTAGGAACGCGTTGTAGAACACGGTGCCGAACTCGTACGCGATGTTCGCGACGACGAACAGCACGAGCGCGGCGACGACCTCTCCCGGCATCACGGGATAGAGCAGCGCGGTCGCGCCGGCGCAGACGAGCGTCGACAGCACGACGAAGAGCTTGCGGAAGCCGCCCCGGTCCGCGAGCGCGCCGAGCACCGGCGAGCAGAGCGCGACGACGATCGCCGTGATCGTGACGCCTCGCGACCAGAGCGCCGTTCCGTGCGCCGGGTCGTCGGCAATCGCCTGCGTGAAGTACGTCGCGTAGACGAACGTCACGACCAGCGTCGTGAACGGCGAGTTCGCGAAGTCGTACAGCGCCCAGGACCAGACCTCGCGTCTGCGGCTCGGCGTGGCGTCGGCCATAGGAGGGTTCCTTCGTGGAAAGCGCCGCGACGGTAACATTCGCGCGAAACGGCGTTCAAGCGATCGTCTCACGGCGCTGGACAGCGGTCATGAGGTGCCCGTAACGTGGTCCGATGCAAATCGGCGTACCGAAAGAGATCAAGAGCGACGAGCATCGTGTGGGTCTGACCCCTGCGGCGTGCCGCGAGCTCGCCGCCGCGGGGCACACGGTCGTCGTGGAAGCGGGCGCCGGCACGGCCGCCGGCTTCTCGGACGGCGAGTACGCGGCGGCCGGCGCGCG
The DNA here is from genome assembly GCA_036381515.1 of Gammaproteobacteria bacterium. Classification (GTDB taxonomy): domain Bacteria; phylum Pseudomonadota; class Gammaproteobacteria; order Steroidobacterales; family Rariloculaceae; genus ZC4RG20. The sequence goes on along the minus strand of DASVCR010000052.1, from coordinate 3,778 downwards.
CGTGCTCCCGTCGGCCCCGGCCGTGTTCGACGAGGCCGAGCTCATCGTCAAGGTCAAGGAGCCTCAGCGCGAGGAGGTCGCGCGGCTTCGTCCGCATCACGTGCTGTTCTCGTACCTGCATCTTGCGGCCGATCCCGGGCTCGCGCTCGGCCTGCAGCGCTCGGGTGCCGCGGCCTTCGCCTACGAGACCGTCACGTCGCCGCAAGGCGGCCTGCCGCTGCTCGCGCCGATGAGCCGGATCGCGGGCCGGCTCGCGGTGCAGTCGGGCGCGAGGTTCCTCGAGAAGCCGGCGGGCGGCATGGGCGTGCTGCTCGGCGGCGTGCCGGGCGTCCCCGCCGCACGCGTGACGGTGATCGGCGCCGGGGTCGCGGGCACGGGCGCCGTCGAGGCGGCGGTCGGGCTCGGCGCCGAGGTCACCGTCCTCGATACGGACGTCGACAAGCTCGAGCGCCTCGCCGTCCGCTACGGCGGCGCGATTCATACCGAGTACTCGACGGCCGACTCGATCGCGCGCAACGTCGCGCGCTCCGCGCTCGTCGTCGGCACGGTGCTGATCCCGGGACGCAGCGCGCCGAAGCTCGTCACGCGCGAGATGATCGCGTCGATGCCGAAGGGTGCGGTCGCGGTCGACGTCGCAATCGATCAGGGCGGCTGCTTCGCGACGAGCCGGCCGACGACGCACGCGGATCCGGTCTTCGTCGTCGACGGCGTGCTGCACTACTGCGTGACGAACATCCCGGCCGCCGTGCCGCGCACGGCGACGCAGGCGCTCGTCAACGCGACGCTGCCGTACGTACGCGCGCTCGCGGACCACGGGTGGCAGAAGGCGTCGGAGCGCGACCCGCGCCTCGCGTCCGGCCTCAACATCGCGGCCGGCGAGGTGCGCCACGCGGCGATCGCCGCCGAGCTCGCGCGCCGCTCGCCGTAGCCGGCCGCGGCGCCGACGCGGCCGCGCCCGACGATCGATCCGCGCCGCGGTCGTCCTCCCGGAACGTCACAGCAGCGGCCGGCCGCCGAAGCGGCGGCGCCAGCGCGGAATCGCTTCCGGATTGTGGAGGTATTGCGGGATCTCGGACCTGAGCGCCGCGAGCACCGCGTCCGTCGCCCACGGGATCGCGCTCCGCAGCGTGCCGCCCTGGTTCGCGGCAACCATGTGCGGGCTCAGAATGACCTTGTCGCCCTGCGCGAGGATCCGCGCGCCCGCCGGCGGCGGTTCCTGCGGCAGCACGTCGAGCGCGGCGCCCGCGAGGTGCCCCCGCTCGAGCGCATCGCAGAGCGCATCGACGTCGACGATCGGCCCGCGCGCCGTGTTGATGAGCAGCGCGCCGGGCTTCATCGCGGCGAGCGCGGCCGCGTCGATCATCCCGCGCGTCTCGGCCGTAAGGCTGCAATGGAGCGTGACGACGTCGGACTGCTCGAGCAGCGCGGTGAGCGGCAGGCGCTCGGCGCCCGCGAGCGCGAAGCGCTCGTCGTCGACGTACGGGTCCGTCGCGACGAGCCGGACCCGCCACGGCTTCAGGAGCTCCGCGACGCGGAAGCCGATGCGGCCGAGGCCGACGATGCCGATCGTGAGGCCCGCGTAGCCGTCCGCGCGGCGGCCGACGTAGATGCCCTCGAGGCGCTTGTCGCGCCAGCCGCCCGCCTTGACGTGCCGGTCGCGCGGCCCGACGCGCTTCAGGAACGCGAGCATCAGCGCGAGCGTGCCCTCGGCGACGCCGCCCCAGTTCGCCTCGGTCGGCGAGTGCGTGACGAGGATGCCGAGCTCGGTCGCGGCGTCGACGTCGACGTCGTCGATGCCGATCGTGTACTTCGCGACGAGCCTCAGGTTCGGGCAGCGCGCGAAGACCTCGCGATCGATCAGGCCGCCGCGGAACGTCGCGCCGACGAGCACGTCGGCGCCCTCGGCCGCGGCGAGAAAGCGGCCGCGATCCTGGTCGACCTCGTCGGCGACGACGTCGCAGCCGGCCTCCGCGAGCCGGCGGTGCGATTCGCCGGTATCGTCGACGGGCCGGTAGATCAGGACCTTGGGCCGGCTCACCTCGTCTCGTTACGCGCCGCGCGCTCGGTCATCGAGCATCGACCTCGGCGCGGATCGACTGGTACAGGCCGGGCAGGAAGCCGCTCGGGTCGCCCCAGCGCGCGTCGAGGTCCTTGGTCGGCGCGGCGGCGATGACCTGCTCGAGGCTCATGCCCTGCTCGACCATCGGCTTCACACGCTCGTAGACCGTGGCGACCATGTCGCGGAACTCGCGGACGTCGTCGCGGTCGGCGAGGACGCCGTGGCCGGGCAGGATCACCGTGTCGGGCCCCGCCATCGCGAGGATCGCATCGAGCGCCTCGATCGTGCCCGCGGCCGTGCCGCCGTTGTCCGCGTCGATGCGCGGATAGCCCGTCGTGCGGTACACGTCGCCCGTATGGATCACGTTTGCGTTCACGAAATGGATCACGCTGTCGCCGTCGGTGTGCGCGTTCGGCACCTTCGCGATGCGGATCTCTTCGCCGTTCAGGAAGAGCGTCGTCGACTCGGAGAACGTGATGATCGGCAGCGCCGCCGCCGGCGCGGGCGGACCGCCGCGGATGCCGCGGGCGAGCCGCAGCCGCACGTTGTCGTGCGCGAGGATCGGCACGCCGAGGTTGCCGAAGTTCTCGTTGCCGCCCGTATGGTCGGGATGCACGTGCGTGTTGATCACGTAGAGGATTTCGCCGTCCGAAACGCTCTCGACCGCGGCAACGATCTTCTCGGTGAGCGGCGCGAACTGGTCGTCGATGAGCACGACGCCGTCGTCGCCCGTCAGCACGCCGATGTTGCCGCCCCTGCCCTCGAGGTAATACAGGTTCTCGGCGACCTCGTGGACCTTGATCTCGACGGCAGAGAAGTCCTCGTTCTGCGCGACGGCGCACGGCGCGGCGCATACGGCGCCGGCGAGGAGCGATAGATGGATCAATCTCGGCATCGCCGTCCCCCTCCGTTCGGATGGTTCGTTCTTGTCGCTCGGACAGCCTCCCGGCCCATCATAGCACCGGCCCATCGCGCCGGAGCCCCGGCCGCGGCCCGCGGCGCCTCAGACGACCCCGTTCGCGGCATGAACGATCTCCAGCGTGCCCTCGTAGATCATCCTGAGCGAGACGTAGAAGATCAGCGCCAGGCCGACGTACCCGATCCAGTGGAAGCGCTGCAGCAGCCGAGCGACCATCACCGCGGCGAACGCCATCAACGCGACCGACAGCGAGAGCCCGAACACGAGCACCCACGCGTGCTCGCGTGCGACGCCGGCGACCGCGAGCACGTTGTCGAGCGACATCGACACGTCGGCGACGATGATTTGCGTCGCCGACTCCCGCAGCGACTTTTCCCTCGGTCGAGCACGCGGCTCACCGTTCGCGTCCGCCGCGGTCTCGTGCGGTTCGTGCAGCGACCGCTCGTAGCGCGCCGCCTGCAGCTCCCGCCACAGCTTCCACGAGACCCACAGCAGCAGCAGGCCGCCCGCGAGCAGCAGCCCGATGACCTGCAGCAGCTGCACGGTGATCGACGCGAACAGGATGCGCAGGACCGTCGCGGCGGCGATGCCGATGAACATCGCGCGGGCGCGCTGCTCCCTCGGCAGGCCGGCCACCGCCATGCCGATGACGACGGCGTTGTCGCCGGCAAGAACGAGGTCGACGACGACGACCTGCGCGAATGCGGCAAGCTCGGACAAGGAGATCCAATCCATGGTCGCTCCGGGCGAATGGGCGGGAAACGGGGCGGAATCGAGGCGGAAAGCCCACAAGTGTGCCA
>DASVCR010000051.1:0-23703 GCA_036381515.1 Gammaproteobacteria bacterium | reverse complement strand
TGGCGGAGAGGGTGGGATTCGAACCCACGGTACGGGGTTACCGTACACTTGCTTTCCAAGCAAGCGCCTTCGACCGCTCGGCCACCTCTCCGAAGGGGCGCAGCGTAGCTCAAACTCCATTGGATATCCAACGCTTGGCGGAAGCGCGCCGCTGACCCGACGCGGCGCGCGAGGGTCTGATAAAATCCGCTAGGTCCGCGTCGGTCCCCCCGCGACGACCCGTCGTAAACCCCGTCAGGCCCGGAAGGGAGCAGCGGTAGCGGCTCGGTCGGGTGCCGGGGTCGGGCTGACGCGGATCTCGTTTTCCGGCGCCCGCAAATCAGCCGAGGATCCGGTCCCGAAGTGAGCTATACCGTTCTCGCAGTGAAATGGCGGCCCCGGCGGTTCCAGGATCTCGTCGGGCAGCAGCACGTGGTCCGCGCGCTCGTGAACTCGCTCGAGCAGGACAAGCTCCACCACGCCTATCTCTTCACCGGCACGCGCGGCGTCGGCAAGACGACCGTCGCGCGGATCCTCGCGAAGGCACTGAACTGCGAGCAGGGGGTCGTCGCCGAGCCGTGCGGCGTCTGCGACGCGTGCACGGCGATCGATCAGGGCCGCTTCGTCGATCTGCTCGAGGTCGACGCCGCGTCCCGCACGAAGGTCGACGACACGCGCGAGCTGCTCGATAACGTTCAGTACGCGCCTTCGCGGGGCCGATACAAGGTGTACCTCATTGACGAGGTGCACATGCTCTCTAACCACTCGTTCAACGCGCTCCTGAAGACGCTCGAGGAGCCGCCGCCGCACGTGAAGTTCCTGCTGGCGACGACGGACCCGCAGAAGCTGCCTATCACGGTGCTCTCGCGCTGCCTGCAGTTCAACCTGAAGCGGCTCACGGTCGCGCAGATCCAGGCCCAGCTCGAGAAGATCTGCGCGGCGGAGGGCATCGAGGCCGAGCCCGACGGGCTCAAGGCGCTCGCGAAGGCCGCGGACGGCAGCATGCGCGACGCGCTCAGCATGCTGGACCAGGGCATCGCGTTCTGCGGCGGACGGATCGACGCCGAAGCGATCAATTCGATGCTCGGCACGATCGACCGCGGCCACGTGCTGCGGATCCTCGAAGCGCTCGCGGCGGAGGACGGCAACGCGCTGCTCGATGAGGTGGAGCAGCTCGCTGAGCGGGCACCCGATTTCGGCTCGGTGCTCGACGAGCTGATGGGCGCGCTGCAGCAGATCGCGGTGATTCAGCTCGTCGGCGATCGTGTGCCGGACGAGGATCTCGAGGTGCTCAAGCCCCTCGCCGAGCGCATCTCCGCCGAGGACGTGCAGCTCTACTTCCAGATCGCGCTGCAGGGCCGGCGCGACCTGCCGGTGGCCCGCGATCCCCGCGTCGCCGTCGAGATGACGCTGCTCAGGATGCTCGCGTTCCGGCCCGTCGGCGCCGACGCGGGCGCTCGAGGCGCGGGGCCCGAGCGCGTGCCGCCGCGCACGGCGCAGCCCGGGCCGCCGTCCGGCGCTTCCGCGGGCGGCGCGGGCCCGTCCGCACGGCCGAGCGGCGCATCGGCGGTCAGGGCCCGCCTCGCCGAGCAGCTCGAGCGCGGCGGGACGAAGTCCGCTTCGACCGCGCCACCTCGCGCGAAGAGCGCGCCGAGCCCCGATCAGGCGCCTTACGACGGCCCGCCGCCCGCGCCGCCCCCGATCGAAGACGATGCCGGCCTGCCGGAGCTCGACCCGCACGACGCTGCGCCGCTCGGCCCGGACCCTGCATACGACTCGCTCGACGAAGGCGCCCGTCCGGAGCGCCGCTGGGACGGCAAGTGGACGACGCTGATCGAGGCCGCTGACATCCGCGGCGCCGCGCGTCAGCTCGCCGACCACTGCGAGCTCGCGAAGGCGACGGAACGGCGCCTCGAGCTGGTCCTCGTGCCCGAGAAGCAGACGCTCGCGACGCAGCAGGTCCGCTCGCGGCTCGAGGCGGCCATCAGCGAGTATCTCGGCCGGCCGATCACGCTGTCGATCACGGCCGGCAAGCCGCCGCGGCCGACGCCGGCCCAGGTCAGGCTCGCGAACGAGAACGAGCGCATGCGCAGAGCGCGCGAGGCGATGGAGCAGGACCCGAACGTGCGGGCCGCGCAGGAGGCATTCGGCGCCGTGCTCGAGGCCGACACGATCCAGCCGCGGAACGGCGCCGATTGAGCCGGCCTCGCCGTGCGCGACCGGCGCCGCGAATCTACGAAGTCACTCAACGTAAAGAGGAATTCATGAAAGGCTTGGGCCAATTGATGCGACAGGCGCAGGAGATGCAGGCCAACATGCAGAAGGCTCAGGAGGAGCTTGCATCGACCGAGGTCGAGGGCCAGTCGGGCGGCGGCATGGTCAAGGTGCGCATGACCTGCAAGTACGAGGTGCGGCGCGTCGAGATCGAGCCGAACCTCGTCGGCGACGACAAGGACATGCTCGAGGATCTCGTCGCCGCGGCCATCAACGACGCGAACCGCAAGGTCGAGCGCACGATCCAGGAGAAGCTTTCGTCGCTGACCGGCGGTCTGCAGCTTCCGGAGGGCTTCAAGCTGCCGTTCTGACGGCCTCCCGCGTCGCGATGTCGAACGTCTACTCGCCGCTCCTCGCGGAGCTGATCCAGGCGCTGCAATGCCTGCCCGGCGTCGGCCAGAAGTCGGCGCAACGGATGGCCTTCCATCTGCTCGACCGCGAGCGGGAGGCGGCCCGGCGGCTCGCCCGGACGCTCGATTCGGCCGCGGAGTCCATCCGCCACTGCGAGCGCTGCCGGATGCTGACCGAGGAGGCCGTCTGCCGTTTCTGCCGCAGCCCGCAGCGCGACGCGACGAAGCTCTGCGTGATCGAGACGCCCGCCGATCTCCTCGCAATCGAAACGTCGAACGCATACCGGGGCCGCTATTTCGTGCTGATGGGCCACCTCTCGCCGATCGACGGCATCGGCCCGACGGAGCTCGGTCTCGACCTGCTCGAGCAGCGGCTCGCCGAAGGCGAGATCGACGAGGTGATCGTCGCGACGAGCGTCACGGTGGAGGGCGACGCGACGGCGCATCTCGTCGCGGCGCTCGCGCAGAAGCACGGCGTGACCGCGACGCGCATCGCGTACGGCGTGCCCGTCGGCGGCGAGCTCGAGTTCATCGACAGCGGCACGCTGTCGCGTGCGCTCTCCGGGCGCCGTAAGATCGACGCGTCCGACGAGCGATAGCGCGCTACCGTTTCCCCGATCCCGGAGGCGAAAGGATGAGCACGGATCCCGACTGCCTGTTCTGTAAGATCGTCGCGGGCGCGATCCCCGCGGAGAAGCTCTACGAGGACGACGAGATCCTCGCGTTCAAGGACATTCGCCCGCAGGCGCCGTTTCACGCGCTCGTGATCCCGAAACGCCACCTTTCGACGCTGAACGACTTCAGCGACGCCGATGCGGCGCTCGCGGGCCGGCTCATGCTGACCGGCAAGCGCCTCGCGGCCGAGCAGCGCCTGCCGGGCTATCGAGTCGCGATGAACGTGAACAGCGAGGGCGGCCAGGTCGTGTTCCACGCCCACCTGCACGTGCTCGGCGGCCGTCAGATGAAGGGGCAGCTCGGCTGAGCGGCGCGTGCGGGCGCGCGGCCGGCTCCGCCGTCAGTGCCGTGCGATGAGCTCGACGACGAGGTCGTAGAGCCGAACGTAGCTTTCGTAGCGCAGCTTGCAGATCTCGCCGGCGTCGAGCGCCGCCTTGATCGCGCACCCGGGCTCGGCGAGGTGCCGGCAATTGTCGAAGCGGCAACCGCCGAGCCGCTGCCGGAACTCCGGGAACCCGTGCTGCAGGCTCGCGGGGGCCTCGATGTAAGGGGCGTAGGCGCGCACGCCCGGCGAGTCGACGATCTCCGCGCCATTCGGCAGGCGATAGAGCACGGCGCTGCTCGTCGTGTGCCGGCCGTGGCCGCCTTTGCCCGTGAGCTCGCCGGTGTCCTGCACCGTATCGCCGAGCAGCGCATTCAGCAGCGACGACTTGCCGACGCCCGACTGGCCGACCAGCGCGCTGCGCGCGTGCCGCAGCGCGTCCGCCAGCGCGTGGATGCCTCGTCCGTCCAGGGCGCTCGCCGTCACGACCGGATAGCCCGCGCGGCGGTAGCAGCCGAGATGGGTGATCGGCTCGTCGCCGAGGTCGGCCTTGTTGAGGACGATCAGCGCGCCGAGGTCCGCAAGCTCGGCGGCGACGAGGTAGTGGTCGACGACGAACCAGTCCGGGGGCGGTGCGTACGCGACGACGACGACGAGCTGCGACAGGTTCGCAGCGACGAGCTCGCAGCGGCCGCGGCTGTCGATCCGCGTGAGCGTCGTCCGGCGCTCGAGGATGCGGGTCACGGTGCCGGTGCCGTCCGGCTCGGGGCGCCACTCGACGTCGTCGGCGACGATCGGCTGCAGGCGCCGCTGAGCGGTCTTGCAGAGCCGGCGCCGTCCGTCCGCGTCCTCGACGGTCACGTGGCGGCGATGGCGGGCGACGACGATGCCGCGCGCGCTCACGGGGTGCCTCCGTAGGAGGCCCTGACCGGATATCGACGCAGCGGCCCTCGCACGCCGGGGACGGCGATTTCCCCGCGGCCTACAGGGGGCACTGTTACAATGCTTCGATTGGAGGGCCGTGAGTTGAACCGCAGAAGCAATCTCGTCTGGATCGATCTCGAGATGACCGGGCTCGATCCCGATACCGACCGGATACTCGAGATCGCGACGGTCATCACGGACAAGGATCTGATTGTATTAGACGAGGGCCCGGTCTGCGCGATCCATCAGCCCGACGACGTGCTCGCCGGCATGGACGAGTGGAACACGCGGCAGCACAACCAGTCGGGGCTCGTCGAGCGGGTGCGCAAGAGCACGATCACCGAGCACGAGGCCGAGCAGCAGACCCTCGCGTTCCTCCGCCGCTACGTCGATCAAGGCTCCTCCCCGATGTGTGGCAATAGCATATGCCAGGACCGGCGCTTCCTGGTACGCCACATGCCGGAGCTCGCCGCGTTCTTCCACTACCGGAACCTCGACGTGTCGAGCTTCAAGATCGTGACCCAGCTCTGGGCGCCCGAGATCGCGGCGCGGTTCGAGAAGCAGTCGACTCATCTCGCGCTCGCGGACATCCACGACTCGATCCGGGAGCTTCGCTTCTATCGCGAGCACGTGATGAAGATCGGTTCCCCCTGAGCCGTCTCGCGGCGAGCCGGGGGAGGGCGTCTGCCCCGGTCCGCAGGCTTGCCCCGGAGCCGTGTCGGCGGCCGGGACATGCAAGAATCATTTCAAGTTCCGGCGAGATCAGTTAGGCTCGTGCGCCGAATCGGCTCGCCAGCAGCCGAAGCGTCTCGCCGAAGAATAGAAAGAGCCGACTCGAACCCGAGCAGATCACATGTTGCGAAGCGCTGCGCTCGTTTGCCTGTTTCTCGTTTCCGCCGCCGCCTTCGGGCAAACCCGCTACGTCTCCGACAACATCCCGGTCCTGCTGCGGACCGGGCCGAGCCTCGAGCACCGGATCCTGCGCCAGCTGTCTGCCGGCGTCCGGGTCGAGGTGCTCGCCGTCGACGAGGAGAACGGCTACACGCAGGTGCGCATCGCAGGCGACGGTACCGAGGGCTGGGTGGAGACGCGTTTTCTTCAAGCGGAGCCGATCGCGAGGGAGCGGCTCGCCGTCGCGGAGCGCAACCTGACCGCGGCCCGCGAGCGGGTCCAGGAGCTCGAGGCACAGGTCGCGGCGCTGACCGAGGAGCTCGCCCGGACCCGCTCGGAGCTCGACACGACGAAGGCGACGAACAGCGAGATCTCGACGGAGCTGCAGGACATCCGTAATGCATCGTCGAACGTGCTCGCGATCCGTGACCAGAACGAGCAGCTCCGCAGCCGTATCGCGGAGGCCGAGGAGCGCATCAACCGGCTCGCGATGGAGAATACCGAGCTCGCGAGCGACGCGAGGCAGAGCTGGTTCCTGATCGGGGCCGGCGTGCTGTTCGGCGGCATCCTGATCGGGCTCGTCGCGCCGAACTTCAAGCGCAAGAAACGGTCAAGCTGGTAGTCGTTCGGCGACTCGATTTCGGCTCCCCGAACCACCGCGGGGGCGGCGTCCGCCGGCCGCTCCCGCCGTTTATTTTCGCAGGGTTTTCCGCATACCGAACGGGCTCGAGCAAGGGTTGTCAAGCCTTTGTTCTACCGAGGCGCTTATGGCATGCTCGCTCGGAAGGACGAATCTGGTCATGCAGGCACTGGTAGACAGTTTGATCGTTCCGCAGTGCGTTTATCGGCCCGGCAGCTTCACCGGGCTGATGACGCTCTACGAGAGCAACTACATCAAGCTCGTGAGCTTGATCGAGCCGCTCGCCGCCCAGCGGCCGAAACGGCTCGGCAGCGCCGTGTCGGTCTCTCCGGAGGACTGCGACCTGCATCTGAAACCCGTCTCGTTCGAGCCGTATACGACGACGATCAAGCTCACGTATTGGTTCGACGGCGACGAGGGCGAGCCGATCGCCGATCCGGACCTGATGATCCGGGTCTACCACGACGCGCGTCTCGTCGAAGCCGTGCGCGCGGCCGATGCCCACTACCATCACAAGCTCCGGGAGCTCGCGGCGCAGGAGTCGGCCGCCGTGCATTCGCTCGAGCTCGATCGGCGCTGGCGGAACAACATCATGTTGAACAAGTGGCTCGACTACTTGCTCGACATGGGCCACAAGTTCCGCTGATCGGCGTACTCGCGGGTCTCGTCCAGCCGTCGAAGGCACGCCAGCTCGGCCCGCCGGGCAGTCGCCCGAAAAACCCGAAAATTCCGCTCCTTATCACGGTTTTGCCGGGCCGGCGCCGGTATAGTCGCGGTCGTCTGTGCAAGGAAGAGCGAACCGAAAACGGACCCGACCGCCCATGATCTTCGGATTCCTCGACGCACGGCCCCAGAAGAAAAACGAGCAGCTCCTGAAGCTGTATTGGAATCGCGCGGCCGTCAAACGCGAGCTGCGCGACCTGCGTCGTGAGCGCTACGACCTGCTCGACAAGTTGAAGGAGCACGAGGCGGCGATCGCCCGCGCCCGCGAGCAGCTCGAGGGGCTCGAGAGGTTGCTCACGAATCCGCTCGCCGCCGCGAACGCGATGGTCTACTTCCAGCTGCGCCATCTGTGGGACACCGCGGCGCAGCGTCTCGAGCAGTTTGCGCGGGATCTCGAGGCCCAGCGGGAAAAGCGCGAGCTCAGGCAGCTACGCGACGCGGCGCTCGCGAAAAGGGGCCGCCGCCTCGAGGCGATCGCGTTGAAGCTGACGGAGCTCGAGCACAAGAGCGCGGGGCTCGACAGCGAGAAGCGCCGGCTCGAGCAGCGCCTCAAGCGCGCGAACTTTCTGTTGAGGATGCTGCACGGGCCGAAGCTCAGGCGGCGTATCCGCGGGCTCGCGAACGGGCAGGTCGTCCTCGCCGAGCGCATCAGCGAGCTGAAGGATCTCGTCACGAAGATCGAGGGCGAGCCGCTGCCCGAGCTCGAAGGCTTGAGCCTCGAGAGCCGCAGATTGATCAACACGGCGGTGATCGCGCTCGCCCAGCATTTCGTCGTGCATTTCGCCGAGCACGACCTCGCGGTGCTTGCGAAGGCGACGACGGAGCGGGGCGTGGCCGACATGAAGTTCGGCGACCGGCGCGATTGCGATCGGATGGTCGAGCGGGTTCGCGAGAAGCTGAACGAGCTCAAGCAGCAGAACTTCGCCGAGGCCGTACGGCGGCGGACCGAGGCGCTGATGCGCGACATCCGCTACCGCAACGAGACCGACGCCGTGCCGGTCCCGGAGTGCGTGGAGCACATTCCGGTGGTGCTGCACGGGGAGCAGCCGGCGCGCCGCGCGAGCGACGCGCCGATCAAGATCAACGTGCTGACCGACGACTACTGGGATCTGCTCAGCGCGTTGCGCTAGCGGCTTCCTTCGCGTCGTCGGCGTTCGCTGCGCTCAGGCGGCCGCGGGTCATCAGCTCGCGGTTGCCGCCTTCCTCGAACATCGCGAGCCGGGCGACGACACGCGCGGCCTGTTCGAGCAGAATCTCGCCTGCGACGTCGACGGTCGTGTCGAGCTCCTCGAGGGTCGAGATCGGCTCGAGACCGAGGGCCGCGCGGCGCGCGTTCTCGCGTGCAAGCTGCTCCTGCTCCATCCGCTCGCGCTCGGCCTTGCGCGCCTCGAGATTCAGCGACACCGTCTTCTGGTCGCGGATTTGCTCCGCGGCCGCGATCTCGCTCAGCAGATACTCGAACTCGGGATCGTTCGCCGCCTCCTGCTTCTGGAACTCGCGCAACGCGTCGATCGCGGCATCGAGCGCATCCGACGACTGGAAGCGCGTCGCCTGAATGCGGTCCCACGGCAGCGCGGTGTCGCGGCTGCTCTCGCCGACGGTCTCGGGATCGACGCGAGAGGGTAGAGCGATGTCCGGGATCACGCCGCGGTGTTGCGTGCTGTCGCCGGTCACGCGATAGTACTTGCCGATCGTCAGCGTCAGCTGGCCGTTGTCATCGCCGCGCATCACGCGGTCGAGGCTGAACAGGTTCTGGACGGTGCCCTTGCCGAACGTCTGCTGGCCGATCACGATGCCGCGGCCGTAGTCCTGGATCGCCGCGGCGAAGATCTCCGACGCGCTCGCGCTGTAGCGATCGACGAGCACGACGAGCGGGCCGTCGTACACGACCTGGTTCGGGCTCGGATCGGGCAGCTCCTGCACGCTGCCGCTCGTCTCCTTGAGCTGGACGACCGGGCCGTTCTCGATGAAGAGGCCGCTGAGCTCCTGAGCCTCCGTCAGGTGACCGCCGCCGTTCGCCCTGAGATCCATCACGAGGCCCACGATGCCTTCGGCCTCGAGCTCGCCGATCAGTCTCGCGACGTCGCGCGACGTGCTCGTGTACTCGGCCTCGCCGCGGCTCCGTGCTGCGAAATCCTGGTAGAAGCTGGGCACGGTGATCACGCCGACCTTGAACTCTTGCCCGTCGATCTCGACCGTCTCGATGGACTTCTTCGCGGCCTGCTCCTCGAGCTTCACCTTGTCGCGCACGAGGGCGATGACCTTCGGCGGCGAGCCGGGCGCTGCACCCGCGGGCAGCACCTGCAGCCGCACGGTCGTGCCGCTCGGGCCGCGGATGATCTGCACGACGTCGTCGAGGCGCCAGCCGATCACGTCGACGAATTCGCCGTCGGCTCCTTGCGCGACGGCCGTGATGCGGTCCTCCGGCTTCAGCTGCCCGTCGATCTGCGCGGGGCCGCCCGGGATCACGTCCATGACCTTCACGTAGTCGCCGTCCGCCTGCAGCGACGCGCCGATGCCGTCATACGACAGGCTCATCTGGATCCGATACTCCTCGCTCTGCCGCGGCGAGAGGTAGCTCGAATGCGGGTCCATCGTGTGCGCGACCGCGTTCATGTACGTCTCGAAGACGTCGTCCGCGGTGAGCTGCGTGATGCGCTTGTAGAGGTTCTCGTAGCGATCGGTCAGGGTCTCGACGACCTCTTCCCACGTCTGGCCCGTGAGCATCAGCGACAGCGCGTCGGACTTGACCTTCTTGCGCCAGACCTCGCGCATCTCTTCCTCGGAGACCGGCCACGGCAAATCCGTGCGGTCGAAGCGGAACTCCTCGTCGATCGTGAAATCGGGCTGCGTCTCCAGCAGCTCGAGCGCATAGCTCACGCGCTCGTGCGTGCGCTGCATGAACACGTTGAAGATGTCGAAGACGGGCTGCAGATCCCCGGACTTCACGCGGTCGTCCATCTCGTAGCGGTAACGGCCGAAGCTCGCGATGTCGCTCGCGAGGAAGTACATCCGGCTGCCGTCGAGCGCGTCGAGGTAGCGATCGAGGATTGCAGAGGAGTAGGAGTTGTCGATCTTCGGCCGAGAAAAGTGAAATTCCTCGATCAGCCGTGTCACGTTACGCGCGATCTCGGGATGCTTGCTGCCCATCTCGAGCGGCGGCGGAATGTCTTCGAGGGTCGCCGAGGCGGTGAGGCTCGTACAGAGCAGCGCGGCCCCGATCATGAGCGGACGGAGAATCTCCCTCACAGTACCTCCTCGACCTGCGGTTGCCGACATGTTGACCGTTGGTTAAGTTTCCGGCCGATAGCCTGGCGAATCAAGCCTCGACGCCGCCGGGCTCCCAGGAAGGAACGCAACGGGATCAGGAAGATATGAAGCCATCGGTCGTCGTGCTCGGATTCGTGTTGGGCACCGCCGTGTCCATCCTTTTCTCGTTGATAGGCGTGGCGGTCATTTTCCTCGTCCTCGGTCCGGAATACCCGAGGATCGAGGCGGAAGCGGGCTCGCTGTTCGTGAGCCTCGCATTCTTCGGCGCTTTGACTGTCTTCGCGGCGCTGAGTTTCTACGGGGTGCTGAAGGGACGCCCGTGGAGGGCCGCGGCGATCGCGCCGCTGATCGTGACGCTCGTGCTGATCGGATGGTACTACTGGCCGGAATGACGAGGCCTGCCATCGGCTTGCATCGGCCCGGAGCCATCTCGCGCTCACTCAGCATCGTGGGTTCTACCTCGTCGGGCGTTCGGCGGCGCGGGCACGGCGATCAGCTCCGACCAAAGGTTAACAGAACCCGCTGTACGCTCCGCGGACCGCGCTGCGATACTGTGACAACCTTCACGAGCGTCGCAGCAGCTTGAACGCGACGCGGAAAAGCTGGATCACGACGTAGGGGCTCAACACGAGTATCCACGCCGCCGGGCTGCCGCGCCCGAGGTCGTCCCATATCGCGCCGATCAGTCCGGCAACGCCTCCCTCGCTTTCGTATCCTCCGATCACGAGCTGTCCCACCCAGTACACGGCGATCGGCAGCGCGAGCATGCCGAACGCGAGCAGCGTCAGCGCGAGGATCAACTCGAATTTCAAGGCCGAAGAGGTCATTGCAAGTCGCGGACGGTTTTCTCTGCGGACGATGGGCAGTATGCCACGCTGCGGCGTGCCGCCGACAACGGCGCCGTCGCGTTTGCATTCGACTAGACCGGCGCCTCGCCGGAGTGCGCCTCGGCCTCGAAGCGAAACTGCGTCTCGCCGATCGTGACGAGGTCTCCGTCCCGTAACGGTCCCCGGTCGACCGGCACCGCGTTGACGAAGACGCCGTTCGTGCTGCCCAAGTCCTCGATCAGGATGCGATCCCGCTCGCGAACGATCCTGGCGTGCTCGCGGCTCACGAAGTGCGTCGCGATACGGACGTCGCAATCGGGCCCGCGGCCGATCAGCAGCGGGCGCTCGCCGATCCGGTACGTGCAGGGCGGATCGCTCGTGAGGCAGACGAGGGCAGCCGGCCCGACGGCGGGCGGCGCGGCCGCGTCTCCCGTCGGCACGTCGTCGGCCCCCGGAACGCGCAGCGTCGCCGTCGGCGCGTCCTCCGCGGGCTCCGCGCGCTCGGCGGCGCCGTCCGGCGCAGTCGGGTCCGACTCCCGAGAGGCTGCCGCGCGCCCGGTCTCCGGGTTCGCGCGCGCCCGCGCGAGCTCCGCCTTGAGCGCCTCGGCGCGGCGTGCCTCGGCGTCCGCGCGCTCCGCCTCCCGACGCTCGCGCTCCGCGCGTTGCTCGAGCTCCTGCTCGAGCTCCCGAACCCGCTCACGATGCTCGTCGAGCTGTGCCTCGAGCGCCAGCCAGTGCGCGCGCCTGCAGTCGATGTATGCCGCCAGCGCAGCCGCCTCCTCGCGCGCCCGGGCGAGCGCAGCCTCGAGCGTCGGCTCCCCCGGCGACGCGTGGACGCCGGTGTCCTCGGGCGCGCCGTTCGCTCCGGAGACGCCGGCCGGGGCGCCGGCGCCGGCCGACGCCGCCTCGGCCTCCTCGAGCGCCCGTTCTCGCTCGACGACGCGCGCCTCGCGCGCGATCAGCTCGGCCTCGAGCTCGGCGAAGGCCTTGTCGCGCCGGGCGGCGTCCTGCTCGAGCGTCCGAAGCTGGCTCGTGAGCTCCGCGACCCGGTCCGCATACTGCTGCGCGAGCGCCTCCGCTTCGGCCAGCCGCGCCTCGAGCCGCCGCCGCTGCGCCGCGGCGTCCTCGAGCTCGGCGCGCAGCCGCCGCTCCGTCTCGTCCCGTCGCTCGACCGCGTCGCGGGTTGCCCTCAATCGCTCGGCGAGCGACGCGATCTCCGCGTCCTTGTCGTCCAGGATCGCCTCGAGCAGCTGGACCTGCCGCCTGACGAAAGCGAGCTCCTCGTCGGGCTCCGGGAAGGGCTCGATCTCCGGCAGGTCGTCGGGCGGCGCAAACCGCCCCGTTGCGAAGCTCATGTCGTCGTCGTCGCTCGCAGGGAACCGGTCGTCGTCGGGGGCCAGCACGATCGGGTCGGCGCCGAGCTCGACGACGTCGAGCTCGGTCAGCACCGGCAGCTCGTCGGTCGGGCTCTCGTCGAGGGGTTCGTCCTGGTTCAGGTTCGTCAAAGGGATAGTCTCTTTAGTTAGAGCTGGTTCTTACGAAACGCCGCGTCAGTCGGCAGGCACCGTGCGATCGCGCGCCCAAGCCCGCAGCCCTTCGATGCGCTCGGCCATCACGACGGACAGCGGCCGTGTTTTGTTCAGCTCCGCGAGCACGTGCCCGGCCGAAGGCTCCTGGCGCAGCGCATGCGAGGCATAGAGCGCAGCCACGACCGCCTGCTCGAGCTCGGCGCCCGAGAAGCCCTCCGTCGCCGCGACGAGGCGCGCGATGTCGAAGCGCTGCGGATCGAGTCCCCGCTTCCTCAAATGGATCGACAGAATGTCCGCGCGGTGTGCGGGCGTCGGCAGATCGACGAAGAAGATCTCGTCGAACCGCCCCTTGCGCACGAGCTCGGGCGGCAGCGCGTCGATGTCGTTCGCCGTCGCGACGAGCAGCACGTCAGCCCGCCGCTCCGCCATCCACGTGAGCAGGCTGCCGAGGACTCGCCGCGACGTTCCGCTGTCGTCGTGCCCGCTCGCGATGCCTTTCTCGATCTCGTCGAGCCACAGCACGCATGGGCTCATCGTCTCCGCAAGCCGCAGCGATTCCCGTAAGTTGCGCTCCGTCTCGCCATGATACTTGTTGTAGAGCGCGCCGAAGTCGAGCCGCAGCAGGGGCGCGTGCATGACCGCCGCGGCCGCTTTCGCCGCGAGGCTCTTGCCGCAGCCCTGCACGCCGATCAGCAGAATGCCCTTCGGCGGGTCGAGGCCCGGCGGGCGCTCCGCGCCGAACAGCGCCTGGCGCTGCTTGAGCCACACCTTCACGGCACGAAAGCCTGCGACCTCGTCGAACGCGGCGGTGTCGTGCTCGTAGGTCAGCACGCCGCCGGTGTTCAGCAGGCTGTACTTTGCCGCCATCACGGCCGCGACGTCGTCCCGCGTGATAGCGCCGTCCTGGATGATCGCGTTGCGGGCGAGGCGCTCCGTGTCGGAATGCGAAAGACCGCTCAGGTTTCTGATCAATAAATCAAGAGCATGTGGGTCGATATTGATGTCACGACTCACGTTCTTTCCGCGGTATTCGCCGATGACGCGATCGACGATCGCGCGCCGTTCCGCAGCGTCCGGGAGGCGCATCTCGAAACGGGCGGCCGTGCGCTGAAGCTCCGGCGGAATTTCGATCGCATGGCTGATCAGGACGACCGTGATGCCGGTGCGCGGGGCGTCGAGGGCGATGTCCTTGAGAAGCCGGACGTTCACCGGATCGCCGAGGAACGGATGGAAATCGAGCAGCACGTAGACGCCGGGCTTCGCGACCGCGCGGATATGCCGCAGCACCTCGGCCGGCGCCGAGTTGTGGCGCTGCGGCTCGAGCTCGAGGTCGAGACGCTTAAGCCCGTCCGTGATCGACCAGCGGTAGAGCGGGCGGCCGCGGCCCTCGACCGTGACTCGGACCAGCATCTCGAGGGCCCGGCTCTCGTCGGCCGTTTCGATGACGACGACCGGAATGCCGGAGTCGAGGACCAGCTTGAGATCGTGTCGGTCGTTCATCGTCGGCGCCCGGGCGGTGCGCCGAAGTGTAAGCGTCCGGCGAGCGGGCGCAACGACGCGATCGTCAGGTTGCGCTCGCGCCGGGGGACCGACGATCAGCGGAACTCGGGATCGGGACCGGCGCCGTAGCCTTCGGGCGTCGTCAGGAACGTGCGGATCTGCTCCGTCAGCCCGCGGCAGGCGGCCGCCTGCGGTCTTGCGATGAACGGCAGCGGGATCACGATCGCGGGCATCACCGAGCGCCCCTTCACGTCCGCATGGATCGTTCCGGCCGACGACAGCTCCTTGATGTCCCAGACCGTCGCGTCGTAGCGGGCATCGTCCTCCCACCACGCGAGACCCATGCAGCCGGCGCCGCCGACGCCCGCTGCGCACGTGATGCCGCCGCCGCTCGCGACGCGGTCCGTCGAGCCGTCGAGCCAGATCAGGAAGCGGACGCCCGTCGAGCGGACCTGCTCCATGACGCCGGGCTTCTCGAGGAGCGCGGTCAGATCCTCCGTGCTGAGCGGCGCCATCGACGGCTCGAACCACGGATACATCTTGTCCTCGAACTCCGTCGACGAGTGCACGGCCAGGCCGTCGCTGCCCTTCGACAGGGAATCGCTGAGGCACTCGATGAAGTCCTGCTCGGCTTCGCGGTTCGCGTGATGCTTCCGCGCGAGGATCACGACCTGCTCGCCCTCGCCGATGACGGCATCGGTCTGCTTGTAGGGCTCCATCCGTGACGTGACGCCGCACGACGCGAGCAGCGGCATGGCCATCAGCGGCAGCAGCACGCGCGGCAGCGACGCGGCCCGCTCAACTGCCGAGATCGGCGGACAACGCAGCTTCATTCCGTTTCTCCTGCAGCCAGTAGCTCACGTCCGGTTGCTCCGCGAATTTGGTCGAGATCGTCGCGCCGACCTCCCGCATCGCAACGATGGCGGCGCGCCGCACGGAGTCTTCCCGGCGCCGCGTCAGCTCGGCCTTGCCGTAGCCGCTGACGGGCCATTCGGTGACGACCGAGCCGTCCGGCTCGTACAGCGTCAACAGATACTGCATCCACACCTCGACGAACTCGTCCCGCTCGCCGATCGGAACGTCGAACTCGAACTTCTCGAGTCGAGGCTGCAGCACGCCGTCGACGTGGCCGGCCGAGCCGTCGACGGGCACGGAGTCGACCCGCTTCGTCTCGACGAACATCGTGTCGAACAGCGGTGACAGGAGCTGGATGTTCGCGTCGCCGAGGTCGATCGTCCACGCGGACTGCTGCGGCAGATCCTCGACATGCACGTAGTTCGTCAAATCCTCGTCGAAGATGACGCCCATCGTGACCGGCAGCGGCTCGACGAGCGGAGTCGGAAAGTCCGATTCGACGACGACGGAAGAGACGCAACCCCAGGTCATCGCGCACGCCGTCGCGAGCAGCGTCGGCCGCGCAAGGGTCCTCGAGGCAATTCGCATGAAGCTCATGTTTCCGGCCCGTGCGTGAGCCTTCCACGGATTGAGTAGAACACTATCACCGAAAGCCGCGAGCAGAAAGACCGGCACGGCGCCGCCGTGGACGCCCCGCGCCGGTCTCGCGCGACCGCGGCCCACTGCTCCTGTGACGCGGCTCGTGTACGTCGGGTTCCGCAATGCCGGAAACTACGGTCCGGACGCCGCCAGGGCGTAGAGGGAGGTCCGAATGATTCGCAGTTGTGCGGGCCCGCGTCGGGGCCGTCTCGTCTCATGCGCGGTGCTCGCGACGGCCGCCTTCGCAGCCACGGTCGCCGTCGCCGAGGACCATGCGCTCGCCGCGAAGGCCGGCCTGCTCGGCCTCGGCGTGGAGTACACCCATTCGATCGGCGACCTGTGGGCGGTGCGGGTCGGGTGGAACGGCTCGCAGGTCGGCTTCGACGCGGAGGAGTCCGGCATCGAGTACGACTTCGACGTCGTCTGGGACTCGTTCGCCGTCGGCGTCGACCTCCATCCGACCCGCGGGCCGCTGCGCCTCTTTGCCGGCCTGCTGCGGAACGACAACCGGCTCGAGGCGGAAGCGCTGCTCGACGACGAGATCACCGTCGGCGACACGACCTACGCGGCGGACGACGTCGGCACGCTCTTCGGCCGCGTCGCGTTCGACGACAGCGCTGCCTTCGCCGGTGTCGGCTGGGACTGGTCCCGGCGCCGAGCGAGGGGAGTCGGCGTGTCGTTCGATATCGGCGTCGTGAGCCAGGGCAGCCCGAAGGTGACGCTGCGTGCGAGCGGCCCGATCGCGGACGTTCCACAGTTCGAGGACGACATCGCGGCGGAGGAGGCCGAGCTCACGGACGCGGTCGACGATTTCGATCTGTTGCCGTTCGCGTCGATCGGCGTCGTGTTCCGCTTCTGACCGCTGCCCTCAGCGGTGCTCCTGCATCGTGATCCGCGGCGTTAGATTTCGCTCGTTCAGCATGCCGCGGATCATCTGCACGTGCGGCGCGTTCGGCCGCATCGCGGCGGCGGTCGCGTTGTCGCGCGCGGCTTCGTCGAGCATTCCTTTCAGCAGATACGCGTGCGAGCGGTTGCTGAACGCGCGCCAGTTGCCGTCGTAAAGCTCGATCGACTCGTTGCAGTACGGAAGCGCCTTGTCGGGCTCGTGCTTCGCGACGTAGGCGGCGCAAAGGTTCGCCAATCCGGCCGCGCGGTCGCGCACGGTGCGCGCCTGCCGCTGCAGACCGATCGTCGTCAGCCGAATACCTTCGTCGTAGTTGCCCCGGCGGATGGCATCCGCGCCCGCCGACAGGTACTCGCTCGCGCCGATGACGACGCCGTGCTCGGGTCCGGGCTCCGTGTCGCCGGCGACGGGCGCGGCCCACGTCAGCGCTGCGCCTGCGAGGGCCGCGTGAACCAGATTGGCCATCATGCTCACCTCGGATCCTGGGCCGAAGCGCGGTAACGGCTTGCCGCCGCTCCGCGCCTGTCGGCCGTCCGACCGAGCGGCGGCAAAGCCGAGCGTAGCACCGGCGACCTGCCGAGAGAAGAAAAGCGGCGCATGCGATGCTGCATGACCGACGCGAGCAGCATGAACCCGCGCCGCGCCCGGCAAACGCTCGAAAGCAGAGGCACGACATGCGGCGCTCGCACGACGATCCGCCCACGACGACTCGCCCGCGACGGTTCGTCGCAGCGGCGGTGGTTGCACTTTGACGACCACCCATGAATCGTGGTAGAGAAAACCGTGGTATAAGAAGTACAAGAACCGAACAAAACCCGATCGGGAGGGTAACGCCCGATTCGGAGGGGCTGTTGCTGATGGGCAACAGTTGGAGGGGAAACGTTTACCGCTGGGGGAGATCACCATGGCATCGCTTCATGCCGTTCGGCATTTCGTTCCGTCGCGCCCGGGTCCGTGCGCCGAATGCTCGGGCCGGAATGCGGCTTCGCTGGCCTTGTCCGGACTCGCGCTGGCCGTGTCGCTCGCGCTCACCGGGCCGACCCGCGCGCAGGAGCCCATCGAGGAGGTCACGGTCACCGGGTCGCGCATCGAGCGCGCGGTCGGCTTCACGTCACCGGTACCGGTCACGGCAGTTACGACGGAAGAGCTGACGATGCTCGACCCGAACACGACGCTCGTCGACCAGCTCGACGCGCTGCCGCAGTTCTTCCTGACGCAGAGCGCGCAGCGCGGCGGCGGCGTGCTGTTCGGCACCGCCGGCGGCAGCTACCTCAACATGCGCGGCATGGGTGATCAGCGCACGCTGATCCTCATCGACGGCGCACGCACGGTGCCTGCCGACCGTAACAGCCGTGTCAACATCGACAACATCCCGAGCGCGCTGCTGCAGCGGGTCGAGGTCGTGACGGGCGGCGCGTCCGCCGCGTACGGCGCCGACGCGCTCGCCGGCGTCACGAACTTCATCCTGAACCGCGAGTTCGAGGGTCTCGACCTCGACGTGCGCACCGGCATGACCGCGGAAGGCGACGGTGAGAATTTCTCGGTGGATCTCGCCGGAGGCACGCGGCTCAACGACCGCTGGCATCTGATCGGCGCGCTCGGCACGCAGGAGATCAAGCAGATCGATCGCAACCGCCATCCCGAGGACGTCGGCGGATGGTTCCAGCGTTGGGGCTTCGTGCAGAACCCGGAGTGGTCGCCGAGCGCGCCGCCCGGCGTCCCGCAGCGCCTCAAGGTGCCGTACGTGCACTCGTCGCTGCACTCGCCCGCCGGGATCATCAACGATGCGTTCAACGCGGCCGGGCAGTCCGTTCCGTTCTCGCTCGACCGTTACACGTTCCTGCCCGACGGCGAGTCCGTGCGGCCGTTCGTCATGGGCGACCTCGGCTGCCACGGCTCGCCGGCCCAGGGCTGCACGATCCAGTCGACGCAAGGGGGGCCCGAGTTCTCGAACGCGAACGTCGCTTTCACCGGCGGTCCGTATGGCGCCGAGGTCGAGCGCTGGAACGCTTTCGTCGGTCTGCAGTTCGAGCCGAACGACCGGACGCGGTTCTTCGGCCACCTGCTCGCCGGCGAGACGCAGTCGAACCAGCACGACCGCCCGGCCAATCCGCACCTGATGGGCATCTGGCACGCGACGATCTACCGCGAGAACGCGTTCCTGCCGGAGGTCGTGCGGCAGCGGATGTTCGACGAGGGCGTCGAGCGGATCCGCGTCGACAAGCTCGGCCAGATCTTCGGTCCCGGCAACAGCAACTTCGCGGACGCGCAGGACGACCGCAACTCGTTCGAGACCTGGTCCCTCGCGCTCGGCGTCGACCGCGATCTCTTCGGCGGCGACAACTGGAGGCTGCAGGCGCGGCTCCAGCGCGGCGAGACGGACAAGTTAACGGGGACCCCGAACATCCTGCGTGTCGACCGGATGTTTCTCGCGATCGACGCCGTGTCCGTCGACCCGATCACGGGCGAGCTGCTCGGCGACGAGCCGGGCGAGGATCCGTCCCAGGGCGTCATCATTTGTAACGTGCAGCGCTACAACCCGACGCCCGAGCAGCTCGCGGCGGCGGTCGCGCACGTCCGCGTGCCGGCGCCGCAGGGCGACGACTCGCTCGGCGGTCCCGAGGATCTCGTGCCGATTCCCGGGCCCGTCGGACCCGACGGCTCGATCGAGAACTGCGTGCCGATGAACATTTTCGGACACGGGAACGTCTCGGACGAGGCGCGGCGCTACGTGGTGTCGCCGAAGTGGGGGCGGTCGGCGGTCGTGCAATCGTTCGCCGAGGTGCTCTTCCAGGGCGACATCTGGGAGGGCTTCGGCGCCGGTCCGTTCTCGATGGCGGCGGGTCTGACATACCGCGAGGAGTCGTTCTGGCAGCGCGGCTACCCGGTCGAGCTGATGAAGTACGGTCCGCCGACGAACGCTCCGGAGATCGGCATTCGCGGCATTCCGCCCGGGTTCACGGGCGGCAGCGCGAACCTGCACGAGTTCTCGACCGTTCCGGCGATCCGCGGCGAGTTCGACGTCTCGGAGGTGTTCAGCGAGTTCATCATGCCTTTGTACGCGAACGGCGATCGGCGCCTCGAGCTGAACCTCGCCGGCCGTCGTTCCGATTACTCGCTCGGCGGGGAAATCACGGCGTACAAGGTGGGGCTCGACTTCGCGGTCAACCAAGCCCTTCGCCTGCGCACGACGTTGTCCCGCGACGTGCGCGAGGCGACGTTCTCCGAGCGCTTCGATCTGCAGGGCGGCGGCGGCAGCGTGGAGGACCCGGCGTTCAACGACGCCCAGTTCCAGATCACCGTCACGACGGGCGGCAACCCGAACCTCGCGCCCGAGGAGGCGGACACGTTGACCGCGGGCTTCGTCTATCAGCCGCGCAGGGTGCCCGGGTTGCAGTTCTCGGCCGACTGGTACCGCATCGAGCTGTCCGACGCGATCGGCACGCTCGGCCAGCAGCGCATCGTCGACGAGTGCTTCGACAGCGGCGTGCTCTGCGAGCTGGTCCAGCGTGACGCGAACGGCATCATCACGAACGTCAAGAACGTGTTCCTGAACGTCGACAAGGCGCTGGTTCGCGGCATCGACTACGAGCTGCTCTTCAGCACCGAGCCCGATTTCTTCGGGGACTTCTCCGAGTCGCTGAGCTTCCGGCTCCTCGCGGGCCTGATGCTCGACAACAAGGACCAGCCCGCGGGCGGCGCATCGGTGGAGCGCGCGGGCGGCTATCAGTGGCCGGAGCTGAAGACGACCGCCTTCCTCAACTACCAGATCGGCGACTACAGCATCGGGCTGCAGCACCGGTACTACGACAGCGGCCTGCTGAACGTGAACTGGGTGGAAGGCGAGGACGTCGACGACAACACCGTCGAGTCGCAGTCGGTCGTGAACCTCATCCTCGGCTACAACCGCGACCTCGGCGCGGGGCGCGAGATGCGGCTGTCGTTCACGGTGACGAACCTGTTGGACACCGATCCGCCGGTCATCGCGGCGTACGGCGACCGCGGCGGTGCGCAGCTCGTCAGCAACAGCTACGACGTGTTCGGCCGCCGCTATTCGCTCGGGCTGAACTACAGCTTCTGAGGGGGAGAGCGGGGCGCCGGCTCGGGACACGGATCGTCCCGGGCCGGACGGCCTTGCGCCGGCGCGCGGACTCGCCGACCGGGCCGGTGGGAGCGCGACGCCCGCAAGTTTCCTTTCCGTCGCTTTCGACGGGTTTCCCTGCTGGCCGACGCTTTGCGCTCGTGCCGTCGGAGCGTCGGCGGATCCGCCAGCGCTCATCCGCTTCCGACGCCGGATTTTTTTAAGGCCGCGTTCAGCGTACGGAGCGCATCCTTCGAGAACGGATGTGCCGCGCGAAACGTGCTTGCGCGCCTCGGCGCCGAGGAACGCCGCGCGGTGCGTGGTAGACTTTCGGCTCGTCGGCGGTGTTCGCCGAGCTGATGGTCAGGAAGGCCGGGCAGGAGATCGAGATGCGTGTCCATTGGATCGGAGTCGTTCCCGTGGTGTTCGCCGCGGGCCTCGCGCTGGCGCAGCCGGCTGCGGTGCAGGCGCCGGAGGAAGCCGAGCTCTACGAAATCGACGCCGACGCTTCCGAGATCTACTGGCTCGTCTACAAGGGCGAGGGCGCGATATCGCAGCGCCTCGGCCACAATCACGTCATCTCGGTCGGTCAGCTCACCGGTCAGGTGCTCGTGCACCCGCAGCTCGAGCAGTCTCGCTTCGAGATGGAGATCCCGGTCGAGGAGCTGGTCGTCGACGACGCGGAGCTCAGGGCGAAGGAAGGCGACGAGTTCGACAGCACGCCGTCCGCCGACGATATCGCCGGCACGCGCCGCAACATGCTGAGCGAGGACGTGCTCGACGCCGAGAACCATCCGTTCCTGCGGGTCAGTGGCACCGGGCCCACCGTCGAAGGCGGCGAGCAGCGCCTCGAGATCACCGTCGAGCTGCTCGGGCGATCGATTCCGCTGACCGTGCCGACCGAGGTCACGATCGAGGGCGACGTGCTCGAGGCGGCCGGCACGTTCCGCTTGACGCACGAGCAGCTCGGCATGCGTCCCTTCAGCTTCATGCGCGTGCTGTCCGTCGGCGAGCCTATCGACTTCGTCTATCGAGTCGTCGCGCACCGGGTCGAGTGAGCGCAATTCCGCGGCTCGAGGCGGTCGACGAGGTCCTCGAGCGCGCGGCGGCGGAGCACCTCGTGCCGGGAGCGGTGGCGATCGTCACGGATCGCCGCGGCGTGCTGCACGAGGCCGCGTTCGGGCTCGCGTCGACGCGCGAGCAGAGACCGATGCGCACGGATACGGTGTTTCGCATCGCGTCGATGACGAAGCCGCTGACGGCGGTCGCCGTGCTGATGCTCGCGGAGGAGGGCAAGCTCGCGCTCGACGATCCGCTCGCGCGCCATCTGCCGGGTTACGCGCAGCCGCAGGTGCTCGAGTGGTTCGACGCGGAGAGCGGCAAATACACCGTGCGCCCCGCGAAGCGGGACGTGACGATCCGCGATCTTCTGACCCACACGTCGGGGTACGGCTACTGGTTCCTCGATCGGGAGATCCTGATCGAGGCGCAGGGCCGCATCGAGTACTTCAACCCGCCGTTCCTGATGCACGACCCCGGCGAGCGCTTCTCCTACGGCATCGGCACCGATGTGCTCGGGCAAATCATCGAGCCGCTGTCGGGGATGCCGCTCGCGCGCTTCTTCGCCGAGCGGATCACCGCGCCGCTCGGCATGACGGAGACGGGCTTCGATGTGCCGGAAGACCGGGCTCGGCTCGCGGGTGTGCACGACTGCCGGGACGATCGATTCGACGATGCGCCCGCCGAGGCGCGGAGCGAGGCTCCGCGTGGCGGCGGCGGGCTCTATTCCACGGCCCGCGACTATGCGGCGTTCGTGCGCCTGCTGCTGAACGGCGGCGTGACCGATCGCGGCGAGCGGCTGCTCGGCGCCGAATCGGTCGCGGCGATGACGCGCAATCAGATCGGCGACTTGCGGGTAGTGACGCCGCGCAGCGTGTTCCCGCCGCGCACGCTCGACTTCTCTTTCCTCGACGGGACACAGCAGTTCGGTTTCAACCTCGCGATCGAAACGCGCGCCCGCCCCGGCCGGCGCGCGCCGGGCAGCTGGGGATGGGCCGGCATTTTCAATACGTACTTCTGGGGGGATCCGACCGCCGGCATCGGCGTCGTGCTGATGATGCAGCTGCGCCCGTTCTGCGAGCCGCGCTGCCTCCGCGTGCTCGACGATCTCGAGAAGGCGATCTACGCCGCCTAGCTGCGTTTCGTGTCGTCGTTCGGCAGCGCCCGTCGGCGGTTCCGCTGCCATCGGGCGTGCGCCGTCTACCCGTCATCGTCATCGGCCGCCTCGGCCCCGGCCGCCGCGCCGATGCCGGCTGCCGCGACGTAGCCGCAGCCGTATTGCGCGCCCGCGCACGCGGCCAGGAGTAACAGCAATGTCAAGCGCTTGAGCAT
Source organism: Gammaproteobacteria bacterium (assembly GCA_036381515.1). GTDB lineage: Bacteria > Pseudomonadota > Gammaproteobacteria > Steroidobacterales > Rariloculaceae > ZC4RG20. Next base: position 929 of record DASVCR010000051.1, on the reverse strand, counting down.
GTTCATGCGTCCTTTCGATCAGTCGTGGCAAAGCACGCTGCAAACCACATGCCACGGAAATTGGGGTCAGAGTGGTCTGCTCCCCCAGATTAGTCCCGGAATGAAGTAGAGTCTGCTCATCGGGAGCAGACGAATGAAGAGGCGACGATTCACAGAAGAACAAATCATCGGGGTGCTTAAGGAAGCGGAGGCCGGCGCGAAGACGAAGGATCTGTGCCGGAAATACGGCATCTCCGATGCGACCTTCTACAACTGGAAGGCGAAGTACGGGGGGATGACGGTGTCCGATGTCCGGCGGCTGCGGGAGCTCGAGCAGGAGAACGCGAGGCTAAAGAAGCTGCTGGCGGAAGCGGAGCTGGACAAGGCGGCGCTGAAGGATCTTCTGAACCGAAAATGGTAGGCCCGCAGGCGAGGCGCCAGGCGGTCGACGTGCTCATGGCGGAGCACGGCTTTAGGGTCACGCGCGCTTGCGGGCTTGTTGGCATTTCACGATCGCTGTACCGGTACCGTAGTCGTCGAGCGCCGTGCGAGGCGCTGCGGGAGCGCATCATCGAGCTTGCCGCGGAGAAGCGTCGCTACGGCTATCGGCGGATTCATGTGCTGCTTCGGCGTGAGGGCTGGGAGATCAACTGGAAGAAGACGTATCGGCTGTATCGGGAGGCGGGCCTGGCTGTGCGACGCCGGAAGCGCAAGAGGGTTGGGCCGTTCGAGCGCCGACCCTTGCCGAAGCCGACGACCACGAACGAAAGCTGGTCGATGGACTTTGTGTCGGATTGGTTGGCCGATGGGCGTCGGCTGCGCTGCCTGACGATTGTCGACGACTGCAGCCGCGAGTGTCCGGCGATTGAGGTCGACACCTCGATCACGGGAGCTCGCGTGGTCGCTGTGCTCGAGCGGCTCGCCGACTACCGCGGCCTTCCTGCCTCCAT
>DASVCR010000050.1:0-20438 GCA_036381515.1 Gammaproteobacteria bacterium | reverse complement strand
CGTTCGCGTGCGCAGGCGCTCGCGGATCGTGCGGCGTTCTTTCTGACCATCGTCGCGATAGGGGCGGGCCTTGCGACGTTCTTCGCGTGGCTCGTGGCCGGTGCCGAGCTCGACTTCATCGTCAGCCGGGTCGTGACCGTGCTCGTCATTGCGTGCCCACACGCGCTCGGGCTCGCAGTGCCGCTCGTGATCGCGATCTCGACGACGCTCGGCGCCCGCAGCGGGCTCCTGGTTCGTGACCGCCGAGGGCTCGAGGAAGCGCGGAACCTGGATACGGTGGTCTTCGACAAGACAGGCACGTTGACCTTGGGCGAGCATCGCGTCGTCGACATCGCCGCGGCCGAGGGGGTCGATGCCGACGAGGCTCTCGAGCTCGCCGCCGCCGTCGAGCGCGACTCAGAGCACCCGATCGCGCGAGCGCTGCTGAAGAGCGCGGCGGAGCGGGGGCTGGACGTACCCCAAGCGCGAGAATTCGAGGCGATGCCGGGGCATGGCGTCGAGGCCGAAGTCGACGGGCGCCGCCTTCATGTCGGAGGCCCCGCAATGCTCGGCAAGCTCGGCGTCGTGCTACCCGAGAAGCTGCGCGAGGCGGAGGCTCGCTTCAGGGAGAACGCCCAAGCCGCGATTTTCCTCATCGAGGGCGGCCGTGCGTTGGCGGCGTTCGCCGTGGCCGATGCGGTTCGTCCCGAATCACGTGAAGCGGTCGAGCGCCTGCACGAGGCGGGCATCGAGGTGGCGATGCTGACGGGCGACTCCGCGGCCGTCGCGAACCAGGTCGCGAGCGAGCTCGGCATCGATACGGTGTTCGCGCAGGTCCTCCCGGATGAGAAGGCTGCCAGGATCGAGGCGCTGCAGCGCGAAGGCAAGCGCGTCGCGATGGTCGGCGACGGAGTCAACGACGCGCCGGCGCTCGTCACGGCCGACGTCGGTATCGCCATCGGCGCCGGCACGGACGTGGCCGTCGAAGCGGGCGACGTCGTGCTCGTCCGCAGCGATCCGCGCGACGTGCCGAGGATCGTGTCGTTGAGCCGCGCGAGCTATCGGAAGATGGTGCAGAACCTCTGGTGGGCGGCGGGGTACAACATCATCGCGATACCGCTGGCGGCCGGCGTGCTGGCCTGGGCAGGAATCGTGCTTGCTCCCGCCGTTGGCGCCGTGCTGATGTCCGCAAGCACGGTGATCGTCGCCATCAATGCGCAGCTGCTGCGGAGGGCTTCGCTGTGATGAGGTCGAACGCCGCGTGCTCGCGCGGACGGAGTTCGCAAATGAGAGTCGTTACGCAATCGCCTCCGCGGAAGCGCGCAGAGTTGCGCTATATTCATCCGACGTCCGGAAGATCATCGGGATTCGCATGCTCCCTCGCGCACTCGCGATTGCCGCCGCGACGGTGCTGTTCCTCGCCGCCCTCGAGCCGGCCGCGGCGTTCGACAGCGTCGACGACGAGCGCGTCTGGGCGCTCGAGGGCGTCGCGGTCATCGACGTGCGTACGGGAGACGTGCTCCCGGATCGAACGATCGTCGTGAGGCGCGGGATCATTCGCTCCATCGCGCCGACGTCGACTGCGAACGTCCCCGACGAAGCGATCGTCGTCGAGCAGCGCGGGGCTTACGTCGTGCCCGGGCTGTGGGACATGCACGTGCACATCCGCGGAGGGTCCCGGCTCGAGGGGGCGAACGAGCGCTGGCTCGCTCAGTATCTCGGCTTCGGCGTGACCGCGGTGCGAGACGCGGGCGGAGACCTGCCGGACGCCGTGCTGCGGTGGAAGGCTGCGATCGAGAGCGGCGAGATCCCGGGCCCGCGGATATTCACGTCGCTTCAAAAGATCGACGGGCCGGACGGCGCGTGGGGCGGATCGATCCCGGTCGCCGCGTCCGAGGACATCGCGCCCGCGCTCGAAGAGCTCGCGGTCGGCGGCGCCGACTTCATCAAGATCTACGACGGCTCGATCTCTCCGCGCGTGTTCCTCGAGGTTCTCGCCGAAGCCGAGCGGCGCGGCCTGCGAACCGCAGCGCATATCCCGCTTTCGGTGCCCTTCGAGGACGCGGTGGACGCGGGACTCGACAGCGTCGAGCACGCCTTCCATCTCGTCAAAGCCGCGCACCCGAGGGACCGCGCCGAGTCGCGGCGCTTCGAGCGCGACGGCATTCCGCTCGAGTTCGAGCCGTTCTTCGTCGCGGTCGCGGAACTCGGTGCCAAGGCGGACGACGCGCAAGCCCGCCGCATCTTTCGCAAGATGGCCGCGCGCGGCACCGCGCTCACGCCGACGTTGTACATCCGCACCGTATGGAACGGCATCCGCGACTACGACACGTACCAGGACGACCCGCGCCTCGCCGACGTGCCGACCGAGATCCTCGCGACGTTCGAGCCCGGTCTCGACGTCCTCGCAAACCGCACGGCGGCCGAAAGGGCCAGTGACGAGCGGCTCGAGGCCATGTCGCTGCACCTCACACGGCTCGCGGCAGAAGAGGGCGTCACGATCCTCGCCGGCTCGGACACCGGGGTCAGCAACCCGTTCGCCTACCCGGGCGATTCCCTGCATCACGAGCTCGAGGCGCTCGTCGACGCCGGCCTCTCACCGCTGCAAGCGCTCCAGGCGGCGACCATCGAGGCCGCGACATGGCTCGGCAAGGCCGACGAGCTCGGAACGATCGAGGAAGGCAAGGCGGCGGACCTCCTGGTCCTCGGAGGGAACCCGCTCGTCGATATCAGGAACACGCGCGCGATTGTCGCCGTCGTGCAGCAGGGCGTGTACTTCGATTCCGGCGAGCTGGCCGCGCTGCGCCGGGGGAGACCGCGCGAATGAGAGCAAGAACGCGCAGGTCGCTCGATACCGCCGATTCGAGACGAGCATTATCACGACTCGCAGCGGTCGGTTGCCAGGACTTCGTTCAGCGCCCGCAGGTCCACGGGTTTGACGAGGTGCGCATCGAATCCCGCGGCCGCCGTCTTGTCCCGATCCGCGTCGTGGCCCCAGCCCGTGAGCGCGACGATCCGAATGCGTTGCCCCCAACTGCGCGCGCGGATTGCGCGACACGCGTCGTACCCGTTCATTCTCGGCATGCCGATGTCCATCAGGATCACGTCGGGCCGAAACGCTTCGGTGCTTTCGAGCGCTTCCATGCCGTCACCCGCTATCGCGGTCTCGTGGCCGCCATGCGCCAGCAGCTGCGCGAGCGCACGGGCAGAGTCCGGATTGTCGTCCACGACGAGAATTCGCGCTCGGCGAATTCGTACGTCCGGTGAATCGACCTCCGAAGGCGGCGCCGCGCCTTCTGCGTCACCCGATTCCGCCGCGGCCGGCAATCGCACCACGAACTCGGCGCCTTTGCCGCGACCCTCACTGTGCGCCGTCACCGTCCCGCCGTGCAGCTCGACGAGCCGCTTCACGAGGTGCAGCCCGACGCCGAGCCCAGAGTGCTTTCGCTCGAGTGACCGGTCCGAGCCCTGCGAGAACAGGTCGAACACTTCGTCGAGCTCGCCGGGCGAGATGCCGATGCCGCTGTCCCGCACCGTGACGACGGCGTCGCCGTCGCGGCGCTCGGCAATGAGCCATACGCGCCCTTGATCCGGCGTGTACCTGCACGCGTTATTGAGGAGGTTCGCCAGCACTTGCGCGAGCCGCACGGGATCGGCGTCGAGCCAGATCGGCTCCGGCGAAAACGTGACGACGAGCTCGTGCTCGTGTTGCTCGATCAGCGGAGCGCACGTTTCGACGGCCGATCGCATCACGTCGGCGAGCTCGACGCGCTGACGGCGCAGATCCAGCCGGCCGCGCGTGATGCGGCTGACGTCGAGGAGGTCGTCGACGAGCCGGACCAGCTGCGCGAGCTGGCGTCGCATGATCGCGCGTATGCCCGCGGCGTTCGGATCCGGGCTGCCGATGCGGTCGAGGTAGTCGAGCGAGCTTACGAGCGGCGCGAGCGGATTGCGCAGCTCGTGGGCGAGCGTCGCGAGAAACTCGTCCTTGCGGCGGTCCGCCTCGCGGAGCGCTCGCTCGGCGCGGGCGCGTTCTTCGGCCTCTTTGTGTCGCGAGGTGATGATCGCAGCAGCATGAGCGAGCGTCGCGATGAACGCGATGTCGTCGTCCGCAGGGGCACGCGGCTCGCGGAAGTAGAGCGCAAACGTGCCGAGCACGGGTCCGCCGCTCGCCTGCAGCGGGAACGACCAGCAGCTTCGGAAGCCGTGCGCACGTGCTAGCCATCGCCAGGATTCCCAGAGCGGGTCTCGTTCCACGTCCGCCGAGATCACGGGCTCGCCGATGTGCATCGCCAAGCCGCATCCGAACGAGTCCGGACCGATCCGGAGGCCGTCGACGTCCTGCGCGTACGCGTCCGACATGCCGACGACGTGATGGAGGCCTTCGCCGGCGGCGTCGCCGCGCATGTAGAACCCCGCGCGCGCGGCGCCGCCGAAATGACGGACGGCCGTTCGGACCAGCACGTCGAGGCATGAAGCGAGAGGACGGCCGTCCATCGCGGCCTGGAACGCCTCCTTCTGGCCGGCGAGGGCCAATTGGCTCTCGACGAGCGCCCGTTTGGTGTCGCGCAGCTTCGTGGAATCGAAGAAGTAGCACACGACGCCGTGCCGGCCGTCCGGAAGCTCGATGCGGTGCACTTCCCACTCGTATCTCTCGATCTCGTCGACGTCGGCACGCGGGTTGACGAAGTTTTCCGAACGGTACGGTTCGCCGGTGTCGAGCGTGCGGCGGAACACCGTGATGACCTCGGTCGCCACGGGCTCCGGCCACAGAATTCGCACCGCCTCGTCGAACGGCCGGCCGATGACCGGGCGTATGTTACGGAACGCGACGTTCCGCGAGCCGGGGTTCATGTAGGAGATGCGGAAATCGGCGTCCACGACGTAGACGCCGAACGGCATTTGCTCGACGAGCTCGACGAACGTCCGTTCGCTTTCCCGGAACGCGCCGAGGGCTGTTTGCGGACCGGCTGGAGCGTCCCCGCCGTCTTTCATCCTCGAGATAGTCTGAGATCGACTGGAATTCAGTGTAGCACTCGCTCCCCACCGTAGGGAGTTTGGCGGGTGGTACTACGAGCATCGTGCCGACGATGCCTTTTGGGTGATTCGCAGGCCTCGTTTCCGGTATCCAATCCGGGCTCGTAGGCCGGGCTGATCGCAAGGCGACAGACCGCCGAGAATGGTTTGACCCACGGGCCGATACGACCGAGAGTAGGCGGGTCCGGGAACTCGTGAAGGGGGGCGGCGGTGCGTGTTCTGATCGTCGAAGACGAGCGGCAGATGGCCGAGCAGCTGCGCCTGGGCCTCGAGCGAGAAGGGTATTCGCCGCTCCTGGCATTCGATGGCCAAGAAGCGCTCGATCTCGCCCGAACCGTCGATCACGATCTCATGATTCTCGATTGGATGCTGCCCAAGGTGGACGGTCGCGAGGTTGCCCGGCGGCTCCGCGGGGCCGGCGTCGGCACGCCGATCCTGATGCTGACGGCCCGCGACGCCCCGCCCGACATCGTCGACGGCCTCGACGGCGGCGCCGACGACTACCTGACGAAGCCTTTCGCCTTCGAGGTGCTGCTCGCGCGGTTGCGCGCGCTTTCGCGCCGCCCCAGAGCGGTGCCCGCGCCGCTCCTGCAGGTAGCCGATCTCGCGCTCGACCCGGCCAAGCACACCGTGACGCGAGCGGGTGTGGAAGTGGCGCTCAGCGCCAAGGAGTTCCGATTGCTGCATTTCCTCTTGCGGCGCGCGAACCAAACGGTGCCGAGAGAGGTGCTGATCCAGGCCGTCTGGGGCTACGACAGCACCATCGAGAGCAATACGCTCGACGCGTTCATCCACCTCCTGCGCGCAAAGGTCGACGCGATGCCGCACCGCAAGCTCATCCACACTGTCCGTGGAATCGGATACTGCATCAGGACTCCGGAGTCGGAGTGAACCTGCGTTCTATCGGTGTTCGGCTCGCGTTCTGGTACGCGGCGGTTTTTGCGGGATCCATGCTGCTTTTCGGCGGCGCGATTTGGCTCGCCGTCCATCAGGGCCTCTACCACGCCATCGACGAGTCGCTCCGGGAGCGAGCCGACGGCATCAGGATCTTCGTCGAAGACCACAAGAATCGGCTTCTTCAAGATGAGGTCAAGGAAGAGTTTCGGGCGCACGGCGATCTCTTTCAGGTCATCGACGACCGTAGGAACGCCGTGTATCAAGCGCGAGCTTTCCAGGGCCAGCCTACACCCGAAACCGGTGACCTTGGCACTGAGCCTCGTTTCGAGACGGCGACGATCGCCGGAGAGCCCTATCGGTTTCTGTCCGCCAACTTCGGCGTCGACGGGCGCACTTACACCGTTCAAGTGGCGGCGCCGCTGCACGAGTTGCAGCGCGGCCTTCGGGAGACGCTGTGGCTGTTGTTGCCGCTCTTTCCAGCCGCGCTGCTGCTGGCGGGGATCGGCGGATACTGGATGAGCCGCCGCGTATTGGCGCCGGTGGACGAAATCACGGAGACGGCGCGAGCCATCTCCGCCGACAGCCTCGCCAAACGGCTCCCCGTGCCCGCGACGGGTGATGAATTGCAGCGCTTGTCGGAAACCTTGAATGAGTTGATCGCCCGTCTGGAGTCGGCGTTCACGAAAATCTCCCGGTTTACGGCCGATGCCTCGCACGAGCTGCGTACACCCTTGGCGGTAATGCGGACGACGGCTGAGGTCGCGCTTCGGATAGAGCAACCCGATGGTGAGCATCGCGTCGCGCTCGAGCAGATCGTCTCCGAGATCCAGCGGATGTCGCACCTCGTCGAGAACATGCTGCTGATCGCGAACGCCGACTCGGGCCACGGGCGGCTGAACATGGCGCGCATCGATCTCAGCTCGGCCGTCCGTGAAGCCTGCACGGAAGCCGCCGTGCTGGCGCGTGCGAAGGGCTTGCGATTCGAAGTCCATCTGCCTGACGGCCCCCTTTGGGTCGACGGCGACGCCAATGCGCTGCGGCGGCTGTTCTTGATTCTGATCGACAACGCCGTGAAATACACGCCCGCGGGCGGAACGTGCGAGGTATACCTGGGCGAGCGTGACGGTCTCGCCGTCGGCGGCGTCAAGGATACGGGCATCGGCATTTCGAGCGACGATTTACCGCGCGTGTTCGATCGTTTCTATCGAGTCGATAGAGCGCGATCACGGCAGCAAGGCGGTACGGGGCTGGGGCTTGCAATCGCTCGATGGATCGCGACGGCGCATAACGGAACGGTCACCGTCGAAAGCACGCTCGATCAGGGAAGCGTATTCGAAGTACGCTTGGCGCTCGTGGACGGTGAGGCGCTGAACGAGTCCGCAGGCAGCGACGGCTTCGCTATGGAAACTGCGAGGTGAGGGGACTGCCGAGCGCCGTGTACAGGCGAATCTGAGCGAGGGAATACTCGGCGCGTGCTTCGACCTGCGCAACCTCCGCCGCCGCGAGCGTCTGCATGGCCTGCAGCGCTTCGAGCGGCAAGCCCTCCTGGTCATAGATGCGATCTCGGTTCAGCCCATACGCGCTTTGGGCGCGAGCGACGGCCCGATCGGCGAACTCGATCTGCTGCTTGAAGCTCCGCGCCCGAGCGTAGCTTTCGCGCACTTCGGCGGCGATCGCGTCACGCAATCTGTCGCGCTCGAGTCCCACGCGCCGGAGCTGCGCGCGCTTCTCATCAGTACGCGCCCGATGGCCGAAACCCAGTCCGTCGAATCGCCAGGACAGCGTGAGTGCCAGATCGGTCCGATCGCCGGTGTCGTCGATCGACGAGCCCAGTGCTCCTCCAAATCGGCCCGTGCTGTAGTCGAGCGAGACCCCGGGAATGAACAGGGCGTAGCGCTGCGCCTTCAGGTCCGCCTCGGCGGCGGCAACGAGCGCATCGTATTGCTCGGTCTCCGGGCGGTCGGCCAGCGCACGCGCGACGAGCGCCTCGACGTCGACGTCGATGGGAACGAGCTCGAGCATCGGCACCTCGTTTTCGGTGGGCTCGAGCGCGACACCGGCATCGAGATGAAGAAGCCGGACGAGTTCGGCCGCGGCGGTCGACGTCTGCTCCTCGATCGCCAGGCGCCGTTGCTCCCAGAGCAACGGCTCTACGGCAGCCATCTCGGCGTCGGCCAGGAGACCCTCGCCGGCTTCGGCATAGTCCGCCGTCAGCCTTGCGAGATCGAGAGCCCGCTCGAGCGCGCGTTGCACGACCTCACGAGCCGCGCGGGACTCGAGAAGGCGGAGATAGGCCGCCGCAACGTCGACGAAGACCTCGTGTCGATTGGCGCTCGCGGCCGCGACGAGCGCGGCCCGGTCCTGCTTGGCGACGAGCGGAGCGAAGATCGCATCGGCGATCTCGACGCTTAGGCCTACGCCGGCACCCGCGAATCGGGAGGCGCGGTCCGCATCGATGACTCGGCCGCTCGTCTCCTGAATGTTGCCGGTATGCCGCGCATAGTCGCCGCCGATACGGAGGGTGGGCACCGCCAGAGCGCGTGCCTCGGCGACTCTCGCCGACGCTTCGGCGACGCGCTCGACGTAGATCGCGACGTCGAGATTGCGCTCGTCGGCGAGCCGCAGAGCGGTCGGCAGGTCGATCGGGAGCGTGCTGCCTTGCTCGACGTCGTCCTGCCCCCAGGCGGGGACCACGGTTGCAAGCCCGAGCAGAAGAGCCGCACAGATCCGAACGCCGGAGCAGGAAGTATCCATGCGTTGTCGGCCCTATTGCGCGGCGATGAGGACCGTGGCGCCGTCCGTCAGCCCGTCGACACCGCCCGTCACGACGCGTTCGTTGCCGCTCAAGCCGCTCGTGACCTCCGTCCACCCGGCACTCTGGAGACCGATCTCTATAGGGGTTCGTCGGGCCGAGTCCCCGGCACCGACCGTAAAGACGAACGGCTCTCCGCCGTCGAAGCGTACGGCGGTCGAAGGAATCGCGAGCGCGTTCCTGCTGCTCTCGAGGACGATGCGCGCCCGGCCGTAGTAGCCCGGGCGAATCCGTCCCTCGGCATTCGGCAGATCGATCTCGACGAGCAAGGTTCGCGTCGCAGGATCGAGCGCTTGCGCCGTCCGCGCGACCTGCCCGATGAACACCCTCCCGGCCAGCGCGTCGAATGCGATCGTGGCCGCATCACCGATGTCGACCCACGCGGATTCGCGCTCCGGGATGTACGTCTTCAGACGAATCACGTCGACTTTCGCAACACGTAAGAGCGGCTGGTCGCTGCCTTTGGGCGAGCTCGCCTGGTACACCATGTCGCCGGGGTCGATCGTCCGCGCCGTGACGACGCCGTCGAACGGCGCCTCGATCGTCGCGTAGGCCATCTGCGCTTCGATTTCGGCTTGTTTCGCCCGCGCCGCGTCGAGCCGGCTCTTGGCTTCCGTCAATGCTCGTTGCGTGACGGAGTTTCGCTCCGCGAGCATCGAGATGCGCTCGTGCTCGGACTCGTCGGCGGCCACTTCGGCCGCCGCGGCATTCCGAGCCTGGATCAACTCCGGCACCGTGATCCGCGCGAGCACCTGGCCCGCCTTCACGCGGTCGCCGATGTCGACGAGCAGCTCGCTCACGTAACCCGAGACGTTGGCGCCGAGATCGGCCTCGTAGAACGCTTCGGCCGTTCCAGGCTGCGTCGTGACGAGCTCGAAATCGCGCCGCGCCGGCTCGGCGACCCGAACGACCGTCTGAGCCGAAGCCTGAGTGCCGAGCAGCCCGAGACCGAGCGCAATCGCGGCCGCGCTCTTTCTCGGGAGCAGTGCTCTTGTGTTCCGGATCGTTGTCACGTGGCGTTGCCGTCGATCTTCTTTTAGCAGACCGCGCAAGTCTACCGAGCGAATCTGAAAACCATCTGAAACCGGCCCTCCGGCTTTCAGATAGTTTTCAGCTCCGTTTGCTAGGCTCGCTGGGAGCCGGACTTCCTCGGAACAACAGAGCCGGACCGCACCATGAGTCTCCTTCAATCCGCCTTACGCCGTCCCTTCACCGTGATCGTGCTCGTCACGGCGGTTGTGCTCGGTGCGATGCTCGCCTTGAGCCGCATGCCGCGCGATATCTTCCCGACGCTCGGCATTCCGACGATCTACGTCGCCCAGCCCTATGGCGGCATGGATCCGGCCCAGATGGAAGGTTTCCTGACTTACTACTACGAGTATCACTTTCTCTATATCACCGGCATCGAGCACGTCGAATCGAAGTCGATTCAGGGCGCTTCGATCATGAAGCTGCAGTTTTATCCGGGCACCGATATGAGCCAGGCGATGGCCGAGACGGTTCAGTATGTGAACCGCTCACGGGCTTTCATGCCGCCCGGTACCGTGCCGCCGTTCATCATGCGCTTCGATGCGGGCAGCGTGCCGGTCGGCACGCTCGTGTTCTCGAGCGAGACCCGCTCGGTGGCCGAGATGCAGGACGCGGCGCTCAACCTCGTGCGACCGCTCTTCGCGACCTTGCCGGGCGTCTCGGCGCCGCCGCCGTTCGGCGGCGCAGCGCGCAGCATCGTCGTCAATCTCGATCCGGAGCGGCTGCGCGCCTACAACATGTCGCCCGACGAGGTCGTCGCGGCGATCAGCCGCGCGAACCTGATCAGTCCGTCCGGGAACATGGCGGTCGACGGCAAGTACCCGATGGTGCCGCTGAATTCGGTCGTCAAGGACATCAAGGACCTCGAGACCGTGCCGATCAGGCCCGGAAGCTACCCAACTGTGTTTCTGCGCGACGTCGGCGAGGTGGTCGACGGCAGTGACATCGTGACGAGCTCAGCACTCGTCAACGGCCGACGCACTGTCTACATCCCCGTCACGAAGCGATCCGATGCGTCGACCCTCGACGTCGTCCAGGCGGTCAAGGACAACCTGCCGCGGTTCCAGAGCGTTTTGCCCGACGACGTCAGAGTCAGCTACGAGTTCGATCAGTCGCCCTACGTGACCCGCGCGATCTCGGGCTTGACGCTCGAGGGCGCGCTCGGCGCAATCCTCACGGGCATCATGGTGCTGCTGTTCCTCGCCGATTGGCGCAGCGCCGCGATCGTCGTCGTGAACATTCCGCTCGCGCTCATGGGGGCGGTGCTTGCGCTGTGGATCAGCGGGCAGACCGTGAACATCATGACCCTCGGCGGGCTCGCGCTCGCGATCGGGATTCTCGTCGATATGTCGACGGTCGTGGTCGAGAACATCCATACGCATCTCGCGCGGGGACAACGCGTCGCGCGGGCGGTCGTAGATTCGGGTCGCGAGGTCGCGCTGCCGCTTCTCATCGCGATGCTCTGCGTGCTCGCCGTGTTCGTTCCGTCGTTCTTCATGGTCGGCGCCGCGCGCGCGATGTTCCTGCCGCTTTCGCTCGCGGTCGGTTTCGCAATGGTCTTCTCGTACCTGCTCTCGAGCACGCTCGTGCCGATTCTCTCCATTTGGTTCCTGCGCGGTCAGGTGGGCGCGGCCGTGCACGAGCAGGGCGCGGAGAAGCGATTCGCGACGTTCCAGCGCGGCTACGCCGCGCTCGCGGCGGGTATCGTGCGCGCGCGCTGGCTCGTCGTCGCTGCCTACGTCGCCGCCGCCGCGGGCCTGATCGTGCTCGTCGGCGGGCGGCTCGGCACCGAGATCTATCCAAGCGTCGAGGCCGGCCAGCTCCAGGTTCGGCTGCGGGCTCCGACGGGCACGCGTGTCGACGGCACCGAGGCCATCGCACTCAAGGTGCTCGACATCATTGGCCAAGAGGCCGGACCCGACAACATCGCGATTACGATGGGCTTTCTCGGCGTGCACGGCTCGAGCTACCCGGTGAACTTCATCTATATGTGGAACGGCGGCTCGGAAGAAGGCGTGCTCCAGGTTCAACTCAAGCCCGATTCGGGCGTCGATACGGAGGCGCTCAAGGAGCGGCTGCGCGCACGCTTCGCCAAGGAGCTGCCGGACGTGAGCTTCTCGTTCGAGCCGAGCGACATCGTGAGCCAGGTCATGAGCCTCGGATCCGCAACGCCGGTCGAGGTCGCCGTCGCGGGGCCCGATCTGAACGCAAGCCGCGCGTTCGCGGCGAAGATCCGGGATCGCCTCGAATCGATTCCGGCGTTACGCGATGTGCAATTCGGCCAGGCGCTCGACTATCCGACGCTCGGCGTGCACGTCGACCGAGAGCGTGCCGGAATCATGGGTGTCGGTATGGCGGAGATCTCGCGAGCGCTCGTCTCCGCGACTTCCTCGAGCCGCTTCGTCGTGCCGAACTACTGGGCGGACCCGAGGACGGGTGTGGCCTATCAGATCCAGGTCGAGATCCCGCACGAGGCGATGGATTCCGCGGAAGATCTCGAGAACGTTCCCGTGACGTATCGCGGTAATCAGCCCATCTTGCTCGGCAACATCGCCGAGGTTACGCCGGGCACGACGCCCGGCCAATACGCCCGCTACAACATGCAGCGACTCGTCACCGTGACGGCGAACATCGAAGGCGCGGACCTGGGCAGCGTCGCCGACGAGGTGCGTGCGGCGATCGAGGCGGCCGGTGAGCCGCCGCCGCGCTCGACGGTGACGCTGCGCGGCCAGGTCGTGCCGATGCAGCAGCTGCTCGACGGTCTCGAGACGGGGCTCGCGCTCGCCGTCGTCATCGTGTTTCTGTTGCTCATGGCGAACTTTCAGTCGGTCAGGCTCGCGTTCGTCGTCGCGTCGACGACGCCCGCCGTCGTCGCCGGCGTCGTGCTCGCGCTCTGGGCGACCGGCACGACGCTGAACATTCAGTCTTACATGGGCGCGATCATGGCGATCGGCGTCGCCGTCGCAAACGCGATCCTGCTCGTGACCTTCGCCGAGCGCGCGCGAATCAACGGTGGGGAAGCCACGGCGGCGGCCATCGAGGGCGCGGCGAGCCGGCTCCGGCCGATCCTCATGACGAGCCTCGCGATGATCGCCGGCATGCTGCCGATCGCAATCGGGTTCGGCGAGGGCGGCGAGCAGACTGCGCCGCTCGGGCGGGCGGTCATCGGGGGTCTTGCGGCGGCGACGCTCGCGACGCTCGTGGTGCTTCCGGCCGTGTTCGCGATCGTGCAGGCCCGAGCAGGGCGTCGCTCCGCCTCTCTGGATCCCGACGACTCGTCGAGCGCCGAGCATGCCCCAGCCTAACCGGATACCTAGGCAATCCGCTGATTGAAATCGCGTCGCTCCCGTTTGACGGAGCACGCCTTTTGCAGAGGCGCATTCCCGATCGACCGCTCATGTCATTAGCCGATCAGCGAAACCGCTGATGCAGTTTTCGCACCGCTAATTCAGCGGAGCGTCATACCCACGCGGCCGCTCCGTACCATGTACCGCCCTCTCAGGCGCATCCAAGGGTGCTCAGCGTATGTTTCGTCGTCGAGTGTCTCACATCCTCCTGTGTTGTAGGTTGCTACCGCTGCTATTAGTTGGGCTGCCAGGTGTCGCTCACGCCGGCGCAATGTCGGTCGATATCGTCGACGCCGTGACTAGCAGGCCGCTGGCCGGTGTGGTGGTGACTGCCGAATCCAGGAGTGGCGAGTCGAGACGTGTAACCACAGGTTCCGACGGATCCGCGTACTTGGAGGATCTGGCCGACGGCTTCTACGCGTTCCGCGCTGAATTGGATGGCTACGTTCCGGGGGTAGAGCCAACCGTTCGGATCATCGAGCGCCGGACGGGGCGGCTTCGGTTCGAACTGCGGCGGCAAGCGGCTCACGACGAAGAGGTCGTCGTCGTGGGCCGAGCCCGAGGAGCCGATCCCGACGGCTCGGTAGCGGACCGCTTCCTGACACGCGACGAACTGCGCAACGCCCCCGGCAGCGGCAGTGACGTGATGCGCGCCCTGGTCGGCCTGCCAGGAGTCGTGTCGAGCGGGGAATTCGCGAGCTTTTCGGTGCGCGGCCACGGGCCGAAAAACAACCTCATATTCGTGGACGGCTTCCCGTTCCCGCAGGTCGCGCATTTCGAGCAAACGCTCGGCAAGCAGACCGACATCGTGAACGGCGGCCGCTACTCGATATTTGCCCCGAACGCGGTGACGGGCGCCGAGTTCTCACCCGGCGGGTGGAGCGCCGAGTTCGGCGGGCGTAAGGCGTCGCTGCTCCAGCTCGAGGTCGCGGAAGGCACGCCGTCACCGGTGGGGAGCCTGCGACTGGACCTCGCGGGGATCGAGGCAATGTACGAGGGGCCCAGCGGCTTTCACGACAATACGTCGATGTTCGTGCAGGCGCGGCGCTTCGACTTCGGCAAGTTCTTCGAGACCATCGAAGAGGATGATCTGGGTTCTCCGGTATCGACTGACCTGATCTTCAAGACGAAAACGCGTTTAGAGAACGACGACATCGAATTCTTGCTCATTTTCGCGCCGGAAACTTACGAACGGACCGTCGAGAACGTCCTTGCTGCAAAAGAGAAGGGAGAAGGCGCCGAGGATCTGACGCTGCAGGACGACGAGCAAGACCTAATGCTGACGGGAGTGACCTGGCGGCGACGATTCGGCGACGACGGCGAATGGACGAACCGAGTGTACTTCCGTGAGAGCGATAAGGTGTCCTCGGAGGGCGAAGCGAATCCCGACCTCGTGCCGGACGGGACTCCCGCCGCCCAGGTGCCGGCGCGGGAACGCCTGCTGACGGTGACCGAGAAGGACGGGGAATTCGGCTGGCGTAGCGACATCACGGTTGGCAACGTTCTGGGCCGCTTCTCGGCTGGCTTGCATGTCGTCAACATCGATCTCGACTACTCGACCACGTTGCGCGAAGACTGGATTCGCTTCATCTACGAATCGGACGACCCTCGACCACCCGGCGCGAACTACATAATCCTGCAACCGGCCGAGATCAATTCGCTGTACGTCCAGAGCGAGACGAACTATGCTTTGTACGGAGAACAGGTGTTCGACTGGGGACGAGCCCATCTTCGCACAGGCTTGCGTTACGACTACGATGGGTTCAGCGACGAGAGTCTCTTGTCGCCGCGCATCGCATTCAACTATGAGTTCTCGCCGTCGCTACGCTTTTCGGCGACGACCGGCGTGTTCTACGAATCGCCGAGAAATCTGGCCCGCGCTCTCGATCCCGCTAACTTCGGCCTGAAGAACGAGAAGCTCACTCACGTCGGCGCGGGACTGGATTTTCGAATCGGCGAGAATCTGAATCTGCTGGTGGACGCATACTCCCAGCGCATCGACCGCCGCCTCGTGGAAGGCAGCCGGGTCACCGGCGAGATCACGAACGACGGCAAAGGCAGCAACCGCGGCGTCGACGTCGTGCTCACGCGCGCGTTCGACAACGGTTTTTCTGCCGATTTCGTCTATTCCTGGAACCGGTATCGCGTCGACGACAATGACGGTCGAGGCGAGTACAACTGGGATTTCAATCGCGTTCATTTCGTCGCTCTCGGCGGCCGCTGGGAACTCAACGAGCGCTGGCAGATCGCAGCACGCTGGAGATACGGATCGGGACAACCCGGAGAGCGGTTCATCACGCATGCCGATGTTCTGGCGCCCGCCCTGCCTGTGCGGTTCTCGAAGGAGATCACTGAAACGAACGTCGGCCGGGGCAGGGCGTTCAACGCGCTCGATTTTCGGGTCGACTACCGGCGCCCAATAGGCCGACTGGACCTCGTTCTGTTCCTGGACGTTCTGAACTTGAACGGCGGGCCGTCGGGTTTGCCCGACGAGTTCGACATACTGACCGGGCAGACGATTAAGGAAGACGAGGAAACTTTGCCGCTGTTGGGCCTCACCTTCGAGTACTCCTGGTAGCTTCTTGGACACTCCGTATGGATCGCAGCGCCGTCGTCAGTAACGGAACGGTCTTCGGAGCGTGGGCGCTCGGACGCTCCATCGCGGTCATCAGCGCTCTCCTCGTCATTACCTTCGTGGTGATCGAGCCCGAGGCCAGCCGGGGTTTGGGCGTAGCGGCAAGAACGGTCTTCTGGGTGATTCACGTCGGACTCGGACTTATATCTCTGTACGCTGCAAGCTGGCTCGTTCTGCCGCACATGATGAAGTCCTTGCCGGCGTGGCTCGTATTGCTCGTTGCTGGGACCGGTGGTGCGTTACTCGTCACGCCGTTGAGCTACCTGGTGGAACACGTGCTGCCGGCATCGCTGCGCGCTCTCGAAGACGAGGACGAGTGGCTAGTTGTCTTCGCTAGCCGCGGTTGGTGGCAGGCCATCGCGGCCGAGTTTCTCCAACTTGCACCCGCGACGTTGGCCTCCTGGATGATCATCAATCTGCCGTTTCTCGCACATCGCCGAAGGCTCGGTGATGCGCAAGATCCCAACGTCGCCGGCTCGGCCGTGACGGTCGATCTCGACAAGGCGGAAGCAGGTCGCTACGCCGAATCCGCGCGTGCGGAGTTCCTCAGCCGGTTGCCCGAATCGCTGGGGACGAACGTCATTGCGATTTCTTCCGACCTTCACTATCTGCACGTCTACACGGACCTCGGGCACTGCATGATTCTCGGTTCCCTGCAACAGGCCGCGGATTCCATGGGGGAAGCCGGCTTGCGCGTCCATCGATCCCACTGGGTGGCGAAGCGCGCTATCGTGAAAATCGTCAAGAAGGGCAATCAATGGTACTGCCTGCTATCCAACGGCCTGAAGATACCGATTAGCCGCCGCAACAAATCCACGGTCGCGGGCTGGTTCGGCCATACGACCCGAATCGTCACAGTCAGGAAAAGCAGTACGGAAGCGGGTTAAAGCGATCCTCTCACTACTACTCCAGGTACAAGAGACGCCTAGCGCCAAGCCGGCAATTGTGTTGATCGCTTGAGGTGATTGGTTCCTGCGACGGGCGCAGAGAAACTCTGCGCCACGGCGTCTTTCGCTTCCATCGTTGATCGTTCGACGTGCAGGGGCTTCGTCCGTTAGCGAGAACGGCGTATCGTTACCGGGAGCTGATACGACCGGCTCGCTACACCCGTCGTCGACGGGTCGTTCGGCAGCGCCGGCCACAGCGGCGCCCAGAAGGGCGCAAGCTGGCTGACCTCACATCCTGCTCCGCTGCTGGACGAGCCGATTTCCACGTTGAGCGCCGCCGCGCTGGATTTGTCGACAAAGTAGAGTCCAACGGTGCCCGCGAGATCGAAGGCAGCAAAGACGAACCCGGCCGGCACTGCAACGTACGGTTGCCCGCTGCACGTCTGGTTCGGGAACAACAGCACGTGCGGGTACGTGCCGCCTATCTCGCCGGTGGCCAGCGACAGGCTGTCCACGATGTAATCCTGGCTCGTCAGTACGTCGACCTCTACCTTGTCGTCGTCGATGTTGAGCAACAAGCCGACGGGAGCGTCGTTGCCGTCCACGACCAGCACCCCAGCCGTCTGTAACGCAGCTGAGAGTTCATCCAATGCGGCCGTCGTGCGGTTGTCGTTCTCATTGATGGCCGTCGCGAGTGCCTCGAAGTTCGCGTTGACCTCGGAAGCCCGCGCCGTCGAGCCCGCGGTGAACTCGTACGGCACTTCGACGGGGTCCGCGCACACCGACGCGGCCGCAAGCAGCCCGACCATCATCGTACCGTGGCTGATCGGCAAGCCAGGTTGTTTGTGCATTGTTATTCCCACCTCACTTCGTCCCATCGACCGTTATCCCATACCAGCGCCGGCCGCTGTTGCTGCGGCGGCTGTTGCTGTGGCGGCTGCTGCGGAGGGTTGTTCGAACCTGCCGAGTTTCCGCTCCGGCTGCTGCTATGGCAGCCGCTCGCTGCGAGCACAGCGAGCGCAAGCAGCAAACTAAATGGAAGACGCATCGCTTTCCTGCCTCCTCCCTGTCATTCGCGTGCGGACTCTACTTTCTACGCATCACTGGGAATAGACCCAAATGGGCTATGGCGGAACGGCGCAGCCAGGGGAGACGGCTTCGCGTTCTTCTCGCTTCAGTCCCCCGTGAGCGCTGCGGTCGACGGACTCCTTTCGCGTCGCTCGTAAGGATTTGCTGCGCTTAGGGAACGCACGTCGTCGGGACTCTACCAATTCTCGTAATAGGCGACGGTGACCCATCTGGGCTAAGATCGCGCCGGGCTCGAGGGCGCTGACGGCATTTCGCTCAGACGAGCCCTGGCAAGGATCGATCAATGAAGAAGGAGAACCTGTCTGACCTCATTCTGAGGATTCATGCCGCAACTCTGGATCCCAAAGCGTGGACAGCGGTCGTCGAAGAGCTTCGTGTAGCGCTCAATGGTCGCGGCGCGATGCTTCACACGCCTCAAGTGTCCGTGATCGATGACTACTGGTGCTTCCACTCGAACTTCGATCCTGCGGAGATCGAACGCTACGCGCGCGACTGGATGCCGTACGACGTGTGGGCCGAGGGTGCCCGCACCCGGGGCTTCTACTCCCCGGAAGGGATCGTCTGCCCCGACGACCGGCTCGTCGAGCACCGTGTAGTCCGGCGGTCAGCGTTCTTTCACGAATATCTGCGAGAGAACGACATTGACCGAATGATCACGGTCAATCTCTACCGAAGCCGCACCGAGCGCTACGTCGCACATACGCAGCTGAGCATTTTCAGAGGCATCGGCAAGGACGCCTTTTCAAGGGACGACGCAGAGCTCCTCGAGCATGTGAAACCTCACCTTCTGATCGCCACCCGAAACTACTGCTCCCTGCGTTCGCTTCGGGCACTAAGCGCCACGACCGAATTCGCACTCGATCACCTATCGGTCGCGCTATACGCGATCGCTCGCGAAGGGCACGTCGTATACCTGAATCGGGCAGGCGAGGAGGCGATAAACAACGACGGATGGTTCGCCTACGCAAACCGAAGGCTCTCGGCCGGTAAAGACGTCCTCAACGCGGAAGCGTGCGCATCGGCCATCCACGACTTGCTGCTGGGCAAAGGCCGGACTCTCGTACTGAGGCGAGCCTCGACGCGTCGGGAGCGCGTCCTGATCACGACGCCGATCAGCGAGGGAACTTCGCAGTATATTCTCGTGCTCCCGAACGCGATCGGGCTGCTCTGGCTGCTCCCCGAGCGGCCGGAGGTCACCGCCGTCAAGCGGCTCGCGCAGCTCTTCGAGCTCACACCGGCCGAGGCACGCTTGCTCGCAAAGCTTGCCGAGGATCTCGACGTGAAAACCGCCTCGGAAGAGCTCGGCATCAGCGTGCACACGGCGCGAAATGAGCTGAAGAGCATCCTGCGTAAAAAACGAGCACGCAATGCGGATCGCGCGACTCTACGGTGCTCGACAAGTTCTCCGTGCTGATTGACGGTGCGCAAGTCCTCAGCGCTGCGATGAGACGGACCTAATGGCCTGCGGCAGTCAGCTGCACGCATACCATGCTCAACTACTATGGGAACGGTTTTGAACGTGCAACTAGCAAATCTGAGATGGTTGTATCCTTTGCTCGCCGTAATCGTGCTGGTGGGAAAAGCTCAAGGTCAGACGCAAGACGATGAGCTCTATATGAGCATCATCGACGGGCGGGTGGGCGAGCTGATCAGCAGACTCGACGGAGGTATGAGCCCAAACGCCGCGCTCCGGGTGCCAGAATCGGACGTAGCAATCGGCCTGTTCGAACTCGCCGTACGCGCCAAGAACGACCAAGCTGCTACGGTGTTGCTTGAACGAGGGGCAGAACCTCGCGTGGATCCTGCGATATCCACATCTGTTTTCGACATCGTCGCGACGCAAGGGCTAGTAGGAACTCTGCAAGTCCTGATAGACCGTGACCTCGAGGGCTTCCTTTCTAACGGGGCATCTGCGTTGACGCACGCTGGACAAGGTGACGCAGCAAGAGTCGTTCTGCACCGAATGGTTGCCGAAACACCCTCTGATCAACTTCAGAATGCACTTAACGAAGCACTTCAGTATGCAATAGTTTCATCGGCCGACCTTGCCTTCAAGCGCGAGCTCGTCGACCTAGGCGCAAATCCAGAGACGTCGTACGCATTAGTCGCTGCGGCTTCAACGTGTTCAGTAGAAGACGTCGAATTGATGCTCGGTACGAAGGTCGATCCGAACCAGCGTTACCATGGCAGACACGTTGCAGAGGCGGCGCTTGCGTGCTTTGACCCCAGCAAGGGAATTGACAAAATGGAAGCCGTTGCACTCGTGAGCCTTCTATACCGAGCCGGGTCCGATGTGTGCTCGTACGCGGCTGATCCTCTCACTACTACTCCAGGCACAAGAGACGCCTTGCGCCAAGCCGGCATTTGTGTTGATCGCTTGAGGTGACCGAATCGGGCGGCGAAGTTACCTAGAACCGTCGGTGGCTCAAAGTGACATAATATACATTATGCGCACTATATCATTCGGGCCGGGGCAACAGCTCCGCCGTCCCTCTGGTCAACGACAACAGTGCTAAAGTCCTGAAGCACAAGGCATTCAACCCTATCGTAATCTGACAGCCTGCCGTTTCGCTGCCCAATTGGTGTGTAAGCGGTCACGGAGCGGCGTAATTCCACCGGCCATCTACAACCTCTAACGTAGCACAGCGTCGCCGGGACGAGCGGCGGTGATTGCGACGTTGGAGGTGACCAGGTGGCGAAGCAGAACAGACAGTCAGGCCCGAGCG
>DASVCR010000049.1:0-57933 GCA_036381515.1 Gammaproteobacteria bacterium | reverse complement strand
TGATTCCGGGTCGTACGACGGCTCTGCGCGGCCGAGCTTTGACGTAATGCCTTCGGTCGCGTCCGTCGGGCTTCGCGGGCGTTGCGCTTCGTGGCGGCGGGCGCGCCTTCGATGATCTCTTTTGGCGGCCGTTCGGCGGCCAGGCATGGCCGCCGCCGAGCGACAGGACGTTCTTCCCGCATGCCGCCAAAAGAGATCATCGAAGGCGCACCCTCTCGACGTCGTCGCGGCGCAGAGGCTCTCTTCGATAAGCGTCGCGGCTTTATGGGCCGACTCGCAGCGTTTTCTTTGCCGACGACCGCCGGTTCGATGCGGCCGGCGCCTTCGCTACCGCCGAACGAACGGCCCAAAAGGGATCATCGCAGCGTTTGCCTCGACACTCAGGGCTGCCGTTGAGCTTTCGGCAGAGTCAGAGCGGTGTTTTACGGCTGTCCGTCCTCCGGCGTGATGCCGGTCAGGCGCTGCAGTGCTTCGAGGTACTTCTCGCGCGTGCGCTCGATCACGACCGCGGGCAGGTGCGGGCCCGGCGGCGTCTTGTCCCAGTCGAGCGTCTCGAGATAGTCGCGGACGTATTGCTTGTCGAAGCTCTGCGGCGACGAGCCGGGGCGATAGCTGTCCGCTGCCCAGAAGCGCGACGAGTCGGGCGTCAGGAGCTCGTCGATCAGGCGGAGCTCGCCGTCCTCCGTGAGGCCGAACTCGAACTTCGTGTCCGCGATGATGATGCCGCGCTCGCGCGCGTATTCCGTCGCCTCGGCGTAGAGCCGCAACGAGATCTGCTCGACCTGCGCCGCGAGCTCGGCGCCGATCAGGTCGCGCGTCTCGGCCATCGTGATGTTCTCGTCGTGCTTGCCGGGTGCGGCCTTCGTGCTCGGCGTGAAGATCGGATCACGGAGCTGTTCCGCGAGCTCGAGCCCGGGCGGAAGCCGCACGCCGGACACGCGGCCCGTGAGGCAATAGTCCTTCCATCCGGAGCCGATCAGGTAACCGCGCACGACGGCTTCGATCGGCAACGGCTTCAGGTAGTCGACGACGACTGCGCGGCCGGCGACGATCGCGTGATCGCGCGGGTCGGCGAGCACCGTGACGGGGTCGATGCCGGTCAGGTGATTCGGGACGACGTGCTTCAGCTTGTCGAACCAGAAGTTCGACAGCGCGGTCAGCAGCACGCCCTTGCCCGGGATCGGATCCGGAAGCACGACGTCGAACGCCGAGATCCGATCGGTCGCGACGATCAGGAGATGCTTGTCGTCGACACGATAGATGTCGCGGACCTTGCCCCGGGTCAACGGGGGCAGGCCGTGGAGACGCGACTCGAACAGAGGCTTCAGCGGTACGTTCATCGTTGAACCGGACGCAATGTCCTGCGGCAGGATACGGCGGAATTGCGTTGCGTGGAAAACGCCAGATAATGACCCGTCGAACAGCGGGGAGGCAACCGCGTTCGACGCCTCCATAGCGTAATCTCGTTCGGTCCATGACAGGGAAGCGCATTACGTCGCCCGGTACCCGTATGCAATGGGTCGGCAAGGCCGTCGGCACCCTGCTCGGCTTTGCCGCGGCGGGTCCGATCGGCTCGCTGCTCGGCCTCGTCCTCGGCCACCGATTCGACGAGGGCTTCGGGTTCGGGGGGCGGAACGGGGAGGCCGGCCCCGTCCCGCGCGAACTGAGCGGTCTCTTTTTCCGGACGACGTTCGAGCTGATGGGCCGGGTCGCGAAGGTCGACGGCCGAGTCTCCGAGGAGGAGATCCGCGCCGCGCGTCGGATCATGCACACGATGCAGCTCGCGCCGGAGCAGGTGACGGCGGCGATCGAATACTTCACGGCCGGCAAGAGCGCGGATTTCCCGGTCGCGGAGCGGCTGGCCGAGCTCGCGCGCCAGCTGGACGGCCGGCCCGACCTCTGCCGCGCGTTCGTCGAGATCCAGATGCAGGCGGCGATCGCCGCGGGACCGGTCGACCTCGCGAAGCGGCGCCTCCTGTGGCGCATCGCGAGCGGGCTCGGGGTCGGCCGCGTCGAGCTCGCGCAGATCGAGGCGCTGATCCGGGCGCACCAGCGGTTCAAGTCCAATCATGGCGAGGCGCCCGACCTCGAGGGCGCGTACAAGATCCTCGGCGTCAGCGCGGCGGCGAGCGACGGCGAGGTGAAGCGGGCTTATCGGCGGCTGATGAACCAGCACCACCCGGACAAGCTGTTGTCGCGGGGCATGCCGGCGGCGATGGTCGCGCTCGCGGAGCAGAAGACCCACGAGATCCGCGCGGCGTACGACCGCATCAAGGCGCACCGCGCATTCAAGTAGCCGTCGATCTCGAGGCGCCGAAAGACGCGAGGGACCGGAGCCCGCCGTCGCTCGGCGACTCGGGCTCCGATCCCTCGCTGACCCCGGACGAGGGCTGGTCGGCCCTCAGACGCGCTGCAGCTGCGGGCGGCGCGCCTTCGGCGGCTCGCGCCGCGCGTTGAACACGACGATCGTCTTGCCGTTCGCGCGGACGAGGCCCTGGTCCTCGAGGACCTTCAGCACGCGCCCCGCCATCTCGCGGGAGCAGCCGACGAGGCGCGACAGCTCCTGCCGCGACACCTTGATCTGCATGCCTTCCGGATGCGTCATCGCGTCCGGCTCGCGGCAAAGATCCATGATCGCGTGCGCGACGCGGCCGGTGACGTCGACGAACGCGAGGTCGCCGAGCTTGCGGTTCGTGCGGTCGAGACGGGTCGCGAGCTGCGTCGCGACCTCGAAGATCAGCCCCGGGCTTTCCGACGCGAGCTGCCGGAAGCGCGGATAGGTCATCTCGGCGATCTCGCTCTCCGTGCGCGTCCGGACCCACGCGCTGCGCTGCGGCTGCTCGTAGAAGAGGCCCATCTCGCCGAAAAACTGCCCCTTGTTGAGGTACGCGAGGACCATCTCGTTGCCGTCCTCGTCCTCGATCATCACTTCGACCGAGCCGTCGACGATGTAATAGAGCACATCGGGCAGATCGCCCGCGTGGATCATGACCGTTTTCGCCGGCACCGTGCGAACCCGGCAATAGCTCAGGAAGCGATTGATTGCAGGTACATCGCTTAGCGGTCGAAGTGCTTCTTCCATTTCAACGGGACTCCGGGGTTTGACTTAATCCCGTATTTAATCAAATTGACGTAAGTTCGCAAGTTTGAAATCAGTTCTTGTGAAGCACATCACAGGAGGTAGGCGGTGCGGCGGAGGACCTCGCCGCCGATCGACATCGCGCTGCGAACGGGGGCGGGAAGCGGGATTCCGCCCGCGAGGCGCGCCGCCGTCCCGTGGTGAGCCTCGTCCTCGGCCATCGCCTCGAGGATCGCGCGGCTCTTCGCGTCGCCGGGCGGCAGCCGCTCGAGGTGATCCTCGAGGTGCGCCTCGACCTGCCGCTCCGTCTCGGATACGAAACCGAGGCTCACGGCGTCGCCGAGCGCACCGGCGGCGAGGCCGATACAGAAGCTGCCCGCATACCAGAACGGGCCGAGCAGGCTCGGTCTTGCGCCGAGCTCGTCGAGCCGCGCGCGGCACCAGTCGAGGTGGTCACGCTCCTCGCGCGCCGCGTCGAGCAGGTGTGCGCGCGTCGCAGGCTTTCGCGCCGCGACGGCCTGCCCGACGTAGAGTGCCTGCGCGGCGATCTCGCCCGCGTGATTGACCCGCATCAGCGCGCCGCTCGTGCGCCGGTCGCGGGCCGACAGACGCGGCTCGTCGAGCCCGCCGTCGGGGCGCGCACGCGAGGCCGCGACCGCGCCGCTCAGCGTGCGCAGCCCTTCGTCGAGCGCGGCGATGAGACCGTCGGACCAGCCGAGACGTCGTGACATCAGTGGCGCGTGCGTCGTCGAATGACGTGCGCATTATAGGGACGCGGAGCGTCGGTGCCATGACGGCGCGGGCCGTGTATCATCCGCGGCCGTTGCGCCCTGCCGAACCCGCCGAGGCACCCAATGACAAGAACGTGCTCCGTTGCCGTGTCGATGCTCGCGCTGATCTCCCTCGACGCCGCCGCTCAGGACGGCGGGTCCTCCACGCCCCCGCAGCCGTTCTCCGGCAAGGCGGCGCTCGGCTACATCGCGACGAGCGGCAACACGGACAGCACGAGCGCGAACGCATCGCTGTCGCTGCGCTTCGCCGGCGACGACTGGCGCCACGGCTTCGATATTTCCGGGGTCGGCGCGTCGACCGACGACGCGACCACGGCCGAGTCGTACCTTTTCAAATACGAGGCGCGCCGGTCGTTCGGCGAGCACAACTTCCTGTTCACGACGCTCGACTACAAGCGGGACCGGTTCTCGGGCTACGCGGAGCAGGTCTCGCAGACCGTCGGCTACGGCCGCCGGATCGTCGATCTCGACCGGCATGCGCTCGACACCGGCGTCGGCTTCGGTGCCCGGCAGTCCGAGCTCCGGGACGGCACCGAGGAGGACGACGCGATCGTGCGCGGCACCGTCGATTACCTGTGGACGCTGTCCGAGACCACGGAGTTCGAGCAGACCCTCGTGATCGAGAGCGGCGCGACGAACACGATGACCGACGCCCGCTCGGCGCTGCGTGCCCGGATCATCGGCGACGTCGCGCTCGTGCTGTCCTACCGGATCAAACTGAACAGCTCGGTTCCGGAGGGCTCCGAGAACGCGGACCGCTTCACGACGATCTCGCTCGAATACGCGTTCTGACGGGCAACGGGCCCGCTTGCGCCTGCGCCGTTCGGCCAGTACCATTCTGCGTCTTTGGTCGGGCCCCCGGCCGCCATTTTCAGAGCCAGATTCCGAACATGAAGACATTCTCGGCCAAGCCGGAGAGCGTCCGCCGCGACTGGTACGTCGTCGACGCGGACGGCAAGACGCTCGGGCGGCTCGCCTCGGAGATCGCTCGGCGCCTCCGCGGCAAGCACAAGCCCGTCTATACGCCGCACGTGGACACCGGTGACTACATCATCGTCGTGAACGCGGAGAAGATCCGCGTGACCGGCCGGAAGTTGAAGGACAAGGTGTACTATCACCACACGGGCTACGTCGGGCACATGAAGTCCGAGCCGCTCGAGAAGCTGCTCGCGCGGGCGCCGGAGCGGGCGCTCGAGTTCGCCGTGAAGGGCATGCTGCCCCGCAACCCGCTGGGACGCCGGATGCTGCGGAAGCTCAAGGTCGTGCGCGGTGCCGAGCACCCGCACCACGCGCAGCAGCCGATTCCATTGGAGCTGTAGTTACTTATGGCAACCGAAACCTATTACGGCACGGGCCGGCGCAAGACTGCCGCCGCGCGCGTGTTCCTGCGGCCGGGCACCGGCGACATCACGGTGAACGGCCGCCCGCTCGACCAGTTCTTCGGCCGTGAGACGGCCCGGATGATCGTGCGCCAGCCGCTCGTCACGACCGAGCTCGAGGGCAAGTTCGACGTCCGGGCGACGGTCCGCGGCGGCGGCACGACCGGCCAGGCCGGCGCGATCCGTCACGGCATCACGCGGGCGCTGATGGCGTACGACGAGACGCTGCGCCAGCCGCTGCGCCGTGCCGGCTTCGTCACGCGCGACGCGCGCGAGGTCGAGCGCAAGAAGGTCGGCCTGCGCAAGGCGCGCAGGGCGACGCAGTTCTCGAAGCGCTGATTCGGACGCGCGCCGCCGTCGGCGGGTTTCGCCGGCCGCGTCGCGCGTCGTCGCGTGCGGTTCGCGCGGTCCCGCCCTGCTCGCGCGAGCGCGCACCGCGCCGTCCGTCTCGCCCCCGGTACGGTGGCAGCCGCGCGGCGAGACGGGGTAAGCTGAACGTCCACTGGGGGATCGTCTAGCGGTAGGACATCGGACTCTGACTCCGAGAACCCAGGTTCGAATCCTGGTCCCCCAGCCACTCTCCCTACGGTCCTTCTTCGCTCCCCCCGGAAGCCCTCCGGGCCTGCATCGCTCCGCCGGAAGCCCTCCGGGCCTGCGTCGCTCCGCCAGGAGTCCCCCGGTTCTTGGTCGCTCCGCCGGGAGCGCTCCGGTCCTTCCGCGTGTTCGGAGGGTTTTCGTCGTTCGCTGCGGGGCGCAGCGTGCCGCAGCTTCGGCTCTACGGAGCCGTCGCGGACGGCCGCGTCGCGACGGACGTTCCCGTCGCCCGATCCGATCCCCGGGCCGCGGCTACTCGATCACGCGCACGCCGTCGTCCTGCCCGATCAGCAGCACGTCCGCGCCGCGGTTCGCGAACAGGCCGACGGTGACGACGCCGGGGATCTGGTTGAAGCGCATCTCGAGCTCGACGGGATTCGCAATCCTGAGATTGTGCACGTCGATGATCTCGTTCCCATTGTCGGTGACGAATCCGAGCCGCGGCATCGGCTGTCCCTTGGCCTTGATCATCTGACGCGATACGTACGACCGGGCCATCGGGATCACCTCGAGCGGCAACGGAAACGCGCCGAGCGTCCCGACGAGCTTCGACGAATCGACGATGCAGACGAACTTCCGAGCCGCCGCCGCGAGCACCTTCTCGCGAGTGAGCGCGCCGCCGCCGCCCTTCAGCAGGTGCCGGTGCTTCGTCGCCTCGTCCGCGCCGTCGACGTAAAGGTCGATCTCCGCGACGTCCGCGAACGGGACGACGGTCAAGCCGAGGCTCTCGAGCTTCGCGGTCGTGCGTTCGGAGCTCGACACGATGGCGTTCAGGCGATGGGCGTGCTGCGGCAGCGCCTCGATGAAGTAGTCGACGGTGCTGCCCGTGCCGACGCCGAGTGTGATCCCGTCGGTGATGTAGCCGAGTGCCGCTTCGGCGGCTCGGCGCTTCTGCTCGTTCTGCCTCACGTCGTTCTGCCTCACGGTCTGCTCCGCATGCCGACGTCTCTTGCGTCGACAAAAAAAGTGCCCGCATTCGCGGGCACTTTGTTCGACGTGAGCCTTGCGGCTCGTATTCGTCGGCGAAGAAAGGACGTCTCAGGCGCCCGCCACGGGTGTCGCCGGGGCATTCTTCCGGGTCGCCTTCTTCCTCGTCGCCTTCTTCTTGCTGGCCTTCTTCTTCGAAGCCTTCTTCTTGCCGGCCTTCTTCTTGCTCTTCTTCTTGGCGGCTTTCTTCTTGGCAGCCTTCTTCTTGCCAGCCTTCTTCTTCGTCTTCTTCTTGCCGGCCTTCTTCTTCGTCACGCGCTTCTTCGTGGCGGGCTTCTTCGCTACCTTGCGACGAGTCTTCTTACGCTTGCTGGACGTCTTCTTCGCAGATGTCTTCTTCGTAGATGCCATGGGTAGTCTCCGTGTCGGGATAAACGGCGTTGAGTATATATAAAAGCATCCAAATTTCCAGACTGTTATACGTTTTTGCGCATCACCATCGCAATGCGATGCGCGCGGAATGTGATTGGAAGCACACTATCGATGCGAGCGAGGACAAAAAAAAACGACGGAGGGTGCTTCGCTCGACTTCATTCCATTGCGAGGATGAAGCGCCAGTGCTCGTCGCTCACGGGCAACACCGACAAGCGATTGCCGCGACGCAGCAGCGCGAATCCGGCGAGCTCCCGATCGGCATACGCCCTCAGCTCGGCGAGCGTGATCGGCCGCTTCAGTTTCCTTTCGAGCTTCACGTCGACCATGTACCAGCGGGGCGCATCGGGGTCGCTCCCGGGGTCGTAGTGCGGATCGCGCGGATCGAACGCGGTGTGGTCGGGGTAGCCTTCCTTGACGACGCTGACGATTCCGACGATCGCCGGCTCCGCGCAGTTCGAGTGATAGAAGAACGCGAGGTCGCCGCGCTTCATCTGATCGCGCATGAAGTTGCGCGCCTGGTAGTTGCGCACGCCGTCCCAGCAGGTCGTCTTGCGCGGCGCCGCGGCGAGATCGTCGATTCCGAAGACGTCCGGCTCCGACTTGAGCAGCCAGTGCCTCACTCGCCGTCTCCGCCGAAGCGATGGAAGGCGAGCTCGGTCACGGCGCCCGAGAGCGGGATGTCCCACGGCTGCTTCGGCAGCTCGGGCACCTGCTGGAACGACCAGGCGACGCCGATGAGCTTCGGCCGGGTCCAGGATCTGCGATGGCGGAGGAAGCGGAACGCCCGGTCGTAATAGCCGCGGCCCATGCCCATCCGCACGCCCCTTTCGTCAAAGCCGACGAGCGGCGCCAACACGAGGTCGAGATGGCGCGCGTCGATCAGCCGCTCGAGCGCAGGCTCCGCGATGCCGAACACGTTCGATCGGAGCAGCGCGCCGCGCGTGATCGGCGCGAAGAACATGTGCTGGCGGACGATGACGGGGGCATAGACGCGCTTGCCGTGCCGCGCCGCGGCCTCGGCGACGCGCGCGATGGACGGCTCGCCGTCGAACGCATAGTAGACCGCGACGGTCCGGGCCTGGCGATAGGCGCCGAGGCCGAGGATCCGCCGGCATATCGCGCGCTCTCCGCTCGCGCGCGTCTCGTCGTCGAGCGCCCGGCGCGCCTGACGCAGCGTCTTGCGAATGCGGCTGCGCTCGCGCCGGTCGGCGACGGAATCATGAGGAGAAAGAGTGTGGTTGGAAGGGGTGCTCCCCGCCTGTGCCGTCACGAACGGTTGCTCTCGAACCAGAGCAAAAGGTGGGGTAAGCCGTGATAGTTGCAGGCTTCCCGGTCAGACCGGATCTGCACAACACCACCGACAGAACACAACCCCAATATCATGAGTTAGGGTCGAAAGACTATCCGGTCCGTGTCGAACACCGCAGGGAGCACCGTAACCGACACTATAGAGGCAGTTGCTTCGCGGGTCCAAGCGCTTCGTCGAGCCTTTCGCGCATCGCGCGGATCTTGAGGCCGACGATGTTCTGCAGCTCCTCGCCGCTGTCCTTCGCCTTCAGGTACTCGTTGGCGAGGTTGAGCGCGGCCATCACCGCGACCCGTTCGAGGCCTACCACTTTGCCGCTGTCGCGGATCTCGCGCATCTTGCGGTTCAGCAGCTCCGCGGACGCGATCAGCGCCGCCTGCTCGTCCGCGGGGCAGGCTACGTGGTATTCCTTCTCGAGGAGCCGGATCGTCACACGGGCGATCGACTCGCTCATCAGGCCTGCTCCATCGATTTGAGCCGGCCGATCATCGCTTCGACGCGGCCGCGCACCTGCTCGTTCTTCTGCAGGAGCGCCGCGCGCTCGGCGATCAATGCCTCTTGCCGCTGCTTGAGCGAGGCGTTCTCCTCGCGCAGCTTCTCGCAGACCTGAATCAATTCCTCCAGACGCTTCTCCAGACGCTTGAGTTCCAGTTCGAAGCGCTGATTCGTCTGCTCGCTCATGCGCGCGAATATAGAGTGCCGCGGGCTCGGGGGTCAATAACGGCTGCTCGAGTGTTAGCATGATTCGATT
Organism: Gammaproteobacteria bacterium; assembly: GCA_036381515.1. Taxonomy (GTDB): domain Bacteria; phylum Pseudomonadota; class Gammaproteobacteria; order Steroidobacterales; family Rariloculaceae; genus ZC4RG20. The sequence goes on along the minus strand of DASVCR010000049.1, from coordinate 48,671 downwards.
CGGGAAAATCGATGCTCGAGATGGACGTGAACTACGGCTACGAATCGCTCTCCGAGGAGCTGGCGCGAGCAGGCGTGGTGCCTTCGCTCGCGGAGCTGCACGGCGGTCTGACGGGCATGATGTGCATCGCCGGCGTCGCGGCCGCCGATCGCTGGCTCGACCAGCAGCTCGAGGAATGGAGCCAGTCGGGCCAGACGCGGATCGGCGAGGCGTTGCACGCGGTCGAGCTCGACACGTGGCGAATGCTGAACGAGACGGACATGTCGTTCGAGCCGTTGCTTCCCGGCGACGAGCAGCCGCTCGACGCGCAGGTGCGCGGGCTCGCGTCGTGGTGCCATGGGTTTCTGTCGGGACTCGGGCTCGGCGGATTGACCCTCGACGGCTCGACGAGCGACGAGGGCACCGTCGCGGAGATCGCGAAGGACTTTGCCGAGATCAGCCGCGCCGCGCTCGGTCCCGAGGACGAGCAGGAGCCCGAGCAGACCGGTTTCGCGCTCGCCCAGCTCAAGGAGTACGTGCGCGTCAGCGTGCAGATTTTGTTCGAGCAGCTCGGCGAACGGTCCGACGACGCCGGCCGCAATACCTTCCACTGACACGACAAGGAACCGCCGTTGAGTCCTCGCGAGTACGCGAAGCGGCGCCGTCAGCTGATGGAGCTGATGGGCGCCGGAGGCATCGCCGTCCTGCCCGCCGCGCCGCAGCGCATCCGCAGCCGCGACACGTCGTTCAGCTATCGTCAGGACAGCGATTTCTACTATCTCACGGGCTTTCCGGAGCCCGAGGCCGTCGCCGTGCTGATGCCGGGCCGGCCGCAGGGCGAGTACATCCTGTTCTGCCGCGAGCGGGATCCGGTGAAGGAGATGTGGGAAGGCTCGCGTGCCGGTCCCGACGGTGCGATCGAGCATTACGGCGCCGACGACGCGTTCCCGATCGGCGACATCGACGAGATCCTGCCGGGCCTTCTCGAGCGCTGCGAGCGGGTCTACTACTCGATCGGCGCGGGCGAGTTCGATGCCCGTCTGCTCGGCTGGATCAACGCGTTGAACGCGAAGCGACAGAGCGGGCACGCGCCGAGCGAGCTGATCGCGCTCGACCATCTGCTGCACGAGGCACGCCTCTTCAAGAGCCGCGCGGAGGCGAGCGTGATGCGCCGCTCGGCGAAGATCGCGGTGGCCGCGCACCGGCGCGCGATGAGCGTGTGCCGTCCGGGCATGAAGGAGTTCGAGCTCGAGGCCGAGTACGTGCACGAGTTCCGCCGTCACGGCGCCGTCTGCTCGTACCCGCCGATCGTTGCGGGCGGCGCGAATGCGTGCGTGCTGCATTACACCGCGAACGACGCGGTGCTCGCCGACGGCGACCTCGTGCTCGTCGACGCGGGCTGCGAGCTCGAGATGTACGCGTCGGACGTCACGCGCACGTTCCCGGTCAACGGCCGCTTCAGCGCACGGCAGCGCGAGCTCTACGAGATCGTGCTCGCGGCGAACCGCGCCGCGATTGCCGCCGTGAAGCCCGGCAACCACTGGAACGATCCGCACGACGCCGCCGTGAAGGAGGTCACGCAGGGCCTGAAGCGCCTCGGCATCCTGAACGGCCGCCTGCCGACCCTGATCAAGGAACAGGCCTATCGGCGCTTCTTCATGCACAAGACCGGACACTGGCTCGGCATCGACGTGCACGACGTCGGCGACTACAAGCTCGGCGATGCATGGCGGCTGCTCGAGCCCGGCATGGTGCTGACGATCGAGCCCGGGATCTACGTCGCGCCCGACGTCAAGGGCAGAGCGAAGCCGTGGCGCGGCATCGGCATCCGCATCGAGGACGACGTCGTCGTCACGCGCGACGGCTGCGAGGTGCTGACCGAGGAGCTGCCGGTCGATGCCGACGAGATCGAGCGCTGCGTCGGCAGCGCGCTCGGCAGGGCCGCATGACGGGGGCGCCGGCAGCGCGTCTCGACTGCGACGTGCTGATCGTCGGTGGCGGGCTCGTCGGCTCGGCGCTCGCGGCCGCGCTCGCCGACACGCCGCTACGCGTCGTGCTCGTCGAATCGGCCGATCCCGCGGAGCTCGAGCAGCCGAGCTTCGACGCGCGAGTGACCGCGCTCGCGAACGGCTCGAAGCGGATTCTCGATGCGATCGGGCTCTGGCGCACGCTCGCCGTGCACGCGGAGCCGATCACGGAGATCCACGTGTCGGAGCGCGGCCGCTTCGGCGCGGCGCGTATCCGCGCGCGGGAAGAGGGCGTCCCCGCGCTCGGCTACACGATCGAGAATCGGCGGCTCGGCGAGGCGCTGTGGGCGCGGCTCGCGGCGGCGCGGCGCTGCACGGTGCTCGGACGGGCCTCGCTTCGCGAGTTTCGGCACGAAAGCGGCGCCGTGCACGCCGAGATCGAGCGTTCGGGCGAGCGCATCGAGTCGAGCACGAGCGTGCTCGTCGCGGCGGACGGCGCACGATCGCGCGTCCGCGACGCGCTCGGCATCGCGACGCGCGAAGACGCTTACGCGCAGCAGGCGCTGATCCTGAATTGCAGGACGGAGCGTGCGCACGGCGGCGTCGCGTACGAGCGTTTCGCCGCGAGCGGTCCGCTCGCGATGCTGCCTCTGCCCGGCGGCCGAGTCGGCGTCGTGTGGACGTTGCCGTCCGAGCGTGCGAGCGAGGCCGCGGCGCTGCCCGATGACGAATTCCGCGCGGAGCTCCAGGCCGCGTTCGGCTATCGGCTCGGGCGCATCGGGCAGATCGGCCGCCGCGCGCTGCATCCGCTCAGGCGTCTGCGCAGCGATGCGCTCGGCAAAGACCGCGTCGTGCTCGTCGGCAACGCGGCCGTGACGCTCCATCCGGTCGCAGGGCAGGGTTTCAATCTCGCGCTGCGCGACGTCGCGGCGCTCGCCGAGCTCGTCGTCGACGCGGCGCGGACCGGCGCGTACGACGGCCTCGCGGCGCGGTATGCCGCGTGGCGGGCCGCCGATCAGCGCAACGTCGCGCTCTTCACGCACGGCCTCGTCGGGCTCTTCGGCGCGGACGTGCGGGGCTTAGGCGCCGTGCGCGGGCTCGGGCTCGCCGCGTTCGACCTCTTGCCCGGCGCGAAGCGCGCGCTCGCGCGGCACACGATGGGGCTCGCGGGCCGCCTCCCGCGGCTCGCGCGCGGCGTTCCGCTCGCGCCGATCGCGGGGGAGCCGTGACCGGCCGCAGCGAGCCCGTCGTCCTGATCAGCGGCGCCGGTCCGGTCGGGCTCGCGCTCGCCGCGCTGCTCGACGCCGTGCGCGGCGACCTTCGCATCTGTGTCGTCGAGCCGCGCGAGCTGCCGCAATGGCGCGCCGAGCACACGGACCTGCGCGTCTACGCGCTGTCGCGCGCGAGCCAGCGCGTGCTCGAGCGCGTCGGCGCCTGGCCGTCGATCGCGGCGCGGCGCGCGTGCCCGTACGAGCGCATGCACGTATGGGAAGGCGACGATCCGGAGGGCCAGGCGTCGATCCGCTTCGACTGCGCCGACGTCGGCGAGCCGGATCTCGGTCACATCGTCGAGGACGTGCTGCTGCGCGACGCTCTCGTTACGCGGCTCGCCGGATCGTCGCGCGTGCGGATCGCGGCGGGCTGCGCGGTCGAGTCGGTCGACGTCGGCACCGACGCGGCCGTCGTCACGCTGTCCGACGGCGCGACCGTGCGCGCGAACCTCGTCGTCGCCGCGGACGGCGCCGACTCGCCGGTGCGCGCGATGCTCGATCTGCCGGCCGTCTCGCGCAGCTACCGCCAGAGCGCGATCGTCGCGCACGTCGCGACCGAGCGCCCGCACGAGCACGTCGCGCGGCAGCGATTCCTGCGCGGCGGCCCGCTCGCGCTGCTGCCGCTCGCGGACGGCCGGAGCTCCATCGTCTGGTCGCTGCCGGAGCCCCGCGCCGAGCGGCTCCTCGCCGCCGGCGACGACGAGTTCCTCGCGGCGCTCGAGGATGCGAGCGGCCGGGTCCTCGGCCGGCTCGGGCCCGTCTCGCGCCGCGCGCGGTTTCCGCTGCAGATCCTGCACGCATTGCGGTATTGTTGCCGCAGGGGAGTGCTGGTCGGCGATGCGGCGCACGTGGCGCATCCGCTCGCCGGTCAGGGCATGAATCTCGGGCTGGCCGACGCCGCGTGCCTCGCCGCGGAGATCGACGCCGCGCTCACCGCGGGGCTCGATCCCGGGGACCTGAGGGTGCTGCGTCGCTACGAGCGCCGGCGCAAGGCGGACAACATCAATATGCTGCTGGCACTCGACGGGCTGCATCGTCTCTTCGGGCTTCCGGCCGCCGCCGCGCCGATCCGTGCTTTCGGCCTCGCGCTGACGGATGCGGCCGGGCCGGCCAAGCAGTGGCTGATGCGCCGCGCGCTCGGTCTGCATCTCGATTGTGAGGCGACTCGCGGCGGCGGACGCGTCGCGCGGCCATGATTCGGGGCGGGGCGTGCGCCGACGAGCTCGCGTCCCGCGTGCAGCCGGCAGGTCTGTCGAGACCGCGGAGCAAATGTGCTCCCGCCATGGTCAGAGCTTCGGCGCTCGATCACGTACTTCGGAGCAGGGTCGGTAACGCTATGAGGAACTTGACGAAGACGGCAGTCTGGGCCGTGCTGCTGCTCGCCGCGGCGCCGCTGGCCGCTCAGGAGGCGACCTGGAATCGCACCCTCGAGCGGATCGCGAGCGGCGTCGTCGCGATCTACGTCGACAGCACGCGCGCGTTCGACACCGAGAGCAATCAATCGAGCCAGGCGACCGGCTTCGTCGTCGACGCGGAGAAAGGGCTGATCCTGACCAATCGCCACGTCGTGACCCCTGGGCCCGTCAAGGCGCAGGCGGTGTTCCTGAATCAGGAGGAGGTCGACCTCTATCCGGTCTACCGCGACCCGATCCACGATTTCGGGTTCTTCCGCTACGACCCGGCGCAGCTCAAGTTCATCGAGCCGGCGGAGCTGCCGCTCGTCCCCGAGGCCGCGCAAATCGGCCGCGACATCCGCGTCGTCGGCAACGACGCCGGCGAGCGGCTGTCGATCCTCGCGGGCACGATCGCGCGGCTCGACCGTCAGGCGCCGAATTACGGGCGCGGCAACTACAACGACTTCAACACGTTCTATCTGCAGGCGGCGTCCGGCACGTCCGGAGGCTCGTCGGGCTCCCCGGTCATCGACATCGACGGGAACGTCGTCGCGCTCAACGCGGGCGCGAACACGCAGGCCTCATCGAGCTTCTTCCTGCCGCTCGACCGCGTGCGCGTCGCGTTGTCGCTGCTGCAGCAGGGCAAATCGGTGCCGAGGGGCACGCTGCAGACCGAGTTCGTGCACACGCCGTATGCGGAGCTGCGGCGTCTCGGTCTCACGGACGCGACCGAGCAGATGATGCGCGAGACGTTTCCGAGGCAGACGGGCCTGCTCGTCGTCGAGCACGTGATCCCCGGCTCGCCGGCGGCCGCGGCGCTACGGCCGGGCGACGTGCTGATCAGCATCGACGGACAGCTCATCTCCGAGTTCGTGCCGCTCGCGGCGGTGCTCGATGGGAGCGTCGGCCGGACGGTGACCGTCGTGACCGAGCGGGGCGGCGAACGGCGCGAGAGCCAGATCGTCGTCGACGATCTGCATGCGCTCACGCCCGACGAGTACATCGAGTACGGCGACGGCGTGCTGCACGAGCTCTCGTATCAGCAGGCGCGGCATTTCAACCGGCCCGTGAAGGGCATCTACGTCGCGAGCCCGGGCTACGTGCTCGGCTCCGCGGCGATCCCGCGGGCGAGCCTGATCACCGAGATCGGCGGCAAGCGCGTCGAGACGCTCGACGAGCTCGAGTCCGCGCTCGAGGCGATACCCGAGGCGGCGCAGGTCAGCGTGCGCTTCCTGACGTTCGACGACCCTCAGTCCGAGAAGCAGCGGATCATCGTGAACCACCGCAGCTGGTTCCCGGCGATGCGCTGCCATCGCGACGACTCGAAGGGCATCTGGCCGTGCCGCGATCTCGCGCCGGCCCCGCCGCCTCCGCCGATCCCCGTGCAGGAGACGACGTTCCCGGAGCAGTACGAGACGCACCTCCAGCACATCGTGCCGTCGCTCGTCCTCGTGAACTTCAGCATGCCGTACACGATCTCGGGCGTCGCCGACCGGTACTACTACGGCACCGGGCTCGTCGTCGACGCGGAGCGCGGCTGGGTGCTCGTCGACCGCAACACGGTGCCGGTCGCGATGGGCGACGTGCAGATCACGTTCGCGGGCTCGGTCGAGATTCCCGGCCGCGTCGAGTACGTTCACCCTCTGCACAACTTTGCGGTCGTCTCGTACGACCCGGCGCTGATCGGCGGGACGCCGGTGAAGTCCGCGGAGTTCTCGGACGGCCCGCTGAACCCGGGGCGTCCGGTGTACGTCGTAGGGCTCGCGCCCGACCACAACGTGCTGTCGCAGGCGAGCCAGATCGCGACGGTCGACGAGGCGATCATCCCGCTGTCGAGGACGCTCAGGTTCCGCGACTCGAACCTCGAGGTCATATCGCTCGTGAACGGGCCGACCGACTTCGACGGCGTGATCGTCGACGAGGAAGGCAAGGTGCTCGCGACGTGGGCGAGCTTCGCATTCCAGAGCGGACGGGACCTGACCCAGGTGAACATGGGCATCCCGAGCGAGCTCGCGGTCGACATGCTGAACCACATGCGCAACGGCACGACGATCCGCTCGCTCGAGGTCGAATGGCGAATGATGCCGCTCGCGACCGCGCGCAAGCTCGCGCTGCCCGAGACCTGGGCGAAGAGGTACGAAGCGCACAGCCCGCGTCGCCGCGAGCTTCTCGCCGTATCGAGCACGGTCGGCGGCTCGCCCGCGTCGAGCTTCTTCCGCGCGGGCGACATCCTGCTCAGCATCGACGGCGCACTCGTCGACTCGTTCCGCGACGTCGAGCGGGCTTCGCAGAAGCCGTCGGTGGAGGTGACGATCTGGCGCGACGGGCGCGAGCTTACCGAGACGATCGCGACGGTCGAGCTCGACGGCCGCGGCGTCGACCGCATCGTCTCGTGGGCCGGCGCGCTGCTGCAGGAGCCGCATCGCGCGCTTGCGGCACAGCGCGGCATCGAGCCCGCGGGCATCTACGTCGCGTACTTCAACTACGGATCGCCCGCGAGCCGCTACGGCCTCTTCGCCGGACGGCGGATCATCTCGATCGACGGGATGCCGACGCCGAATCTCGATCGGTTCGTCGAGGTGCTCGCCGCGATCCAGGGCCGCGAGTCCGTGCGCATCAACACGGTCAACTGGAACGACGTTCCCGAGGTCATCACGCTGAAGCCCGACCCGCAGCACTGGCCGAGCTACGAGCTGAGGCGCGAGGGCTACGAGTGGCGGCGCGTCGAGCTCGTTCCGGACGCTCCGGACGTTCCGGACGAGGCCGTCGCGGCGGTCGATTGAGCGGGCAGCGAAACGCTCGCGGATCGGGCGCCCCGTCGTGGCGGCGGGGCGGCCGGCTCGGGCTTGCGCGTGTCGTCGCGCGCGCGGGTCTCGTCCGAGTCGCGCTCGTCGCGATCGCCGTCGTCGCCCCCGGTCCGGGCGACGGGCCCGGCGCGCAGACGCTCTACCGCTACCGCGACGAGAACGGCGTGCTCGTCTTCACGGACCGCAGGCCGCCCGATGGCCAGGCTTTCGAGGAGCGCGCGCTCGAGCCGTCCGGCGAGCGCGGCGAGGTGCAGCTCCTCAATCGCGATATCGACGGCGGCACGGTCCTCGTTGCGCGCAACACGTACTACGCGCCGGTCGAGCTCGCGTGGGTCCTGACCGTGACCGAGAACGTGCAGACGGATACGCCCGCGGCGGGCTCGATGCTCCTGCCGGCGCGCGCCGACCAGGAGCTGATGACGCTCCTCCGTGCCGATCCCGGTCTGCCGATGCGCTTCGAGTACGAGTTCCGCTACGTCCTCGGGTCGCCCGACGCGGTGCACTCGCCGGAAGAGGCGTATCGGCTGCCGTATGCGCTCGCGAGCAGCCACGTCGTGTCGCAGGCGTATCCCGACGTCGTCACGCACGGCGATCCCGCGTCGCTGTACGCGTTCGACTTCGCGATGCCGATCGGGACCGCCGTTCATGCGGCGCGTGACGGCGTCGTCGTCGACGTCGCGAGCGACTACTTCGAGGCGGGGCTCGATCCGAACGTCGACGGTCCGCGTGCGAACATCGTGCGGGTTCTGCACGGCGACGGGACGATGGCGTTGTACGCGCACCTCAACTGGAACTCGATCAGGGTCGTGCCGGGGCAGCGGGTGCAGCGGGGCGAGCACATCGCGGATTCGGGCAACACGGGCTTCAGCAGCGGGCCGCATCTGCATTTCGTCGTGCAGCGCAACGGCGGCGGCCGGCTCGTGTCGGTCCCGATCGAGTTCGTCGGGCCCGGCGGCACGTCGGTGGTGCCGCGGCGCGGGGATCGGCCCGTCGCGTATTGACTCGGCGTGCGTCGCGTACGCCGCCCGTGACGCGCGACGCCGTCTTTAGCGCGTGCCCTCTGCCGGACGATGCCGTGCCGGCGCGGCGCCGCTCAAGCGAGCTCGGCGGCGAGGGCGTCGACGGACGTGATCGGCGCGAGGCACGCCGTGCCGCGGCAGACGTACGCGACGATGCCGCCCGCCCGGCCGGTACGCTCGGCGAGGAGGCCCGGCAAGTCGGCTTCGTCGTTCGGGATCACGAAGCTCGAGCGGCCCGGGCGATAGCCCTTCGCGACGAGCGCCCGGACGCGCGGCACGTCGGCGGCGTCCGCGCGCACGACGATCGCCTCAGGCGGCTCGAGATGGCGCTCGAGCGCGATCAAAAGCGACGCATGCGCGTCCGGATACTGCGCGAGCATCGGCATCGCGGCCTTCAACGTGCGTTCCGCCGCGTCGAGATAGCGCTGCTCGCCGAGCAGGTGGCCGAGCCCGATCAGGACGCGGCACAGCACGCCGTTGCCGGACGGCACGGACTCGTCGGCGAACGGCTTCGGCCGATGGATCAGCTTCTCGTGATCGTCCGCGGTGAAGAAGAAGCCGCCGGCCGCGTGGTCCTCGAAGTGCTCGAGCGCCGTGTCGACGAGCGCGACCGCGAAATCGAGATCCTCGCGGCGCCAGCGGCACTCGAGCAGCTCGAGCAGCGCGTCGGCGACGAACGCGTAGTCGTCGAGATACGCGGCGAAGCGCGCCCGGCCGTCCCTGTACGTGGCGATCAGCCGATTGCCCTGCCACATGCGCGTGCGGATGAAGTCCGCCGCGCGCGTCGCGGCGTCGGCGAGATCCGCGCGCTCGAGCCGGCGCGCCGCACGCGCGAGCCCGCGGATCGCGAGCCCGTTCCAGCCCGCGAGGATCTTGTCGTCGCACGCCGGCCGCACGCGCCGCTCGCGGGCATCGAGGAGCTTGCGCCGCGCGCGCTCGAGCCGCTCCGCGTCGCTTTCGCCGAGCGCGTCGACCGGCTCGACGATCTGGAGGTGCCACGCCTTGCCGCCGCCGTGCGGGTCCTCGAAGTTCGGCTCGCGGTCGAGGCCGAACACGCGCTTCGCGGCGTCGGCCTCGTCGCCGGTCAGGACCTGATCGACCTCGTCGTGCGTGAACACGTAGAAGCCGCCTTCCCGGCCCGCGGCGTCCGCGTCGAGCGCCGAGTAGAACGCGCCGCCCGGATCCTGCATCTCGCGGATCAGCCAGCCGGCGGTCTCGGCCGCGACGCGCGCGAACGACGCATCGCCGGTCGCCGCGTGCGCATCCGCATAGAGCGCGAGGAGCGCGCCGTTGTCGGACAGCATCTTCTCGAAGTGTGGGATCGACCAGCGCCGGTCGACGCTGTAGCGGAAGAAGCCGCCGCCCAGGTGATCGTACAGCCCGCCGCGGGCCATGCGCGTCAGCGTGTGCAGAACGACGTGCTCGAGCTCGCGGGCGCGCGACGGCTCCGCCGCGCGGCGCGCCTCCTCGAGCAGCAGCGCGAGCGCGTTCGGCCGCGGGAACTTCGGCGCGCCGCCGAAGCCGCCGTGGTCGCGATCGAAGGACGCAACGAGCCGCTCGCACGCGAGGTCGAGCGGCGCGCGCGTCGGCAATGCGTCGCCCGCGGCCGATTCCATCCGCGCGAACGCCTCGAGCAGCGCCGAGCCGCGCGTCCTGATCTCGTCCGCATAGTTGCGGTAGTACGCCTCGATCTGCGTCAGCACGTCCTTGAACGAGGGCATGCCGTAGCGCGGCTCCTTCGGGAAATAGGTGCCGACGACGATCGGGATGTGCGTGTCGGGGGTCAGGAAGACCGTGAGCGGCCAGCCGCCCGCGCGGCCGGTGAAGAGCTGGTGCGCGGTCTGATAGATCTTGTCGAGGTCCGGGCGCTCCTCGCGGTCGACCTTGATGTTCACGTAGAGGCGGTTCATGAGCTCCGCCGTCTCTTCGTCCTCGAAGGACTCGTGCGCCATCACGTGGCACCAGTGGCACGCGGAATAGCCGATCGACAGCAGGATCGGCTTGTTCTCCCGGCGGGCCTTGTCGAGCGCCTCGTCCGACCACGGCAGCCAGTCGACGGGATTCTCCGCATGCTGGAGCAGGTAGGGGCTCGTCTCGCGCGCCAGTCGGTTCGCCATGTGCCCACTATAGCAACATGCACGCCAGGGGTTCGGGCTGACGCGGCCGAAGCAGGCGTATAAACTGCGCCCGGAGTACCGCCGTCCCGTGCGAATCCTTTGATCTATCCCGAATTCAATCCGATCGCGTTCGAGATCGGCCCGATCCAGGTGCGCTGGTACGGACTGATGTACCTGCTCGGGTTCCTCGTCGGCTGGCTCGGCGCGCGGCATCGCGCGAAGCGGCCGGACAGCCCGATCGCGCCGGTGCAGGTCGACGACCTGATTTTCTACACGGCGTTCGGCGTGATCGCGGGCGGGCGCATCGGCTACATGCTGTTCTACAACCTCGACGGCCTTCTCGCGAACCCGTTGAGCCTCTTCGCGATCTGGCAGGGCGGCATGTCGTTCCACGGCGGCCTGCTCGGCGTGATCGTCGCGATGTGGCTCTTCGCGCGCAAGGTGCACCGTCCGTTCTTCGCGATCGCCGATTTCGTCGCGCCGTGGATCACGCCGGGGCTCGGGTTCGGACGCGTCGGCAACTTCATCAACGGCGAGCTCTGGGGCGTCGAGACGGACCCGGACGCACCGTGGGCGATGATCGTCGACGGCGTCGCACGCCATCCGAGCCAGCTGTACGAGGCGTTCCTCGAGGGCCTCGTGCTGTTCGCCGTGCTGTTCACGTTCTCGGCGCGGCCGCGGCCGATGATGTCGGTGTCGGGCCTGTTCCTGCTGCTCTACGGCGTCTTCCGCTTCGCGGTCGAGTTCGTCCGGATGCCGGACGAAGGCGTCTACATCGCGTTCGGCTGGCTGACGCGCGGTCAGGTCTTGTCGACGCCGATGATCGTGCTCGGCATCGTGTTCGTCGTGATGGCGTATCGCAAACGCGAGTACGTGCGGCCGCGCGCGGCGGACGGCGCCGCGGCGGAGGACGGGCGATGAGGCAGTACCTCGACCTGCTGCGCACGATACGCGAGCGCGGCGTGCAGAAGGGCGACCGCACGGGGACGGGGACGCTCAGCGTGTTCGGTCATCAGATGCGCTTCGATCTCGCGGACGGCTTCCCGGTGCTGACGACGAAGAAGCTGCATCTGCGCTCGATCATCCACGAGCTCCTGTGGTTTCTCGCGGGCGACACGAACGTCGGGTATCTGCGCCGCAACGGCGTCACGATCTGGGACGAGTGGGCGGACGAGCAGGGCGAGCTCGGACCGGTCTACGGCGCGCAGTGGCGCAGGTGGAAGGCCGCCGACGGGCGCGAGATCGATCAGATCGCACGCGCGGTCGAGCTGATCCGCCGGGATCCGGACTCGCGGCGGATCATCGTCAGCGCGTGGAACGTCGGCGAGCTCGAGCGGATGGCGTTGTCGCCGTGTCATGCGCTCTTCCAGTTCTACGTCGCGAACGGTCGGCTGTCGTGCCAGCTCTACCAGCGAAGCGCGGACGTGTTTCTCGGCGTGCCGTTCAATATCGCATCGTATTCGCTGTTGACGCACATGGTCGCGCAGCAGTGCGATCTCGAGCCGGGCGAGTTCGTCTGGACCGGAGGGGACTGCCACCTCTATCTCAATCATCTCGAGCAGGCGGAGCTGCAGCTCGAGCGCGAGCCGAGGAGGCTGCCCACGCTCGTGATCAAGAGGCGGCCGGCGTCGATATTCGAGTATCGGTACGAAGACTTCGAGATCGTCGGCTACGACCCGCATCCTTCGATCAAGGCGCCGATCGCCGTTTGAGGCGGCGAATCGCGGCCGACGAGGTGCGGTCGCGCGCCTTCGGCTTGCGGATGGGCGGCTCGCAGGCCGGAAGCGGCCGTCGCAAGCTCGGGGGCGGGAGCTAGTTGGCTTGCGGAAGGGCCGTCGTAAGCTCGGGGGCGGGGAGTTCGCTTGCTTGCGGAAGGGGCGTCGCAAGCTCGGGGGCGGGAGCTCGTTAGCTTGCGGAAGGGCCGTCGCAAGCTCGGGGACGGGGAGCGCGCCTTCAACTACGGCTTTCAGGGGGACGCCGGAAGTGCATCCCTGCGGCTCGTGTGCGGCCGTCCTGCCCGCACACGCCCCCTGAAAGCCGTAGTTGAAGACGCGCTCCCCTTTGCAGCTTCGATCGGGGCTCTGGCGCTCTGCGCAGCTTTGATCGCTGCTCTGGGGCTCTGCGCAGCTTCGATCGGGGCGCTGCCCAGCTTCGAGGCACGGGCGGCTTCGGTCGGGGCACGGGCGGCGTCCGCGGGGATTCGATTGACGGAAGCAGGCCCGACGACGGACCGAGCGCGGCGGCGGCTCCCGGTCCCCGAGCTTGCAACGGCCCTTCCGCAAGCTAGCCAGGGGAGGAGCAGGGGACGGCGATGGGATCGCCGGGCGGGTCGAGGGGGACGGCCGTGAGAGCGCGGCCCCAGACGCAGCCCGTGTCGAGGGCGGTGACGTCGGCGCGGCGGACGAGGCCTAGCGCGGACCAGTGGCCGCAGACGATGTGCACGTCGGCCGCGGCGCGGTCCGGCACGTCGAACCACGGGACCAGCCCTGAGGGCTGGCTTCCGGGCGGGCCGCTGTGCTCGACGTCGAGGCGGCCGTCCGGTGTGCAGAAGCGCATCCGCGTCAGCGCATTGATCGTGTAGCGATGCCGCGCGGCGCGGTCGAGCCGCGGCGACCAGCGGGTCGGCTCGTTGCCGTACATGTCCGCGAGCGCGTCGCGCCAGTCGGGCCCGGCGAGCTCGGACTCGACCTCGCGCGCCGCACGCTTCGCGTCCGCGACGGACCAGGCCGGCGGTATGCCGGCGTGCACGAGCACGCGGCCCGCGGCCTCGTCGTGGTGGAGCAGCGGGAGGCGGCGCAGCCAGTCGAGCAGCGCATCGCGGTCGGGCGCGGCGAGGACGGGCGCGAGCGTGTCGCGCGGGTTCGGACGTCGAATCCCGGCGGCCGCGGCGAGGAGGTGCAGGTCGTGATTGCCGAGCACCGTCGTGACCGCGTCGCCGAGCGCGATCACGCGCCGCAGCACGCCCAGCGAGTCCGGGCCGCGGTTGACGAGATCGCCGACGAGCCAGAGGCGATCGCGGGCCGGATCGAAGCGGATCTCGTCGAGGAGCGCGTCGAACGGCCTCGCGCAGCCTTGGATATCGCCGACCGCGTAGAGCGTCATCGCGTCAATTCTCCCAGCACTCGGCGAGGCGCGCGAAATCCTCGGGCGCGAGCGTCTCGGGCCGCGCCTTCGGGTCGAGCCCGAGCGCCGCGATCTCGGCTTCGTCGATGTGCCCGCGCAACGCACGCGCGATCGTCTTCCGACGCATCGAGAAGAGGTGCGCGACGAGCCGCGCGAAGCGGCGCTCGTCCGCGACGTCGAAGCGCGGCGTCGCGCGCGGCACGAGCCGCACGAACGTCGAGCGGACGCGCGGCGGCGGCGAGAACGCGCCCGGACCGATGTCGAAGCACGGCTCGATGTCCATCCATTGCGCGAGCATGACCGTGAGCCGGCCGTAGTCCTTGCCGCCCGGCGCCGCGACCATCCGCGTGACGACCTCCTTCTGCAGCATCACGTGCACGTCCTTCAGCGTCTGCCGGAACTCGAGCAGCCGGAAGAGCAGCGGCGTCGACACGTTGTACGGCAGGTTGCCGGTCACGCGGAGCGTCCCGGGCGCGGGCGCGAGGGACGCGAAGTCGAACTCGAGCGCGTCCGCGCGATGGACGACGATCCGATGCGCCGCGTCGCCGAGCCGCTCGAGCGCGTCGTGCAGGCGCGGATCGATCTCGATAACGTGCAGCGTCGCGACGCGCGCGGCGAGCGGCGCCGTCAGCGCGCCGAGCCCGCCGCCGATCTCGACGATCACGTCGTCCGGCTCGGGCGCGATCGTGTCGACGGTCTTGCGGATCACGGTCGGATCGTGCAGGAAGTGCTGTCCGAAGCGTTTGCGGGGCGCGACGCGCTCCGCGCGCTCGCCGCCGCCGCTCACGCCCTGCGTCCGCGGCGCGCGAGCTCGCACGCGAGGCGCACGGCGGCGAAGAGGCTCTCGGGCCGCGCGCGGCCGGTGCCGGCGAGCGCGAGCGCGGTGCCGTGGTCGACCGACGTACGCACGATCGGCAGCCCGAGCGTGACGTTGACGACGCCGCCGAACGCGAGCGCCTTGAGCGGTGCGAGACCCTGATCGTGATACATCGCGAGCACGGCGTCGCAGCGCTCGAGCGAATCGTGCGTGAACGCGGTGTCGGCCGCGACGGGGCCGGTCACGTCGAGGCCTCGCGCGACGAGCCGCGCGATCGCGGGCTCGATCACGGCGCGCTCCTCGCCGCCGAGCGTGCCCTGCTCGCCCGCGTGCGGGTTCAGGCCGAGCACGAGGATGCGCGGCGAGCGGATGCCGAAGCGGGTCTCGAGGTCGGCGTGCAGGATCTCGCACGTGCGCTCGATGCGGTCCGCGGTGATCGCTGCGGGGACGTCGACGAGCGGCAGGTGCGTCGTCACGAGCGCGACGCGAAGGTTCGCCGAAGCGAGCAGCATCACCGGAAGCCGTGCACCGGTGCGCTCCGCGAGGAACTCGGTGTGCCCGGAGAACGGCACGCCGGAGCGCGTGATCACGCTCTTCTGCACCGGCGCCGTCACGAGCGCGTCGGCGCTGCCCGCGACGCACGCGTCGCAGCCCTGCCGGAGCAGCTCGAGGACATAGCCCGCGTTCGCGACGTCGAGCTCGCCCGGGACGACCGGAGCGGCGGCCGGGACGTGCAGCACTGCGAGCGCGCCCCGCCGATGCGGCGGCGCCTCTGCGATCTCGCCGAGCCTCATGAGCTCGATGCGGAGGCCGAGCCGCTCGGCGCGGGCCGCGAGCATGTCGAGATCGGCGAGCACCGCGATCCGCGCATCGACGTCGTGCCCCGCGAGCGTGAGGCACAGATCGGGACCGATACCGGCCGGCTCGCCGGACGTCACTGCGAGCGTAGCGAGCGGCATATGGCGTATCGCGTCACATTCTGGGACGCGCTTCAGATCTTGATGTCGACGAACGCCTGATCCCGAAGCTGCCGCAGCCAGAGCTCGCGCTCTTCTTCCGCCTTGTTCGCGCGGAGCTGGCGGACGCACTGCTGCTCCTTCAGCTCGTCGGTCGTGTCGTGCGAGCGCCGGTCGACGACCTCGACGATGTGCCAGCCGTAGCGCGTGCGGAACGGCTCGCTGAGCTCGCCGACGTCGAGCTTCGCGAGCTGCTCCTCGAACTCGGGCACGACCGCGCCGGGACCGATCCAGCCGAGATCGCCGCCGTCGGCCGCGGACGCGAGATCCTCGGACACCGCGCGCGCGATCGGGCCGAAGTCGTCGCCGTCGAGGATCTGCTGGCGGATGCCGCGAAGCCGCTGCTCGACGGCCGCGTCGTCCATGATCTCGTTCGGCCTGAGCAGGATGTGCCGCACGCGAACCTGATCCTGCATCACGCGCTCCGCGCCGCGCACCTCGTTCAGCCGGACGATGTGGAAGCCGGCCTCGTTCTGGATCGGCTCCGACACCTCGCCGGGCTTCATCCGGAGGATCGTGTCGACGAACAAGGTCGGGAGCTGCGAGCCCTTCCGCCAGCCGAGGCTGCCGCCCTCGAGCGCCGTCTCCGCATCGGAGTAGATGAGCGCGAGCTGGCCGAAATCCTCGCCGTTCTCGAGCCGCGCGTAGATCTCGTCGAGCTTCGCGCGCGCGGCCTCGATCGCCTCGGTGCGGTTGCCGCCGGACGGAATGTCGATGCGAATGTGCGAGACGTTGTAGTCGAGCTCGTTCATCTGGCTCGACTCGAGCCGCTCGAGACACTGCTCGAGCTCGCGCGGCGAGATCGAGATCTTGCTCAGCACGTCGCGCTGCTCGAGCTGATCGAGGATCAGCTCCTTGCGCCGCTCCTCGCGAAAGGCCGCGTAGTCGATGCCCTGCTCGTCGAGCACGGCCGGCAGCTGCTCGAGCGTGACGCCGAGGCTTTCCGCGACGTTCGACAGCGCCTGGTTCAACGTCTGATCGCTGACCTGAATGCCGACCCGCTCCGCGCGCTGCAGCTGGACCTGCTCGATGATGAGCTGCTCGAGCACCTGCTCCTCGATCTCGGACAGCGGCGGCAGCGGCAAGCGTTGCTGCGGCGGCATCTGCGCCTGCTGGCGTCGGAGCGCCGCGACGACGAGCGCGAGCCGTTCCTCGAGCTCGCTCTTCAGCACGATGCCCTCGTCGACGATGGCCGCGATGCCGTCGAGCAGCACGCCCGTCTCGCCGAGCTCGCGCGTTTGCGCGAACGCCTGGCCCGCGGCGAGCACGGCGCAGCATGCCGCCGCGAACGATACGAATCTGCGAATCGGATTCATCTCAGTCAGTCGGTACTTGCGCCGGTGCCTCGGTAACCCAGAATACCACGGTCGAGGAGCTCCTCCGGCGAGGGCACCCTCTGGCTCAGTCCTTTCAGCTCGAGTTGGACCGCGATGGAGCTGTCGGATTCCCCCGTCCGCCGGCTCACATAGCGCCGGCCGACGACGCGCAGCCGCCAGCAGCACGCATCGTACTCCCAGCCGAGAAACTGCTCGAGCGGCTTCTTCTCGAGGAACGAGTAGCTGTAGCGCGTGATGAGCCGCCAGCGGTCGGCGATCGGCCAGACGAGCGAGAAGTCGCCCTGCTCGATCACGTTGCGCCGATAGCGATAGGCGAAGCCGAACAGCCGGTCCTCGGCCGGCCGGTACTCGAACCGCGTCTCGGTGCGGGCCGTCCGCTCGGTGTCGCTGTTCCATTGGTAGCCGAGGTCGAGGTTCCACGCGTCGCGGAGCCCGATCGAGAACTCGGCGACGTAATCCGACGCGTTCGCATCGATCGGCGTCATCCCGGGCAGCGCGACCGACTGCGTGCTGAGATACCGCGTCTGGCCGACCGTCGCCGCGAGCCGCTGAATGCCGGTGCGCTCCTCGATGAGCCGCGTCGTGACGCCGAAGCTCAGCTGGTCGGTGTCGGTGATCCGATCCGGCCCGACGAACTGATATTTGCGGAACAGCTGCACGAGGTTGAAGTCGGGCAGGATCGTGTCGAAGACCGGCAGGTCCGCCTGGTCCTCGAACGGCACGTGCACATAGAGGAGACGGGGCTCGAGCGTCTGCAGCCAGCGGCTCGTCCGGCCGGCCGTCCGCTCGAACGTGAGCCCGGTGTCGACGCTCGCGATGGGCAGCGTGCGGGAGAGCGACTCGTCGGCCGCATGGTCGAGCCGATAGCTCGTCTGGCGCAGCGCGACCGCCGGGGTCAGGTACATGCCCGGGCGCGCGAAGCGGAAGCTGACCTCCTGCTCCGCATCGAAGCGCCAGCCCGTGACGCCGACGTCGCGATCGAAGTTCACGAGCTCCGCGCGCGAATCGAACCCGACGAGGCCCTGTCTCCAGCGGCCCTCGAACAGCATCTGCGGCACGCGGCGATACGGGCGCGCCGCGGGGTCGAGCGTCGTGTCGATCGTCTGGTGGTTCTGGAAGCGGGAAAGCAGCGTCCAGTACGGCGTCGCCCACGTCACGTCGACGAAGCGGTCGAGGAATACCTGGCTCGTCGCGCTCAGGCTGCTGCCGAGATCCTCGAAGTACGCGTCGTCCGAGACCTGCTCGATGCCCGCCGTCACGCTGAGCCGATCCGAGAAAAGGGTCTCGTGCTGCAGATTCACGTGTCGGCGCGTGCGGCCCGCCTCGTCGTCGTCGGGCAGGAAGCTCCAGTCGATCTCGCCTTCGCTGCGCGGCAGCAGATAGCGGATCTCCGTGTTCAGCTGCACGCCCCGTTCGCTCATGTAGCGGGGCTCGAGCGTCACGTCGAAGTTCGGCGCGATGTTCAGATAATAAGGAATCGAGATGTCGAGCCCGGTCCTGTCGCGTTCCGCGAAGCTCGGCGTCAGGAAGCCGCTCTTGCGGCGGTCGTCGATCGGAAACGTGAAGTACGGCGCGTAGAGGATCGGCACCCCCTTGAACTCGAGCTTCATGTTCCGCGCGGTGCCGAAGCCCTGCTCGAAGTCGAGCTCGACCTCGGATCCGTCGAGCCGCCACGACCGATCGCCTTCGGGGCACGTCGTGAAGAAGAACGACGACAGCGACACGCGCCGCTCGGCGCCGCTGACGCGGATGTTCTCGCCCGATCCGCGCGCGGTCCGCGACGGGATCTCGAAGCCGGCCGAGCCGAAGAAGACGCTCTCGTCGAGCCGGTCGAAGACGGCGTCCTGCCCGTAGACGCTTGCCTCGGGGCTGTCGAAGACGACGCGGCCGGTGATGTCGACTCGGTCGGGCGTGATCGTTGCGCGTTCGCCCGACAGGCTGCGGTCGCCGTACGCGATGCGAATGTCGCCGGAGACCTCGGCGCCCGTCGCCGTGCCGGCCTCGAGGCGCCGAAACGTGATCACGGCGTCGTCCGGGGCATGCTCGAGGAACGGGGAGGCGGCGTCGGCCTGCGGGGCCGCGGCGAGACAGACCTCCTGCGCTGCGGCACCCCGCGCGCCGAGAAACGACACGAAATAAAGGAGCGCCGTCGCGCGAGTGTTGCGGAGCACGAACCCAGAGCCGCGGAAAGTCGGCTACAATGGCACACATCCTCTGTGCGTTCAATTGGTTGCCGGCGGCGGACAGCGGGGCGGCGACGCCTTCGCCCGCGCGTCGCGTCAGGGGGCTCGATGAAGGCGATGGTGCTCGCGGCCGGTCTCGGCACGCGGATGGGCAGGCTGACCGAGTCGACGCCGAAGCCGCTGCTCGACGTCGGCGGCGAGACGCTGCTCGGCCGTCAGCTCTCGAGGCTCGCCGCGGCCGGGATCACCGACGTCGTCGTCAACGTCGCGCGGCACGGCGCGCAGATTCGCGATGCGATCGGCGACGGCCGCCGCTTCGGCGTTCGCGTCGAGTACAGCGACGAGGGGCCCCAGCCGCTCGAGACGGCCGGCGGCATCGTGAAGGCGCTTCCGCTCCTCGGCGCCGCGCCGTTCGTCGTCGCGAACGCCGACGTGCTCACCGACTTCGATTTCGGCGCCCTCGCGCTCGACGGCGCGGACGGGCAGATCGTGCTCGTGCCGAATCCCGAGCACCACCCGCACGGCGACTTCGCCGTCGACGCGCATGGCCGCGTGTCGGACCGCGGCGAGCGGCGGACCTACGCCGGCATCGCGTTGTTCGATCCGCGCCTCTTCGCCGGGCTCGAGCCGGGCCCCCGGCGGCTGAAGCCGATCCTCGACGCGGCGATCGCGCGCGGCACTTTGCGCGGGCTCTGCCACGACGGGCTCTGGATCGACGTCGGCACGCCGGAGCGGCTCGAGGCGGCGCGGGCGCGGGTCTCGGGCCGCCGCGCGGAGGCCGAGGGCGCCGCCGCTGCCGTGGGCACGGCCGCGCGCGAGCGATGAAGCTGTACGACCACGCGCGGAGCTCGGCCGCGTTCCGCGTCAGGATCGCATTGAATTTGAAGGGCTGCCGCTACGAGCGGGTGCCGGTCGAGTTTCCGGACGACCCGGCCGACCCGCGCGTCGCCGCGTACCGGGCCGTGAACGCGCAGGGCTTCGTGCCCGCGCTCGAGCACGACGGCGTCCTGCTGACGCAGTCGCTTGCGATCATCGAGTATCTCGACGCGCGCTTCCCGGAGCCGCGGCTCGTTCCGGCGCCGCCCGTCGAGCGCGCGCGCGTGCAGGCCGTCGCGCAGATCGTCGCGTGCGACATCCACCCGCTGAACAACCTGCGTGTCCGGCGCCATCTCGCCGCCGAGCTCGGCCAGGACGCGGCCGGCGTCGACCGCTGGTGCCGGCTGTGGATCGAGGAAGGCTTTGCTGCGTTCGAGGCCGCGATCGCGTCGACGACCGACGGACGCCACTGCTTCGCGGGCGGCGTCACGCTCGCGGACGTCGTGCTCGTGCCGCAGGTGCGCAACGCGCGGCTGCACGGCGTCGACCTCGCGCGGTTCCCCGCGATCGCGCGCGTCGCGGCCTACCTCGAGTCGCTCGAGCCGTTCGCACGCGCCGCCTGAAAATCGGGGTCAGAGCCCGAAAATCGGGGTCAGAGCCCTTTTCTTCCCGCAAAATCGGGGTCAGAGCCCCTTTTCTCCCCACGGGGAATCGCTTGGGGTCAGACCCCTTAGACTGGGTAAAAGGGGCTCGGACTGGGTAAAAGGGGCTCTGACTGGGTAAAAGGGGCTCTGACTGGGTGAAAGCGGCTCGGACTGGGTGAAAGGGGCTCGGACTGGGTGAAAGGGGCTCGGATTGGGTAAAAGGGCTCTGACTGGGTAAAAGGGCTCGGACTGGGTAAAAGGCCTCTGACTGGGTAAAAAGGCTCTGACCCCAATTTTCACTGACCCCAAATTTCAGCGCACTGGGTAAAAAAGGGCTCTGACCCCGATTTTCAGCGGACGCCGTGCTCCATGCGGACGTCGAGCAGCGCCTGCCGCCCGCCGCGCACGGCTTCGAGGGCGTCCTGGATTGCCCGCGGCAGGTCCTCGGGCTCGTCGACCCGGCGGGCGAACGCGTCCGAGGCCTCGGCGACCTTCGTGAACTCGGGCGACGGCGCGAGCTCGACGAGCGGCATCGGGCTCGCCGCCGCCGCGTGGCCGTCCGGGTAGACGACGCGCGTCGCGGAGTCGACCGCCTGCCAGCGGCCGTTGTTGCAGACGATCGTCAGGACCGGCAGGCTCGCCGCCCGCGACACGAGGTGGAACGGCGTCGGGTTGCCGAACATGTAGCTGCCGTCGCCGACCGTCGTGATCACGGTGCGCTCGGGGGCCGCGAGCTTCGCGCCGAGCGACGCGCCGAGCGCAAAGCCGAGCCCGCCGCCGATGCCGACGCCGATCAGGCTCCCCGGCTCGTCGAGCGCGAGCTGATGCGGCCACGCGCCGAGCTCGGTGATCACGAGGCCGCCCGGCGGCAGCGCCGCGCGCACGCATTCGCCGAGCCAGTCGTAGCGGATCGGCTTCGCGGTGCGCGCTTCGGCGAGCGTGCGCGCGCGCTGCGCGTCGAGCTCCGCGCGGAGCTCCCCCATCTGCGCCCGGCGCGCGGCGACCTTACCGTCCGCGCGCTGGGCGGCGAGCGCGTCGGCGAGGAGCCGGAGCGCCGTGCGCGGGCTGCCCGGGATCGCAACGTCCGCCGGGAACGAGCGGATCGGATAGCGCGTCCACAGCGGGTCGATGCCGAGATGGGCGACCTTGACGCCCGGCGCCGGCGTGAACGCGCGCGGGAACCACGGCACCTCGGCATCGACGACGACGATCACGTCCGCCTTCGCGAGCAGCGTCCCGCCGGCTTGGCCGAGGCTCATCGGGTGGCTCGCCGGCAGGTTCACGCACGTCGCGCCGGGCTCGACGACCGGGATCGCGAACGCCTCCGCGAGCTCGGCCAGCGCGGCCGCGGCGGCGACGTCCCGGCCGACGTGGCTCGTCACGATCACCGGCCAGTCGGCGGCCGCGATCCACTCCGCGACCGCCTCGATGTGGCTCGGGCTCGGCTGCGGCTCCGCGACCACGGGCGCGGCGACGGCGGGCGCGCCGGGGTCCGCGACGTCCGGGTTCGCGAGCACCTCCCGCGGCAGCGTCAGATACACGGGGCCGCGCGGCGCCGCGAGCGCGACGTCGAGCGCGCGGCCGACGACCTCGTCGACGTTCTGCCCGGCGCGCAGCTCGAAGTCCCATTTCGTGTACTCGCGCACGATGCCGGCCTGATCGAAGTTCTCCTGGCCCCAGTGGATCGGCGCGGAGCGCGACGCGATGTGCCCGCGCTGCGTGATCGGGGTCCGGCCGGCCATCAAGAGCAGCGGCACCTCGTCGCGGTACGCGTTCATCAACGCGCAGATCGTGTTGCCGGTGCCGACCGTCACGTGGACCATCACGGCGGCGGGCTTCCCCGTGACCAGATGGAACCCGTGCGCCATCGCGACCGCGAGGTTCTCGTGAGGCACCGTGAGGAAACGCGGGATCTCTCCGGTGCGGTCCTCGAGCTTGACGAGCGCCTCGATGATCGGGGCGAAATCCGTGCCCGCGTTCGCGAACACGTATTCGATACCGCGCCGCTTCAGCGCGCGCAGGAACGTTTCCGCGACCGACACCTGATCCTTTTGCATCTCGCTTCCTGAAGATTTCTCGAACGAAGCAGCCGAACTTACCACATCGCGGCGTCACTCGAGCCAGTCGTCGAGCCGCGGCGTCGCGAGCTCCGCGATCGCGTGCTCGTTGAACGCGCGGTATGCGGCCCAGTGCGCGATCTCGTCGGCGAGCTCGAGCGCGCGCCGGCCGCGCGCATGCTCGAGCTCGGCGCGACGGGCCGCGATCTCGCGGTCCGCGTAGCCGTTGCAGCGCTCGAGGAAGCGCACGACCACCCGTTTCTTCTCTTCCAAACTCATGAGGACGCCCCGCTCGCGCCGGGACCGACGCACATGCGCTGCACGGTTCCGGCGGCATAATCCAAAGACGTTGATGATACCGGCCCCGGTCGCAGCCTTCGCGGCAGACCCGGGCTAGGCGGGAAGGGCGGCCAGCAGGTAAGCTCGGCCTGCGGGGGCCCGCGCGCCGTCCCCGCTTCGCGGGTGCCGGCCGAAAGTTCCGGGCACTTGATCCGGCGCTCGAGGTCCGTAATCAGAGTACGCGATAGGACGAGCCGTGTTCGAGCTGTTGTTCAAGTATTCGCCCGAGACCTTCTCGCGCTCCGAGTTCGTCTTCGCGCGCGAGCTGCCGATGCTCTGGCTCGCGTTGCTCGCGGCGGTCGCCGTGGCGATCGTCGCCGCGAGCATCGTGCGGATGCGACAGGATCTGTCGTGGCCGAAGGCCGCGACGATCGGCGCGCTGCAGGCCGCGCTGCTGATCGCGGTGCTGTTCCTGCTGTGGCGTCCCGCGCTCGTGACGCAGACGCTGCGCCCGCAGGAGAACTCCGTCGCGGTGCTGCTCGACACGTCGGCGAGCATGAGCTACGGCGAGGGCGACCGCTCGCGCCTGCAGCAGGCCGTGGCCGTGCTCGGCAACGACACGCTGCCGGCGCTGTCGGCCGATTTCACCGTCGATCTCTTCGCGTTCGACTCGCGGCTCGTCGAGCTGCCGTCGCTGAACGAGGTGCCGGCGCCGGGCACGCAGACGCGCATCGGTGATGCGCTCTTGTCCGTGCTTCGCTCCGCGCAGACCGGCACGCTCGGCGCGGTCGTGCTCGTCAGCGACGGCGGCGACAACTCGAACGAGCTCGATGCGGCCCGGATCGCGGAGATCGCGAGCCACGGCGTTCCCGTGCACACCGTCGGCGTCGGCCGCGAGCGCCTGCCGGAGGACGTCGAGCTCGAGGACGTCGTCGTGCCGACGCGCGGCCTCGCGGGGTCGACGGTCAGCGCGGAGGTCAGCATCCGCCATGCGGCCGCCGCGGACGTCGATCTTCGCGTGTACGACGGCGATGCGATCATCGCATCGGAAAGGATCCGCCTGCCGTCGCGTCCGGGCGTCACGACCCGCACCGTCGATATCGACGTCGGCGAGCCGGGCATTCGCGACCTGCGCTTCACGCTGAGCGCGCTGCCCGGCGAGCGCAACCTGATCAACAACACGCAGCTCCGGCCGATGGAGGTACCGCGCGAGCGCCGCCACGTGCTCTACGTCGAGGGCGAGCCGCGTTGGGAATACAAGTTCATCCGCCGCGCGCTCGACGAGAATCCGTCCGTTCGGCTCGCGAGCCTGCTGAAGACGACCGCGAACAAGTTCTATCGCCAGGGCGTCGAGTCCGCCGACGAGCTCGCCGAAGGCTTCCCGACCGACGAGGAGACGCTCTTCGGGTACGACGCGCTGATGATCGGCAGCTTCGAGGCGGCGGCGCTGACGCCCGCGCAGCACCAGATGATCGCGGACTTCGTCAGCCGGCGCGGCGGGGGGCTCCTGATGCTCGGCGGCCGGCGCGGCCTCGCCGACGGCGGCTGGGGCCTGACCGTGCTCGCCGACGTGCTGCCCGTGAAGCTGCCCGTTCCCGACAGCGCGACCTTCATCCGCTATCAGGCGAAGGTGCTCCTGACCGAGGACGGCAAGCGCTCGCTGCTGACGCGCCTCGAGCGCGACGACGAGGCGAACGTCGCGAGCTGGGCCGAGATGCCGGAGATCATCGACTTTCAGTACGTCGGCGAGCCGAAGCCCGGCGCGATCACGCTGCTCGAGGCGGAGCTCCCCGGCGGGCGCGAGCCGCTGCTCGTGCATCAGCATTACGGGCTCGGCAATGCGTACGTCCTCGCGACCGGCGGTACGTGGCGTTGGCAGATGGGGCTGCCGCACGAGGATCAGCGTCACGAGACGTTCTGGCGCCAGCTGCTGCAGACGCTGTCCGCGGCCGCGCCGCGTCCGGTCACGCTGACGACCGACCGCGCGTTCTACGGCGACGACAGCCGCATCTCGCTGCGCGCGGAGGTGCGCGACAAGAAGTACCAGCCGGCGCGCGACGCGACGGTGACCGTGACGGTCGACGGCGGCGCCGGCACGTCCGACGAGATCGAGCTCGAGCCGGTGCCCGGCGAGCCGGGCGTGTACGCGGCCGTTTACGACGCTGCGGAACCCGGCATCTATCGCTTCACGGCGACCGCGACCGCGACCGCGGCGGAAGGCGACGAGACGCTCGGCACGGCGCAGGTCGCCGTGCGCCGCGCGGACGGCGTCGCGGAGCATTTCCACGTCGAGCAGAACCGGGCGCTGCTCGAGCGCATCGCGAACGCGACGGGCGGCACGTACTTCGCGCTCGCCGACGCGGCGAAGATCCCGGAGGTCGTACGTTTCTCGGAGGCAGGGCTCGTCGAGCGCCAGGTCCTCGACCTGTGGAACATGCCGATCGTGTTCGTCGTGCTGCTGCTGTTGAAGGGCACGGAATGGATTCTGCGGCTTCTCTGGGGGCGGCTGTGAAGCTTCGCCGCCTTCCGCTCTGGCTCGTTCCGCTGTACGCGGCGGCCGCGCAGGCCGAGCCTCATTATCTGATCGTCGCGGGTCTCGGCGGCGAGCCGCGCTACGAGGAGCGGTTCGCGCAGCAGGCGCAGTCGCTCGCCGAGGCCGCGCGCCGCACGACGGGCAACGCCGAGCAGGTCGAGGTGCTTTCCGGCGAGGACGCGACGCAGGAGAGCGTGCGCGCGGCGTTCGGCCGGCTCGCCGAGACGCTCGACTCCAACGATACGCTGATAGTGTTCCTGATCGGGCACGGCACGTTCGACGGCGACGACTACAAGCTGAATCTGAAGGGCCGCGACCTCACGGGCGCGGAGCTCGGCGAGCTGCTCGAAAGCGTGCCCGCGAGCGCGCAGCTCGTGATGAATGCGACGAGCGCGAGCGGCGCGGTTCTCGAGAGCTGGACGACCGACGGCCGCACCGTCATCACCGCGACGCGCAGCGGCAACGAGCGCAACGCGACGCGCTTCGCCGAGCATTTCGCGGCGGCGCTGTCGAGCGGCGAGGCGGATCTCGACAAGAACGGGCTCGTCAGCGCGCAGGAGGCCTTCGATTACGCGTCCCGCAAGGTCGCGGACAGCTACGAGGCCGAAGGGATGCTCGCGACCGAGCACCCGCAGATCGCGGGCGAGGGGGCGCAGCGCTTCACGGTCGCCCGCCTTACGGCCCGGCCGACGCAGACGCCCGAGCTCGAGCGGCTGTCCGCCCGGATGGCGGAGATCGAAGGGGAGCTCGAGGCGCTGCGCCAGCGCCGCAGCCAGATGGACCCGGACGCGTACCTGAACGAGCTTCAGGCATTGTTATTGCAGCTCGCGACCGTGCAGCAGGACATCGACAGGGCCCAGGCGGCCCTCGACGAGTCGACGGAGGACTGATCGGTCGAGTCATGAAAGCATTCCTTCCGCTCCTGCTCGTCGTGCTCGCGCCGGCCGCGTTCGGTCTGACGATCGAGTACGGCGAGCGGCCCGAGCCGCTCGCGGAGTGCGACCGGCTCGCGTATCGGGGCGAGCGCAGCGCCGCGAGCACGTGCTATCAGCGGCTCCGTGCGGGCGATGACCTCGCGATTCGCGCCGAGGCCGCGCGCGCGCTCGGCGATTTCCGCGGCGCGAACGAGGCGTTCCGCGAAGCCGTGCGGCAGGCCCCGGACGATGCGTCGTTGCGTGCCCGCTGGGGCTACCTGTTCCTCGAGACGCATCAGGCGAACGAAGCCGTGCAGCTCTTCAACGAGGCCCTCGAGCGCGACCCGAAGCACATCGGCGCGAAGCTCGGGCTCGCGTCGGTCGCCGCCGGACGCTTCGAGGATCGCGCGCACGGCTGGCTCGAGGAGGTGCTGTCCGCGGACGAGGACAACCTGCCCGCGCTGTTGCTGCTCGCGCGGATGGACCTCGAGGAAGGCGCGCTCGACCGCGCGGCCGCACGCCTCGACCGCGCCGAGCGGATCGCGGAGGAGCAGGGCCATCCGCCGCTCGAGGTGTACGCGCTCAAGGCCGCGCTCGATCTCCTGAACGGCAACGCGAACAGCGAGTGGGTCGGGCGCGCGCTCGCGTACAACCCGACCTACGGCGAGGTCTACGAGACGGTCGCGCACTTCTACGTGATCACGCGCCGGTACCGCGAGGCGATCGATCTGCTGCAGAAGGCCGTCGAGCTGAAGCCGGATCTCTACTCCGCGCACGCTGAGCTCGGCGTGAACCTGCTGCGCGAGAACCGCGTCGTCGAGGCGCAGCGGCACCTCGCGACGGCGTACCAGGGCGACCCGTACAGCCCGCAGATCGTGAACACGTTGCGGCTGATCGACAGCTTCGAGAATTTCGTCGTCTCGACACACGAGCCCGCGGAGGGTCAGCCGTACGATCCCGGCGTGATCCTGCGGCTGCACGAGAGCGAGGCCGAGGTGCTCGAGCCGTACGTGCTCGCGCTCGCGCGGAAGAGCATCGAGACGTTCACGGAGCGTTACGACTTCACGCTGAAGGAGCCGGTCGTCGTCGAGCTCTATCCCGAGCACGACGATTTCGCGGTGCGCACGTCCGGGCTGCCGGGCATCGGCCTTCTCGGTGTGACGTTCGGGCACCTCGTCGCGATGGACAGCCCGTCCGGCCGCGCGGAGGGCGACTTCCACTGGGGCACGACGCTGTGGCACGAGATGGCGCACGTCTTCACGCTCGAGGCGACCGCGCACCTCGTGCCGCGCTGGTTCAGCGAAGGCGTGTCCGTTTACGAGGAGTGGTCGACCGGGCCTTTGCCGGGCCGGCACCTGCCGATCGTGTTCTTCGAGGCGATGCGGGACGACCAGCTCCTGCCGATCGCGGAGCTCGACCGCGGCTTCATCCGGCCGACGTATCAGGCGCAGGTCGTCGTCTCGTACATGCAGGCGGGCCTCGTCTGCGAGTACATCGCGATGCGCTGGGGGCAGGAGGGCCTGAAGTCGATGCTCGCGCAGTTCGCGGAAGGCGTCGAGACGGGCGATGCCGTCGAGCGCGCGCTCGGCATCCCGGCCGAGCAGTTCGACGAGGAGTTCGCCGCACATCTCGAGACCGAGCTCGGCGCCGTCGTCGACAACCTCGAGAGCTGGCAGCAGGCGCAGCGCGAGGCACACCAGCAGGCGGACGCCGCGAATTGGCCGGCCGCGCTCGAGGCCGCGAACCGCGCGATCGAGCTCTTTCCGGATTTCGTCGACGAAGGCAGCGCGTACCTGATCAAGGCGAAGGCGCACGAGGAGGCGGGCGACGTCGAGCAGGCCGCGGCGACGCTCGCCGACTACCGCCGGCGCGGCGGGCACGACCCGACGGGGCTCCGTGCGCTCGCGAAGTGGCGCTACGAGGCAGGCGACGTCGACGAGGCCGTCGCCGTGCTCGAGGACGTGCTGCTCGTCGCGCCGCTCGGCGAGGACGTGCATGCCGAGCTCGGCGACCGGCTGCTCGAGGTCGGCCGGCCCGAGCAGGCGCTCGCCGAGTACCAGACGTACGCGGCCCTCGATCCGCACGACCAGGCGAACGTCCACTACCGGCTCGCGAGGGCCTATCAGGCCCTCGACGATCAGGCACGGGCCCGAGAGCATTTACTGTATGCTCTCGAGATCGCACCTCATTACCGTGAGGCCCAGCAGATGCTATTGGAGATCGTACGTTGAGTGTCGAACAGCAGAACGCATTGGAGACCGAAGAGACGCGCGAGCTGATCAAGAGCTTCCACGACTCGTTCGGCCGCATTCGTACGGAGGTCCGTAAGGTCATCGTCGGGCAGGACGAGGTGATCGACTCGCTGCTTCTGACGTTGCTCGTCGGCGGCCACTGTCTGATCACCGGCATGCCGGGCACGGCCAAGACGCTGCTCGTGCGGACGCTCGCGTCCGCGCTCGGCCTCACGTTCAAGCGCATCCAGTTCACGCCGGACCTGATGCCGACCGACGTGACCGGCACGGATATCATCGAGGAGGACATCACGACGGGGCACCGCACATGGACGTTCGTGCCGGGTCCGATCTTCGCGAACGTGCTGCTCGCGGACGAGATCAACCGCACGCCGCCGAAGACGCAGGCCGCGCTGCTCGAGGCGATGCAGGAGTTCTCCGTCACGGTGCGTGGCCATCATCACAAGATCGAGCGGCCGTTCTTCGTGCTCGCGACGCAGAACCCGATCGAGCTCGAAGGCACGTACCCGCTGCCCGAGGCCCAGCTCGACCGCTTCCTGTTCAACGTCGTGCTCGATTACCTGAGCGCGGAGGACGAGCTCGAGGTCGTGAACCGCTACACGACGCAGATGGACATCCCGCACGTCGAGGCGTGCACGACGCCCGAGCAGATCTTGAAGTATCAGCAGCTCGTGCGGCAGGTGCCCGTCGCGGAGTCCGTGAACCGGTTCGCGGTCGACCTCGTGCGTGCGACGCGGCCCAAGGACCCGCTCGCGCCGGACATCGTGCGCCGCTACATCCAGTACGGCGCGAGCGTGCGCGCGACGATGTTCATCACGCTCGCGGCGAAGGCCCGTGCGCTCCTCGCCGGCCGCTACCACGTCACGCGCGAGGACGTCTCGGCGCTTGCGCTGCCGGTGCTCCGCCACCGCGTGCTGACGAACTACTTCGCGGAATCGGACGGCGTCTCCGTGGACCAGGTGCTGACGCAGCTCGTCGAGGGCCTCGGCGGCGGCGCGCGCCAGGCGAAGGCGGTCTGATGCTTCGGCTCGCCCGGCACGCTCTTCGCGCGCCGGCCGGCTGCGGCGTGCGCGCGCGTGACGCGAACGGGAGGCGCTCGTGAGCGCGGCCGCGCCTCAGCATCTCTTGAAGCCCGACGTGCTCGCGTCGCTGTCGAATCTCGACCTCGTCGCGCGGACCGTCGTCGAGGGGTTCCTCACGGGCCTGCACCGCTCGCCGTTCTTCGGCTTCAGCCAGGAGTTCGCGGAGTACCGGGCGTACAACGAGGGCGACGACCCGCGCTTCGTCGACTGGAACGTTTATGCGCGGACCGAGCGCACGTACATCAAGCGCTACGTCGGCGAGACGAACACGCACCTCGTGATCCTGCTCGATACGAGCGCGTCGATGGGCTACGGCTCGGGCGCGGTCACGAAGCTCACGTACGCGAAGTTCCTCGCGGCGACGCTCGCGTATCTCGCGTCGCGCCAGCACGATGCGGTCGGCCTCATCGTCTTCGACGACGAGGTGCGGGAGCATCGGCCGCCGTCGACGCGCGTCGGGCAGCTGCAGGCGGTGATGCATGCGATCGATCGCGCCGAGCTCGGCACGGGCACCGACCTCAAGGTGCCGTTCGAGCGCTTCCAGGAGTTTCGGCGCGGGCGCGGCCTCGTCGCCGTGATCTCCGACTTCTACTGCGATCCCGATGCGCTGCTGAAGGGCGTGCAGCCGCTCGCGTATCAGGGACAGGACGTCGTGCTGTTCCAGCTGCTCGATCCCGAGGAGCTCGAGCCGAAGATGAAGGAGTCGGCGCTCCTCGAGGACATGGAAACGGGCGAGACGATGGAAGTTTCGCCGATTTACATGCATTCTCGCTACCGGGAGCGGATTCGCGGCCACATCGACGCGCTGAAGAAGGCGGCGCTGCGCGCCGGCGCGGATCACGTGCTCGTGAACGTCGCGCAACCGCTCGACGAGGCCCTGCGCAGCTATCTGTTGTTCAGGCAGCGGCGGGGGCTGGGAGCCTGATCGTGCCGCATAGCGCTCTGTTCCCGTTCGCGCCGCGCACCCGCGCGGCCGAGCCCGTGTCCGGAGGCACGCGATGACCCTGCTCGCACCGGCGTTCCTCGCGGGGCTCGTCGCGATCGGCCTGCCGCTTTGGCTGCACCGGCTGTCGTCGACGAACCCGAACCGCCGCGCGTTCAGCTCGCTGATGTTCCTCGAGCCGGGCGAGCCCCGCCGCGTGCTCGCGAAGAAGCTGCAATACCTGCTGCTGCTCGCGTGCCGCATCGCGGTGCTCGTGCTGCTTGCCCTCGTCTTCGCGCAGCCCGCGTGGCTCAGGTCGCCGACGGCCGCGGCGGACGAGGACGGCCGGCTGCACGTCGTCGTGCTCGACGTGTCCGCGTCGATGTCGCACGACGAGCGCTGGTCGCGCGCCCGCGATGCGGCCGACGACGTGATCGACGGGCTGTCGTCGGGCGACCTCGTCCAGGTCGTCGCGGCGGGCCGGATCGCGGAGCTCGTGACCGAGCCCACGGACGATTTCGCCGAGGCCCGCCGGGCCCTCGCGACGATTCGCCCGACCGCGTTCCGTCTCGACTACGGCCAGCTGATGCGCGCGCTCGACGGCGTCATCCGCGCCGCCGACCGTCCCGTCATGCTGCACATCGTCACGGACGGTCAGCAGACGGCGATGCCGGCCCGCTTCGCCGAGCTCGCGCCGAGCCTGCCGGCGACGCTCGCGCTCCACGACGTCGCCGCGGAAGGCGACGCGAACTGGACGATCGAGAGCTTCGGCGGCTCGCCGCTGACCGGTGAGCTCGCGGCCGAGGTCCGGAGCTTCGCGTCCGAGCCGGGCCGGCGGACGGTCCGCCTCGAGCTCAACGGCGAGATGATCGCGCAGACGCCCGTCGAGCTCGAGCCGAACGGCAGCGCGCTCGTCGAGTTCGAGCCGCTCGAGCTCGCGCCCGGAGCGAACCGCGTCACGCTTTCGCTCGAGCCGCGCGACGATCTCGCGATCGACGACACGCGCTACCTGTCGCTGAAGCGCCCCGAGCCGCGCCGCGTGCTGATCGTGTCGAGCGGCCGGCGTGCGAACGACGACCTGTTCGTCCGCGCCGCGCTCGAGACGATCGACACGCTGTCGCTCGAGATCGAGCGGATCGGCGTCGGCGGCCTCGCCGACCGTACGCTCGCGGACTACGACTTCGTGATCGTCACCGACGCCGGCGTGGTCGGCCCGGCCGATGCGGAGCTCCTCACGGACTACGTCGAAGCGGGCGGCAAGGTCCTCGCGGCGCTCGGCCCGCGCGCGAACGCGCTCGGCACCGTGCCGGTCACCGGGCACGCGCTCGACGCGGCGAGCGCGTCGCTCGGGTCGCGCTCGTCGGTCTCGATCAGCGGCGTCGACGGCTCGCATCCGGCGCTCAGGGGGCTCGACGGCCTGCGCAGCGGCAAGTTCGTCCGCTACGTCGGCATCGTGCCGGCGGCCGACGACGACGTCCTGCTCGAGCTCGACACCGGTGCGCCGCTCCTCGTCGAGCGGCGAATCGGCGACGGCCGCGTGCTCGTCTACACGTCGACGCTCGACCGCGAGTGGAACGATTTGCCCGTCCAGCCGGTGTTCGTGCCGCTCGTCGCCGGGCTCGCGAACCACATGCTCGGCGGGGCCGGCTTCAGCAGCGAGGCGCCGCTCGGCAGCACGCTGTCCGTGCGCGCGCTCGGCATGGAGGGCGGGCAGATCTTCGACCCCGACGGGCAGCGTGCGCTCGGGCTCGGCGGGGGCACGAGCGACGTCGTCCTCGAGCGGGTCGGGTTCTACGAGGTCCAGGGCGGCGGCCGGACGGAGGTCGTTGCGGTCAACCCCGATCCGCGCGAGTCGGATTTGACGCCCGTCGAAGACGGCACGCTCGAGCGGTGGCAAGGTCTCGGGTTCGAGGCAGACGGCCGGGTCGACGTCACGACGGACTCGGGCGAGGCGGTCGCGGTGCCGCTCGGACCGTGGCTCCTGTGGGTGCTCGCCGCGGCGCTACTCATGGAATCGCTTGTGGGAAACTGGCATCTTAGGGTGCGAAGAGGTATTGCCACATGACCGCACAGAAAGAGCTCGACTCGTATCTCACGGGATTCCGGCGGCGCCTCGAAGCCCTCGTCGTCGCGCGCGGCACGGCGATTCTCGCGCTCGCGGCGTTCGTCGTGACGATGGTCGCGGTCTACTTCGGCACCCGGCGGGCCTTCGACGATCAGTTCGTGCTCGGCGCGCGGCTCACGCTCGCGGTCGTGCTCGGCGTCGTGATCGCGTGGCTGGTCGTGTATCCGCTAAGACGCCTGCGCCGCACCCGCGCGATCGCCGAGATCGAGCAGCGCGCCCCCGATTTCGACGGCCGCATCGAGACTTACGATACCCTCGTGCGGACGAACGCGCGCTCGCCGTTCCTGGGCCTCCTCGCCGAGGACGCGCTCGCGCTCGCGCGCGGCATCCCGGCCGCGCTCAAGGTGCCGACCTGGCAGATCCGCGTGCCGGCGGCGGTCGCGATCGGCGCCGTGGTGCTCCTCGTCGGCACCGCGATGTTCGGCCCGGCCACGTGGCGCTACGGCGTGCGGCACCTGTGGGCCGGCTGGCTGCTCGACGACACGCTGCCGCCGCAGTTCATCGAAGTGCAGCCCGGCGACGACACGCTCCGCCGCGGCGGCGACCTCGCGGTGACGGCGCGCGCCGAAGGCTTTGCGCCGCGCGACATGCAGGTGTTCGCGCAGTTCGCGTCGAACGATCAGTGGCAGTCGGCGTCGATGACGCGGAGCGGCGATCGTTTCGAATTCACGTTCTTCGCGCTGCGCGAGCCGTTGCGGTACTACGTCGCCGCGGCCGGCATCCGCAGCCCGGTCTACACGGTCGACGTCGTCGACCTGCCGCGCGTCAACAACATCAAGCTCACTTATCGATACCCGGACTGGAGCCGGCTCGAGCCGCAGACGGTCGATCCCGGCGGCGACATCCGCGCGGTCGCGGGCACCGAGGTCGAGCTCGAGGTGCATACGGATCGGCCGCTCGACAACGCCGATATCGTCGCGAACGGCGAGAAGATCGCGATGCAGACCGAGGGCACCGTGAGCCGGGCGACGTTGTCGGTCGACGAAGCGGGCGAGTACTTCATCTCGACGTTGTTCGACGACACGGATATCAGGCTCACCGACGACTACTTCATCGACGTGATCCCGGACGAGGCGCCGGTCGTCAAGGTCACGAAGCCGGGACGCGACGCCCGCGCGACGAACATCGAGGAGGTCGCGTTGCGCGTCGAGGCGCAGGACGACTTCGGCCTCGACAACGTCGAGCTGCGCTACTCGGTGAACGGCGGCGAGTGGCAGTCGATTCCGATCGAGCTCGGCGAGGACGGCACGACCGTCGAGCAGGACCACGTCCTGTACCTCGAAGAGCTTCGCAAGCCCGCGCGCGCGAACCGGCGCGCGCGAGGCGGCGCGCGCTCCGTGTTCGAGCTCGACGACCTCCGCGTGCCGCCGCTCGGCGGCCAGTTCGACGAGCCGCCTCCCGAGGCTTCCGCGGCCGCAGAAGCGGCGTCGACCGACGCGAGCCTCGAGCCGGGCGATCTGATCTCGTACTACGTCGTCGCGAAAGACCGCAGCCGGGAGGCCGAGAGCGACCTCTACTTCATCGAAGTCCAGCCGTTCGAGCGCCGGTTCTCGCAGGCGAGCCAGTCCGGAGGCGGCGGGGGCGGCGGTGGCGGCGGCGAGCAGGACGAGATCTCGCGGCGTCAGAAGGAGATCCTCGTCGCGACGTGGAACCTGATTCGCGAACGCGACGAGGAGGAGTCGAGCTACCTCGACGAGCAGCAGCTCGCCGATAACGCCAAGATGCTCGCGGAGCTGCAGCGCACGCTCGCCGAGCAGGCGCGCACGCTCGCAAACCGCACGCGCGCGCGCCAGCTCACGCAGGACGAGCAGATCGCCGAGTTCGTCGAGAGCCTCGAGCTCGCGGCCGAAGCGATGGATCCGGCCGCCGAGCGGCTCGGGGAGATCGAGCTCGATCAGGCGGTCGCGCCGGAGCAGGAGGCGCTGCAGCACCTGCTGCGCGCCGAGGCTCAGTTCACGGATATCCAGGTCTCGTTCCAGCGCAACGGCGGCGGTGGCGGCGGTCTCGCGGGCCGGGATCTGTCCGAGCTCTTCGAGCTCGAGATGGACCTCGAGAAGAACCAGTACGAGACCGAGTCGCCCGTCGCGTTCGACCAGCCGCAGCAGCAGGCCGAGAGCATCGACGAAGCGATCCGCCGGCTGCAGGAGCTGGCGCGCCGCCAGGAGAACCTCGCGCGCCAGGCGAATCGCCGGCAGCAGCTGACCGAGCGGGACCGCTGGCAGCAGGAGCAGCTGCGCCGCGAGACCGAGGAGCTGCGGCGGCAGCTCGAGCAGCTCCAGCAGCAGCTCGCGAATCAGCAGGGGCAGCAGTCCCAGCAGGGCCAGCAGGGGCAGCAGCAAGGCCAGCAGGGCCAGCAGGGTCAGCAGCAGGGCCAGCCGGGGCAGTCCGGTCAACAGCAGGGGGGCGCACAGGCTTCCGCCGGCGGACAGCGGAGCGACCCGACGCAGCAGGCGATCCAGCAGCTCGACGACGCGCTCGAGGCGATGGATCGGGCGAGCCGGCGGGGCGAGAACATCGATCCCGCCGAGGCGCAGCGCGCGATCGAGCAGGCGCGGCGCCAGCTGCAGGCGGCGTTGCAGCAGATGACCGCGCAGCGGCAGCAGGCCGCGAGCGAGGCGTTCTCCGATCTCGCGGACCGTGCGTCCGACCTCTATCGGCAGCAGCGCGAGCTCCAGGCGGAGCTGCAGCAGCGGATGCGCGATCTCCTCGACGACCGGATCGACCGGGGGCTGCGCCGCGGCATCGACCGCCAGGAGGCGTACGAGCTCGGCGAACGCAAGGACGACCTGCGCGCGGAGCTCGAGGCGCTCGAGCGGGACATCCAGCGGGTCGCGCAGCAGTTCCGCGACCAGACGCCCGGCGCGTCCGCGGAGCTCTCGGATGCGTTGCGCCGCCTGCAGCAGTCGGAGGCGCAGCGGCGTCTCGCCGTCGCGGCCGAGCTGATCCGCGAGGGCTACGGCATGGAGGCCGCGGCGACGGACGCGGTCACGACGTCCGCGCTGCGTGATCTCGAGCGCCAGACGCAGGAGGCGCTCGCGCGCGCACGGGACGAGGCCGTCCAGGGCGAGCGGACCGAGCCCGATCCGAACGCGGAGCTGATCACGGAGCTGCAGGCGCTGCGCCGCGAGCTCGACGAGCTGACGCAGCGGTCCGGTGCGCTCGATCCGCGGCAGGCCGCGCTGTCGCCGCCGGGGCAGCCGGGGCAGCCCGGACAACCGCAAGAGGATCAGGCGGAGCAGCAGAACGCGCAGGCCGGCGGTCAGCAGCAGGGTAACCAGCAGGGCGGCCAGCAACAGGGCGGTCAGCAACAGGGCGCGCAGCAAGGCGGCGCCCAGCAGGGCGGCCCCGGCGGCCTGTATGCCGGCGGCCCGTTCGACCGCGGCTACGGCCCGCGAGGCGGCTTCTACGACCCGAACCGCGGCGACGTCTGGGGCCCGTATCCGTACGGCTTCTGGCAGGATCCGGAGCGCCTCGACGAGGCACGTCAGCGCCTCGAGACGGCCGGCACGGACCTCCTGACGCTGAGCAACCGGCTCCGCGAGGACGGGCTCAGCGAAGAGGAGCTGCGGGCGGTCCGCGAGCTCGCAGAGGCGTTGCGCCGCGGGCTACCGGGCGACGGCAACGCGGAGCTGATCGAGCGCGAGTATCGCGCGCTCGTCGATCTGCTCGAGAAGACCGAGCTCGAGCTGCGCGCGGCGTCCGGCGACTCGCGCAACGCGACGGTACGGACCGAGGCGCCCGTCCGGGTCGCTCGCGGTTTCGAGGACGCGGTCGCCGAGTACTACCGCCGGCTGAGCCGCTCGGAGTCCGACCGCAATTGACGTCACGGCCGGGGCGCGCGGGCGCCCCGGCACGGTCTGCCCTTTCGACGACCAGGGAACGGATCCGCGGGGAACGAGCATGGGCGAGGTCGTGCGTCTCACCGCACAGGACGGCCACGTCTTCGACGCCTATCGCGCCGCGCCTGCGGGCACGCCGTCGGGCGGCGTCGTCATCGTCCAGGAGATATTCGGGGTGACGCCGCACATCCGCCGCGTCGTCGACCGTTACGCGTCCGAAGGCTTTACCGCGATCGCGCCGGCGCTGTTCGACCGGGTCGAGCGCGGCCTCGTGCTCGACTACTCGGAGATCGAGCGCGGCCGCGCCGCGATGCGCCGGCTCGAGTGGCCGAACACGCTCGCCGACGTGCAGGCCGCGATCGACGCGCTCGGGGACGTGCCGGTCGGCGTCGTCGGTTTTTGCTGGGGCGGTACGGTCGCACACGCGGCCGCAATCCATCTGCCGATCTCGGCGGCCGTGTCTTACTACGGGACCTCGATCGTCAGCATGCTCGACGAGCGGCCGCGGTGCCCGGTCATGTACCACTTCGGTGACAAGGATCGGTCGATCCCGCCGGAGAACATCGAACGGATCCGCGCAGCGAACCCGACCGGCATTTACCACGTCTACGCCGGAGCCGGGCACGGCTTCGACAGCGAGGGTCGTGCGGCCTTCAGCCCGAAGGATTCCGCGCTCGCATTCTCGCGCTCGATCGCGTTCCTCCGCGAGCATCTGCGCGGCCCTTCGAAGCCTCCCTACGTGCCCGCATAAGGACTTAAGAATCCTTTAGCGACGCCGGGTTACACGCCGTATACGATTCGGGCCGCGCTTCCGATGCGATAATCGGAAGCGACCGCCCGCGGCGCGGAATTTCGTATCGCCGCAGATGCCGTCGCAGCACGTCCAAAGAAGGGACGAAAGCGTGAGCGCGATCATTCAGACCCACAACCTGAAACGTCGATATCGAATGGGCGGCGAGCTGATCCATGCGCTGCGCGGCGTCGATCTGTCGATCCAGAAAGGCGAATACGTCGCGATCATGGGACCGTCCGGCTCTGGCAAGTCGACGCTGATGAACCTGATCGGCTGCCTCGATACGCCGGACGAAGGCGAGTACTGGCTGAACGGCAAGCTCGTGTCCGACATGAAGGACCGCGAGCTCGCCCGCGTGCGCAATCGCGACGTCGGCTTCGTGTTTCAGACGTTCAATCTGCTGCCGCGGGCGGATGCGCTGCACAACGTCGAGCTGCCGCTCGTCTACGCCGGCGTGAAGCGCAAGGAGCGCATCGAACGGGCGCGGAAGGCGCTCGAGCGCGTGGGTCTCGGCCAGCGCATCAACCATCGCCCGAGCGAGATGTCCGGCGGTCAGCGGCAGCGCGTCGCGATCGCGCGGGCGCTCGTCACGGAGCCGAGCATCCTGCTCGCGGACGAGCCGACCGGGAACCTCGACTCGGCCACGAGCGAGGAGATCATGGCGCTGTTCGACGACCTGCACGCGTCGGGCCACACGATCATTCTCGTCACGCACGAGCCGGACATTGCCGGGCACGCTCGCCGGGTGCTCGTGCTGCGAGACGGCGCGATCGAGCAGGACTACCAGAACCCGCGGGTGACGCATTGATGAACAGAGATTTCCCGCGCCGTGCGCTCGCGCTCGCCGCGCTCGTAGCGACCTTGCCGCTCGCAGGCTGCCAGCCGAGCCCCCAGGACGTCGTGCCGCTTTACGATTCCGAGACGGTGGACATCGTCGACATTCAGGTCAGCGTCGAGGCGTCGGGCGTGATCGAGCCGGTCAGGACGGTCGAGGTCAAGTCGAAGGCGTCCGGCGAGATCCTGAACGTGTATGCCGAGACCGGCGACGTCGTCGAGGCCGGCGCGCTGCTCGTCGAGGTCGACAAGCGCACGCCGCGCAACGAGCTCGCCGAGGCGGAGGCGACGCTCAAGGCCGCGCGGGCGCGGCGGCAGATCGCCGAGACCGCGATGCGGCGCGCGGAAACGCTGTTCAACTCCGGCACGTTGACGCAGACGGACTACGAGCAGTCGCAGCTCGAGTTCGCGAACGCCGAGGCGCAGGTCGTCAGCGCCGAGGTCGCGCTCGAGAATGCGCGCATCGCGATGGACGACACGGACGTCCGCGCGCCGATCACGGGCACGATCATCGAGCGGAGCGTCGAGCCCGGCGCCGTCATCTCGTCGCCGACGCAGGCCGTGAGCGACGGCACGATCCTGATGAAGATGGCGGACCTCACGGTCGTGCAGGTGCGCGCGCTCGTCGACGAGACCGACATCGGCAAGATCCATCCGGGCATGGACGCGCACGTCGTCGTCGCCGCGTATCCGAATCAGCCGTTCCACGGCAAGGTCCAGAAGATCGAGCCGCAGGCGATCGTCGACCAGAACGTCACGATGTTCGCCGTGCTGATCTCGATCGACAACGAGCGGGGGCTCCTGCGGCCAGGCATGAACGCGGAGGTCAACATCTCGATCGCCGAGCGCGAGAACGTGACCGCGGTGCCGACCGCGGCGCTCCGCGCGCTCGAGGACGTGCCGATGACGGCGCAGATGCTCGGCATTCCCGCGGCCGAGCTCTATCTCGCGCTCGATCCGAACGCCGACATCGAGGCGCTGATGGCGAAGACCGAGTCGACGATCTCGATCGGCGGCCGCACGATCGTCTTGCCTCCCGGCGTCGACCGCGCGCAGGTCGAGGCGCTGATGCGCGCACGCGAGGCCGGCCGCGAGCTGACGGCCGAGCAGCGCAACATGATGAGGACGATCATGGGCCAGGCCTTCGGCGACCGCGACGGCGGACCGCCCGGCGGGTCCGCAGGGGGCTTCGGCGGCCGCGGGGGCTTCGGTGGCTCCGGAGGCAACGGATGGCAGGGCGGCTCCGCGAGCGGCCGCGTCACGGAATCGGCGGACGGGGGCTATCAGTTCGGCGGCGAGTACTGGGTCGTCGCGCTGCGCGACAACCGGCCGGTCCCGGTGAAGGTCGTGACCGGGCTGACCGACCTCGAGCACAGCGAGGTCATCTCCGGTCTCGAGCCTGGCGACCGCGTGCTGCTCTTGCCGAGCACGAGCTTGTTCGAGCAGCAGGAGCGCCTGCAGCAGTTCATCTCGGAGCGATTCTCGTCGTCCGGACCGTTCCAGCAGCAGAGCGGACGGGGCCCGCGGTTCTAGAATCGTCGGCTTCCCTGCCCGCGTAACGGTGACAGGCTCCGCGACATGCCGCTCGAGCGGCGCTTCACGCTTCCCGGTCTGACGCTCGCCGGCCGCGAATGGGGCGACGAGGACGGCATGCCCGTGCTCGCGCTGCACGGCTGGCTCGACAACGCAGGCAGCTTCGATCTTCTCGCGCCGCACCTTCCAGGCTGCCGCATCGTCGCGCTCGATGCGGCCGGGCACGGGGCTAGCGATTTCCGCTCGCCGGACTCGGGCTACAACCTGTCGCAGGACGTCGGCGACCTGATCGACGTCGCCGATGCGCTCGGCTGGGCGCGCTTTCGCTTCATCGGCCACTCGCGCGGCGCCGCGATCGGCACGTTGCTCGCCGGAGCGTTCCCGGAGCGGGTCGAGCAGCTCGTGCTGATCGAGGGCGGGCTGCCGCTGATCGATCCGCCGGAGCGCGCGCCGGACCGCCTGCGCGACGCGCTGCGCGGCAAGCGCGAGCTCGGGGGCCGGACGGGGCGCGTGTTTCCGGACCGGGCGCGAGCGGTCGCCGAGCGCGCCGACGGCTTCTCGAAGGTCACGCTGCACGCGGCCGAGATCCTCGCGCGCCGCTCGCTGATCGAGGTCGACGGCGGCTTCATGTGGCGTGCCGATCAGCGGCTGAAGGCGTCGTCCGACGTACGCTACACCGCGGAGCAGGTGCGGGCGTTCGTCGCGCGGATCACGGCGCCGGTGCTGATGTTTCGCGCGACGCAAAGCCCTTTCGCCGCGATGCCGGAATACGACGAGATCCTGCCGTCGTTCCGCTCGCTCGAGATCGTGCGGCTCGAGGGCGGGCATCATCTGCACATGGAGGGTGCGGAGGCCGAGATCGGGCGGCGAATCGTCGAGTTCTTCCGCGGCCGCCGGGTGCCGGGCGCCTGACGCGCGCGGCGCGCGGCGCCGGGCCGCGGGCGTGTTCGCTGCGCGGCGTCCCGCGGCGGCTGCGCGGGGTCCGGAAAATCCGCTACCATGGCCCGGCTCGGCCAGCCGTGGCAGCAGGAGCGGACGCGATGACGAGAAGAAGAGCGAGCGATTACAGCCCCGCGGTACTGAAGCTGTTCGACCAGTTCGTGCACGGCGACATCAGCCGCAGGGAGTTTCTGGACCGTGCCGCGGGCTTCGCGGTCGGCGGCGTCACGGCGACGGCCCTGCTCGAGAGCCTGGTGCCCGACTTCGCGGCCGGGCAGCGGATCGCCGAGGACGATCCGCGGATCGACGCGCGCTACGTCGACTTCGCGTCGCCGCAGGGGGCGGGCACGATCCGCGGCTATCTCGTGAAGCCGGCGGGCGACGCGGCCCCGCGGCCCGGCGTCGTCGTGATCCACGAGAACCGCGGGTTGAATCCGCACATCGAGGACATCGCCCGCCGCATCGCGCTCGAGGGCTTCGTCGCGCTCGCGCCGGACGCGCTGACACCGCTCGGCGGCTACCCCGGCGACGAGGATCGCGCCCGCGAGCTGTTCGCGCAGCTCGACCGCGAGCGCCTCGTCGAGGACTTCGTCGCGGCGGTCGAGTGGCTCGAGGACGCGGACGAGTGCAACGGACGGGTCGGCGCCGTCGGCTTCTGCTTCGGCGGCGGCATGGTCAACCAGCTCGCGGTGCGGCTGCCCGGCCTCGCGGCCGGCGTCGCGTTCTACGGCGGGCAGCCGCCGACCGCCGACGTGCCGAAGATCCGCGCGCCGCTGCTGCTCCACTACGCCGAGATGGACGAGCGGATCAACGCGGGCTGGCCGGCCTATCAGGCCGCGCTCGACGAGGCCCACGTCGAGTACGAAGCTCACTTCTACCCGGGCACGAATCACGGGTTCAACAACGACACGACGCCTCGTTTCGACGAGGAGGCGGCGGCGCTCGCGTGGGAACGGACGATCGCGTTCTTCCACCGGCACCTCGGTTGATCGGCCGTCGGCGCGGCGCTCCTGGGCGCTCGCGCACCGTGCCGGTAAGGCACGTCGCGGCCGCGCGCCGCTCTTCGGGAGGCAACACTCGGGTCCGCGGGCGGCCGCCTCGCGAGGCCTTGCGGGGGACTGGATGAGCGGCATTCTCGAACGGCTTCGCCACGCGTATCTCGCGGCGATCACGCTGGTCGGCGTCGCGTGGGTCGTCGACGTGCCTCAGTACTTCGGCTTCTCGTTCATCGCGGCCGAGTGGATCGGCCTGCTGCTCGGGCTCGGCATCGCGGGCGCGTTCCTGCGCTACCCGTATCTCGAGCGTCCGACGGCGCTCGATGCCGTGCTCGGCTTCGCGGCGATCGCGAGCTGGCTCTGGATGTCGCTGCACTACAACGCGTGGGTCATCGACATCTCGGGCTATACCGCGTCGAAGTACGTCCCCGGAATCATCGCGGTCGCGCTGCTGATGGAGGCGATGCGCAAGACCGCCGGGCTCGCGATCACGATCCTCGTCTGGCTCTTGATCGTCTACGCGCTGTTCGGCCACGTGCTGCCGCCGCCGTTCGGCGCCGATCGCCTGACGCCGCCGTCGTTCGTGATGTACGTGTACGCGGACACGAACGGCGTGCCCGGGCAGGTGCTGCAGGTGATCGGCATGCTCGTGCTCGCGTTCATCCTGCTCGGCCGGCTGATGGAGATCACGGGCGCGATCAAGTTCTTCACGGACATCGCGCTCGCGAGCATGGGGCACCGGCGCGGCGGCCCGGCGAAGGTCGCGGTCGTCGCTTCGAGCATTTTCGGATCGATCAACGGCACCGTGATCGGCAACATCATGTCGACGGGCGTCGTGACGATTCCTCTGATGAAGCGTTACGGCTTCAAGCCGCATCAGGCCGGCGCCGTCGAAGCGGTCGCGTCGAACGGCGGCCAGTTCGCGCCGCCGGTGATGGGCGCGACGGCGTTCCTGATCGCCGAGTTCCTGCAGGTGAGCTACGCGAGCGTCGCGCTCGCGGCGCTCGTGCCGGCCGCGGTGTACTACATTTGCCTGTTCCTGCAGATCGACGCGATCGCGGCCCGCCACGGGCTGCACGGGCTCCCGAAGGCGGAGCTGCCGAGCGGCAAGACCGCCCTCCGAACCGGCTGGATCTTCCTGCTGCCGCTCGTCCTGCTGATGTACCTGCTGTTCGACCTCGGCTACGATCCCGCTCTGTCGGCGATGTTCTCGGTGGCCGCGCTCGCCGTGCTCGCGGTCCTGAAGCTCCGCTCGCTGCTCAGGCTCGATACGCTGAAGTCGCTGCTCGTCGGCACCGGCGAGAACATGCTGCCGCTCCTGATGATCGGCGGCGGCGCCGGAATCGTGATCGGCGTGATGAACATCACCGGCCTCGGGTTCTCGCTGTCGCTCGTGCTGAGCGAGATCGGACGCGACGCGGGGCTCTTCGTGATGCTGCTCCTGACCGGCCTGATCTCGATTGTGCTCGGCATGGGCATGCCGACGACGGCGATCTACGTCGTGCTCTCCGTCGTGCTCGCGCCGGCGCTCGTCGAGATGGGCGTGTCGCCGATGGCGGCGCACCTCTTCATCTTCTATTTCGGGCTGCTGTCGTTCCTGACGCCGCCGGTATGTGTGGCGAGCTACGTCGCGGCGGGACTGGCCGGTGCCGGGATGTGGCGGACATCGTGGGAGGGCCTGAAGCTTTCGACGACCGCGTATCTGATGCCGTTCCTGTGGTGCTACAACGAAGCGTTCATCCTGGACGGCTCGCCGCTCGCGATCGGCTACGCGCTGATCACGGCGCTCGTCGCGGCGTTCCTGCTCGCGCACGGGATGCAGACGCTGCGCATCAGCAGCACGAAAGACCTCGCCGTCGGCGTGGCGCTCTTCGCCGCCGCGATCGCCGTCGGAGGCAGCACGGTCTGGTTCGGGGCGGAGTCGGCCGCGTCGCTCGTCACGGCCGTGCTCGGCGTCGCGCTGCTCGCCGCGGTGCGTGCGTTCGGCAGGCCGCTCGAGCCCCGTCTGGTCAAGGCATGAGCCGCGGCGAGACGGCCGGCCGGCGCCCTTGCGGCGAGCGGCGGGCCGACCTCGAAGCCCGGAGGAAGCGAACATGAAGGTATACGAGATTGCACAAGGCAGCACGTCGATC
Organism: Gammaproteobacteria bacterium; assembly: GCA_036381515.1. GTDB lineage: Bacteria > Pseudomonadota > Gammaproteobacteria > Steroidobacterales > Rariloculaceae > ZC4RG20. Next base: position 4,952 of record DASVCR010000049.1, on the reverse strand, counting down.
GCGGGCCTCAAGCGCGCCGAGCGGCCGACGCCGGCGCCCGGGCCCGGTCAGGTGCTCGTGCGGATGCGGGCCGCGTCGCTGAACTATCGGGACCTGGCCATCGTGACCGGGAACTACCCCGGCGGTCCCGTCGCTCGCGACGTGATCCCGCTGTCGGACGGCGCGGGCGAGGTCGAAGCCGTCGGGGACGGGGTCAGTCAGTTCGCGCGCGGCGACCGCGTCGTCGCGACGTTCACTCAAGGGTCGCCGCCGGCCGCGCTCGGCTCGCCTCTCGACGGCACGCTCGCCGAGTACGCCGTGTTCCCCGAGGACGGACTGTTGAAGATCCCGGGCCACCTTTCGTTCGAGGAGGCCGCGACGTTGCCGTGCGCCGGCGTCACCGCGTGGAACGCGCTCATGGAAGGGAAGACGGTGCGGCCGGGAGACACCGTGCTGACGCTCGGGACCGGCGGCGTGTCGATCTTCGCGCTGCAGATCGCGAAGCTTGCCGGGGCTCGCGTCGTGATCACGTCGTCGAGCGACGAGAAGCTCGAGCGCGCGAAACGCCTCGGTGCGGACGTGACCGTCAACTACCGCACGCATCCGAACTGGGCGGAGCAGGTGCTCGAGCTGACGGACGGCCGCGGCGCGGACCACATCGTCGAGGTCGGCGGCGCCGGGACGCTGCCGCAGTCGCTGCAGGCGGTCGCGCGGCGCGGCGAGATCGCGCTGATCGGCGTGCTGACGCCGCCGTCCGGGAACCTGAATCCGCACCCGCTGATGCCGAAGAACGCGACGCTGCGCGGCCTGCTCGTCGGCGATCGGACGATGTTCGAGGAGCTGTGCCGCGCGATCGACGTGAATCGCCTCCGGCCCGTGATCGACGAGGTCTTCGAGTTCGACGCGGCTCCGGAGGCTTACCGCAGGCTCGAGTCGGCGAGCCACTTCGGCAAGCTCGTGATCCGGATCGCGTGAAAATGTGTCAGGGCGAAATCGGGGTCAGAGCCCTTTTCCATGGAGAAGCGCGCCCTTGGAGGCGTCGGCCGTTCGGCCACGGGCTCCGGCGGCCGCCGTGAAGCGGTTGCGTTCGAGCGTGTTCATCGGGAGTTGGAGCTTGCCGAAAACGGGCTCTGACCCCCAATTCAGCGCGAAGATGTGTCAGACACCTTTTCCCCGGAGGGAAAAAGGTGTCTGACACGGAGATCAGCTCTGCTGCGGAACGAGCGACAGCTTCGGATCGGCCAGCAGGCACTCCGCCTGCGGCAGGCCGAGCTCCTTGCGGACGATGTTCGTGCCCTGCACGAGCGCGGCCATCTTGTAGAGCGCATGGCGCCGGCTCATGCCCTCGCGGCCCATGCCGCAGTCGGACGAGATTACGAGCCGCTCGGCCGGGATGTGCTTCAGCGCACGCCGGATGTGATCGGCGACGGCCTCGGGCCGCTCGACCTGCAGCGAGTGGTGGTCGATGACGCCGATCGCGACCTTCATGTCCGTGATCTGTTGGCCGATCGCCTCGAGGTCCATGCCGTTCGAGCTGACGGACTCGAACGTGATCACGTCCGCGTCGACCTTGTTCAGGATCTCGAGCGCCGGCTTGTAGCTCTGCACCTCCGCGAACATGCGCTGCTGGGACGGGTTGCCCCAGCACGTGTGGCACCAGACCTCGGTCTTGGCGCGCAGCCCGCGCACGGTGTTGTTGAACACCTCGAGCATGAACTGCGGATTGATCTTGTCGTCGACGATGCCGCGCGCGGCGAGCAGGTGGATCTGCGGCTCCTCCATCTGGATGACCGGGCAGCCCGCGTCGGCGAGCTCGTGCAGCTCCTCGTTGAACGCGTCGCTGATCGCCCAGATGCGCTCGCGGATGTCCTTGTAGTAGTAATCCTGAACCGCGAAAGCGACGAGCTCCGGCGTGACGGTGCCGAACTTCACGGGCTTCGACGTCATGCGCTGCGCCGCCTTCCAGATCGCGGCGTACTGCATGTTGCCGCGCCCGACCGGGCCGACGATGCTCGGCATCACGCGCGCCTCGATGTAGTCGTGCAGGATGTGCCCGCGCGGGAACGCGATGCCGCCGGCGCCGACCTTCGCCGCCTTCGGGATCCGGTCGAACCCGGACATGTGCGACGGCGGGTAGCTCGTCCAGCTCTGGCCGCCGATGTCGGCGGAGAAGCGTGCGTCGCCGTCGGTCAGAATGTCGAGGCCCGCGATCGTCTGCTCGGTGACGTAGACCGAGAGCGCGTCCTCGTACTGCTCGCGGAAGCGCGTCTCGACCATGGCCTCGAGGAAGCTGCGCAGCCCGAGGTTCTCGGTGTACCAGCTCGGCCTGGGCAGGGATCCGGTGATCGTCGTCGGTAGAACCTTATCGGCCGTGGCGCGCAGCATTCCGTTGGCTCCGGCAATTCGTGATTAGGGCGGATACAATATTGTAGATGCCGGCGGTCCACAACCCTGGCCCGGCGCGCCGCCGCTCGCTGCGCGGCTCGAGACGGCACCATCGATTCGCCCGTGCGGGCGTTCAAGGAGATTGGCATGGATTTGGGCAGCGGCCTCGGCCACCTGACGTACTCGACGCTCGTTCATCCCGGCGACACATGGCCGGAGATCTGGGACAGCCTCAACCGCTACGTCCCGAGGGTAAAGGAACGCATCGCGCCGGATCGTCCGTTCGGCGTGTCGCTCAGGATCTCGGCGGCATCGGCCGAGACGCTGACGGCGGAGCCCAAGGAGCGCGAGAAGCTGAAGGCGTTCCTCGAAGAGCGCGACATGTACCTCTACACCGTGAACGCGTTCCCGTACGGGCCGTTCAAGAACACGATCGTCATGGAGCGCGTGTACGAGCCCGACTGGCGCAGCGACGAGCGCGCGACGTACACGAAGCGCGTCGCGGACATCCTCGCGGACGTCTGTGCGCCCGGCATCGAGCCGACGATCCAGAGTCCGCCGCTCGGCTTCAAGCCGCGCGTGACCGGTCCCGACGTCGTCGACGCGTACACGCGCCAGGTCATCGGCACGGTCGCGCACCTCGTGAAAATCCGCGAGCGGACCGACAAGATCGTGCGCCTCGCGCTCGAGCCCGAGCCCTACTGCTTCCTCGAGACGACCGAGGAGGCGGTCGATTACTTCACGAACCACCTCTACGCCGACGACGCGGTGAAGTCGCTCGCCGAGCAGACGGGCCTGTCGCGCAACGACGCTGCCCGGGCGCTTCGCGAGCATCTCGGCATGGTGTACGACATCTGCCATCAGGCCGTCGAGTTCGAGGACATCGGCGCGTCGCTGCGCACGCTCGCGGACAAGGGCATCCCGGTCTTCAAGCTGCAGGAGGCGGCGGCCGTGCGCGTGCCGCAGGTCACCCAGCAGAAGGTCGACGCGCTCCGGCAATACGCGGACACCGTGTACCTGACGCAGACCGTCGAGCGGCGGAACGGCGAGCTCACGCGCTTCCTGAATCTGGGCGACGCGTTCGACGCGTGGGAACGCGATCCGGGCGGCGAGCGAGAGTGGCGGACGCACTTCCACGTGCCGGTGTTCCTCGACGACCTCGGCGACTTCCAGACGACCCGCTTCGCGATCGAGGACGCGTTGAAGTTCCACAAGGCGAACAAGCTGTCGCCGCATCTCGAGATCGAGACGTACACGTGGGACGTGCTGCCCGAGCACCTGAAGACGGGCGACATCGTCGACTACGTGACGCGCGAGCTCGAGTGGGTGCGCGATCAGCTCGTGTAGTGGGGAAAAATGGTGTCAGACACCATTTTCCCTGGCGAACGCTCGGGTTGGACACCTGCTTCGAGAAAATGGTGTCTGACACCATTTTTCCCGCGCGTCGGACATTTGCTCGCGGAAAATGGTGTCTGACACCATTTTTCCCTCCACGAGGAGAGAAAAGAGCATGAAAATCGGATTCATCGGCCTCGGCCGGATGGGGCAGGCGATTACCGGCCGGATCGTCGGCGGCGAGCACGACCTCGTCGTGTACAACCGGACTCGCTCGAAGGCCGACGAGCTCGCGGGCCGCGGCGCGAAGGTCGCGGCGAGCGTCGCGGAGGCAGCGGCCGGGCGCGACGTCGTCTTCACGATGCTGACGGACGACAAGGCGCTCCGCGAGGTCGTCTCGGCCGGGCTCCTCGAGGCGTTGCCGAAAGGCTCGATCCACGTGCCGATGGGCACGCACAGCGTGACGTGTCTCGCCGAGCTCGAGCGCGTGCACACCGAGGCCGGGCGCGTGCTCGTCGCGGCGCCGGTGCTCGGCCGCCCGGACGCCGCCGCGGCGGGCCAGCTCGGCATCGTCGCCGCGGGGCCCGCCGAAGCGATCGACAAGCTCGCGCCGGTGTTCGCCCTGTTCGGCCGGCGCGTGTTCAACGCGGGCACGAACCCCGCCGGCGCCGCCGCGGTCAAGCTCGCGAACAACATGGTGCTCGGCTGCGCGATCGCGGCGATGGGCGAGGGCTTCTCGCTGATCCGCAAGTACGGCGTGGACCCGACGACGTTCTTCGACGTCATGACGGACGGCTTGTTCGCGGCGCCGGCCTACAAGGTTTACGGCAACATCATCGCGAAACAGCTCTACGATCAGGCCGGCTTCACGACGACGTTGGGACTCAAGGACGCGAATTTGGCGTTGGCCGCGGCGCTCGCCGCGAACGTGCCGCTGCCGAGCCTGAACGTGTATCGCGACAGGCTGCTCGGCGCGATGGCGCACGGCGAGGCCGATAAGGATTGGTCCGTGATTGCGCGCGATCAAGCGCGCGCCAGCGGCATCGAGTGATTTGAGAACAGCGAGGATCGCAGCGTGATCAATGCAGGCATCGTGGGTTTGGGGTGGTGGGGTCGGACGCTGGTCGAAGCCGTGTCCGGCGGTCAGAGCGACGAGCTGAACTTCGTGGCGGGCGCTGCGCGCACGCACACCGACGAATTGAAGGCATTCGCGAAGCAGCACCAGTTCGAGCTCTATGACAGTTTCGAGAAGG
>DASVCR010000048.1:0-2555 GCA_036381515.1 Gammaproteobacteria bacterium | reverse complement strand
ATGTCCTTGTGCGCGACCGGGATGCCGGTCAGCGGCGTCGCGGTGCCGTCGGCGAGTCGCCGGTCCGCCTGCTCGGCCTGCGCGAGCGCCTCGTCGCCGGTGACGGTGATGAAGGCGTTCAGCTCGCCGCCGAGCCTCGCGATCCGGTCGAGGCAGTGCCGCGCGAGCTCCACCGCGGAGAACTTGCGCGCGCGCAGTGCCTCGGCGAGTTGTGCGATCGTCAAATCGTGCATGGGCGGTAAGGTTTCGGGGGCGTGGGCGTGAGGGTGGAGCGGTGCCGGAAAACGGTGTCGAGAAATGGTGTCAGACACCTTTTTCGACTTGCCGCTCTGCCGGCACCAGCCGCCGGGGCTCGAAAAAGGTGTATGACACCATTTTTCGACGACGCCTTCCTTCGACGTTCATTCGATGACCTTGGGGACGAGATACAGGCCGCGCTCGACGGCCGGCGCGTTGCGCTGGTAGAGCTCGTGCCTGTCCTCTTCCGTGACGACGTCGTCACGCAGCCGCTGCGGCTGGTCGAGCGGGTGCGCCATCGGCTCGACGCCGTCGGTCGGCACGGCCTCGAGCTGCCCGACCATCGCGACGATGTTCGTCAGCTTCTCCGCGAGATCCGCGCGCTCGTCGGCGCCGATCTCGAGACGCGCGAGGTCGCAGAGCTTGTCGATCTCCTGGCTTCCGAAAGACATTGGGCTACATCGGTGACGGACGTCTCATTAGAATATACACGTCGCTTGCCGATTCTCCCACCCGTTGCTAAAGTCGCGCCACTCATTTCCGCGGCTTTGGCGCTCGATGTTAAAGAGCTTTCTCGGGTATTTCTCGAACGACCTGTCCATCGATCTCGGCACCGCGAACACTCTGATTTATGTCCGAGGCCGCGGCATCGTTCTGAACGAACCCTCGGTCGTGGCGATCCGCGAGGAGCCCGGCCGCGGCGGCAAAGTGCTCGAGGCCGTTGGTACCGAGGCGAAGAACATGCTCGGCCGAACGCCGGGCCACATCACCGCGATCCGGCCGCTGAAGGACGGCGTCATCGCCGACTTCAACGTGACCGAGAAGATGCTGCAGTACTTCATCAAGAAGGCGCACGGTTCGCGCTACTTCCGGCCGAGCCCGCGCGTCCTCGTCTGCGTGCCGTACGGCTCGACGCAAGTCGAGCGGCGGGCGATCCGCGAATCGGCGGAAGGCGCCGGCGCGCGCAAAGTCTACCTCGTCGAGGAGCCGATGGCCGCCGCGATGGGCGCCGGGATGCCGGTCCACGAGGCACGCGGCTCGATGGTGCTCGACATCGGCGGCGGCACGTCCGAGGTCGCGGTGATCTCGCTGAACGGCATCGTCTACGCCGCCTCCGTCCGGATCGGCGGCGACCGCTTCGACGAGGCGATCACGAACTACGTCCGCCGCAATTACGGCATCCTGATCGGCGAGGCGACGGCCGAGCGGATCAAGTGCGAGATCGGCTCGGCGTATCCGGGGCAGGAAGTCAAGGAAATATCCGTCAAAGGCCGCAATCTTTCCGAGGGCGTCCCGCGCGCGTTCACGCTGAACAGCAACGAGATCCTGGAAGCGTTACAGGAGCCCTTGCAAGGCATCGTCGGGGCCGTCAAAGTCGCTCTGGAGCAGACCCCGCCGGAGCTCGGCGCGGACGTTGCGGAGCGAGGCATCGTGCTGACCGGGGGCGGAGCGCTCCTGACGGACATCGACAAGCTGTTGACCGAGGAGACCGGCTTGCCGGTCGTCGTCGCGGACGATCCGCTGACCTGCGTCGCGCGGGGCGGCGGGCGCGTGCTCGAGCTGCTCGACGAGTACGGTCCGGCGGCGTTCTCGGTCGAGTAGAGAATTAAGGAGAGCGGAACCGAAGCGGTTCTAAGGCAGACGGCAACGACGAACGGACGTTGGGGAGGCGGCCGCGCGAGCGGCATCTGAATGGGCGCTCGAGGCACAGCATCGAACGGGCCTGGTCCCGGGGTGAGATCCCTCGGCGTCCGCTTCCTGCTGCTCGCAGTCGCCGCCTGCACCCTGATGGTCGTCGACCATCGCACGTCGCGCCTCGAATCGGTCCGGGAAGCCCTGTCGTACGTCGTCTTTCCGGTCCAGATGCTCGTCGATGCGCCGCCGCGCGCGTGGCGCTGGGCGAAGACGTCGTTCGCCGAGCGGAGGACGCTGCTCGCCGAGAACGAGCGGCTCAGGCGGGAGCAGCTCCACGCGAGCGCGAAGCTGCAGCGGCTCGAGGCCCTCGAGGCCGAGAACCGGCGGCTGCGCGAGCTGCTCGACTCGACGGCACGCCTCGCCGATCGCGTGCTCGTCGCCGAGATCCTCGCGGTCGACATGGACCCCTACCGGCAACGCTTCAACATCAATCGCGGCTCGATGGACGGCGCGTACGTCGGCCAGGCGCTGCTCGACGCGAACGGCATCGTCGGGCAGCTCGTCAACGTCGCGCCGATGACGTCCGAGGCCGTGCTGATCACCGACGCGGACCATGCCGTCCCGGTGATCGTCACGCGCAACGGGCTCCGGACGATCGCCGTCGGGACCGGCGACAGCGGCCG